>JAFGQN010000002.1 GCA_016935665.1 Deltaproteobacteria bacterium | reverse complement strand
TTTTGTAGCGTCACCTTCCACCACCGCGCGATAAATTTTGGTTACCTTTCGCTCTCGAAACGCCTTTGCCAGCCGGGACGCGGCTTTAGACGTTTTGGCCAGTATCAAGGCGCCACTGACCGGCCTGTCAGATCGGAAAAACTGTTCCGGTACAGTTTTTACGCAACAACTTCCCCAAACGGCCGAGTAGGTGGCGATGTTATGCGCCCCCATCAGATTATCAACATGCGAATACAAACGCGCGGGAAAGAAGAGTACATGGAAAGCCATCTATAAGGACCAGCGGTCATGGTGGCAACTGAGCCACATCTGGATTGTGGACAGAATCCTGAACAACAAATTTTTACGCGACAATGGATTGGTATCCCTTTCAGATAAATGGCAGGAGTTCCAAACCAAATCGATTGATAACGTCCCGGCGCAGCTTCCGCTGCGGTTAGGATAACTGAGGTATAAATGCCGACATCGGAATACGGATTCTCCATACTGAACCCCGATGTCCCGAGGTGCCGGATGTGCTCCCACACGTCCGGTTCTGTGACGAGCCGGGGGAGAGCAATCTCCCCTGGCTACTCGACGGAGACGGAGTCTCCCGGATTAGTCCGAAACACCTTAGTGTTTTGGACACCAAATATTCCCTCGAAGGGCGAAGCGTCGAGGGTTACCCCCAAGGGGGTAAATTTTTTTCGTGTAATGAAATTCGTTTTTTTCCTTTGCGTTTTTTAAGCCTCTTCTGCGCGATAGCTTTTCTTCAGATTAATTTTCAGGATGTGCGCATGATGCACGACGCGATCGATGGCGGCAGCAGTAGTCAGCGCACCTTTAAAAATACGGTCCCACTGAGAGAAAACCAGGTTGCTGGTAATCATCACCGATTTTCGTTCGTAGCGTTCACCAAGGAAGGTGAACCAGTTCACATAGGTGATGCAAAAACTGGAGGTATTGACACAAGGAACTCCGCTGCCGGGACAATTAAGAACCATGGGGTTCCCAAAGGCAAATGATTGGATTCAGTTACCACTCCGGTTTATCCTGAGACCGGAATTAAAGCAGATATAATTAAATTTTAAATTTGTTCGAGAATTGCCAAAATGTGTCCACAAATCATATGGAGTATTAAACGAAATATTGTTTAAGATCGTATAACCATACCTGTCACTCCTGTGAATGGTAAACTCCGTTGCAGACAAAAGACCATCCGGAGCAATTTGACAAAAATCATCATCCATATTGATGCCTGTATGCGCATTTCCAATCATCGCACTTTGTATAGACAATGTTAGGCCATTGGGCGTGGCAATTTTAAATGCTCCAGGTTGGATGTGAATAACAAAACCCCTGTAGTTCATTTTCAATTTTGTGATCCCGATGGTGAGGCGATCTGATAAATCCATATACTCCCATGCCAACGCAATATCTCTTTTGTCGTTATTGATTTGACAGGATCTGCCCTCCACCTGAATATCCCAATTCTTTATGGAACCGATCCATTCATTTTCCTCAACACGTGCAATCTGATTGCCATCCATGTTATTAAATTCCGCATTCAGCCTGTATGGACCACCTGTCACTTCCGGCGGGAGAAATTGAATGATGGGTTTTCCCTTCAATGTGATAACATTTTCGACATTTCTGAAGCCAACAGAACCAAGCAGAATACCGGGATCATTATTCAACTGTTGAACGTCGTCAATTTTCTCCCAGACGCAATCATTGCTCTGTGACCATGGTGATTCGTTCCATTCAGCGATTTTAGCTCTGGAAATTCTGCCTCTTGTTTTTTTGTCATGAACTGTTGCGCATAAAAGTGTAATCCCATTTTCGTCATGGAATTGTGCATCTTTGAATTCCGGGTTAAAATGCTCGTACTGATAAATCACTGAACCACAGTGAACGCAGCCAAACAGACACCTTTTGCGGACTTTACGTTTAACATCGTTTGGAATTCGACGTGACAAACCATATCTGTTTTTTTTTTCTGCCATGCCTGCTTTTTACCTCACGTGTTCATGAGAAACCGCAATTTTTCAAAAAAAAAAATAATCACAGCGCGGGGAAAATCGTGAGTGCCCAGCAACAACGAACAGAAATATCTGATATTACTCAATAGAAGGGCAGGTAAACGGCTGCAGAATATTGTTTTCCGCAAAGTGCATGGGGTTGGCAGATGCGACAAGCGAAATTTACTTTTCCTACAACTGATGGAGAAGTTTTGTCAGGTTTTATCACTGTTTGCTGTAAAGAAGCGCAAATTGCTGCCAGTAAAGGCATCACAGGATTTGCCGAAATATCACCTTCTGCTCTCCCCAGTCCAGACTCACCAGCCTCCGCCGCAAATCCCGCGCACCAATCGGCTCACGCCCAACTTGACGCCGCTTCGCTCTGTCGACGCGGCTGTATTTTTCCGGCTTGACGGACTGTTCGTCGGCTTCGCTGCGGAAATCTACAGCAGCGCGTTCGGATTCCATATGCAAAAGCTCATCCTGAATATCTGGCGCCAGTAGAAGGAGATTCATACTCCGGGTCAGTCGGGCACAGGTCAGATTATGGCGGCGGGCAACGTCGGCGTAGTCGTGGAATTCACCGGTGTCGACGCGGTGCTGGATGTCGTGGGCCAGAGCCAGCAGGCGGGCGGCGCAGACAGGATACAGGCGAAAGAGATTTCTTTTGCGACGTTTCTTTCGCTGAACCTGTCTGCCGCGATTGGATTTGAAGGAGATGGTGACAGACCGGAGGCCGGAGGCTGCTGGCTGGCGGTTTGAATGGTTGGGCGCCTCAAAAAAATCAAGTGTGTTCCATTTCATTCATGTTTAACATAACTGCTCGAGTATGTCAGATTGCCCCTCTGCCGTTTCAGATAAACAATCAGACTGCAATAAGCACGATATCACTAAAAAATGGATGTTTTTAACTGTAGCCCAATCAATCGCCAACTGATAATCAACGAAGAGAACGGATTAATTATTGCGGTGGACCCTGGAAACGCAAAACACGGAATAACTGACGAATCTTCGTGGATTAACCGATGAAACACTGCTTCCTGCCACCTGCACCTTTAATGATATTTGGGGCTGGAATCGCTGCGAATGATTTGTTATCCATTTCGACGAAATATTTTTTACCGGAAAGAATCATCCGATCATGAATACCCACACTGAAGAATTACTCTATTCGTATGAAAAACTTTGCGAGTTGCTGGCGCACCCGGACAATGAAATTGTTCGCTGGTCGCTTGGGCATTTGAACAGGCTGTATTATCCGCGCATCCCCGAAAATATATTTGATGTTTTTCAGCAGGATGACAGTACGGCGAGGCGTTTGGCGGCAACACTGATTGCCGACCGGGGGAATCTGGAGACCCATGGGCCAAAACTGCGACAATTGCTTGAAGAAATGCCCCCAAATGATTCGTTCGGAACAATTGTGGATCTTTGCAGACAGTTCAAGGATAAAGAGGCGTTGCGAATTGTTGACAAAAAAATTGCCGACAGTCCCGATGATGCAGCGGAAAATGCGCTTTTTGCCAGATTGCAGTTTGCCTGCGAATGCAAACCCAAAAAGGCGTTGGCGCAGCTGAAACAGTTTTCATGGAATCGTATGGCAACGGGACACGGCAGCCCGGTATTGGTCTTATGCATGCTGCCTGCCATGCCGGAATCGCTTCTTCGTGATACGGTTGCGGCATGCCGAAAATATGGTCGCCCTGATTCTGTGGCAGAAGATACCCATTTGTCACTGATTGAAAATCTGCTCAATTGTTATTTTTTTACAAGAGCGCTCGAACTGAATTGGATGTCCACCGAAACGTTGCTGGATGAAATTCACTTTTTTGTTGGTCGAAGCGCACCTGTTTCGGAGGATTTTCTATCGTCTCTAACTGCGATACGCCAAAAATCCGTCAGCGAAGTTCCCTCGGTAATTTTCGACGCATTTGAAACGCTGGCTAAAGAAAAGGCATGGGATGTGACCGCATGGTGTGGCGGGCTCAATATTGATGAAACACGGACGCCATTTCAAAAGTTCATTGCACAGGTGTATATCGTACTGGACGAATTGCACAAGCCATTGGGCAGGGCAAACGAAAAGCGCACTGCCAACAGTGAAGCGGAACTCACCACAGCCTTGTTTTTACGTGCCACGGTCGCAGAGGATGACCAGCTGTCAATGGATCGAGCAGGCGACCGCGTCGAATGCATCAGAAAACTCGCCTTATCCACACGGCCCCAATTGTTTCTTGATTTCGAAGCAACATGTCTGGCATTGGGGCCGGACATCGCTGTATCTGTACTGGCTGACGTGCTGACGGACATCAGCGAAATGAATTACTACCCCATTTTGCGGGCGACCACACTGATTCCACGGCTGGAAAAAGTAAAACCCGGTGTTTGCGCCCCTCTAGCCAGGGGGCTGGTAAACGTCATCATGGCGGACCTCGGGGATTTTACCAATGAAGCGGCATCCGCCGCATTGGAACCCATGGGCGACACTGCCATCAATGTTGTGTTGCGCGAAGCGTTCCGTAATACTGGCGACGGAGTGGAAATCTATCTTGAGAGTATTCTGACCGCCTGGCCATGCCGGCGCGTTGTGGATGCCATCGTTGACGCGGAGGTGTTGCTGGATGAAATTTCCATTGAGAATATGGCGGAAATCGGTGCGCCGGAATTCATTCCGATGCTGTTGCCTCATGCAAAAAAAGAGGCGTCGCCGCTGCACTCAAACTGATAGATGAAATCCACGGGTTGTCTCATCCCCACCGGGAGGAATGGGAACGAACCATTCAAAAGGCAGACGCATCCCGACGCTCATTTTGGGATGATGGCATGGTCGACGCGTTGGCCAAACCGTTTAAGGCAAACAAGATCAAAAAAAAAAACGCAAGCAGCAAAAGAAATCCCGAAAGAAAAACCGGAAGAAGTAGAGCAACATCAGTATGAGCAAAAAGAAACGTAAAAAAAACACAAAAGTTAAATCAGCGCCTCACGGCGGATTTACGACCGCAGAACGTCATACCCATGGTCTGCCGCACACATCCGTTGTGGATAAGATGTCCGAAAAACTGGAGTCCATGGCCATGCCGCTGCTGGTGCAGGAGACATCACAAAATCCCATAGTGGTGCAGGTGGCGGTGAGTCTGGCACAGATCGCATGGAATCGGGCAAATGAAGACCCTGAAAAACAGGAAACAGAAGCAGCGCTGCTTAAAGCAGTGAAACAAACACTTCATTCCGGATTTGGGCATCTTTTGCAAAATGAATTCAGGCAAACCGATGTTGATGTGGCCGTTTCGCAAATGATTCGATATAAAAAGAAACATTTCGCCGATGACCGCCGCAAAATAATCGCAGCCATGGTTCAGCCGGATGAGAATGCAGACTCTGATTTTGATTCCAAAATCAAGGTTCATTGGACATACCCGGGCGCTGAACAAATGCGGCAAACAGCAGCGCCTTTGGGTGTTATCGATTTGGCGAAGCGGTTGGAGAGTGGTCCCCTGGCCCAAAAAGTTGCTGACGAGTTGCTGCGCTTTCGCCAAAATAAAACGGTCGACTTGGCGGCATGGAAAGCCGGTAAATTAAATGCTGCAGATTATCAAACGGAAATTGCAAAAAACAAGGACCTTTCATCATTAAAATGGGATCATGCCATTTATATGTATGTGCAGAATCAAATATCGGTGATTGCAGAACAGATTTTGATGCTGCCTAAAATGTCGTGGTTTTATGACATTCTCACCAAAGCTGAAAATGAATACACGCCCACAGGGCCGCCAATGAGTCCTTTAACAGGCACTTTTTATTTTTGCTGGTCCATGTTCGATTTGTGCAAAGGCGCATCCACAGAAACGGTGGCATCGGTTGCTGCCGCGATTTATGAGTCCATCGCTCCAGACCCGGACATGCTGCGAATAATGCGGATTTTTCACACATCCAGAATGGGACTTTATGAACATATGGGGGTATCCGGCGACACAATTAAATTTCGGGAATTGTTTCTCGATACAGAATTGACCGCGCGCTGTCCCTCTGGATACAACGGACGAAAAGGCGAAATATGGTACGCACGCATTCTGCCGCCCCCGTACCCTGAAAAAGACGACGCACATGTGGTGTTCACCACACCGTATGTAGTGCTGGATGCTTCGGCCGCTGAATGGGAGACATGCATCAGCAGTGAAATTCATCGCACCCAGGGAGCCGGCAGATGCGTGAACTATGACACGTACATGAAATACGGGCCGGGCTTTTTATATTGGCCGGAGTATGTGTTCGAAGCATACCTGAACCACACGCCGGAAATGATTCTATTGAAGGGGCTGCCCAATCAGCCGCAGAGTCGCCCGCATTCTCCCGAGTATAAAAGGGAATGATGATAAAATGGATGTCAAAACCATAGTAGACCAGGCGCGTCTTACACCATTGACCAGGGCGGGTATCTCGTCTTTCGCTTCGGTGTTGACACTTGCAGAAAGTGAACTGCCTCATATCGTGAGTTTGCTGTGCAAACAGTCCGATGGTCATGCGGTCGCCGCAATTCTGCTTGCCCATGCAGCATCGGGGAAAAGGATTCCAGCTAAAATAGTTGGCGCCACGCTTGGCCTTCTGCCTTCATTTGTGGAGTTTGTGGCCATTGTTGGCAGCTGTGAGGGCGAGCTGGTTGAGATGTTTCTTGCGTCGGTTTAGAGCGGTCAAATGTCTATTGAAAGAGAATGCCTTTCCCTTTGGTATGCTGCATTTCTTTCAAAAGGTCTGTCACAAAATGAACTTCTTGTGTCGGCGCTTCGCGCCAAATGCCGACAGAGGTTGAATGTGGAGTCCGGGTTTCTGATAGCCAACGCCGCACAATTGGTGGGTGATGAATACCTTATCGAGTTGGCGATGCCGTACATTACCCTCTCAAAATTAAAGGAAAAGAAAGGTTCAAAAACGCTGCTCACAAAATTTGCATCCACATTTGAAAAACCGATTTTGGAAATGCTTGACGATGAGGAATACAAAACGTCACCTGTTGGGCAGTTCACGGTAAGAAGATCGGTGGCGAAGGTGGGTAGAAATGATCCCTGTCCATGCGGTAGCAAAAAAAAGTATAAAAAGTGCTGTCAGAAAAAAGATCAGACGCGTCTTGTCAACCCATCTCCCATACCCGGTGTGACGATGGACGAGTACCTCGCCAATGCGCACAAATATATATCGGACAGTGAATTCGGTTCACTTCGGCCCCATGACATTGCGCGATTGCCTATGAATGAATTTTCAACGATGCAGCTTATTATTGCCATGCGGCAATTCCTTCAGTTTCATATGTGGGACAAAGTGGAAACGGTACTCGACCTGATGGAAAATCGAAAGGATTTGCCCATTTTGCTGGATCACTATCGGCTGGAAGTGGCCCACGAAGCCATCCAGAGTAATCAAAAAGATGTGTTTTTAAGACAGGAAGCCACAATTCAAAAAAATACGGCAATCGATATTGCCTGGCTGGACGATCTGCGCATAAAACGCTCGTTGATCCAGCCGGATGAGCACACGCTCAGCGTGCTTAATAAGAGAATTGAAAGAGATTTAATGTCCGAAGTCTCGAACACATCCATCGAAATAGCGTATGCGCTGATGGACCTTTACCCAGGGTTGGGAATTGTATTCGCACGGGGTGTATTGGATCCGGAGCGCATTCTTGATGCAGAAGTGCTTCTCGAAACCATCGAGAAATCACGGGACAAACTGTTGATGCCGCCAGGCGATCCGGCTGGTGACTATTTTGATTTTCTGCTTGATCGATCTGTGAGTCGCCAAATCGCCGGCAGCCTCAATAAAATGCAAACTGAAAAAATAGACGCATTGACCCAACAGGCGCAAAGCCTTCAAAAAGAGATAAAAGCAGCCGCAGATCGTTCGGATCAACTGGCACAGGAGCTGGCCCGCCGAACTGAGGAACTTAAAGTGGCAGGTGAGCAGACGTCCCATTGTGAACCATCACTTCCGCCAACAGTTGCAACGAATGAGGTCGCAGACACCACCAATGCGATGCAGGTGGGGCGCCTTCGGCAAAAGGTAAACAAGCTTAAATCCCATATAGAAGATATTCGTCATGAAAAAATCCGGCTTAGAAAAGAACTTGTACGGATAGGAGAACAATTCGAAACACTAAAATCCAAACAGGAGGCTCCTTCGTGTGAAACGACGAATATTGACGAGCAATATGAATATGAAGCAGCTCTGCCGCTGTCCAAAGAGCCACTGATTCCTGTCTTTGAAAAAACAGCGACAGATGCCATGACGCAGCTTCCTCAACATGTTGTATCTCGCAGCATCGCCACGGTTTCTGCAATTGCCACCGGTGACCAGACAAATGCGGTTAAAGTGTCACGGATAAAGAAAGTCGATGGACTTTGGTCGGCAAGGGTTGGGATTCACCACCGGATACTGTTTCGAATTTCCAATGGCGCACCAGGCGAGTTGCGGGTATCGAACATCATTCATCGTCGGGAATTGGTGAGTCTGCTTAGAAAACAAACCGGACAATAGAATATTTGGAGGGCTTGTATTCATACGCCGAATGCCATTGCACGTGTTTCGTGCGCATTTGGGTGGTCGTGAGCGCTGGGCCACGGGTTTCAAGATTCTGCTGCAGCGTCAGGATGTCCCCCGTCCTCGAAACCGGGAACTCGTCGGCCAGAGTCGCTTTATTAAAAGGCGGGTACTTTGCGATTTTCCTCAGTTAACTCGGGGCACATTTTTTGAAACACCATAATCTCAAATCGATGAATTGCCTCTGAAAGACAATCCTGCATAAACTGTTGTGTTGCTTCTTTTCTAAACATTCACAGGACCAATACGGCTGTACAAATCGGTAAAAGAATGTAAAAACGGTATTTCATTCAAATGCTGTTTTTGCGAAAAGCTGATTTATTTATAGAAAGGGAAGGATCTATGAGAGCAGTTATATCAGTTTGGATATTGGGAGGCCTTTTGGCAGCCGGCTGTACGTCGTCTTTGGTAACGCTCGATTCGAGCGGGCTAAAGTATACGAGAAATAACATCAATATCGATTTTACCAATGCGGAAAGCAGTAGGTTTATCGGTGATAACTGGGAAGTGGATAATTGGGAATATAATAACACTTCCCATAAATGGAAGCGGAAAGGGGGGAGCAAGTACAAAGGTACCGTGGAATATCTGGACGACGACGGAGACGTTATCAATTCAGAGGAGTACTACACGGAATTGACGTTGCGGCATCGACGGAATGATTCGCAGATTTATGTGGACCTGACAATTATGCAGGACAGTAAAAGCGAAATCGATGTTGATGTGTTTTTATCTAATTTTGTAGAACGTCTTTCCGGTAAAACAACATGGTACAAATTTTCAGAGTATGGTCATCATTTTAATGACAGCCGTACATACGCCTCCAAAATAACCAGGCAGCAGAAAATCAAAATCGGCAGTTACGACGCCATATTGGCCACGATTGAGCTGGCGAATTTGGAACAACTGAAGCTGGATGAGAATTCTCGCAGTGAGAAGGTATCTGTTTTATTGGTAAAAATCCCGGAGTTTGCGACTGATAAGGTGACTTCACCCGCTAATCCTAAAGCTGGAATCGAAATACAGTATGAACTAAAATCTGCTGTTCTTGCTGTGGTGTTGAGTGCACGACCGGTGGATCACGATAGTGTATATCGGGATTTTGTCGCATTTTTAGAGCATATAAATTTTAATGGAGTAAGACTGAAGCAGTTGGAAGCCCCATCGTCCAGCCCAAAGCCGGTTACGAATGCGCCTGTTGCAGAAGTAGAATCCACACCTGTTGCAGAGGTGGAATCTGCACCTGTCGCAGAATCGGAATCTGCAATGGAACCGGAACCCGAAACCATCACTGAAGAAAAAAACGAAACTGTTGCTGGTACACAGGTCGAATCTGAACCACTGGTTCATGCGCAATAATCCTTGGGCGTAACCCTCAAACTGGCAAGCCAATAGTAATTCCTCCCAGATCTATTTTAAATTTTAAACCCGGTGAGGTTTTGAAAAAAGTGATGAATCCAGAAACTCCGTTGTGAATTTCTGCTGCTTCCAGGCGATGGAGATGGCTTCATACAAACGGCGAAGGTCGAATCAGGATCGATAGTGTACTCCCAGGTTGCATAAAATTAACAGGAAAAGAGAAAGGAAAATCTTGCGGGGCCGCGAGGATATTGGGTATTCCTGATTTGCAATAAACAAAAAATCCGATTCGAGGAGGCCACCGCAAGTGAAATCCAGAAAAACAGACATCAGCAAAAGATTCCACAAAATTCCGCAGGTAAAATTTGCAGAGAACCGCAGGTTGACATCATACGGCGATCCGGTGGTTTTTATGCCGCTGTTTTAGAGGCTTGCGTTCAGGAAGCGCCTGAAGCACTGTTTTCGGCATATCCACACGCAGGGGATTTTCGGATTGGGCAATAT
>JAFGQN010000150.1 GCA_016935665.1 Deltaproteobacteria bacterium | reverse complement strand
TTCCTGCTCCGGCACACAAAACGCCTCTTTTATGGCGGCAATCTTTTGCTCACTGCATTCCCAGCTGGCGACAGGCTCCTTTATAACGCATTCCATTACGCTGAGCAACTCATCATGACACACGGGGGTTTGCAACATGGAGGCGCAGGCTATCATACAGTCATCTTCTGACACGCCACATTTCAGCTCACGAGACCGCTCGCAGATAACATCGCAATGCTTTTTGCCTGCCTGCATTTTCTCCGGAGGGGCTAATTTATAATTATTTGTCGGCTTTTGTTTGGGCGCCGGGGTTGTTGCTGCGGCCGACACCGGTTTGCTTTTTGTATCAGCGGATGGTTCACCGCAGGCTGCAACAACAAGCCATACGATTGCCCATAGACTTAATCGATTCAAAGTGACACCTCTACTTGGTTAAGGTTAGTTTGCTTTACTCGGCATCCATGGCAGCGGCTGCCAGATTGCGCACACCGGGATTTGTATCTGATGCGGCAACTTTTTCAAGCACTGATTTGAGAGACGGCCGTTGGGGCAGCCATTTAATAACAATAGCCAAGGCAGCTTTGCGCGTGGCTGCGTTCTCTGACTCAAGGACAACAGTTGAAACAGCCTTTGCCAGTTTGGCGTTGGGCTCTCTCGTCTTTGCCGCATTCAATGCGGCACGCTGAATTCTACTATTGTTGGCGCCCATGGCATCCGCGATAATATCGTTCACCCTGGGGTGTCCCATTAATCGCAGAGCCTCTACCGCTGCGGCACGCACATCTTCCGGGTAGGGTTCCCTCAAATAAGCGGATGCGGGGCCAAACGCGGGCGTAAACGCCGAATTGGCAATGCCCCGCAAGGCTGTTACCTGAAGTTCCGCGTCGTTGGCAGCCTTTAACCGTTGCACCAGAAACGCGCCAATTTCGCCCGCAAGCCCCTCTTGTCCTGAGGCCTGAAGTTTTCGGCACATTGTCCCAAGGCCCATGTACATATGATGGCCAAAGTCCGCTGTCTTCGCAATATCAAGTAGCGAATGAACCGTTTGGGCAGAGGCATTTCCGGTCATTAGAATGCTGGCTATCGCTTTTTTTCGAATGGCCAAATCCACCTTTTCATCGGCGGCCAACGTCAGTAGCGCCTGCTGACAGGCGTCACTTCCCCCGGAGGAAAGCCCATCTATTAAAGAATGTGCCGCAACTGAACCCGATCGAATCGCGGCATCCGCTTTAACAACATTGGCCTCATCAGAACGCAGCAGTGCGGTCAACGCTGAAAACATGCGCGTTCGCCGCCGCAGCAGCTGCTTTTGGGCGGCATCCTGGCGCTTCACCCCTTCTGCGGTGAGTTGCCCACTCAATTCAAAAAACTCAAGAACCTTTTCAAATGTCAGCGTCCCAATTTTTTCCTGGTCAAAGGAATAGGTTCCCTTTTTAACCTGAGAAAAAGGCTCTTTGGCATCAAGTTTTCGCGCCGAAGCCAACAGTCCGCCCCAATCGGAAATGCCCTGATTTTTCGATTTGTCTTTTAAAACCAGTGAAAACTCTGTTTTCGATGAAACCGGCGCATTCAGACCAATGACGGAACGCAGCTGTTCCTGATATGCCACCTTGTATAAAACACCGTCTTTCAAGGTGACTTCGCCGTTAGATGAAAGCACCTCCATCTTTACCTGTACCCCCAGGCCCAACCCCAGTTTGCCTTCCATTGATGTTGGCTTGTAGGACGTCTTCTTTTTAGAAAAGCGATTGTTCCCCTGTGCCGTGTACACCGCCTCATAGGTACCGGAACCATCGTGTTCATTAACGGTCCACGAGGGGCTTTTTTCCTTTGAGACGTTTGAAAACTGCAGCGCCGCACACACGCTGCGAACCACACTTACCGAAGAAAGCGACAAATTCGCCTGGGTATGAATAAAGGTGTTTTCACCTTTTTCGTACAGACAGGCGAACGGCTTTTTCAGTTCGGGCAGCATTGCGTCAAAGACAGGTTGGGTTTCGGGATCTTCAGAACGAATAGCAAGCTGGGAAAGCTCAACAATCATCTGTATGGATTGGGCTGTTTGCTCAAGGGGAATCATTTTTAAAATCCCCGAAAGCGTCAAGTCCGAAACGCCTTTCGCCTCGGTTACCGAGGCGGTGCTTTCCATTGTCAGTTTATACGAATAAAGGGTGTCCTGTTGCCATGGCAGCGTCGCCGTGTACGCCGCGGAGTGGCGGAGATTCGGTTTCGCTGGTGACACCTCTTTTTCCGATGTGTTTTTGCAACCAGTAAATAAAAGGGCAAGCCCCAGGGTGAACAGTGTCGCCCCAGGGCCCAGCCTCAAAAAAATAGAAAATATCGACTTTTTCATTTTACTCAACAATAATAATAACCTGCGTATCGGTATCGATTTCAGAGTCAACAGGAAGTTCTTCTGTCTCGGTATCCTGTTCAGGCGCCTGGCATTTGTAAACAATGCTAGCTAACAAAAGATCGCCACCATTCCAATAAGAAGGCAGGCATTCGTAACCTGGACAACACACCGAATCCTTGGGACCTCTTTCGGTTTCAGGCACGCAGTCTTTGCCCTTATCAACACAGATGGCACACTGTTCGTCATAGAACATACTGCCAACTGCTTTGCTATCGAAATCTGCTTCACCCATGTACTGCTCTGCAACATCCTTTGCAGCGGTCACTTCATCAATTTCTTCCTGTGCAACTTGCTGGCCGTTGCTGATTGCTTCCATGAGGTCTTCATATGCCTGAATATCTTCTTTGGCGTCCTTCCACGCCTGATTTGCGTCGGTGTATACAGGTGATGCCTTAAATTCGTCGTAGAATTGGCCAAGGTCCATCAATGCAGTGGGCGTTTCCATTTCCCCCCACGGAATGGCTTTTTCACCCGATCCCTCAGGCATTGTTGCGTGAGCGATTTTATACCCTTCAATGGACCCGCCGTTGCTCAACTCAAAAATTGGGATATCAATTCTTGGAATGGGCGACTTGAATTTTAAAATAGTTTTTCGGTATGTTTTGCTGAAGAAAAAGAATTTCAACTTAATCTTCACACGAATTTCACCGGAAAGAATATTTTGAATGACCACTCCTGCATAGAAAGTATAGTTCATCGACAGATGATATTTTTTCAATTTGCTGCCAATGGTTTCATGCAGAGATGTTGGAATTCCCTCGATGGTGGGAATGCGGTGATCCTCTGAAGTGGCCAGATTGAGCCCGGCCTTCAACACAAACGGCACATCCACATTGGCCAGGTTAATGGCGCCTTCGATGCCGGCAGATGCTTTAAATCCGTTGATTTTAAAGCCAACCCCAACATACAGGGTGATTCCCGCACCGGCATAGGGGGTGATGTCCGCAGAGGCAGATGCAAGCTCGATGTCACCATTTGCCGCGCCGTCACCCAGATTCAACAGGTGGAAACCGAGTCCACCTGCAACACCATAGCTGATATAGGCGCCCACTTCCAGCAGACAGGGCAGAGGACCTATAAAGAACTGAACCGAAACGATATCCTCGTTAATTTCAACGGCCGCAATGTTCAGGTCCTTTGTCCAGGACGTTTTGGTATCCCCTGCTTCGGCAGTGAGTTTATTTGCCAAATCGCTAATCGCGTCAGTGTAGTTATTTCTCCAGGTGGTTATTTCTTTCACCTGTTTGTTGTAGTGATTGATAAACGCCTGAATCACATCCTCAGTAGTCGCAGTCTCACAGGATAAATCATCTGCGAATCCCTCGGGAACGCCTTCGGCAAGCACCTGATTGCACAGCTCTGCGGACATTTGTTTGGGATAGCCCGAAGCGTCTTCCAATGCATTTTTTTGCTGGCGAATCAGCTCCTGGGCGTCTTTCATCGCCTTTTTGGCCCGGTCCACCGCCGCATCAAAATTGGCAAGGGTATCACGGCAGACCTGGGTCACATCGGTTTCGCCTTCCGCGATTTTTGGGAATCTTCCGAGCATTCTCTCCTGTTTTTCGTCGTCCATCCACAGGTCAATAAAATCCATTCCCATCACTTCAATGGACGCCTTTGTTTCAAACCCGCAGGTGTCTGCCGCTGCGCTGCCCTGCACCTTTACCAGGTCCAGCGTACCTCTGGCTTTGCTCAGATTGAATTTCACCTGCGCGATAAACTCGGCGGCGGCCGACAGCTCAAAATCCGTGACATTCATAATGCGCGGCTCAGCGGTATATTTGAGTTCAAATGATGGATCAAAATTAAAACTGACCTTTGAACCGCTCTTGCCATTTCGAGTTCCATCGGGATCCTGCTGTGCAAGAGGCTGGGTTTTAAAGTGACACCATTTGTGTGCGGTACCAACGTTTGCACAATCCCAACCCGCGTCGTCACAGGGCGGATCGTCGGGGTATGCGGTATCGGTATCGTCGTCAAGGGACGTATCCTGTGGAAAATCTTTTTCGCTGTCCCATTCCGTATCCGTCAAATACGATCCCGGGTCCTGGGTGGGATCTATGTTGCCATTGTCCGCTTCATCGCCCGAACAGATTTTAACGCCTTCACACAATTCAGTGGCGTCATATTCCAAACAATTGGGCTCGCGAGTGGTGTCCGTATCGGTCCAGCCGCAACGAATATTACCAATACTCGCTCTGTCAGTGGCAGGACTACCGTTCGCGC
This sequence comes from Deltaproteobacteria bacterium, assembly GCA_016935665.1. Classification (GTDB taxonomy): domain Bacteria; phylum Myxococcota_A; class Polyangia; order JAAYKL01; family JAAYKL01; genus JAFGXQ01. The sequence goes on along the minus strand of JAFGQN010000150.1, from coordinate 10,060 downwards.
CTCGCCCTGTACAATCGCGAGTAACCGCTGCGCTTTCATCGAGAGGACAGTTGGGAGGCGCGACAGAAATACCACAAACTACATTTTCGGGGACCGCAGGTTTACCCGGAAGCGGCACGCATTCCAAATCTGCATTGCATTCAGCATCCTGATACTCAACCGCAATTCTACACTTATGGCTATTCAACAACTCAAAATTCGTATGGGCCGTATCTGTGTCGTTTTCGATAATCCAGGTGATGGGTTCGTCATCGAACAGACAAGTGGCATTGTCATCCGGGATGGATACCATGCCGGTACAGACGCCGGCACATGCGGTTCTGATGGTATTGATGTCTGCATTGGGGTCGCTGTTATGCACGTCGTCCTGGCACTTCTCGCACAACTTGATAAAGTCAATGGCAACCTGAGAATCGTCTTCATCCCAGGAGCCAAACATACCCGAATCTGTCCCCTGAACACAGTCATCGTCATAAATGGGTCGGGTGTCCGTTTCAGTATCTATATCAGTGTCGTTGGGATCGACAAATCTTGGCTCATCCAGGCCACCCCCATCCAAACCTTCAAACGCATCCCAAATGTCATCCATTCCTACATCGCCACCATTGAGTTCTTCGCCGCCAATGTGACGCTTGTATTCTTCGCATACGTACACGTGGGACTCGCTGCAACTCACGTCATCCCATACAGTCCCCCCACCAGCAGGATTCACAACGGCCACGGCGCAGTTTTCTGAAGCGCCGCCCCCTGGTGACTGGCCATTTAGCCATGCCGAATACTTGCCGCGCACGGACTGGCCCGCCGCGCCGCCTTCCCAAAACGGAATCCCGGTCGATTCACCTTTATCAGACCATACCCACGCGCCGTCACTGGCGATATCATTTGCGCCAATCCAAACCGGAACAGTCACGCCTTCGTTTTGGAGACTGACATTCAGAAAATGATTGTCTTTGTACGTACCAGGGGTCAACAGGCCTCGTCCCCTGCCATTATCACATTTAGCCGCCGCATCGTCCATGGACCCCGGCAAGACAGGAGTGCCGGTGGTGCCGCCACAAATCCAGTACGTATGCTCCCCATCCATTTTGGCCACACAGCCCTCCTCGGGCGCACAGTCTTCTTCCACCTGACATACGCCGTTCTCATCGCAAACGCCCAACCCTGGACATGCCGCATCATCACAGGTGCTCCCCACAGCAAGACCATCACCAATGCCAATACATCCACAATCACCAAGCGTTACATGGTTGGGGTCGTCGGGGCATTCGTCCTCGCAATCGGGCATGCCATCGCTATCCCGGTCATCATCGGGGACATTGCATCCACAAATGCCGGCCTCTGATTTATTGGGGTCGCGGTTACAATCGTCAGAATCGTAAGGAACGCCATCGCCGTCTTCATCGTCCATGATGGTATCGTCCCATGGATACGACAGAAGCCGCACAGGTACATCGGTGTATATTTCTATCTCTTTACCGAAGAACTGGCCACGGTGATACCCTGTCTCCGGGCGTCGCAATTCAATCTTGCCATTGGGGGCGATAATAGAACCGGTCATTGGCCCCTTGATATAAGCAGGCGCTGTCCCAAGGTAGCCAAACATGACGGCCCCTGGTGAGCCTGAATAAACAACAATTTTACCCTTATACTCCAGGATGTTGCGAACGTAGATATTAACCGGGCCCCCAAGGGTCTTCACATATATTTTGGAACCTGGGTCAGCATGAAGCTCATTAAAGAAATAATTGCCCGCTCTGGAAAGGACAATGCTGGCGCCCTCGCGAATAACCATCTGGTTATAGGAATCACCGGGAAACAGCCAAAGGTTGCGGCCTCTTTCGAGGGTTCTATCGCCCCGATGCACATTTGGGAAAAGAACACTGAAGGTTCTGGTATCCGGCGCCAATGATGCCCCATCTATAATGCCGCCGTACACCGTTGCACTCGCCTGCTGCGACACGGTACCGTTGGTTTTTACGAATCCAACGACTTTAGTATCTGCATTCAGAACCACATCCCCTGTACTTATCAGATTCGCCCACGCAAAAAGCCCGGCGTCAAACTGAGTGCCGCCACCGTCAAAACTGCACACCTCCACAATTCCGTCGTTTGCGTGACCAAGAAGAACTCTGTCATTCACATCCAGTCGCTCGGTCGCCGAAATCATCACCCGGTCGCGCCGAACGGATTTGGGTGTTTGAAAGGTAAACGTCTTAAATGTACCACTGACAACAGAGTCTGTGGCAGTGTCGGTGTCCGTAGAGGTATCCACACCCGTATCAGGATTGCTCCCATCAGACAAAATCTGCAGATTGTCCAACAGGTAAGGTGCTGAAGTCGGAGGTGCATTGAACACTATTGTGAACTGCAAATCGCTATATGTGCCATTCAATGCGGCAACCAAATTCGCCGGCAATGTAAATTCCAGTGTATTAAACGAATTCAGTGGCAATGCGGAAATATCCACAGATCCCACTTCAAGATAATGCAACCCTGCCGATGGGATTTTAGCTATCAGCTTGACACTCCCCCAGGAAATCTGCTCGGGAATCAAAACATCCACACTCATCTGTGAAGCGACACCCCCAGGCGATGACAATGGAATACTCTGCACCTCTGTCCATGAATTGACATTTACCGCAGCGGAGAACGCCCCCTGAGAATGTGTTGCACTTGTCGTGGAAACATTGCTCCAGTCGGCTGCACTTTCAAAACCAAAAACTCTGGCATTTTCCAAAGTCAGCGCCGCAGGCGCGCCGCCTGTCAAGTGTGCTGCCCGTTGCGACAGTGACGACGTCTTTTCGTCGGAACAGCCAACATACAAAAGCGATGTCAGCATTAGTAGAGCCAGCATGATTGGCCCTGGTTTTGCGAAATTTTTCATCCCAAATTCCCCTTTCAATGGTCGATTGAACTTGTGATTGAGCGACAAATTTCAATTTGTTTGAAACTCGCTCAACAATTGCTTCTTATTCTGTAGGAAACACAAATTTTGTTTATACGGGCATCGATACTAAAATTTTCACGGAAGATCAATTAATAACCTCTGGCGACACTATTTTGTTGCGAAACAAAAAACACAAAACCAAACAAACAATATTCCATGGAAAAAACGGAATCAATTCATACCATTCAATAGCTCTATTGAGAACGACCGAGCGCTCGCTCCCTGTCGTTTTTTCTCTTTTTTAGAATACGTTCAAAACTCCCAACTTCAGTGATGAAACAGGGGCAAAATCAATTGTTTGGGTTATCGGTTTTGGCGGCAATCTGAGAAACCTCGGATAAACCCCGCAATTACATTTAATCACGCGATTTTTTTGCGAAGAGCTGACGTGAAAGGGGTGATGCCTCAGTTCCCGATGCAGTTTTCAATAAACAAAGGCTATTTGGCGGGCATGATTTCAAGTGTGGACGAAAAAAAAGGGCAATGATGCCAAACGAAAGGCAAAACCAAAATGGCTTTTAAAGGTCCTATGTTTACGATGTAAAAATTGCACTACGCCGCTGTTGACGCAGTCGTGCCTTCCCGATTTCCGGGTGTCCAGGTGGGTACAACGCCCCATGCCAATACTTTTTCATTTCGTGGTTCAATGAATCAACAATGACACTTTTGTCTTGTCTGAAAAATCAAAAATAAACACATAATTTCATATAGTTAAACATTATTTTAGACCACTTCGACGATTATTGGAAATCTACTCATTGATTTGTCAAAATTAGTGACAATGTTGTTACAGAGAGCCTGGAGGTGTTCCAGAAATGAGTTTTTTTAATATGTATTTAACGTTTTCACATAAAATGATTCCCTTTGTCAAAATGCTCTGGATTGTCATGGCAGCAGTTATTGTGTTTCATGCCGCTCCTGTGAAAGCATCCTATGTGGGGACTCCATTTGAAGGAGAGCGTCCCCGGGTATTCGACCTGCATGTGGGGATGGCTTACTACGACATTGGCATGGCATCGGGGGGCAGATTCGGGATACCCATTGTTCACAACGGCTTTGTTCCGCGCATCAACAACTCGGTTTACATTAATTTTGGTGCGGATTTTTATCTGGTTCGCTACAGGAACGAAGCGCATGGCGCACTGGGAATTCCCATTGCACTGCACTGGGAATTTTATTTCTCCGAAAAATGGAGCGCGTATGGTGAAGCGGGCATTAACATCTTTTTTCATCCCTCTTTATTTCAGGGGGATGGATGGACACGGTCGCCGGAACGTTGGATTGCCGGGTCAATTGGTGGACGGTTTCACATCAATGAGGCGGTGGCATTGACGCTGCACGTAGGTAATCCGTACAGCTCATTCGGCGTCCTCTTCAAATTTTAGCTCCCCTGCTGAAACGCAGATTACGAAGAGGGAAAACAGGGGAACCTGATAAGGAGCCTGAAGTTATTGTTTTTCGTTACATTGTACCGCAGAATCAACGAGGTATTAACCAACGCCTCTCTTGTCGAATGTTTTTCATCAGGCCCCACGCTGTCGTCGCAAATAGCGACGATTTCATCGTAAAAATTTTATACCGATATTATAAGAATGACCTGATTTTTTTCTACACTCGAATGACACAGGAGGACAATCGGCATACGCCGACAGTGGCAGCGCCGGCGCCATGTATGTTTGTCAAAGGCTTCGTATGCGAATGAGCCTCAGTTGTAACCAGCTGTAAAGATTCTCTGTCCTAACAATCACCAAACTGGTTTTGTTTATTATTTACTACCCGCTTTTTCGATGAATTGGTCACTGCAGAGGTATGAAGTTGATTTGATATCAGTTTAAAAAGGACCACCGCGCGGAACAAATTACTATGAAATTTATTATTCTTGCATTTCTCTTGTCCTTACTCGTTTCCTGTTCCAACAATTCCTGGACCACACCCGATACACCCGTAAATAGCGACTCAGATTCCGATAGCGACTCCGATGCGAACGCGGACGCCGGCACCGATGCGGATTCCGACACAGACGCCGATGCGGATTCGGACACGGATTCCGATGCGGATTCGGATGCGGATTCCGACGCGGACACGGGTTCCGATGCGGATTCGGATGCGGATTCCAACACCGATGGGGATGTGACAATTACCATCGAAGAAACCGATGGCCTATGCCTCATGGACGGCACCATCGACAACAACAATTCCGGTTTTCAGGGAGATGGATTTGTCAATGCGGCCAACGCTGTTGGTTCGTACATCGAATGGTCGGTAAATACGTTGGCCCCAACGGACGCAAATCTGCAATGGATCTATTCCAATGGCGGCGCCGCGGCACGAGACGCGTCTGCAGAACTGAACGGCGTTCCAATTGCCCGACTGGCATTTGTCCCGACTGGCAATTGGACCACCTGGACCACCGTGGCGCTATCGGTTTCTCTCGCCACCGGCGAAAACCGGATTCGACTGGTGTCGGGAACCAGCGAAGGACTCGCCAACATTGACTCACTCGCCGTCAAAGGAACCGGGGTCAGTATTGGCGAATGCGACATGTCTCATCGAGATACCGACACGGATTCAGACACCGACACCAACGAGCCGGCATGTACCCAAATCGATACGGTCGGCGATTGGTCATCGGTCACCACCGGCTATAATGGCACCCACGACCCCTCACGCATTGTTGAATCTGAAGGGCGCTTTTATGTCTTTTCGACCGGGGCGACCGGGATGTCCTCGGCAGATGGTCTCAACTGGACAAAGGAACCCTCGCCAATTGCCAACGGTTTTCCGCCATGGGTTCGAAATACGTTGCAATCGGATAATCAAGGGCTGTGGGCGCCGGATTTGATTTACTTCAATAACAGGTACATGCTCTACTTCTCGGTTTGCGGCCTTCCCGCGGCAGGTGCCCCCTGCGCCATTGGTCTGTTGACCACTCCCACTCTCAACCCGAATTCTCCGAATTACGAATGGCAGGATGGCGGTCTGGTGGTGACCAATCCTCGAAACAACGATAGTGTTCAATACGCCGCCATCGACGCGGCGCCAATTGTAGATACCAACGGCGATTTGTGGATGGTCTGGGGCAGCGGATACGGCAAGGACCAGTCTCAGCCTCAGCTCTATATTACTCGATTAGACAACGAAACCGGTCTCCCGCTGGCAACAGATCCCATGTACAATCCGCCGACAAGCCCCGGATATCCCCTGAAAACCGGACGCCGCGAGGGACCGTACATGCACTACAGAAACGGATACTACTATCTGTTCTGGAACGAAGGCAGTTGCTGCAGCGGAACGGCCAGCACCTATACCATGTACGTATCCCGCTCCACCGAAATTACCGGACCGTTCACCGGCGACCGTGTGTTCTATGCGACCACCGGCGAACGACACGGCCCAGGTCACATGGGAATCTACAACGACTGCTGTTTCGAACGATTTACCTATCACTATTACCCGACTGGATCGTCGATTCTCGGCGTCAACCATCTCTACTGGAGCGACGACGCCTGGCCCATCCTGGGCGACCCGGTATCAACGCCGATGACCGCATGCGGCGGTTCATGAGCCGCCACAATATAGAAGACAGGCCAACGGAATAATCGACAATTGGCTCAGGTCTCGATGGCACGCAGCATCCACGGGAGTGCGGCGCTTTTGCTCTACCAGAACGTAAAAAACGCGTACGGGTAGTCGCCTGATGTGGTGGTTATGCAGTACCCGCCGTTTCGCTTCGGTGGAAGATTCCGCCATTCCTGGTAGTCGCAGGTCATTACCGTTCCGTTTACAGACAGGGTGCGCGGCGCCAGCATGTTGCCGCAGTTGCCCCCGGTCACGTCCTGTGTGGTCTCACGGCAGACTTCACCTGTTTGCAGGTCCTGGGATTGGTAGCTGGCGCTCCAATTGAATACAACGGGATTGGCGCAAATCCCATCACACGGCCTGGCACTGGAAATCGGGCATTCGAAACCGTGGGCTTCAAACGCTTTGCAGATCTCAGCGCTGTGAGGTGTGCCGTTATCCAGGTTGTTGTCGTCGTCATCGAGTTCCAGCATAAATGTCAGGACGTACTCATCAATCGCGCCGGTGCCTTCGTTATACTGTGCGTAATCAAACAGCAGCGGATACAGGATATCCAGGTAGTCGGTTGGATGACTGGCCATCAGTGCTTCCCGCAGATCCCAGATAATGCCGGAAAACAGCTTGCCGCACCCATGGAGGTCTTCGTGGTCGCCACACGCGATGGGGTCGGTGGTGCAGTTGACCGGATCATACTGACAGTTGTTGTCTGCGTTGCGCATCACGCTTGAGCAGTCTCCCAAAAGGTAGCCCCTTCCATAGCCGGGGTCACCCGCGATAAGAATCGCTACCGCATCCGCGAATCCTTCACCGAATTCATTCTGCATGCTATCGCCCGAACCGAGGATATGGTGTGCGTACTCGTGATAGATGATGGTGCCAAAGGCCGTGTTTACCCAGACGTCGCCTCCCCATGATTTTGAACCTGATGCACAAAGGACGATGTAGCCGATGCCGATGCCATGCCCTTCATACCAGGCGCCAGCCGGGCAGGCCCCGCCGTCCATGTACGTCTCATCGGCATTCACCAGTACCTCGAAATCCTCCTGAGTGGGTATAATCGGATAGTCCGGAGAATAGTGAAGCAAGGTGTTTCTGACGAGATTCACATGATAATAGGCATTGGCCTGTGCAATGACATACTCATTGTCGTCTGCCTGATTCTGGAGAAAAAAGGCCGGTCCCGGAGGCGTGACTGTGCTGGTGAGCGTTTCAACGTCGTGCACCCAGTAATTGATGTCGATGAACTTGCCATCCAGGGTTGAAACGACATTTACTGGCGTGGAATTGGGATTGTTCAAGAAATAGAAGCCGTTTGGGCCAGTGAAGCCCTCCGCCCCGCCGTCAATGGACACCTCAGCAAAAGGAAGCGGTACAGGGTATTGGGGAGCACAATCCGCTGCAACGGGTTCCAGTGTGACGTTGCCCATCACTCGTCCCCAAACATTGGTAAAATAAATACGATCCTCGGTATTCAGGATCTCTCCGTTAGCCGCATCGGCAACAAATTGCCAACGGCCAAGCCCCCGTGTCGTTTCGCCGGTGTACCGAATGGCCAGGCGCGGCGGAACGTCGTCGTCTTCTGACCCGGCGAAAACAACGAGTTCGGGTTCACTGAAAACATCGAGGGAGGCGGGCCCAATCCGATTGTTGTTTTTGGAAACATCCGACTGCGCCGCCCGAAGCGAGTTGTCGCGATTCACCTTGAAGGATCGCTGTGTCGCTGGGACGACGAACCGACTGATATTCCGCAACGATGATATGGCGGATGCAACAGGATAGCCGGGTTTGTTCCACACCAGAACCTTAAGTTCTGCCTTGTGTACGGGAATCCCGGCAACCTGCTGTCCGTAGCGATAGAGCCAGAACTTGAACGTTTCGGTTTTATGGTTGTACATCAAACCTGTCGGCTCCGGCTGTTTAAGCACCATGCGACCACCCTCGACCAAACGCTGCGGCACCAGGTCGTTGGGGTTAATGTTAAACGCTCGCGCAACTGACGCTTTAACCGCCTCGGCCGACTGCTCCGGCGTGTCACCCAAAGCAAGGTGGGCGCCATCAATAAAATTAACGCGACGGTTGCGCATCTTGAGACGCGCCCCTGGAAACTCTCGCCGAAGACTGGTCACAACAGGCACATCTCCAGATGAGCGAAGCGCACTTCTGCGCGTGCCGGTATCCCGGACACCCTTGAGATCTTCGCCGCATGCAACCGAGAGGACAGCGGCAAACAGCAAAAGCAATCCAATCCTGCGAAACAGTGTTTGAAACAGAGACATGAATCCTCCTCTTTGAACACATGGACGCGAAAAACGCCCGTTAAACCTGCCCAATAAATGTGTGTAAAAATTACTCATGTAATTATCACGTTTATCTTACATTGAAACACAAAAACTCAGTTGATAAGATCGTGGGAGACAGGAGGACGACAACAGAGACGTCACTTATTTGATTCGTGGCCACACCGAGACGAAGCTCTTTTTTTTTGATTGCAGTCCATTTGCCGGGGGGTCTGGCTGCGCAAATCAAAGAGCGCGGATGGGAGCGAAGGTACCGGCGTTTTACCTACGTATGGTTACGGCGCTATTTGTGATGTACCAGGGATATCAGCGGGGGTCAGAACTGAGAGAAGAACTCCCATGTATCCGCGGGAACCCAGGAAGATGCTCCTCCCGGCGTTGGCGTGTGATCACCAACGAAGATGCAGGCCCGCACAGGGTACCCCGCCTGGCAGCCCTCGAAATCAACACACTCCGGTGTCTTTCCGCTACTGTCGGTGGGGTCGGGCATGGCCTCGGCAAAAGCATCCTTGCTCATGCTCGGGTCCGGAGTTGTGCACCCGTTCATCTTCGCAAAATCCTGCAGCTCCGGCACGCCGAACCCCGGGTAATTGCAGACGCTGTCATTGATGCCATGGGTCATGTAATAGGCAACTGGATTGCTAATCGGCTTCTCGCAGCCACTCATCGGGCCCCCGGAATGAGCCGCAACAGCGCGAATCTTGTCACCCATGGCACACGCCATGGCATACGACATGGAACCGCCCATGCTGAAACCTTCGCAGAAAATGCGCGATTTATCGATACAAAGTTCATCCTCAATTTTTGCGATCAATTCACGTGAAAATTCAACATCTTCTCCGCTGCGATTCCACCAGGCATTGTCCAATCCCTGCGGGGCAGCAAATATCATATTCCCCTCGGACAGATTCCATAGACCATAATAAGAGCCCTGAGAGACCCAATCCGCCGTTCCGCCCATTGGATGATACGCCATCATTAAACGATACGGTTTGTTATTGTCGTAGTCATCCGGAATCTTGAGGTTGTACGAGCGGCTTGAACCTGAGACATCGATGGAGAGACCGTTTCCACTCACAAGCGCCGATGTTTTCCCGCATCCAGCGCTTTTATCCGCATCGCCATCCGAATCGGAATCGCCATCCGAGTCGGAATCGCCATCCGAATCGGAATCGCCATCCGAATCGGAATCGCCATCCGAATCGGAATCGCCATCCGAGTCGGAATCGCCATCCGA
>JAFGQN010000149.1 GCA_016935665.1 Deltaproteobacteria bacterium | reverse complement strand
ATGAGCAAATTCAGACGAAATCCGGGCCACCCAGTCCGCAAACACCTTGAATCTCGAGAAAATCACCTTAAGTGATCGGCATTGGGACTAGTGGCATGAATTTCGCTTTGATGGATGAGCTGGTTTCAACACGGAGAGGGCGAACATTTTTAAGCACTGGTTTCAGTGTTCGACCCGTCCCCCGTGAGATGGCCCGCTAGCCAAAGCGGCAAAAGTAGCAGTGATGATATGGGAACAGAGGAACAACAGTTGGAAAAAACAGATTCGAGCGCGCCCGGGAGCGGAGACGCGAGTAAGTTTGGCACGTTCAAAGGGGTGTTTACGCCTTCCATTTTAACCATCCTGGGCGTGATTATGTATTTGCGCTTTGGCTGGGTGGTGGGACATGGTGGCCTGGTGGGGGCGGTACTGGTGGTACTGCTCGCCCATATGATTTCATATACAACGGGCGTTAGTGTCAGCTCCATCGCCACCAATCGCACGGTAAAGGTGGGGGGGGATTATTACATGATTTCCCGCAGCCTGGGATTGCCCATCGGCGGGGCCATTGGCGTCGCCCTCTTTTTTGCGCTGGCGCTGTCCACCAGCCTGTATATTCTGGGGTTTGCCGAATCCTTTCTTGAAGCGTTTCATTTGAACAATTCGCTGTTTAATCGGCAGCTGACGGGAACCATTTCTCTGGTGCTCATTACAGTGGTCACCTTCATCAGCACGGCGCTGGCGTTGAAAATGCAATACTTTGTGCTGGTGGCCATCGTACTCTCGCTGGTGTCACTGTTTCTGGGGGGCGGGGAGCTTAAAGCGCCTTCGGAAGTTCAAATGTGGTTTACGGATTCTTCTGCATCCTTTGAAACGGTATTTGCTGTGTTTTTCCCGGCGGTCACTGGTTTTACCGCAGGTGTGGCCATGTCTGGGGATTTGCAGAATCCCCGGGTTTCCATTCCCCGTGGCACCATGTGGGCCATATCTGTTGGCCTGTTGGTATATTTGGCGATTCCGGTGTTTCTGGCCTTTAAGGTCGACCCGCAGGCACTGAGGGATGACCAGATGATTTGGATGAAAGTGGCCAGAGTGCCGCAACTGGTGGTGGCGGGGGTCTTTGCGGCCACCATCTCGTCGGCGCTGGGCAGTATTCTGGGGGCTCCGAGATATCTTCAGGCGCTGGCGCTGGACAACGTGGTGCCGAGATTTCTGGGCAAAGGGTACGGCAGCCTCAACGAGCCACGCATTGGCACAGTGGTGACGTTCCTGGTGGCAGAGGCGGGGATTATCGTTGGCGAACTGGACCTGATTGCCCGAATTATCACCATGTTTTTCCTTACCAGCTATGGCTTCATTTGCCTGGCCAGTGGCATCCAGACATGGAGCGGTATCGCCAGTTTCAGACCCGACTTTAAATCCCCGGCCTGGTTCAGCTTTCTGGGGGCAGCGGTGTGTCTTGGGATTATGTTCAAGCTGGATACGGTTGCCATGGTGGGCGCCACGGCGGCCATGCTCTTTATTTTTGCGCTGCTTCAACGGCGGCATTTTCAGTCGTCGCCCAAAGACACATGGGGGGGATTCTGGTCGGCGCTGGTGCAAAAGGGGCTGACGCATCTCCAGCAGCGAAAGGACGATTCCAAAAACTGGCGCCCCAATGCCATTGTGTTTGCCGGCGAACCGTCAGAGCGACAGCACCTGATTCACCTTTCGCGGTGGATAGTGCACAATCGGGGCATTGCCACCTATTTTTACCTAATCAAAGGCGACATCATTCTGGAGGCGCGCCGTGCCGCACGCATTGAGCCGTCCACCCGCCAGGTCATCAGCCGCATCTATCCGCAGATGTTTGCCCAGGTGGCGGTGACCGAGGATATTTACACGGGCATCGTGAACACTGCGCAGGCACACGGGTTGACGGGAATGAAACCCAACACGGTCATCATGGGCTGGGGGCAGGAAACTGAAGACCCCGAAGCGTTTACTCAAATGATTCGCACTCTGAATGCGCTAAACCACAATCTTCTACTGCTAAAATACGATGATCGCTTGAAATTTGGTAAACGGGAACGCATTGACATCTGGTGGGGCGGTCTGGACCACAATGGTGAATTGATGCTCCTTTGCGCCTGGCTTATCTCCACCGCAGACGAGTGGCGCAAAGCGAAAATCCGTATCAATGTGATTGTTCAGGACGAAGCTCAGCGGAATACGGCGGAATCCAGCCTGCAACGCATCATTCAGGACTCACGGGTAAAGGCCGACTCGAGGATTCTGCTGCGTGAAGACAACGGTACAACTGTGACGCAACTGATTGCGGATACCTCCAGAGAAAGTGATCTCACGATTCTGGGGCTCCGGGCGCCCGAGGTGTCGGGCGATGGCGGTTGGGTCGCCCACGTGAACAATATGGTGACTTCTCTGCCGACCGTATTGCTGGTACGGGCATCCAGTCAATTTGAGGGGGCCGATGTGTTGTTTGATGACGAGTAGCTGCGTTATTCCAGTGCCACCTTGGAGTGCTTTTTGCGGTAGGCCCCCGGGGTCATGCTGGTGACTTTCTTAAACGCACGAATCAGGTGGTGTTGGGAGTTGAATCCGCAGGACTGGGCGATTTGTTCCAGGGTGAGCAGGGTAGTGGACAGCAGCTTCTTTGCGCGTTCAATGCGAATCTGCCTGAGATAATTTAAATACGATGTGCCAGTGGCCTGCTTGAATACGCGGGTGAAGACTGGAACCGAGAATCCTGCTTTTCGGGCGACCTCGGGCAGGGGCAAGGGCTCAAAATAGTTGTCTTTGAGGTATTGCAGGGTGGCTTCCAGCAACATCACACTGGGGCCGCGCCAGGCTTTGGTGGACACAAAACTTAAACGCTGCACCGAATCGTTGAAGCTGTCAATCAGCTGCTCGATACTGCGGGTTTCCTCCACCCGAACGGTTAAATCGTTGATGAATGAGTTTCGGGCATCCTGTCGCATGGGATTGCGGCGCTGCACAGTGTTGAACATCTGAAACAAAGTGGCCAGGAACTGTCCGCGCACCACTTCAATGCGCTGATGGGCATACCGCAGGACGAATTGCACGTAACGGTCGCTGGCCAGCTTCAGTGCGGTGCTGCTGTCTCGATTCAACGCCTCCATCAGCTCATCTGCAGCCTGTTGGAGTTGCGCGTACTTGAACTGTTCCGCGCCACCGTGTTCATCGTGGAAGAGAATATCTTTTTCCAGCTGGACACACATGTGAAGAGCGAGCACCGCTTCCTGATGGGATTCGTTCAGTGGCGCGCCGGCGGGGAGGGACCGTCCGATGCCAACCACCGTGTCCACGCCGTAGCGATCCCGCACAAACGAACGGAATTGCTCTGCAATATCGAGGAGTTCTTCCCGCATGCGGCTTTTGATTTTGCCCCTCGATGTAGTACACGACGTCACAATTGAAACGCCGTAGTCCTGGAGAGCGGTGGCCGCCGTATTTTCAAGAGTGCGCGCAAAGCGAATGCATTCCCGTTGAATTTCCGCATTGCGCAACAGCGTGCGCACCGGATCGAGGATTTCCTTTTGCGAATCCAGGGGCATTAGCGTCATGGCGGTGGTGGGCAGGCTGTTAATCCCGATTCCCACTTTCATCCATTCGGTGAGCTTGCCCACAAAATGCCAGGGGGGTGGCAGGAATTTATTGGGACTGATAATAGAGTCCACCCAATCGCGTATGGGCCAGTATCTTGCGAACTGTTCGCTGTTGATTCGGTTGATTTCCTCCCGAATGACCACGTCATCGTGACCGCCGGACAAATATTGGGCGTACAGGGAGAAAAACATTTTGATGGCATCCAGCAACGGGGGTTCGAATACCGGAAGCTCAAGAATCATGCGGACATAGTGCAAAAAATCGCGGTTCGCGCTGGCGGCTTCCTGCCCGGTCATTTCACGCCAGGCGTTGCTGATGGCGTCCCAGCTGGGCGGTTGGCGCAGGAATTGTCCCGCGTATAAAAACGCCCGGGGCTTACCTTCTTCTTTGGGCAGGGGGTGAAACAAATCGTACGTCCCAAAAAGCTCTCTAATGACAACATCCCCCGTGATGGAGGCCTGGGTGAGTGCGTTGTGATAGTGCTCATCCCGAACGTGATCTCTCCCATAGTAAGACTCGAAATGCTGTGGCCTGAGCATCAGATTATTCGGTTGCGCCAAATCCATCCAGTCCAGCGCTTTCTCGCCATCCTTTATCGCTTTCTGGGGATTCCATTCGATGAGGTAAACGGGCAGTTCCGGCCTCAGAATGACTGCATTGTGAATCGCATAGGCGTTCTTTAAGCGTTCTCTCCAGTCTGGAACGCTGTCACGTTGGTGACTCTGCTTCATTTCTGTCCTGAAAATTGTGTTTGCTGCTTGTTCCATCATCTTTTCTACATGGGGCGAAACGATTCCGGCATGAGAGCAGGGTCAGTTCCGTTTTCGTTTCAATTTTCCCATTTCCTGTTGGTGAAAAATCGCGTGTGGATTTTTCTGAGTTAAAATTGCCAGTTCGATAAAAAAGGGTGTTCAGGCATTTATTTCGGGAAAAGCAATTGAGCTTTTTGTTCTACTGCATGTACAATTTAAATTTTTTGGAAAAAAACACAATATCGTTGTGCCGACAAAAATGGAAAAAGGGACAACAAATTAAAAAAATTCTGCGTCCAATGCCGGAAAATATCCCTTGAATCAGTGGCGAAGTTGCTAATTCTGTTATAGTCAATAGCAATAGACAGTTTATAAGTGGCGCAGATACGATGGATTTTAAATGTCCACAGTTACAAAACGACAATTCATTAAACTAGCGGCCTCTGGCGCTATCGGTTGCCTTCTTCCCGCAACAGCCCGCGGAGATGTCCCCAAAAAAGGAGGTGATGCGGCATCTGTCGGGATGGAAGATGCATTGGTGGAAGCTGCATTTTACAGACGCCTCAGTGGAAAAATGGTCCGCTGTGAGCTTTGTCCCAGACGATGTATCGTTGCAGATGGCGACCGGGGCAAATGTGGCGTCCGAGAAAATCGGGGCGGCGCCTATTTCACACTGGTCCATTCCAAGCCGGTGGCGTTGAATAATGATCCCATTGAAAAAAAGCCACTGTTTCACTTCAGGCCAGGCACCAATGCATTTTCGCTGGCAACCGCCGGTTGCAATCTGCAGTGCCGATTCTGTCAAAACTGGGAAATCAGCCAGTTTCGGCCGGAGCAACTGCCCTCTCGAAAGGTGTCGCCAGAGCAAATCGTTAAGGACGCCGCTTCGCTTCACAGCAGCAACATCGCCTTCACGTACTCGGAACCCATTGTTTTTTATGAGTATATGCGAGACATTTGTGTCGCGGCTTCTGGTTCCGGCATCGGCAGGGTGATGATTTCGAATGGGTATATTCAAAAAGAACCAATGAAGACGCTTTTGCCCCATCTGGATGCCGTGAAAATTGATTTTAAGGCATTCAGCGAAACATACTATCGCGATATTTGCGGCGCCCATTTGGAACCGGTTCTGTCCACGCTGCAAACCGTAAAGGATTCCGGGGTCTGGCTGGAGCTGGTGAATCTGGTGGTGCCCACGTTAAATGACGGTGAGCGGGAATTCGATGCCATGACGCGGTGGCTGGTGCAAAAGCTTGGAAAAGATGTCCCTATTCACTTCACTCGGTTTCATCCCATGTACAAGCTGCTGAATTTGCCCCCAACCCCTGTGGCGACGCTTGAAAAAGCAAGGGAAATCGCAATTGGAAATGGCGTTCGATATGCGTACGCGGGCAATGTCCCAGGGCATCCTTCCGAAAACACGCAGTGTCCGTTTTGTCATGCAACGCTGATTAAACGAACTGGGTTTCATGTGATATATAATCGAATAAATGGGGGACGATGCAGTAAATGTGGGAAATCCATCGCGGGGAGGTGGTCCTGATATTAGAATTCGGACCGAATGTTTTTTTGTGTTCTGTGTGGATTTTTTCAGGTTTTTCGAGTAGTAGGGGTACTTGTGAATCAAATCAGGACATCCAGCGTATGCCAGAAGCTGCGTTTTGGACCAATGACTTTTGAAGGAGATTTAACATGGCAATAGATGTTGTAGCACCAATGGTTGGTAAGGTTGTAAAACTCGTTGCGTCTGTTGGGCAGGAAGTGTCGGAAGACGATCCCATAATGATGCTCGAAGCAATGAAGGTGGAGATGCCGGTTGGCGCCCCTGAAGACGGAACGGTTGCTGAAATTATGGTAAAAGAGGGCGATACCGTTGAGAGCGGTCAGGTGCTTGCAGTTTTGGACGAGGCCTGAGAAACGTTGTTTGCGGTTGTTTCAGCCTGGCACGACCAACTGATATGGCGCAATTAATTTTATGACTTCCCCTTATCGTATCCCACTGGCCTCCCCATTACATACACCGGAAATAGAAGATGCGGTTTTATCCGTGGTTCGCTCGAGATGGCTCGTGGCGGGCGAAAAGACGGCCGCATTCGAAGACGCGTTGTGTCGGCAAACGGGCCGAAAGTACGCTGTGGCCGTGTCGTCCGGGACCGGCGCACTGCTGGCAGCCATGGTGGCCATGGGAATTGGGGCGCACAGTACGGTTGTGGTGCCATCGTTTACATTTCCGGCTCCGGCCAGTGTCGCCGCGTTCCTTGGGGCGAAAATCCGATTGTGCGATGTGGACCCCGTTACGTTCAATGTGTCGGGAAACACACTGCGCGAAGTGCTCGATGATTCTGTGTCTCTGGTGGTAGCAATTGATCAGTTTGGCAATCCATGTCCGGCGCCACAGCTCGAAGGTATTTGTGCCGAGTGGGGCATTCCACTGTTGGTGGATGCGGCGTGTTCGCTGGGGGCCACATATAACAGGAAACAATGTGGTTCGTTTGGTGACGCCGCAATTTTCAGTTTCCACCCTCGCAAAATTATCACGACCGCGGAGGGGGGGGCGGTCATGACCGATGACGAAGGGTTGGCAACTGCGGTCCGTCGTTTCAGAAATATCGGGATGGAAAATGGTGCGTTTGTGACGGCGGGGATAAATCTTCGGCCGTCTGAAATGGGCATGGCCATGGGCATGGTGCAAATGAACATGCTCAATGATATTCTGTCGAAACGCCGGATGCTGGCGGATGCGTATCGGGATTTGCCCTTCGTTCAACAACAGCCGCTTGTGGACGCGCAGCCCAATTATCAATCCATGGTGGCAGTGCTGCCCACGTGTCGTCAATCCGGTGAGCCATATTCTCGGGAAATTCGAGCCGATTTGGTTGCCTTTTTAGCCAGCGCGGGCATTGAGTCGCAAGTGGGCAGTTACCATCTGGCCCGAATTGACTGGATGGTTACCAAACACTTCGCCCAGCCGGACGCCACACGCAATGGGGATTTGCTGCATGATTTTGCCATTGCTCTGCCACTTCATGGCGCATTGACAAAAAGCGATATAAAAGAAGTTGTACAGGCATGCGGCGCCTGGGTTTCTCATATGGGAGGTGGCCAATGACAAGCCAGTCGCAGGATGGAAAGCAAATGATTGTGGTGGAAAACTTAAAAAAAACGTTTCGCATCGGTTTTTTCAGAAAACGGGTGGAAGCGGTTCGCGGCATCAGCTTTTCTGTGAAAAAGGGCGAAATATTTGGATTACTGGGGCCCAATGGCGCCGGTAAAACCACCACGCTGAAAACAATCATGGGGTTGATTTTTGCAGACGCGGGCAGTGTGCAGATTTTGGGACGAGACGGTCGAACGCACCGCGCCCGAGAGGGCGTGGGGTATCTGCCGGAACACGCCTATTTTCATGAATATCTGACACCGTTGGAGTTGATGGATTTTTACGGGAAGTTGTATGGGATGTCCCGGGTCGATATTTCAAATAAAAAAAACATACTGCTGGAGCGTGTGGGGCTGTCAGATGCCGCAAAGCGGCCCCTTAAAAAGTTTTCCAAAGGAATGCTGCAGCGGGTGGGTCTGGCGCAGGCACTGTTGGCAGATCCGGAACTCCTCATCCTGGATGAACCCATGAGTGGTCTCGATCCCATTGGCAGAAAGTTTGTGGCGGATTTAATTGTGGAACTGAATAAATCGGGAAAAACCATCCTTTTTTCATCTCATATACTGTCTGATGTGGAGCGTCTTTGTACCCGAGTGGTCATTCTCCGTAAAGGGGAGTTGGCTGCCGAGGGTACGTTGGATGAGCTGCTGAAGCATGATGATGGCACCGAAGAAACACTGGAGGCGATTTTTGTTCGCAAGGCAATGGAAAACAGCCCACCTGGAACAACTGACCTTTCCGATAAACACTGAAATATCCGCTGCTGACAACGTTTTGATCATTGACCTCTTTTGAGGGGCGGAATATAGTCCGCCGTCTATAAATTTGTTTTCTATAGATTTAATCGAAATGATTTTCAAAACAGGGAGCGCTTTTCAGTGGCACGCAAAAAAATAGATAAAAGAGAAGAGTCGAATAAAGACAATTTGGATCCCAGTAAAGATGAATTCATCCAGACATCCATGTCCATTCTCGATTGGGCAGTGGAACGTCGCAAGCAAATTGGCGTATTGCTGGGTACTGCTTTGGCGGTATGGGTGGGCCTTATTGTTTATAACCATATGACGGAATCCAAAATCCAGGATGCCTCTAAAGTGCTGGCCGAGGGGTTGGAAGTGACCATCGCGCCGGTGGAAGCAAACGATGACGCATCTGCCCAGAACAAGGATGTACTCACTTATAAAACGGTGGAAGATAGAGCCGCCGAAGCTGTGAAAAAGCTCGACAAGGCCATCCGGGAAACCGCTCAAACCCCCGTGGCATCGGCAGCAAAGCTGGCCAAAGCTGCCGCGTTGGTGGAAGAGGGTAAAAATGACGAGGCCATCAGGCTCTACAAAGAATGCCTGAACGATTCTTCCCTCAGTGTGTTTAAAGAGAGCATGCTCTCGGCTCTGGCAGTTGCTTACGAGGCGGTTGGCAATGATGACGAAGCCCAGAAAACCTATCAGCAACTGGCCGATAGTTCTTCGGGGCGCATCGCCATGTGGGCCAGGTTGGGAATCGCCGCCATATTGCACCGCAAAGGCGAAGAGCTCGATAAGGCGGAGACCATGTTGAAAGCCATCGTGGAGCATATCAGTGAGAACGGTGAGCCGGATCGCAACGATTATCTGTTGGTTCAGGCTCGTGATACATTGCTGGCCATCAATCCCGAAGCGGATGTTCCGGAAATTCCGGCAGGCATCAATCCCATGATTCTGCAACAGTTGCTTCAGGCGCAGCAGGCGGGTGGAGCAGCTCAGTGATTTTCAGACATATCAAGCCCCTTGTTTTCCTGATTGTGCCAATGCTCGTGTTTGTAAGTGCGTGTGGGGCTGCCCCAAAACAGTCTGCAAAACAGCCCGGCTACGAGAATGTGGAGTTGCTGCGTTTTCGCTGGAAGAAAAAGCTGTTTTCCAATATCCCGGATTTCAATATTCCCGAGTTCTACGAAGAACATGATCGATTTGCTCCCATAGAAACCGGGGCTGCGGCATTCGATACGGACGTGGGGCGAATATTTATCGGCGCTGCCATTGGCGGTTTGTACTGTCTGGAAGTGGCCAGTGGAAAGACTGTCTGGCGCTACGAGCTGGATGATCCGGTGGGGTCTACCCCCTACTACGACGCCGCGAGACATTCGGTATATTTTGGTGCGGACGACGGGTATCTGTATCGCGTTCACTCCCGTTCCGGTCGGCTGATTTGGAAGGTGGATACCGGCGCGGAACTGCGCCGAACGGTACAGATGCACGACGATACCATTTTTGTAGTGAATGACGATAACACCGTGCTGGCCATTGACCCCGAAGGCGGAGAAATTGTCTGGCGTTTCAGACGCGATCCCGTGGAGGGATTCTCTTCGGTGGGACACAGTGATTTGCGTATCGCGGGCAACAGCGTGCTGGTGGGATTCAGCGATGGGTTTGTTGCATCGCTGGACACGGGAACCGGTGTCGTGAACTGGCTGACGGACCTGGCATCGGATGCAGTGGCAGAGGCCGGTGCGGACGATGTACTGCTGGTGGATGTGGATACAACGCCGGTGGTGGTGGACAACATCGTGGTCGCTGCCTCCCTGGCAGGCGGCGCCTATGGTCTGGATCTCGAAACCGGCAATGTCCGCTGGATTCGGTCGGACTTAACCAAAGTGACCGGGGCCGCCAACCAGAATGGCGAAGTGGTTCTGGTGCGTGCCGGCGACCAGGGATTGGTGTCCCTCAAACCGCAAACCGGGGCGACAGTGCTGGAGATGCATTTTGGTCTGGGATTAAAAGCGGATCCCGTGCCATACGACGATTTACTGCTGGTGTCCGACAGCGAAGCCGGTTTGTACATGATCTCGTCAGGCACCGGCCGCATTCTGAACCTGCTGGATATGGACGGCGGATTTTTCGCCCGTCCCGCACAATACGCCGGTTACCTGGTTATCATTGGCAACTGGTCCACTGTGCTTACGTTCTCCATCAACTGAAAACTCAATTTTCGCCGACCTTTTTTCTGTTCACATCACTGTGTCTGCCGTTTGGATTTTCGCTCCAGTACGGGGTTTCCGTTCAACTGTTTGGAGATGTTGACGCATTCGGCCATTTCTGCTTTTTCCACGTATTGAAACGCCAGCTGCATGACAAACTCCGTTCCATCATTGCCAATAATGCGGACATCCACAGTTTCTTCCAGGTTGGCGGCGGGGGTGATGACCCAGAGTTCGTCGCGACTTTCCAGTTTGGATACGGTGACCCGGTGATTTCCCATGTACACGGTCACCGGCATGAGCGCCTCAATATTGTTGCCGCGAATAACAACCGTTTCGCCGCCGTGCATTAAGCCGAAAGTGGGATTTATGTCATTAACCGCAGGGGCGGGATCTGCACACGACGGGGACACTGTCGCCAGTGTTGCCAGTAAAAGAAGTGGGGCGATGGGGATTTGGGCATTCATAAAAGTAAGAGACAATTAACAATAAAAACGTGTCGCATGCGTTCCGGATGGCCACTTGAATGTCGCAGTTTCAGATGAAAAGTACGCTTTTGTATCAGAAATGGCTGAAAATGTCCGTCCCGTGGCAAAATCATTGCCGTTTCTTTGAATATAACTTTGGGCACGCCCATTGCAAAGTTCCCTGTTTGTGAGTTGTTTGTGAAACCCATTTGGCCGAGCGAAGGAGTGACCATGACGATTGGCAAAGCGATGAAGTTTATTGATCAGGGACAAGTGGACAAGGAATTGCGCAAAGCGCTGAACGCGGTTTCTTCTGTGCCCGAGCTGTTTGATGTACTGGCAAAGCGGGATTTGTCGTTTACTGCGTTTGATTTTGAGGAGGCATTTAATAATCGGCTGGTCAATTGTCAGTTTGCAGAACAGGCAGAGCAGTTGCAGGAGTTCAAACAGTGGTGGGAAATGCTGCATCGATTCCTTGGCGTCGAGTATGGTGCCCCCAAAGGGGATTGCGCGTCCAGCTCTCAATGCGCAGTGGCCGGGGCATGTAAAACCTGCGGCGGTCATTGAGTCATACGCAACAGCGGGTTTCGAAAACCAATGCCTGCACAACGATGACAAGAGCTGTTTATACTCTCAAGAAATTTTTTATTCGGCTGGTGAATAATGGTTTCCCACCTTGAGGTGTTGGGTTACAAAATCGTTCCAAACTGTCAGTATTGTAGCTGATGAAAGGAACGATGATGAGCAAATGGCTGGTAACGGGTGGTTCGGGTTTTTTAGGAATAAACCTGATTCGCGAACTGGTGCGTCTTGGACACGAAGTGATTTCGCTGGATATTGAACCGTTCACATACGAAGATATGATGCATCATATCGAGCACCATGTGGTGGACATTCGGGACAGGGCGGCGGTGGACCGCTACATGAGCCAGGGGGTGGATGTGTTTATGCACGGCGCTGCCGCGCTTCCGCTTTATAAGAAAAGTGATATTTACAGCACCAATGTGGATGGCACGCGAAATGTGTTTGATGCCGCCCATGCACACGGTGTTCATCGCGGTGTGTATATTTCCTCAACGGCTGTATACGGAATTCCCAAAAAACATCCCATTTACGAAACCGATCCGCTGGTGGGTGTGGGCCCGTACGGCGAAACCAAAATCATCGCCGAAAAAATGGTGCACGAATATCGGCAAAAAGGCATGTATATCACCACTATTCGCCCCAAGTCGTTTATCGGCCCGGAGCGCCTCGGTGTGTTTGCCATTTTTTATCAGTGGGCGTCGGAGGGACGCAGCTTTCCCATGATTGGACGGGGTAGAAATCTGTACCAACTGCTGCACGTGGCCGACCTGTGTGACGCCATCATCTGTGCCGTAAAGCACGCAAATCCCGATTCGGTGAATACAGAATTCAATATCGGCGCCAAAGAATTTTCCACCATGCGCGAAGATTACCAGGTGGTGCTTGACAAAGCGGGATTCGGCCGGGAAATAAAAGAGTCGCCCGCGCATCTTGTTATTTTTGCCCTCGAAGTGCTCGAGTTTTTTAAGCTGTCTCCCCTGTATCCATGGGTATACAAGACGGCCACAAAAGATTCATTTGTTTCAATTGAAAAAGCCGAAAAACGATTGCCGTTTACCCCCAGGTATTCCAACCGGGACGCGCTGCTGGACAACTATCAGTGGTATCTGGACAATCGACACAAATTTACAGGTCGCGAATCCGACGGCGCCACTCATCGCGTTCCCTGGGGACAGGGGATATTGGGGCTGGTCCGCTATTTCTTTTAAGTCCTTTTGCACACGCCGTTTTTCCAAAGGCGTTCAACCGGCTGATGCGGCCAGCTTTATTTGCGGGATGCGACTTCCTTTGTCCAGATATTCGATGGCGCTTAAGGCCGCAACAGTACCATCGGCCACTGCGGTGGTGATCTGCCGATATTTTTTGGCGCGGCTATCTCCAGCGGCAAATACCCCGGGGATGCTGGTGGCCAGATTTTCATCTGTCACAATCTCTTTGCGACCGTTTAATTTGAGAATCCCCTCAAATGCCTGGGTGGCGGGGGTGTACCCAATGAATACAAAGCACCCTTCGGCCTTTGTGGTCACCCGTTGGCCACTGTCTTTATCAACGGAAACCACTCCCTCCAGTTTTTCGTCACCCGCAAACGCCTCTATTTTCTGATTCATGAGGAATTCGATTTTGGGGTTGGCCTCGGCATCGGCCACAATCCACGGCTGGGCCTGAAAATGGTCAAATTCATGTATTACGGTCACTTTGGATGCATATCTGGAAAGTGAAACGGCCTCTTCCAGTGCGGAGTTGCCGCCGCCTACCGCTACAATTTCTCGCCCGGTAAAGAATTCGCCGTCGCAGGTGGCACAATAGGAAATGCCGTGCCCCTTAAATTTTGCTTCCGTTTCCAGCCCCAGTGATCGGGGAATCCCACCTGTGGCGATAATCACCACTGGCGCCGAGTATGTGCCTTCAAACTCCACATCAACGGTTTTTTGCAGGCTGCCAAGGTCTATTTTCAGCAGCCTGGACTGGGTTACCACCTCGCAGCCAAAGGATTTGGCCTGTTTCACCATGGTGCGTGCAATGCCGGCGCCGGTGGCTTCCAGAACTCCAGGATAGTTGGCCACGGTATGGGACAGTATCATTTGTCCGCCTGCGATGCCTTCGTCGATAATTACAACTTTTTTTTTGGCCCGCGCCAGATAGATTCCCGCTGTTAATCCCGCCGGGCCGGCGCCCAGAATAATGGCGTCATATGCGTTGGTCATGATGGTGCCTCGCTGCGCTGCTCAAGCGCCGAATTTGTCGCTTAAAATTTCCGCCACTTGCGCCTTGTTCTGAATACTGCTGGTGGCTTTGACCACTTTGCCGTTTTTGAAGTACACCGTAAATGGCAGCCCCATGAACGATTGGGTCTCAGGCAGTTCGCGAATGACGTGGGACACTGGTTCATCAAATGCCATATCGCGAAATGCCACGTTTGGATATTTGGATTCAAAGTTTTCCATAACGTCGTATACCGGCAGGCACATGGGTCCCATGCGGCCACAGCAGATCATGACATTCTCGTTTTCACTGAGAACTCTGTTAAATTCGGTGTCCGTTTCGATGTGTTTTAAATTGGTGTCCAGCATAATTGCCTCCTTGCGATTGCCTTTGGGCTTTTCACAATATTCCGTTTTGTCACCCAAAGGAGTCGACAGGCAGGATTGGGGTGGCGTAAAAAAAAGAAAAATGGAACTGTATGGGACATCAAATTCCTCTTGATGTATCGGGTCGTTTCGTTGCATGGAGGCGGGCGATGATTCATACGGCGCAGTTGCAAAGACTGGACAGAAGAAGCGTTGAGGCCAAGGCCACCATTTTCGCGGGGGCACTGTGTCTTTTTTTGTGGTTCCTGTTTGGTGTGTCCATCTGGATTTTCTTCGGCGACTGGTATGGCTTTGGCGTTGGATTCATTGTCTCTGCGCTGATTTCGGCCCTGTTTACCTGGACTCTATACATTCGTCCCACCGCAAGAGAGCGTAAAGTGGTGCGTGCCAGCTGGCGTGGCAAATCTTTTCGCATTTATGACCCCATTGAAGATAGACAGGAAAACATTGATTTCGCGATGCCCCATAAAGCGGTGCTGATTCTGTCCAAAGTGGAGCGTCAGTTTCTGCTGAGACTGGAGCAATGTATCAATAATACTGAAGTGCGTATCGATATTATTGGCCAGTCTCCCATAGCACTGCCCATGCGGGCGATGGGGGAGGCGACGTCGCTGTTTGGTTTTTTTGGAAAGGCCCATACCGATTCAGCCCGGAGCAAGCCGTACCGACTGAAGGAAGTGGCAGACAGAGAGTCCCTTTCCCATGCTCTGCTGGCCTTTGTGGAGGAGCATCGGGCAACCCGCGATTCCGAAATCCGTGTGAACAAAAATGGCGACATCATTCGTTGGAACGACGGGTGTTTCTCGCTGCACGCGGATAGCCATGAAACGTCGTTTGGGAATCTGAGTGCGTTAGACCTCGAATTCATGGTTCAACCCACCAAAACCATTGAATCTCCGGGCGATGATAAAGGGATGGAATCCGCGGAGATTCTTATTGCGTTGGTTCCGGATGGCGACAAAACACGGGCGCTGGTGTTTTCCATTATCGCGCCTGGCACAATGGTGACCGAACTGCCAGGGGGCTGGGATATTCCTCAAAGGGCCATGAAGCGTAAGTTTACGCTTTACGATGATTCGGTTCTAAGCCATGTGTTTGCCAGAACACTTAAAAATATCATTAAGCAGCGGGTTCCCAATTCGCCGGTTCTGGACGTCCTTCGTCACTGAAACGCAACAATCACTTGAATTCTTTGGGGCAAAACGGTAAAAAATCGCCGAATTGATTGAACCGAATCAATAGTTCATCACAGATGCGGCTACCGTATCATCGCAAGGTGGAAAGGACCCCTTATGGCTTTACATCCATTGGCCGGCAAACCGGCGCCAATAAAATCACTGGTAAATATTCCCAAACTCGTTTCTGATTACTTCCTGCTGACGCCGGATTTGGCCGATGCCGCCCAGAAGGTGTCGTTTGGCACATCGGGACATCGCGGCGTATCGGCCAGAGGGTCATTTAATGAACAGCACATCGCCGCGATTACCCAGGCGGTTTGCGAGTACCGAAAGCAGGCGGGAATCACCGGGCCACTTTTTATCGGTGCAGACACCCACGCGCTTTCCGCGCCCGCCCTCGGAACAGCGCTGGAGGTGCTGGCCGCCAATGGCGTCAACGTGTTGTATCAGAGCGGCATGCGCCCGGTGCCCACCCCCGGCGTGTCCCACGCCATCATCACTTACAATCGCGGGCGCGCTGACGGACTGGCAGACGGCATTGTGATTACACCTTCACACAATCCCCCCGATGCGGGAGGTTTCAAGTACAACCCAACCCATGGCGGGCCCGCCGACACCGATGTCACAAAAGTGGTACAGGATCGGGCCAACGAAATCATGGCTCGCAACAACCGGGATGTAAAACGCATGGCCTACGCACAGGCCCTCAACGCATCCAACGTTAACGAGCATGATTTCATCGGGCCGTATGTGGCAGATCTCGCCAACGTCATTGACATGGAAGCCATTGCTAAAAGCAATCTGAAAATTGGTGTCGATCCCATGGGCGGCGCCAGCATCGATTACTGGGAGCCCATTGCCGATAGGTACAAGCTGAATATTGAAGTGGTAAATTTTTCAACGGATCCCACATTTTCTTTTATGACGCTCGATCACGACGGGAAAATTCGCATGGACTGTTCCAGTCCCTATGCCATGGCGTCGCTTATTTCCCTCAAAGACAAATTCGACATCGCCTTTGGCAATGACCCGGATTCGGACCGCCACGGCATTGTGACCCAAAGCGGCCTGATGAATCCCAATCACTATCTGGCAACGGCTATCGGGTATTTGTTTACCAACCGTCCAGGCTGGCCCAAAGATGCACAGGTGGGCAAGACGCTGGTATCCAGCAGCATCATCGACAGGCTGGCGGCTGACATGGGATTGAATCTGTGTGAAGTTCCCGTTGGCTTCAAGTGGTTTGTGAATGGATTGTCAAAAGGCACCATGGGATTTGGTGGAGAGGAAAGCGCCGGCGCGTCGTTCCTCCGAAAAGACGGCACCGTATGGACCACCGATAAGGATGGTATCTTACTGGATTTGCTGGCCGCGGAGATGACTGTGGTGACCGGTAAAAATCCGGCAGAGCACTATGCCGCAATGACAGAGAAATACGGAGCGCCCATATATGAGCGCAACGACGTGGCTTCTTCTCCCGAAGAAAAAGCAGTACTCGGCAAGTTGTCGCCTGAGCAGGTGACCGCGGATACGCTGGCCGGCGAAAAAATTACAGCCAAACTAACGGCCGCTCCCGGCAATGGCGCTTCCATCGGCGGTCTCAAGGTGGTGACTGAAAACGGCTGGTTTGCCGCGCGTCCTTCCGGCACTGAGGATATTTACAAAATTTATGCAGAGAGCTTCCTCGATAAAGATCATCTCAAGCGCATTCAGCAGGAAGCAAAGGGAATAGTCGCCGACGCCCTTAAATAATTCCTTTTGGAACCGGCTCTGTTTCTTCCGTGAGCATGACACAAAAACGACTGTAAAGGTGTTTTTTTAGTAATTTTGCCCGATTTTTGTATCGTACCCGTGGTAACTTTAAAAAAAATATGGCATGGGAGTCATTGGTTCGAGAAATTAGAAAAAGGAAATACTATGCGTGCAGGAGTACAAACTGGCCGAAATTTAATGATCTTAGTGGGGTTGTTGCTTTTTCTGGATACATCGAGCGCGATGGCGGGGTACAAAACGTATGGATTATCTCTGCATCGGGGGCGCGCGTTTACCAGTTTTGCCATTGGGCCAGCCATTACGTTTTACCGAATGCACAGGGAACTGAAAGAGGAAGTGCCAGGTCTTGAGGAAAGCAAAAAAGACTGGTGGACGTTCGTTGGCGCCTCGCGCAACTACAATCTCAGCATGGCTTATGTATTTGAAAACGGGTTCATCCTTGGGGGTGACATCTATCTGACCCGCAGTCGCGGCATGAAGGGGATTGACGACATGACCCAGCTCAATGCCCCGGACAACCCCGGTGAGACATTTGCCATCATGTCCGGACCGCTCTTTGGGTATTATCCGAGACCCGATGTGGGCTGGTTCATTCTGTGGCAGCTGGCTGGCGGGTACTCCACTCTATCCGATGACGCCCCGGCGCTGAGTTTGCGGTCATCCACCGGATACGAATGGCCCGCCGGTCCCTTTGGCGCATTTGGCATGAGTCTGGGGCTGGAGGCATTGCTGACCCTGTCTGAGGAGAATGGCGCCATTCCCCCGTCCGTGTACAAGTCTGTTCATATCCCCATGTCGGCGATGTTTAATATCTGCTTCAAGGCGTTTTGGGAGCGACGGTAACAGGCAAAATCGTTCGTTATCGGCATGCCGCTTTCAGCGGAAAATAACGCACCCAGTCAATCTGATATATCGCATCATTTCGCGGGGGCCCGTTTATCCACGATTCTTTGGTCCACGAGTTGAAAAACATTTCGTATTGTCCGGTAATGGAAACGGTGGCGTCAAAAGCGAATTGCGCCAGCACCGCGCCATCCACGTGCCACTGGATTTTGTCTGGCAGAACATCAAACCCCCATTCATGAAAGTCATCAGATGGATTGAAATTCAACTCAACGTCGTTCACAAAATAGTTGGAGTGGGGGGGCTTGTGCACTGCGAAGTGGACGCTGCCGGAATTGGCGCCAAACGTGTAGGTTAAAAATTCAATGTCAATTTCCTCATGGGTGCCGTCGCCATCATCATCGGTGGTGGTCATATCATCCCAGTCCATGGTGAACATGCTATTGAGAACCCCTGGAACACTGGACGGTTTCAATCTGGCCACCCAGCGGCCATAATGATACTCGTCGCGACTTTGCATGGAGCCTCCCTGAAATGGAGTGCCTTCCAGCACGGTTTGTTCCAGCAACCCCTCACTGTTTTCAATGCATCGGTCCGGCGACATGGCGGTGCCATTCTGGGTCCAGCTGGCGCGCCGCCACAGAGTCTGAGTGGTGGACCATCCCCCATCGAATGTATCTTCCAGGGCAGCAGTGGATTCAAAAGGTGACGCACAATCGTTAGTTGCGGCTGTATCCGAGGCGCTGTCTTCATTGCCGGGGTCGCTGTCGCTATTGACTGTTGCCGTATCACTTTTTCCAGTGATAATATCATTCGCGCTGTCAGTTTTGCCGTCTTCGGAAGTACCATCGTTACCGCAGGCAACACAGAAAAAGCAGGTGACTGTCCAAATGAAAAGCAGATGTAATCTCCAGTGTATCATATCGTATCCTCGCTGATGCAGACGTGAATGCCACGTCCAGTCGTTTAGCACAAAAAGAGACCGTTCGATTTGCATATGCCGCTTGTACCTGCAAGTGTACTGCACGATGAACCTTTGGCAATACCAGGCTTTGTCTCAAAAGGATATTTGAATCAAATCGCCCCGGCTACCCGATTCAATTGCGACTTTGCGATCGCCCTGCTGACCACGTCCCTTTGGTTGCCAATTTGGATCAAAAACTGCAACTCTGGTTACAACGAATCTGTAACCTTTAACCTCAAGTCACAATATCAGGATGGCCATCTATCGCGTTTTGACGAACCAGCGGACACTCAGGTATTCGTTTAAACCCCCGTAATGCAGGGGGATTCTCGCATTTATCCGTTTAGATAATCGAAGCAGAAACATTGGCATGCATTTAGCAAAAAGCGCTGTACGTCACCGATGTACAGCGCATCAAACTTAACTTAAACGTGAAAAAAACACGACAAACAAAGGAAAATGAATGAAAAAATTCTCGCGAAAAAAAATCAGTTCGAAAGCGCGTATGCTTCTCGCTACGGGACTGTCGACAGGGTTAACCATACTATTGCTATGCCCGGTGGCTGCCGCCTACGAGCCCACGCACGTCGACCGTCCCAAAAAGCTGGAGGTCAAAATGGAATTGAATTGCACCCAGGGAGAATGTCCCACTGCTTCATTTACGCGGTATCTTGAACTGGTTCGGGCTGATTTTGTCGGAAACCCGACAACCCAGATACCCAAAACCGTTGTACTCGCTTTGAATTTCTCCCGAGATTATGAGTATGCTTGCAACTCGCTGACGTGCAATTACAAGGCCTCGCTATCTGTGCCTGGCAGCATCCCGGCAACGGATGTCGTTTGGGAGCAATGTCAGTCCTGGGTGTTCCCCAGTGGTGCTGAGCTTGATGACCCAAACGAGCTTTTATGTCTTGGTGGGGAGAACACGCGATCGTTTTGGGATGATATCAGGTTGCTGAACCGAGTGGGTAACTGGGTATTGGCAATAAACTGGCTCGATGTCACCGTCACCTATAAGAGTCTCAGTGTTCCAACTGGTTTTGAGAGAAAGACAGAGTACACGATTGCCGGGCTCCCCGCAGGCAAAACACGTACTCTGGGAGGAGGCGTCAATGTAGAAAGAGCGCTTTACGGTTGGAAAGCCAGAGCTTGCGGTGCGTGTAATCATCTCAACGATTTGGATGCAGTAGATGTGGACGGACATGATTATCCCCAGTGCAGCATGGAAACCGCCGATGAGACTATTGCAGGTACGATTCGACTGGACGCCTGTCTTGATGCTATTGGATCCATTCCCGCCCGCTGGGCAAGAGAGTTTATCTATGATGCGGGGAAATCCGGCTCTGACAGGTATGGTATTGAGACGCTAAGCGATACCGACGACAATACCAAGTACTCGGAAAGCGGCGATACCAACCTGTGTACAGAAACAGTGACATGGTATCATACCCAGTATGCCGAATCTGCAAATACAACGGACGAGGAGAATTTTTATCTTCAAAACTACAACGATATGGATAGCTGGAGAGACCCGATCCTGCTGTATAATGATCTTCCGGCACTGAATTGCTACTATCCCGCCTTGGATTTCTGGGTGGGATGGAAGTGGACGTCAGACATCGACAATGGTGATTGGAGTGAGGGCAACTGGTATATGAGCCTCCTTTCCCCTCAGCCAGGAGATATCCTGACTCGATATTATCACTATGAGGCCTACACCGACAGTGAAGGCAATCAAGTTCCAGCGGGAGAATCAGGACACACCATGATGGTCATCGCCACCGACGACAGTGGAGAGCTTGTTCATGTTATGAGTGGCCCGCGCAATGTAATCGAACGTCTGGATCTTTCCACCAGCAGTCTCGCCCCATCCCCGGTTGAGACCGACAGAACAAATCGCGCATGGTGTATCTCTCGCGCTGAAAGAGCGTTGCAAGCGTTAGGATTATAGGTCACTATTTAGCGAAAGCAGTCAGGCAAGGTTCGAAATCCGGGAGTTTTCCCTGGAAAAGAAAGTCGAGCGCTGTGGGTGTAACCGGTGACGCAGAGTTGAGTCATCCCTGGCCCTGAGCCATCGCCCAAAAAATTCGCGGGCCATTTCGAAAGTATTGAAATTGCGATAAAATTTCTGTATTGCGTCCTCGCAAGTGTGGTCCGGCTGTCGCAACCGAACATTTTATGTCATTTAACTGAGTCGACATCTTACCTGACACAGAGGGCCCCGGTTTTCCATGTTGTCGTCCCTGGGTTTTGTTAATGCCACCAAACGAATGGTGGTTTCAGATTCTTTTTCACAGGTACGGCCAGCGCCTGATTTTCCAGTACTTTCACTTCAAACGCGTCGCTTTGCTGGAATAGCGGATTGAGGTGGCCCAATTTGAGGGGGATGAACGGTGTGTTTTGGCCGGGATCGACGGCATACTTTTCGAAATCAATCCACTGGACGATTTCCAATGCCTCTTTTGGGGGGATTCTATCATTTTTCATCACCGGCACACAGAGCTGCTCGGGCCGGTAAGCAACGATCCGTTGCTCCTTAAAACCCAGCTCCTGCAGTACGGGATTGAGATGTGTCAACTGCAGGTCGAAGGGAAAAAAGTCTCCGATAGAGTCAATATCGTAACAGGCCACATCCACATGTTCCACGAGCCAGCGGACCGAATCCGGCGGTTTGACCCCGTTTTTCATCACCGGCACGCAGAGCTGCTGCAGGTCGAACATGACCACCTCTTCATTCGGCAGTCCCATCTTTTTAAGTACGGGGTTTCGGTGTTCAAGAAACAGGTCGGCCTGTTGAGACGTATTGCTTTTCGCCTGGTAGCAGGCCAAATCAATCCACTCGATAAATTCGTAGGCGGGGGAGGGCGGTTTCACCTGATTTTTGGCCACCGGCACACAGAGCTGATTCATTTCGTAAAGCTCAATTTTCTCGTCCTTGAATCCCATATCCTGAAGCACCGGATTGAGATGCCGAATAGTAAGCTCCCGTATCGGTGGCTTTACTTCGCCATCCACTTTGTGACAGGTGAGATCCAGGTTGGAAACCAATTCATCCTCAGTCGGCAAAGCGAGGTCTGCCGCCAGGGCATCGTTTTCCACTAAAGCCATTGCCAGAGCGCCCATGCACAGAAAAATCGGCATAGTCGCACTGATAGTCCTACACATCCTTTTTTTCATTGTTTTCTCCTTTGTTGTTGAAAACTCAAACGTTTCGCAGCCGTCTCGAAAGCAGGGCGAAATGTCCCCTTTTCGAGAGTGTGAACTGTCAATGAGTCCTGCTTTTTTTTGTTTTGA
The DNA here is from genome assembly GCA_016935665.1 of Deltaproteobacteria bacterium. Taxonomy (GTDB): domain Bacteria; phylum Myxococcota_A; class Polyangia; order JAAYKL01; family JAAYKL01; genus JAFGXQ01. Next base: position 1,002 of record JAFGQN010000149.1, on the reverse strand, counting down.
TGTCCCAGTATTATGACCATGTTTTCTGCAGATTCAATTGCCGTATGGAAGTGTTTCAAATTTTTTTTTTATTGAGTCGCATCCAGGTGACATGGTGGGGTTCAATAAAAGGTGTGACAGTCAAGTCGGGTCCTGATGATTGACAGCTCTCTGTATGACCAGAGCTAACAGTTCAAAACAACGCTGCAGTAAACTGTGTTTTTTTTAAACGGATATCGCTGCCGCCGAAGGAATGTAAATTCCGTATTAAAAAAAACCTCCTGCGCCGGATTCAACTTCCAGCTTTGCCCCAAAGAACAGACCGGGACCATAATTGACATATCCGAGTTGCTGGTTGTCACTGTCCACCTCTCTCATTTGCACAAACCGACAGCTCAGTTATCACGTTCACAAACCCAGTGCACATAAACCGCAAACCTTGTTTGCATGACGCGATGCAACCACCAACGCAGCCCTGAATTTATGTCACCTCAAAGAAATGCGCCTCGCCGCCACGAAAATAAGTCACTGTCAATCATCTCGGCAAAAGCGGAGATCCTGTTCGGCTCTCTTCTGCGGTTTCAGATGGACTGCGACACGGGTGCTGTCGCCGGCACTGCGGAATGCCATGGTGCACCGTCCCCGGGGTTATGTCCCCGGTGCTTTTTGCATAGGTCGCTGCTCTTCACAGACTGTTGCTCCTGCCGCTTGCGAAACTTCAAAGCTCAATCACGGCGTTGTCCACGGTGTCACAGATGAGGCCTTTTGGGGAACTCCATTCGTGGAGGATGTCCGGTTGCGGATGGTTCAGTTTGTCTCATAAGCCGATTGACATATGGTTTGAAGTTTCGTATCCGCTAATAAACGTTGTTGTCTGGAACATAAATTCGGAGAGTCGCTGCGTATCAATGGCGACAGGAAGAGTGGTTGGCCGGTTGGACCCAACGCATTCAGCATGTAAATGCAGGGGAGTGGGATGAAGACGTTACACCAGAGGCATGCGTTTACAGGCCGGTTTCGTTT
>JAFGQN010000148.1 GCA_016935665.1 Deltaproteobacteria bacterium | reverse complement strand
TTGGGGGGGGGGCGGTGTGTCTGTTTCGTCTTCGGTTTGCTGTAGGATGGCCTGGCTGGCTTTGGCGCCCTGTTTGCCCAGTTTGCTTTGATATTCGCTCACGTAGTTTTGATAGTGCTCGGTGCCTTCGAAGACGAACTGGCCGTGGAGTTTAACTTCGTCGGCGGCCATTTTGTAAAAGGTCCAGGCGCGGTTCATGATGTTTTTGGTGCTTTCGGCCTCTTTGGGGTCAATGCTGGAGCGGGCGAGCAGGTCGCCGAGGGTGCTGTACAGCACTTTGGCCAGGGCGACCTTTGACTGATCGAACATGGGGATTTTCATGAGAGGGTCGGGATTTTCCGTTGCCAGAATATGCAGCGCCAGTAAATCCATTATCATGTCGCGATGACCGCGACCCTCGCGGATTTTATTGAGCGCCTGCAGCAGTGCGGGAAAGTCGCGATAGGCGAATGCTAAAAATTTAAAAAGATATTTGCGCACTTCGTACCCTTTGGGCGCCGCCTCTTTCCAGCGTTGCAGCGAAATGGGATCGGTGGTGGTGGCCAGTTGGTAGCGCGCGGCGGCATATGCGAACCCTTCGGCGCGGGTGGGAAGACTGTCCACCAACTCCGGATTCAGTCCCGCGTCCACAAGCACCTGCCGGTCTGCTGTGGACACCACCGAAAGCCCCCTGCCCTCAGCCGTGGCAATCTCCAGCGGCATATTGCAAAAGACAACCTTGCTGTCGTTAATGGCCATGTACGCGTTCAAACATGCTTCATACGCTTCCTGACTTCCTGGATTTGTCATCGTGTCCTCCCTGTGGTTAAAAAGTGCCCACTCTGCCGCCATGGGCGGGGCAGTTTGGGAACTGGCAAAAAATGAAATATGCGCAAACAGACGACCTGTGCGGGAAGGTATTCAAATAACGCAAAAAAAAATGAGCGGGGAGTTGAATTGTGCAACGCAGATAGCGTGAAGACACCAGCGGAACTATTGCCGGTTATTGAACATATGCGCCACTGTAGTCAATGTGGATAGTTGCTGAATTCTGAATATCCCCATCGACATCGTATGAATTAATATGCACATCGGATGAATCGTAGTAGGCGCCTGTTCTGATTTTATCGAGGGAAATGCGAACGGCATAAACGCCATCCGGTGATGTGTCGTTGCCGCCGTCTTTGGCAGCGCCCATTGTCAGGTACGAAAAATCAATATTAGCGGTGTCGCTCTGAGTATCGCTCACGTAGTTGTAGGGGATGGTGCCGCCGCCATAAAGTGGATTGAAATACATGGGGTCTTTTTGACTGTGATTGTGTCCATACAGAAATATCACGTTGTGATGGCCATTGAGCACGTCAATCAGGGCTTCTGCGTGGGGATATTCTCTCACGACATACGAGGCTTTAAAGGAATGAATTGGGATATGCGACACAATGACAAACGGGACGTACGAAGGCACGTAATCCAACAGTCTGGCCAGATGGTCAATGTCTGTTTGCCTGAAATCGATATTCCAGATGTCGGCGGCGTCAATGTCCATAATGTACACACCATAGTTGCTGTTGGCGGGATCGACGACAAGCCCTTTGTTGTAGGGATAGGGCGCACCCGGATTATCCGGATCCTGTGTTTTCTGGTCATGGTTGCCCTGCGCCATATAGGGGTTGATATCGGGATAAATTTGTTGAACGGCGTCATTACACTCTTGTTCAATATCCGCAGAAACGTCCGTCAACGTGTTGTCATAGTCGCCGCCGAAAATGACCTGACTCATAACCTCCGGCACTGTATAGGACCAATATGTGTTCTGCATAACATTGGAGAAATTGGTGACCCCCTGGGTTTCATGAACATCTGCGGTTAAAAAAAGCCGATTCTTTACAGGCAGTGCCCGAACCGCTCCGCTGGTGTAAAAATAAATGTGCTCCAAATCGTCGTTATCCACATCGCCGTCCAAATCCACATCCGCCGCGGCCAGTTGCGCCTCGGACAGTTGGATGCCCTGATACACAAACTCATAGACGGCCTGAACATCGACGTCAACTGTGACCACTCCGTCGTCATTAATATCGCCGCTTCCCAAGGCGGGCGTTGCAAAAACAGTTGCTGAGGCCAGGTTGACCAATAGTGCTGTTGCGACACACAGTACTGCGCGTCGTGCTGATTTTTTTCCAATGTGTTTCATTTTTTTATTCTCCTTTATCATTGTGTGTTGTTACCCGTTCAAGACCCGCGACCTCGCCCATCTGTTGCACAGCAGCCTCCTTTCGACTCAAATGGATTTTGGCCCGGATTCATTTGTGGACATTAAAAAATTCGCAATGTGGTCAAGGCATTAGCAAATTGAGTGCCACATGTGAAAGGTCCTCATTTGCCTTTGAAACCAGAACGGATTCGCTCCACAGCACGCTTTAGAAAACGCGTTTGTGCCACCATTGGATAGCATCATCGAAAAGAGGAACAATTGCACTGCCACTTGCGGTGTGCAGCCTTTACTCCAACCGGGTTTACCGCGTTTCCAGATACCCGATGTCCGGGGCACTTCCGAAAAAAAAGTCCGGGGAGGCGCCGTTGACGTCGATGCCCAGGTCGGCGCCCGCGTCGATGGCCAGGCTGGTTGTTTGCAGCTGGTAGTTGTCGGTGCCTTCGTCCACGAAAAGAGGGTCGGCCTGGACGGCCTGGGCACCGGGGGAACACGTGAAGGTATCGCCGCCGGTGTTGTTGAAAAAGAGATTGTTATTATTGGATAGCACGCCACCGAAATTGTCGCCAATGCCCCGGACGGTGGACCAGGCGATAATGTTGTTCCAAATATCGCAGGTGGCGCTGGCCGACACCAGAATGCCGTTGGTGCTGCTTTTCACCAGGGTATTGTGCCAGATGGCGGTTGCGTCGGCCCCGTTGCCCAGATAGACGGCATCGGCGGCGCCAACCACCAGATTGCCAATAATCTTCACATTGGCGGCGCTGGACAGCAGGCCGTAACCGCCTGTTGCATAAACGGTGTTTTGCAACATCTGATCGCCATCGCAGTAGGTGACAATGCCACGATCGGTGACGCCGGTGACCACATTACCCGGCCCCATGATGTTATTTCCGGTGGCCAGAATGCAATGAATGGCAGCATCGACACTGTCACGAAAGGTGCAATCCCTCACTTGTGTGCCGCTGCCGGCTGAGATTTGAATGCTGCGCCCAGGACAGGCGAAAAAATCCAGATTGGTAATCAATACATTGTCGGCCTTGATCGTAAGACAATTCTTGTTGTTTCCGGCGTCGGTGCAGTCAATAGTATTTCCGGCGCCAATGATGGTCACAGTGTCCGTTATATCCGGCAACGGAGCCGTGAGGGTAACAGAAACGGACGGATCCACCGTAATCACCTGCGCGCCAGGGGTGGTATTGGCCGCAATAATGGCATCGGCCAGCGTCATGGCGCTATCCACGCGATAATCACCGGTGTCCGAATCCACGGGTTCAAAGCCACTGTCGGAGTCTGCAGTGTCCGTATCCGTTTCGGTGTCGCCACTCACTGAATCGGTGGCGGTATCTGATGTGTCTGACGTATCCAATCCCGTACCTGTGTCTGACGAATCCGTCGGTGTACCTGTGTCTGACATACTCGAAGCGCTGTCCGTGCCATCGAAATCGGTGGCCGCCCCGGTATCGGCGGTGTCTGAAGCAGTATCTCCTGCTGCGCGTTGTGAATCCGTTGTATCTGGCTCTGTATAGCTGCCTGTGGCGGTATCCACGTCACTGGTCGTGTCGCATTCGCTATTGGGACAGTGGTCCACCGACTCGTAGCCAATCCAACCACAGCCCCACAGTGGGATGATCGCGATTACCAAATGAAGGGGGTTCAACCGCATCCTCAAAATGTAGCACAAAGTCGTTGACTGGGAACCAAATCGGGAAGCGTATTTAAATCACAAAGAGACGTCAATCTCGCGCACGCTCCCCCATTTGTACCAAAGGCCATCCGTCCCCACGCCGTCGCTGCGAAAGTACACCGTGATATTGGGCTATCCGATTTCCGAACCGGCGCGGTCGATCGTCCACATACTCGATGAGTTTGACCCGGTTGCCGCCGTTCTCACCCTTGGACTCATCGACATACATCTCCTGTTTCACGGTGCCATCGGGCAAATCGTAGACCAGCAGGAAGGAGTAAGCATACAGCACGGATTTTTGTCATGAGTCCTCCCGAATATGCCGTCCACACAGGGGACGTGCGTGGCATCCACCCAGTATAACATCTGGAATTTTGCGGAAAAATTACAAAGTGCGTGTGTCGGGAAGGGTTGATGGGAATCAACCGAAATCGTCGTACATGATGTTTTCGCGTTCCACCCCCAGGTCAAGCAGCATGTTGGTCACGGCGTCGTTCATCATGGGGGGACCGCATAAATAGTATTCGATTTCTTCAGGGGCCTCGTGATCTTTGAGGTAGTTGTTAAACAGCACCTGGTGAATGAAGCCCACGGGACCTGTCCAGTTGTCTTCGGGCAATGGCTCGGAAAGCGCCAGATGCCATTTGAAATTGGGGTTTTCGGCCTGCAGCTGGTCGAACTCGTCGTCGTAGAACGATTCGCGGCGGCTGCGCGCGCCGTACCAGTACGTAATCTTGCGGTCGGTTTTAATTCGTTTGAGCTGATCGAATATGTGGGACCGCATGGGGGCCATACCAGCCCCGCCGCCGATGAAACACATTTCCTTGTCGGTCTTGCGGGCAAAGAACTCGCCGTACGGACCGGAGATGGTCACTTCGTCGCCGGGCTTCAGGTTAAAAATGTACGATGACATGATTCCCGGAGGCACGCCGGGCTGTCCCGGGGGCGGAGATGCAATCCGCACGTTCAACATGATGATGCCAAACTCTTCGGGATAGTTGGCCATGGAATACGCGCGGGTGGTCTCTTCGGATACCTTCGATACATACTGCCACATGTTGAACCGGTCCCAGTCCTCCCGATACTCTTTTTGAATCTGAAAGTCCTTGTAATTCACAACGTGGGGCGGCGCTTCAATCTGAATGTACCCACCCGCTCGAAATGGAACATCTTCACCGGCCGGAAGTTCCAAAATGAGTTCCTTGATGAACGTGGCCACGTTGTCGTTGGAGCGCACCTTGCACTTCCATTTGCGCACGTTGAAAATTTCATCGGGGATGCCCAGTTTCATGTCCTGCTTGACTTTCACCTGGCAGGAGAGCCGAACCCCTTCACGGGCTTCTTTGCGATTGATGTGCCCGGTTTCGGTGGGCAGCAACGCGCCGCCGCCGTCGAAGACCTGAACCTTGCACACCCCGCAGGTGCCCTGACCACCACATGCCGACGGAATAAAAATTTTCTGCTGTCCCAGGGTATCGAGCAGCGTGGCGCCGGCAGATACTTCACGGGTCAGTTTGTCGTCATTGTTAATAAACAGCTTCACATTCCCCTGGGCCACCATCATCTTCTTGGCCGCAAGCAGCACAATGACCAGCAGGAGAATGACCGCAACGAACATGGCAACGCCAAAAATGATTGTTTGCATCGTCTACTTTCTCCCCGTTACAGTTGAATGCCCGCAAAGGCCATGAACGCAATCGCCATCAGGCCGGTAATAATAAATGTGATTCCCAGACCTCGAAGGCCCGACGGAATGTTGTTAAACCTGAGACGTTCGCGAATGGCCGCCAGTGCCGCAATGGCCAGCAACCAGCCGATGCCGGAACCAAATCCAAACACCAGACTTTCGCCGGGGGTATAGCTGCGTTCCACCATGAACAGGGATGCCCCCAAAATGGCGCAGTTCACAGCGATGAGCGGCAAAAACACGCCCAGTGCGCTGTAAAGCACCGGCACGTATTTATCGAGTGTCATCTCCACAATCTGCACCACCGCGGCGATGGTACCGATGAATGTAAGGAAGCTCAAAAACGAGAGATCCAGGTTGGCCAGTGACGGGTGAATCCATGCCATGGCGCCCGAAGCAAGAAATGCCCTGTAGATAATCGAATTGAGTGGCATTGTCACTGTCAATACGAACGTGACCGCGATGCCCAGTCCCACAGCGGTATCGACCTTGCGCGAAACAGCCAGGAAGGAACACATTCCCAAAAAGAATGCGAGCGCCATGTTCTCAATGAAAACAGCTTTGACCGACAGACTTATATAATGCTCCAACATCGCCCTACTCCTCTTCTTTCAACATTGGCTTCCATGTTCGAAGCGCCCAGATGGCAAGGCCAATCACGAAAAAAGCGCCGGGGGCCAGCACCATCAGACCATTGGGTGTGTACCATCCGCCTTCGGTGGCCAGCGGCAGGATCTGTGCACCGAACAGACGACCGGAACCGATAAGCTCGCGGAAAAATCCCGTAAGCAGGAGGAAAAAACTGTAGCCAAAACCGTTGCCGATTCCGTCAACGAAACTCTCAATGGGCTTGCGTTGCATGGCGAACGCTTCGGCACGGCCCATAACAATACAATTGGTGATAATCAATCCAACAAACACAGAGAGTTGCTTGCTAATATCGAATACAAACGCCTTGAGCACCTGATCGGTCACAATCACCAGAGAGGCAATGATGGTCAGTTGCACGATAATTCGAATATTCGCCGGAATATAGTTGCGAATCAGACTGACACTCAATCCGGAAAAACCGGTCACCACTGTCAGCGCGATGGCCATCACTATGGATGCGGACATCTGGGTGGTCACCGCCAGTGCGGAACAGATCCCCAGCACCTGCGCGGCGATGGGATTGTTGTCAAACAGGGGATCTAAAAGAATTTCTTTGGTTTTTGCAGCCATCTCAGATACCTCCTTCCCGGAATTTCGCAAGGAAAGGACCAAATCCGTTTTCACCCACCCAGAAATTCACCAGGGCGGTGACACCTTTACCAGTGAGCGTGGCCCCGGAAAGACCGTCCACCTGATGGGGGGCATCTTCGGGAGAACCGGCCTGGCCTTTGACCACTTTAAACGCGGGCGCGAAGTTCTCATCGTATACGGTGCGATTTTTCCACAACGCGGTCCATTTGGGATTTTCGATTTCGCCACCGAGTCCAGGGGTTTCGCCATGTTCGTAGAATGAGACCCCCTTTACAGTTGTGGTATCCACATCAAGGGCTAAAAAGCCATACAGCGTGGACCACAGGCCCTTACCGCTCACGGGCAGAATCAGCAAGGATGGTTTGCCATCCTGCATCACCTCGTATACCAGTGCCTGATTGGGTAACCGGAGCACTTTAGCATCATTCGCCGGTGCTTCGAAGCTCTTCGAATTATCGGAAATCGCAGCGCGCATGTTGACAGTTGCAGCATCCACGTCATCGAGCACATTACCAGTTTTCAGGTCAACCACCTTTGGCTGAACGGATTCGTACAGTTCGGCCACTTTCGCCGCGTCTGCATCCTCGTTGGGCGCCAGTAGTCCGGCGGCCTTGAGGACGTTTTTCTGTTCATCCAGTTTTTTATTTTTTTCCTGTCTGTCTTTCAGCGCCACGGCCGAAAGGCACACAAAGACGGAGCATACAAGGCAAACAGCCGCTGCAAACCCCATGGTGTATCCAGTTCCGTGTTTAGCCGACATATCGTGCCATCCTTTTCTTTTTGTGCGCTTTGACCACGTAGTAATCGATGAGCGGTGCAAAAACGTTCATGAGCAGAATCGAAAGCATCATGCCCTCCGGATACGCGGGGTTGACCGAACGCACCAGGATCACCAGAACACCAATTAAGAATCCATAAATCACACGCGCTGTATTCGACACAGGCGCCGTCACCGGATCGGTAGCCATAAACACGGTGCCGAATGCAAATCCGCCCACAACCAGATGCCACTGGAATGGTACCGCCATCATGGGGTTGGTATCGGAACCCACCAGATTGAGCAGCGAGGACATGGCAAAGGCGCCAATCACAACCGACAGCATGATTCGCCAGGAGGCCACTCCCGTGACTATCAGTATAAACGCTCCTATCAGGCACGCGGCCACGGACGTTTCGCCCAGACTCCCTGGAATATATCCCATAAAGGCGTTGTACCAGAGATGGGGGTCCTGGGTAAGCGCGCTCATGCCCTGCTCGGCGGCCAGCGCCAGGGGGGTTGCCGAACTGAACCCGTCCACGGCGACCCAAACAGAGTTGCCGGATATTTCGCCAGGATAGGCAAAAAAGAGAAAGGCGCGTGCCGTGAGGGCCGGATTGAGAATATTAAACCCAACACCGCCAAACACCTCTTTGCCAATAACAATGCCAAAAGATGTGGCCACAGCCACCTGCCACAGGGGAATGGTGGGGGGCACCAGCATCGGAATGAGCATACCAGTCACAAAGAAGCCTTCGTTGACTTCGTGTTTTCGCACCGCGGCAAACAATACTTCCCAAAATCCCCCCACCGCAAAGGTCACGATAAGAATGGGCAGGTAGTACACCAGACCGTGCACAAAGCAGGCAATTATATTGGCGGGATCAAATCCGATGCCCAGCATTTGCACCAGCGCCATCTGCCAGTTATCCAGTTGGCTCAATCCGGCGTCAATGGCCATATTGGCCTGCAGCCCTGCGTTGTAGATGCCCAACAGAATAGCGGGAGTCATGGCGATAACCACCGTGAACATCATCCGTTTCAGGTCCACCGCATCTCGAACAAATGACGGCTTCTTCGCTGTATCACCCGGGGTGTACAGGAAGGTGTCCATGGCCTCATAGAGGGGGTACAGCTTTTCAAACTTCCCGCCCTTTTCGAAGGCTTTTCCCTGTTTATCCAGAAGCTTTCTCAGCATACTAGCCTTCCTTTTCAATCAGCGTGAGCACTTCGCGCAGCGCTTCGCCGTACTCGTTTTTAGAGGGACAAACAAAAGTGAGCAGAGCCAGGTCCTCTTCGTCGAGCTCCAGCGCACCCAGCTGTTCAGCGTTTTCCAAATCCTTGCTGAGCAATGCGCGCAGCAAAAAAACCGGCATCAAATCAAATGCCATAACCTTATCGTAGCTGCCAAAGGGCACCGGCGTGCGATGGCCACCGAAACGATCGGTGGTAAAATTAAACTTTTTGCCCGGCATGAGCGCCGCCCCAAAAAGACGGGTCACGGAGAAACGGTTAAACCCTGGGGCCAGCCATCCAATCAGCCGACGGCTGTTGTCGTTCTCCAGAAGCGAAATCTGATTGTGATAACGCCCTAAAAAGCCAAAAATCTCGCCCACAGCGGCGCGACCGTTAAATACCGATCCCGAAATAACCGCCACATCGCCCTCTTTTTTTCTATCGACAACCAATTCATCCACACTGGCGCCCAAACGGGTTTTGACCAGTCCCGGGGATTTCGCCGCCGGTCCGGCCACACTCACCACCCTGTCCACATACATCTTTCCGGTTAGGATAAGGGCACCAATGGCAATCACGTCCTGGTATCCAAGGTACCAGGCCACCCGTTTGCGATCCACTGGCATAATCCGGTGGATATGAAACCCAACGGTGCCGGAAGGATGTTTGCCCGAAAACTCATGGACAGTGGCGCCTTTCACATCATCCACCGGCAGTTGAGCTCCCGCTGCCTTGCAGTAGTGTACCGGATTCCCGTCGGCGAGCACTTTAAGCGCCGCCAATCCGGCCTTCATCTCGGATTCCCATCCTGTGATGATATCTTCCGGTGCGGGGGCAAGCGGATTTGAATCTGTCGCCGTTACAAAAATAGCGGCGGGTGTACTTTCAGGGCTGGGCACTTTCGAGAACGGACGCATTCGAAGACACGTCCACATCCCGGAAGTCACCAGCAGCTGAACCAGTTTGGCTCTATCGCCGCTGTTTGCATCGTACCTGGGATATGTCAATTCACCCGTTTCGGTGCCGTCACTGTCATCCAGCGCAATCACCACCGATTGCAGCGCACGTCTCGCGCCGCGATTCACTGCGGCCACCTTGCCTGCTCCCGGCGCGGTAAAAAGAACTCCCGGATTTTTTCGGTCTTCGAAAAGCGCCTGGCCGCGTTTTACCTCATCGCCGACTTTCACTTTCATCGATGGCTTCATCCCCACATAGTCTTCTGTAAGAATAGCCACCTTCGAACAGGAAATGGCTTTGATGTCAGAGCTTATTGGTTTGCCGGTAATGGGCAAATCCAATCCGCGTTTTGCTTTGTGTTGCGTAGGGCCTGTGTTCCCCATATGATTCACCTTTGCTCTATTGAGTCAAAAAAAATTTTGGGCACATTATCAGTTTATCCGACAAATTCAATAGCATTTGTATTACGGCATCGGGACTAATATTGAAATCAATTGAGCGTTTCGCCCGCCCTAACGTAACAGCTATTTGCCCTTTTTTATGTATTAAGTTTCCCAAAAAAATCAAGCAATGAAATACTGGTTTGCCATAATAAATACTGTTCATCAGGGAGTTCAGTTTGGTTACATATAATCTATTGTTCCCTATTTTCCTCGCTTCCAGGGGCCTGGAATTACGCAACACTGGCCACGGCATCCGATATTTATCGGTCACTCGCCGCCTTTGATTTTTGTTCGCTCCTATTAAGCAAGTTCGCGCATGTCCGTCATTTAGCAAGTATATCAGGCGAAATGGTAATCCCAACGCAGATATACTTCGCGCTGAAAACAGGTGGTGATATGAGCGAACAAGATGATGAATTAATTGAAATTTTCATCGAGGAATCAAAAGAACATCTCGAAGGCATCGAAGACAATCTACTCACCCTGGAGGAACAGGGAGAGAATATCGACGACGATCTCATCAATAAGGTCTTTCGTGCCATTCACTCCATCAAGGGCGCCGCTGGATTTTTCGGGTTAACCAGCACAAAGAATCTCGCGCACACGACAGAGAACGTCCTTGGAAAAATCAGAAAAAAGGATCTGATTCCCAATCGGAAGATAGTGGCAGTACTATTACAGGCGGTGGATGTCCTCAATACCATGATGGAGCATCCGGACGAAATGGATGCCGTTGACATATCCGGCCCCATGAAGGGGTTGGAACAAATTCTGGAGCATCCGGACGACGGCGCCCCATCCGTCAATACCCCGGTCGTCACTCGTGAAAAAACAGCGCCGGTCACCACCCCCGTTGAAAAATCTCCTGAAAAAACCAAAGCCGCGGTCGCCCCGACCAGGGCATCACAAATAGTCGAAGAGGGTGCCGCATCGCAGGAGACGTCCGCCGACAGCGATTTTTTTACCCGATCAGATGCAGCACCAGCCGTCGACGCTTCTGCCAGCGACAAAAATACACTGCCGATTATCGACAACTCCGGAAAGGTGATATTCAGCGTCAGCAAATCCAGATTGCGCGCTGCCACAGCGGAATCCAAAGGGGGCACGTACATTTATCTTGTTGAACTGCCCCTCACTGCGGATGGCACCTCCCGCGGCAAGTCCGCAGACGAAATTATTGAAGAACTGAACCAGCTGGTATTTATAATCGAAAGCAATTTGAAAGAAAATGCATCCGCCGGCAACCCACACGGATACATTCTGCTTTCCACAATCATGGACGATGAGCTGCTGTCCACTTTCCTTGAATTGGATGTCCACAAATTAACCATCATCGAAGGCGATACCTTTGATGCCGGTGCGAACACTCGAGCCTCGTCCCTGATGCCTGCAAAAGAACCCGCTGACGCTTCGAAATCGTCACCGGTGGCACCGCCTGCCGCCAAGGGGGGGGAACCGTCAAATTCAGAGCCCCTGGCCATGGCGGAACCATCGCAGACGCGAACGCGCCCTGTAACCACGGACTCGAGTACCAGGACAAGTGCAAACGCCAAAAAGGTCAAGACCGAAGGCAGCATTCGCGTCAACGTTAAGATACTCGATCGATTGATGACTCTGGCCGGCGAAATGGTTCTCACTCGAAACCAGCTGCTGCAAAACCTTCTCAACAACGATGCCGATAAAAAACTGCAGCGCGCTGCGCAACGCGTAGACACCATCACAACCGAACTGCAGGACGCCATCATGTCCACACGCATGCAGTCGGTGGGAATCGTCTTTAATAAGTTCCGCCGTGTTGTGCATGACATGAGTCGCGATCTCGGCAAGGAAATAGATTTGGAACTCGAAGGTGAAGAAGTTGAACTGGATAAAACCATCATCGAAGCCATCGGCGATCCTTTAACGCATCTTGTCCGAAACGCGGTGGACCACGGGATTGAAATGCCCAGACAACGGACTGCCGCCGGAAAAAATGCCTGTGGTCACATTCGACTTTCAGCGTTTCACAAAGCAGGTCAGGTGATTATCGAAGTCACAGACGACGGAAAGGGGCTGGACCCCAACAAAATAAAAGACAAAGCTGTGACAATGGGTTTGTACACCCCTCAGGAATTGTACGCCATGCCGGAGCAATCTATCCTGCGCCTTATTTTCAAGCCTGGTTTTTCAACAGCCAAAGAAGTGACCGAGATTTCCGGTCGCGGCGTGGGGATGGATGTGGTCAGTTCCAATCTCTCCAACATTGGGGGCGTTGTGGATTTGGAGTCAGAACTTGGCAAAGGGACGACTATTCGGGTCAAGCTACCGCTGACGTTGGCCATTTTACCCAGTCTCATGGTGGAAGTGGGTGGAGAGCACTTTGCCATCCCACAGATGAATCTGCTGGAGCTGCAACGCATTCCAGCCGCCAAAGTTGCCAGCACCATCGAAAAGCTGGGCTCTGTCAACGTGATGCGACTTCGCGGTGATTTGCTTCCACTGATTGATTTGCGCAATGTGTTGGGGATTCCTCACAAACAGGTGGTTCATCCCCAGACAGGAGAAGTGTTCCCGGATCAACGCCAGGGTGTGCTTGAAAGACCTAAAGACAGGCGAAGTTCAACAGCAACTCCCCTTGAAAAGTCGGCAGGTTCTGAACGGCGAACGCATCCACTCAGCGCAGTCAATATCGCCGTTGTGTCCGCAGGGGAATTCAATTACGGCATTATCGTTGACACGCTTCTGGACTCGGAGGAAATCGTGGTAAAACCGTTGGGGCGGCATTTAAGCGATTGCAGAAGCTATGCCGGCGCCACCGTTCTTGGCAATGGCCGTGCCGCACTCATCCTCGACGTGGTGGGGATAAGTCAGGTCATGGAGTTGATGGATACCACCGACGCGGAACTGCGCAAACATCGGGATGATGAGACCCAGGAAACAGCAAACACGGACCGGCAAAGTCTACTTCTTGTGGAGAACGCAAAAAACGATGTGCTCGCGATTCCCCTGGGCCTCGTGGAACGCGTTGAAAAAGTATCACGAAAAACCATTCAAAACGTCGCTGGCAAGCGCACCATTAAGTATCGCGGTGGCAGCCTGATGTTGTTCTCGATTGAAGAGGTTGTTTCTGTTGACCCCATATGCACCAGCAGTGATCATATCTTTGTTGTTGTATCTAAAATCGCAGGGCGGGAAGCGGGTATAATGTGTTCCGCCATTGTGGATACCATCGATGCAGATATTACCATTGATGAAATTACGCACCGTTCGCCGGGCGTGTTTGGTTCAGCCATTATACAGGATCGGATTACCCTTCTACTGGACATTCATTCTATTGTAACGGAGACCGTTCCTGATTGGGTTCAAAAATCCACACGAAAACTGAAAGCCTCGCAGATAGACAACATTGATGTGCAACCACGTGACGAAGGAACAGATCCGGCGGTGCCACAGATTCTGGTGGTTGAAGACTCCCGCTTTTTTATGAATCAGATAAAAAACACCGTTGAACAGGCGGGTTTCCATGTACTCACTGCGGAGGATGGACTGGCGGCATTGGACGTGTTGAAACAACATCACGTGGATTTGGTACTCACCGATATTGAAATGCCCAACCTGGACGGCTTTGGTTTGGTGGAACGGATGCGGGCCGATTCTGCCTATGCACATATTCCTGCAATCGCCGTCACGTCTGTGATGGGAGAAGTCGCTGAGAATCGCAGCAGGGAAGTGGGCATTGATGCCTATCTGATAAAACTGGATCGCGATCAGATTCTGGAACAGAGTGTCCATTTCCTGAATCACGGACGAGGCAATTAATTGCGATGACAAGGAGAGAACAACAATGAGCGCGTCATCTCATATTCCAAACACCACCTGCGAAATCGTGATTTTTCAGGTTGGGGAAACCTATTGCGGCATCACCATCGACAATGTTCAGGAAATCAACAAGAACATGGAAATTACGACTGTATATTCGGCACCGGAGTATGTCAGGGGCGTTATTAATCTGCGCGGCCAGATTGTAACGATTGTGGATATGCGAAAAAAATTCCATATGGAACCGTCAGAGATTTCAAAGCGCATGAACAATGTTGTGGTGAACTCCAAAGGGGAACAGATTGGATTGCTGGTCGACAACGTCGAAGACATTATCCCTGCCAACCAGGACGAAATTCTGCCCTCTCCGCCTCACATGAATGATGCAATGGGAAAGTATTTTACTGGAGTGTACAAGCTCGAAGAGGATTTGGTCGCCATACTCGATATGGACAAGCTCTTGTCAAAGGACGCGTAAGACCATAACGAAAAAATGCGGGGGAAAATATGAATGACACTGCGGAACCAGAAAACAACGAGGCGTCACAAACCGTTTCCGGCACAGCACTCACCAACACGTCCCAGACAAAACCAGGGAAAAATCGCAAAGCAACAACTGGTCGTAAAAGGAATGCGTCTGCCAAATCCGCTTCAGTCAACAGGAAGGTTGCACAGAATTTGACCAATGAGGCAGCAAACGAATCATTGTCCAACGACAACCGAAACGATTCGCTTCCCCAAATTGGCGTTACGCAAACAGCTGATGACGCCGATATACTCACTGACAGTGAACCAAAAGAAAAACCACGCGTTGCGCTCGACGAACAATTAGAGCTGATTGACAAATATCTGGGTCGCATTGCAAATGGCGAATCCAATTTCGAAATTACGTTGAATGACGCGTTGCCCCACATGTCCAGCATTCAAAACGCACTATCCAGAATCCAGCAAAATATGCTGCAGAAAACGGATGCAGTGACAAATCTCGCAACTGGAAAAATTGATGACACAATTCCTGTGGACAGCCCACGTGACGTGTTGGGACAGGCATTGAAATCCCTGCAGAATCAGATTCATGAGTTGGTGTCCAACCTTTCCTTTCCTACTGAAATCGACGAAATTTTGCTGCAACAAAAAGACTCAAATGGCGCCCAATTAAAAGGTAGCTGGGCCAATATTTCGAACGCCGTATGCGATGCGCTGGAATCACAATCAGACTTTGTTGATTCGATTCCACTGCCGCTGTGTATTGTCGACTCCGAGTCCAGAATCAGGTATGCAAACCGTGAAGGCTGCCGCATATTCAAATTTGACTCGAACCGACTGGGTCATGTCAAAATCACCGAGTATGCATCCATGCCAAACTGGGACGACAAAGACAATCCCCTTAGTCGTGTGCGTGCCACACAGATGACGACCATTGGACGCCAGGAGATTCAGATATTTGAGAATCGACTCGATGTTCACGCGATTGCCACGCCATTGTGGTCCCGTGATGGCGACGTGAATGGAACAGTGCTGGTCATTATTGACGAAACGCAGCAGCACCGAATCAGACAGAATGTGAATCAGACCGCCCAAACTGTACAGCGCATGGCACATACACTGACAGATTCGTCAATAAGCGCAGAACAACAGGCAATCGCCATAGAGCGAAAGATTACTCTTGTAACGGAACACACTCATAAGCTGGCCAGCCTGATTCAACGGATTTCGGAATCAACAGCAAAATCTCAATCCGGCATTTCATCGGTGTCTGCGGCGTCAGAAGAAATGACCGCCACGGTAGGCAAGATCGCCAACAACGCGGAGCAGGCGCGTTCTGTGACAAGCAACGCGGTCAATGCCGTGGATGAAGCATCGCAGGAAGTGACCCAACTGGAAAATGCTGCCGTGCAAATCAGCAATGTCACCGAGACCATTGTTGAAATTGCCGAACAGACAAAACTGCTCGCACTGAACGCCACCATTGAAGCGGCCAGAGCCGGGGAAGCGGGAAAAGGATTCGCTGTTGTGGCAGGTGAAGTCAAAGAACTGGCACAACAGACGAATACGGCCACATCTGACATTCGCTTGAAAATTGAAGCGATTCAAACAGCGACGCATCACACTATCCAAAGAATTCGAGATATAGCTTTGATAATGAAAGAAGTGGACAATTTCGTTGATTCAATTGCCGCCGCTACCGAAGAACAGACGATTACAACACGAGATATTTCCAAAAATCTGGCTGGCAGCAGTACCGATTTGTCAAACGTAACAAAGGCCATGAAAGAATTGTCTGAATCAGCTGACCGTATGACACACACAGTGAAGGAAGTAACCAGAGATACAACTCAGATAAAAAAAACGTCTGCCAATTTGCATCATTTCGCCGAAGATCTTGAGCGGACAGAATCAAAACTTAACGACTCCCTCGCGCATTTGACCTGAAAGCGCACAGGAACCGACATGCGATGGCTCATAGTTGATGATACCGCGGTTTACAGAAAAATATTGCAGAATGTCCTGTCTTCTTTCCCTGAAATTACAGATATTCAAACCGCACCCAATGGTGCTCTGGCTCTAAAAAAAGCGAAAGCCAATCCGCCGGATGTTGTAACGCTGGACTTCGAAATGCCGGACATGAACGGACTCGAAGTGATGGATAAGATGCAATCGCTGGGACTGCATTCCGAATACGTCATGATAAGCGCGCACACTCCGGAAGGTGCGCAAATAGCAATTCAGGCAATGGAACAGGGAGCCATTGATGCCATTGCCAAACCAGATGGATACAATATTGAGCAAAATGTTGAAAGCCTTAAGACACAGCTTGTTCCAATACTCGATGCCTTACGAACACGGCTGAAAGCTGGTGGTGCGGTAAAAACGAATGAGATATCGGAAGCGAAGCAGAAAACCAATTTCAAAAGAATACATTCTGCAGCCGCCTCGGGTCAAAAACCAAAAATAGTCGCCATTGGCGCTTCCACTGGTGGCCCCAAGGCGTTGACCACATTACTGACAAATCTTCCTCAAAACATTGGCGTCCCAGTATTAATCACCATCCACATGCCTGCAGCTTTCACAGGACAGCTGGCGGAGTCTCTCAACAAAAAATGTGCATTGAAGGTGGTTGAGGCTCAGGACGGGATGCCCCTTCACGCCGGAACAGTGTACATTGCCAAAGGCGGGATGCACATGAGGGTGGCGCCAGGACAAATCGCTGGAACACATCGGATTGAACTCACAAACGATGATCCCGAACACAACTGTCGCCCATCTGTCGACTATTTGTTTCGATCTGTTGCAAAGGAGTTTGGAGCATCCGCGGTAGGAGTGATTCTGACAGGAATGGGGTATGATGGCGCAGCCGGTATGAAGTCAATGAAACTGCGTGGCGCTGTCACAGTCGCGCAAAACAAAGAAACGTGTGTAGTATTTGGAATGCCGGCCAAGGCTATCGAAGAAGGTGTTGTGGATTATGTAATGCCCATCGATACGCTGCATGCAGCAATCCTGAAGGCGATGAAGTGAACGTGAATAAAGTACATTCAACAGACCTTGCCGTTGTTATAGAGTTTGTGGAAAAAAACTGCGGCATCGTGCTGGATGACAGCAAATCATATCTGGTGGAAAGCCGATTGGGCCCCATTCTGCCAATTGAAGGAGTGTCGTCATATGCACAGTTGATTGACAAGGCATATAGAGAGCGTTCGGGAAAATTAAAACATAAGATTATTGATTCCATCACGACCAACGAGACATATTTTTTCAGAGATCACAAACCATTCGAACTGTTGGCCCATAAGCTACTGCCGGATATTCTCGAAAAGCAAATGGACAGTAATCGTCCCTGCGTGAAAATATGGAGCGCAGCGTCTTCCACCGGTCAGGAGGTTTACAGCATCGCTATGATACTCAAGGAATTGCTCGGCAACTTCTACAATCATGACTTGCGAATTATCGGCACTGATATTTCTCATGCCGCACTGGAAATTGCCAGCAGGGCTCTGTATGGTAGGGTAGAGCTATCTCGCGGTTTGACTGGCGCCAGATTGAAAAGGCATTTTGTTCCGGTGGATAATTTGTGGCGCGTCAATGAAGATCTTCGCGGTATCGTTGCGTTTCATCACCTGAATTTGCTTTCAGGCACTGCCACTATTCCGGTGCAGGACGTGATTTTCTGCAGAAATGTTGCGTTTTATTTTTCGAAAGAGAACAAGCAGCGGCTGTTTAGCAATATTGCGCAAAAACTCCCGGCAGGAGGTTATCTTGTAATTGGATCAACTGAATCTCTGGTGGGAATGGATGTGCCATTTGAAAAAAAGCAATTTCACGGAAATATTTACTATCAGCGTCTGTGATGCTTTTTTTGTAACGACGGAGAGCAAATGCCCAAAATCGATAATGGTGAATATATCGAAGAACTCCTTCAGTGTTTTAAAAAGCTCGACCCCGTCAAGACACGAATTATTCTGCAGGAGTTCCCCAGACTCGACGATGACGGGCAAAGGCGGGCGGTTTTTGAACTCAGCCGGGTTGCTCATGAGGAAGCCGGGGCCTTTTTTGCCGACCTAATCGGATATAGCCCTCAGTTGCTCGATAGTGTGGAGCCGCTAAAACGGGTTGCAAAACAAAAACTGGCAGATAACCCGGAAGTTCTGCTGGCAACTCTGACAAACGACAAATACAGGGAGAAAACCTTTTTCATCGAGCTTTGCGGAGAGCTGATGCTCGATGAAGCCATCGATCCACTTATAAATTTGCTACGAAATAACGGCATAATTGCCATTCAAAAAAGCGCAATGAAAGTGCTGGGAGAACTTTTTGCAATAGATGCAGTTAGTGAAATCGCTGACTTTCTCTATGCGGGAAATCGAGAACTCATCGTTGCTGCAGTAGAAGCATTGGGCGCAATCGGCAACACAAATGCCATTCAAAAACTGGCGGAACGCATGGGAAGCGATACGGGAATAGATGTTCTTATTTTAAATTTATTCGCTTCCAGTCAAAACAAACTGGCGTTGCAAAAACTCAATGACACCATGCTTTCCCACCATGCATATCTTAGGAATTATGCAAAAAGCAAACTGATAGAAATCGGTCCCAAGGCGGTTCCCATTTTACTTGAAAATCTAAAACAATCCGATCCCGACCTGCAGATTCACACGTTGAACGTATTGGGAAGTATTGGCGATGAAAGCGCCATTCTGCCGGTGCGGCGCCTTCTCAAAGATATGCCCGAAAATCCAAATGTACGTTTCGCGGCATATGAAGTTCTGGGCCAACTTCCAATTATTAAAGGCGCCATGTCTCTCGTGGCAGGACTGCAGGACCCGGTGGAGCATGTCTCTTTAATGGCTGCCAAAGCAATTAATAATAATTTCAACGAAATACTTGAAACAGGATTAAACAACTTGATTTCTCAGGATGATGTCCTTGCAGCGCGCTTTGTCGAAGTATTCATTGTCAGTGAATCCACCAATGTGTTTTTAAGCTTATTTAAAAACCCGGTCTTCCGGAACCTCGCCATTGAATACCTCTCAACCAAAGCCCCCGTGGATACAAGAGCCGTCTTTGTTGAACTTCTCAAAGATAATGGATATATCAGTGATGTTCAGACCATCAGTCAAAGTACGATGCAGCCGGAGCATGCCGTCACCAATGAAACGAAAAAAATTTGGGCTATTGACGATTCACGGATGATGCTGGCAATTTACAAAAATGTTTTAGCGACAGAAGGATACAACTTTCAGCTCTTTGAGTTTCCTGAAACCGCGTTGGAGGAAATCGCATCCGACAAGCCCGACCTTATCATAACAGACTTGAATATGCCCAATGTTTCAGGATTGGAACTCACACATCGTATCCGGAAGGTATACAATAAAGAGCAACTCCCAATTCTACTCATCACAACGCAATCATCCACTTCAACAGAACAGGAATATTTGCGAGAGGGAATTAACGAAATGATTTACAAACCGTTTGAAAAGGAAGATTTAAAACAAAGGCTGGCATTGCATCTTATGTAGTGGTTTCAGGAAAACCGTTACCAATGATACTCAGCTGATCTATTACTATTTACTCTGATTTACATTCTTTCAGAATGTCAGATTTCAATCCAGGACAACATGTGTTGGGACCAAAATACGATCGCCAAACAAGATCGGCAAAACCTTTACCTTTAGTCACCTGGCCCAGTTGTGCGCCGTTTTGCTTCAACATCGTGCCACGCCCGGGAAGATACAAAATTTCCACATAACTGCCTTTTTTAATATCGTTGCTAAAATACGACAAAAAGGTTTCAATCTTACCCTTCAGTTCCGAATTGTCTTTTCCCTGTGGCAGATTGTCCATAAACGTCTCTTTTAAAGTAGAGACAAGGCGCTCTTTGGGAATGGTCTTCTTCATTGCCAAAACCAACAACTTTATTTCCGAATTATAAATCACTGAACTTTGTTTGCAATCACCGCTTTCAGAGTAAGCACTCAGTTTATAAATATCTATAAACAGAAACTCCCGAAGTGCGGTGCCGAGAAGCTTCAGAGATTTCCCAGCAACGGTTTTCGTTTTGGGAGGTGCACTATCCGCCTGTCCAGAAATGGTGACGCAAATTGCAAGTGTCAAGGATAACACAAACACGCTGAAATAGGAAATGTGTGACATTTTTCTCATAGCAGTCTCCTTCTCGTCTCCTTCTCAAAAAATGCTGGCGACCATATTATTCTTCACAGGGTTCCAGTACAGTAAGAAATAATGGGGCAGGATTTGCACATCCAGTGCAGATCAGAGTTAGCACATACAAACCTTCCGAACCAATTCCTCTAAAAGAATTCCCATCCTTATCAACAAGATTGGAAAGATTCTCATAAAAACCCAGTTCATGGTCCACCTGCCAGATTCTCTCTGCCATATCTTCCAGGCGTAAGAAATTGTTCTCCAAATCTTCCAGGGTCTCATCTTCGTAGTATGCAACCATAACGCGGTGGATGTTCTCTGGTACGAAATAGAAGCCCATGGCGTTCATTACAGGGCCGTTAGTCCAGTCCACTTTAATATTTGATGTCCCCATGGGTATTGCAATGGATTCAAATTCATCCAACGTAGCCTCGTAATCGAGCGTTGTGGAATCGTTATGAATTTTCACCGTATCGTTTGTTTCGTCTTTGTCCACACTGAACATTGCCAGCATTCGTATATCTTTCGCAGGATTGACGCTACTTTGAACCATTACAGTGTAGGCTGTTTTTTCGGGGTCATACTTTGCTGGATCAATAAAGTCTTCTAAATCCTCCAGAGGAACGGGAGAACCGGACGTAGTGTCCAGCTTGAAATACTCTGCTGAGGTTTGCGAACCATCTGTTACCAAACGTCCTGGAGGATAAATATTTTTCATTGTCCAGGTATCATCATTAATCAATTCTTTGACTTCTTCCTCAGAATGCTTCCATACGGAGACAAGAATCGCCTGAACATCTTCATCGGGTTTCATCGGACGCCCCAGCATATCCTCTTTGAGGTCACTCCAATCGAAAATAATTTCAGATCGCGCATTTACAGATGTCGACTCAATATCAATCTCATTCCAGAAACTATAATTCTGGTCATCTGTTAGTTTCAAAACGATGGTATCTTCATCCATTTCAAAAGAATCACACGTCTTCGGAGCATCACCATCAGAATCACCGTCTCCATCCGTATCACTGTCTCCATCCGTATCACTGTCTCCATCCATATCACTGTCTCCATCCATATCACTGTCTCCATCCGTATCGGAATCACCATCGACGTCGCTGTCCCCAGCATCTGGGCCAGATCCACACCCTATCCCAAGAAAAACGAGCAGCGAAACTGCCATAAGTACCATCAATAATCGATTTAATATGGTCATTTATTGTATCTCCTTTACTGAGATCACACGTATGGTGTGTTGTTCAAACATTGCTTATTCAACTGGTGGAGTTCCCAATCATGAATAGGTTGAAAAAACGCCATTGGGCGCACTATCTTTTCAATTTCATTTAACAGGGTATTTGTCCCCGCCAGTACAAACATTACCATCATTTCACCAAAATGAAAGATTTTCCAAATCACTCAACATGGAGTATCTTGAAAATAGACTGGCAAGGACATGTTTCATCCATCCCACCAGATATTTACTGAATAATTTTATAGAATTGCATTTTCATTGACCAAAGGTGGGGCGACGAATCAAAGTAACTACATGCTCAAATCGATTGGTGGACCATAGAGAGTGGGACGCCAGACCACATATCCAAACGCTGTCTTCCCAAAATCCCAGCTACGGACCAGACTACCGCTGGAATCCACCTCGTGAATAATTGCCGAGTTGCTGTAAGATACCAGAGTATTACCATTCGGCAGTCGCTGTATATCTCCCAAAGTCGGTGTTCCTAAACCATTGACCGAATATTCAAAAACCTTTGTGAGATTGCCACTACCATCCACCGTGAATTCCAACGCTATGCTGGTAGAATTCATTTGCCCCAAATTTCCTCCGTTATTGAAAACCAACAGATGGTTGCCGTCAACAAGATGATGACCATGCTGCGCCTGCCAGAGGCCATTATTTTTTGTAACCCATTTTAATTTTCCCTGTTTATCAAAAGCGGCAATTTCGTTGTGATTATACTCTGACATGGTGAAAAGACCGTCATCCTCCGAGTAGCGCAATGCGTTCCCATGACAATCATTGGTCCATACCTGAGCAGAATCAAAAATCAGATTGGTTTTTCCATCCAAATCAACTTCAACAGCCTTTGCGCAAGCACTGGACATCCCCATCATACCGCCACCACCACCGGCTGAATACTCCAAAAATACAAATGTATTATCATCCGTAGGTGTCAAATCATGAGCCGCGCCGGTCAGATTAAACTGCTTGGTTTCTTCTCCATCAATTGAGCACAGAGCAATACTTCCGGCATTACCGCCATTATTGACAGGCACGACCGCCATCCACTTGCCATCGTAACTCAAGCGGGCGCGTGTACTGTCGACCAGTGTTTTTGCCTGATAAAACCAAACCAAATCACCATCATTGTCGAAAATAAGTCCCTGGGGATTTTGTCCACCCATACCACCGGAGTATGATGCAAGAACAAGAAACCCGTCATTCGTTTTGCCGGCTTGTTTCACATCAATTCTTGGTTTTTCCAGACTTAGTGTTGGACCGGTTTTCAGCGTTTGATCTGAGCTGGTATAGGTTTTTCCGCCACTTTTAGCCACGATACGAAAATGATAGTCCGTCTCTGATTTCATCCCTAAAAGCACAGTTCGATAATTTGCTTCCTCCAGGTCAACCGGCGCTTCCATTCCATATTTATTATCCTGACCAAACTCAATTGTCGCCTCGTCGATTTTGCTGACACCTTCCAGAGACCATTTCACAATACCGACAGTTGGAATTTTGCTGGACGTTGATTTGTCGATAACGAAATCCCCCTCTGCATCGCCGTCACTGTCGCCATCAGAGTCAGAATCAGAATCAGAATCACCGTCTGAATCAGAATCGCCATCGGAGTCAGAATCCGCATCAGAATCACCGAGATCACAACATTTCTGTTCCCCCGGGCATTCTCCAGACATGGGAATTCCGTTAATGGACGCGCAATGATTGCTACACGTATACTCACAATCATCGCCATCACCGTCCGAATCGCTATCGCCATCACTATCCGAATCGCTATCGCTGTCGGAGTCAGAATCGCTATCGGCATCACTGTCGCTATCCGAGTCCCCATCCGAATCGCCGTCGCTATCCGAGTCGCTATCGCCGTCAGAGGATATCGCACCGTCATCTCCACCACAACCTGACAAGTGAGCCATGGCAAGAACCGCACTCAGCCAGATTAAAAGGAATAAAGACTTGTTCATTTTTGAATCCTTTCTTTGGGATCACCCAGATGTGACCTCAATCGATCATATCATCAAATTTCCTTTATAATTAAGGGCGTTCTAAATAGCTTGTAGTGAAATAAGAATCCTTGGTGTCAGGTACATTTTCAATCTTTTCTATTTCGAAAATGGATTGGCGACCATTCTGCTTGTTTGTCATTTCCATATATTTGGAACGATATCGCTTCTGTGCTTTGTCTACAAGCTCGATATTCTTGCTGTGAAGCATCTTCAGGAGTTCGCCATCAAGATCAAAATATTCTGCTTTTCGAATGGTGAATTCATTTTGCGCCACCCAAACATATTTTTTGGAATATCCTTCGTCTTCAGCCACTTTGTCATTTTTGGGCATAACTTCAATTTTCCAGCATTTTGCACCATCAACACTCTCGTCTTTAAGCACTTTGAATTTGTAGTCCGACAAAGTTGGCGTGTTCATATCTGCATATGAGAACTCACTTCCCATAAAACTTTTTGCTCTTTCAGAAGTAACGATACGACGGGTTTTTCGCAATGCAGGCAGATAAATCCACATATCGTCGCCCTTTGTTTCGTAGTCAAAGGTCAATACGCCGGTTCCTTTTACATCCGCAGGTGACAGAAAACGATAAACTCGTTTTTCGGTTTTTCCTTTGTCAAAAAGTTTGGTAACGGTGGCAATTTTTCGAACTCTTTTTTCCCCTTTTGAATTTTTGATTGTAAGCGTCATCACCGCTTCGGAGCCATTCAACTGACGAGCGGCATTGGCTTTTTGCATAATGTCCATTCCCGACAAATCGGCGCTTATACCGCTGCTCAAATAAACCGATGTTATCAATCCGACAGTTATGGCCACGGTGACTATTTTGGGAGTAGCTAAAAGTTTACCTTTCATTTTTTTCCTCCTTACCGGAATCGCAGAGATGACTCATGATTAAGCCGCCTCTTCTGCTGATTCAAATTCGCTTTTTTTGGGTTCCAGGAACCTCGGTTTAAACACAATGACGACCGCTGGCAATATAACAAGAGCTCCCACCAAACAGGATAGAATCGAGACTACTACCAACAGGCCGAAAAACTGAACTGGGAAAAATTGGGACAATAGTAAAACAACAAAGCCAACCACCACAGAGAATCCATTGAACAAAATCCCCCGTCCAGCGGAGTGCAATGTCGATTTTACTGCTTCTGCAGGCATCGCCGTCTTCCTTTCATCGCGATATCGCCATAGAAAATGGATTGTGTAGTCAATTCCGACACCGATCATGATAGAAGACAGCATTGCTGTAATTAGATTCAATTCTATTCCCAAAAATCCCATTAACCCAAATAGAATGGAAACTGCGATACCTAATGGGACCATTGCAATTAATCCGGCAATCAGAGATCGCATAAGGATTGCAACAAGTACACCACATAACAGGATGGAGAGAAACAGACTCAGAAGTTGCCCCCGAACAATATAATCCACCATATTGGTGATGACATCCAGCAAACCGCCAATCATACGAAAAGGAGAACCGGGTCGGGATTCTATGTATTGGCGCGTATACGCCACAACATCCGTTGCGGCTGCTGTCCCGCTATCTTTGACCTGTGCCATGATTTGCGCATGTCGATACTTGAAGTCGACCATCTTATCGAAATCGTCAATGTCTCCACTCAATGAATACAACAGAAAATATTGAGCAATCAGCTGTTTCGTATCTGGAACTCGGTTTTCTTTAGGGTTGTCTTCGTTCATCACCTGATTAATTCCTCGAACCACAGCTGCGATAGAAGACGTTGTTCCCACCAGCGGGTGCTTTTTCAAATGTTTTTCCAGTGCATCAATTTCCTTCATTATTTTGGGATCTTTAATATCACCTTCTGCAACAATGGAAATGCCGGCCCAACCGCCAAAATGTTTGTTCAGCATGTTGGTTGCCTGCCAGATGGGGTCGTTTTTCTTGTAGAAACTCATCGGATTGCTGTCCACAACGATGAAAAAAGAACCGACTGCGAATGTGAGCATCAATACCACTGTGGAAACTAAAATGGCCCCTGGTTTCCTGACGACGCTGTTTCCCATGAATTCGAGAAGTCGTGTCATCGCGGTTGATACGTCGCGGCCTTTGTCTTTTTTTGAAATTTTAAATTTGGGTTTCGGAAGTACAGCGATGACTGCCGGTATAAATACAAGGCTGCCAACAACAGCAAATGCCACGCCGATTGCTGCGAGAACGCCCAATTGTTCCGCTGGTATAATGATATGAGACAACAGACACAATAATCCAACAATAGTGGTTATGCCACTTGCAAGAATGGGCTGATTCAAACTGGCGATAGCGGAATGCGCCAGTTGTTTTGAAGACCAACCGATATGCCTCGCTTTATCGGATTGATAGTGGGCCATGATATGGATGCCGTAATCATTAGCAACAGCCAGCAGAATAACTGGAAGCAACACAGTAACCGTGTGTATTTTCCACCCAAGGAATGAGAGCAACCCCAAAGCTATGGCGATTGCCATGACTGTCATAACAAATGGCATCAAAACGCTTCGGCCCTCGCGGAAACATGCCCAGAGAAAGATGAACATCAGAACCAGCCCCACCGGAAGAAATCGAGACATGTCTTTTCGGATGTCCTTTGAAAGTTTTACACGCGTCATCGGCATTCCGCCAATCAGCGCTTTTCCGGGGCCAGGGGTTTGGGCGATGATTTCTTCGAGCTTCGAAACAACAACTTCGTCAGATGCGTCCGTCGCCAAAAAACCAATCAGAACCGTATGTTTGAAGTCTTTGGACACAATATTGCCATAGACCAACTCGTTTTTCTTCAGCTTCTCACGTAATTTTTCGCGGGATTTCTCTGTTTTTGGAATGCGAGGCACCGACTGCTCGACCATTAACTCGCCATATTCCGCGCTAATGGATTTTGCGGTAAAAAGACTGATCACCCGGTCAAACTCTTTGATGCGCGTAAATTTTTTCGACATCTCCTTTACGCGTTTCGCCACCGCCGCATCCAGGATATCGTCAGCGGACAAAACGATCATGATCATGTCTGTGCCACCGAACAGTTTCTCAATTTTTGTCAGATTCTTTCGGGTGGGCAAATCGACCGGCAGTTGGTTTTTCATCTCCGTGTCGAGTTCCACCCTCGGCAACTGGTATGCCGCCAACACAGTTGCAGCAACAAAAATCAGAATGAACGGCCAGGGATACTTGATTACAATGTCGGCGAGTTTAGTATTATTCTTCATTCGAGTTTCCCCTTAAAAAGATATCTTCAATTCCGTATATCCGGCGCTCATGGTTTCATCGATCATTCCAAACAGCGATTCCTCTGGTCCAAAGTAAAGCTCTGCTCCCAACGAGAGCTCCATGGCATCTGTGAGTTTGTATTGTATTTTTGGATAAAAAACATATTCCTGCGTTGTGAAATTCAACATCCCAAAAGCCACCAGCGTGAGTGTGTCGTGCAGAGCCGAATAACTCAATCGCAGCGAAACGCCGTGCTGAATTTCATAATTCTGGTTGTGGATCATGTGGTTGATTTTTACCAACTCTCTATTGGCCACGTAGTTTACAAGTTCTTCATGAATGTTAAAGTCAACTGTTTCTTCCAGGTTTTCAAACTCAGGTTTGGCGTTCAGAGCGTCTATCCTGTCTTCGATGTCATCATCTTGAAAGTCACGGGCTTTGGGCAGGTCTTTCCAATTCAGGACATACCGCCCAATATATTGAGCGACAACCATAAGATTCCCAAACTCCTTATCCACACCCAAAACGTAATGCAACTCGGGATTGGGGATATGAAGCCGTTTCAACGTCTCTTCATTCTGCTTTTCAGGGTAGCGAAACGCCACTTCACCGCGAAGGCCCATAAAACTTCCCAAAGTGGTTGAAAAATCGAAGCCAATCACCTGATGCCGAAAAGCAGTTCGATTCAGTGACACTGTTTTGGTCCGGTTCAGAATCGAATCGTAAACTTCGTCATAGTATTCAGCTGAAAAATTGTTTTTCACATATCTGATGCCGGGAGTCAAAGAATATCCATTCAAATAAGAGACAGACATTTCAATCGCCGGAAAAATGAGGTGAATCTTCCCGGCAAATAGTCCATTGGTCAAATCCAAATCCGGATAATCCGGCTCTGCAAATCGCAAGGCGTCCCCAAGAATAATTTGAGGCACCACGGACGGTGCGTAAAATGGCATCCAAATGCCTTCGATACGCAGCGGCGACAAATCGAGCTTGATGCGCAGACCTGTGTTGGCGAGGCGACGTTCGTCCTCTTCGGGGGAGCGTACCCGTATATCGATGGGCGTGATGTTGTTCGTTGGGTTAATGCCATCCGCACGTCCCCAAAGCACAATCTGATGTCCCAAACGCACTTCCAGTCGACCGAAATATGCGTTTACGTAGGCTTCTCTCAATTGCACAGATGCGCCCATTTCCCCGGCATCTTCGGAGGCGCTGTCCACCTGGGTGGGTTGTCCGTATGCATCCACATCTGATGGTTGTCCCAGATAATGGCCATCGTTGAGGTAGCCGCCTTTGAAACGGACTTCCCCAAAAGCATCCCCGTAGGATCCTTTTGAAACACGCAATTTTAAAGCGAGTTCGCCATACCCGTTTTTTAATTCTGTCTGAGAATAGCCCGGCATCTTTCCAGCAAACACATCGCCTCTGACATATCCGTTGAAATCAAATTGCAACGGACTTGCCACAACAACAGGGCTATCGTCCCCGACATCGGATTCGGCATCGGATTCGGACGTCGCAGTGTCTTCAAATGAAGCAGAGTCAGATGTGGTACTGACATCACCGCCAGATACCGCCTCATCGAATACGCCTGCCGTTACACCTGCAGGGACAAAAGCCAGAATCTGTGTACACAATAAATATTTCAAAATCCGTTTCATTTCCAAATCCATTAAAACCTGTAGGACAATGCCAGTGATGTGAAATGATAAGTGTTTGTATATGTACCGCCATTTACAGTCGCAGACGGCTGTCCCTGATAATTCGCATCGCAGAAAGTGGGATCGTCGTAGTCGGGTCCTTTACAGCGACTTCCTGGAACCTGTTGATATATCTTCCCGTCCGTCTCATGCACCTTGACGGGTACCTCAATCACGTATGTATACGAGAGCGCCATTTCAAATTTCCCCAAAATCACTGATGCCCCCAAGCTTGCACCGATTCGGGTGGATGCCAAAAAATCCACATACGCGTATTCGTTTGGAGCGGCGGCCGTTTCCCAAAACGTTCCTGCGCGCAACTTCAAACGATTCTCAATGGCATTAAAATCACCCCCCAAACGAACACTGAATGTATTTTTCCAATTCTTCGGAACCACTATCAACCCCACTGACACCGGCTCTGAAATCCCGTCAATTGATGCAGACATTCCGGTGCCGTCTACCCGATAGCTTTCCATCTGCGACCAAAGCTCATACCGAAAATCCAGTTCCACATCAAATAGCTCCTGCTGGCCGCGCAAATGAATGTAACGAAACCCAGCGCGAAATTCCATTGGCAACGTCATCGAAAACACAACATCATTGGCCGACGTGCCATTTCTCTGTGTTGAAACAGAACCATTATTGTCTTCATCCAGAGGTACCAATGTTAATGTGGCATCGGCTTCAAGTTTTGTGGGGATAAATCGGCTGGAAAATGCCATTTGAAACGATGGCGATGGACGGTACCACATTCCCAATATTCCCGACACGCCGATGTGATCCGCTCCTTGTACACGTGCTTCCATATCAAAAAAATGGGAGATGGGTGAAACAGCGGCCGGGTTTACGTCGCCATTTACAGCGAGGCGCAAATCCAGCTGAGCCAAATCCACCCACTGAAGGCTCAGCCCAACCCCAAAAACATCGCTGAGTTTCCAGGCGACACTTGCATTATAGTAGAGAATTTTTGTGTCGCGATATGTTAGCATGTATCGCTGTCCGCCGTCCCTGGGAAACTCCTGAGACGAGATTCCGGCGGGTGCATAAGCGCCAATTGCAAACGACCAGTCCTTTAATCCAAAATCCGTTGTTAACGCCAGCATGGGCCCCAACAGCTGCCACGGTTTCTGATTGGATACTTCTCCAAAAGGATGGATTTCGGCGTTATCATAGTCCCAAATGGTCGCTCGTTTATACCGCTCGCTGGCGTATGCAAACCGATTTGAAAGATAAATGTTCCACCCTTTTAGCCCCGTCAAACCCGCCGGATTGTATTCAATGGCAGAAGGGTCATCGGCCTTTGCCACAAAAGCGCCGCTCCGTCCCGCAGCCACAGCGCCCTGATCCCCAACCGAAATTCCTCCGGCAAATCCAGATGAAGCAATGGCACATCCGATTACAACCAGAACCGCGCTCGTGAAGCCCCCTGGAAACCGCTGAGGAAAGATATCGCATTTACAACTCATCATACGGCTCCGCCCTTAATTTTCCTCACACACAGTCTGATCGCTGGAATATTGTTTTGTCACTTCCTCCGCTTTAAAACGGGCAGTCAATCGGTATCCCGGTTCTCCACTCTGAGTTTCACATGTGGGTTCATCCGATCCAAACTCCATCAGAGCTCTGTAAGATGACCATGACGAATCAGTTGCCTTGCCGCAGGCATTCACGCAATATGTGAGCAGTGCTTTTTCCTGCGAGTCACTCAGTGGCCAGGTTTCATCCCCATCTTCCCCCATTTCATCCGGGAACGGCTCGTCCGCTTCGTTGCCATCGCGAACGCACACGCCGGTTGTGCCACACATACACATTTTATTCGCATCTGATATTGGAATACACCCACTCAAAAAACCATCCTTCAGCTCTGTGCAATCCTCATTCAACCGAAAAGTCACACGTAAATCATGCAATGGCGTCGCATTGGGTTGTTTGAGAAGCGGGGCGCACATGAGTGGATTTCCTTTGTGGCCCATGTGAAAATAAAGTGTTTTAAGATCGCTGTTCACAAACGTGCACTCCGCCGCGTCAAACGAAGTGACATCCACTTTCTGATTTAAATCATCATCCACAAGACACAATTCATCGACTTCTTTTTCAGAGGTCCAAAACAATTCGTCAGCTTCCACCGGTGTACGCCACCCAGGCCCAACAGTGAGCGACAAC
Source organism: Deltaproteobacteria bacterium (assembly GCA_016935665.1). Classification (GTDB taxonomy): domain Bacteria; phylum Myxococcota_A; class Polyangia; order JAAYKL01; family JAAYKL01; genus JAFGXQ01. The sequence goes on along the minus strand of JAFGQN010000148.1, from coordinate 114,669 downwards.
TGTGAAAAACCACCTTTTTTTTCTCCCGATTTTTTGGTGTCATCTACTATAAACAATACATTCAAAAGAAAATTATTCAGCTCATGGGACCAGAGGTCATCAATCGTTTTTCGCAAGCGGGGCGGCTCAACCACGTTCAACTCGATAAATCGAAACACTCGCTTTGACATATCATCTGCTGAACAATCGCATGCTGCTTCCCCGGACGTGCTGACATTATCGGTTTCGACATTTTCCGGAATATTCGCCTTTGGCTCGACAATCTCAAAACAGCCGCCGCCAACAATCAACAGCAAAGTGGTGAAAACAAAAAAACCGTTAAACTTACCCATGCAGATTCTTTTCTCCCATCTGGCCAGTCCGTCTCAATTACTATGTTGTAAAACTTATGTTGTAATACTTTTTACCGATTGCTTAAAAACGCGCTATTCCACACACCCGTCGCCAACCTTGTCAACCTCTTTAATGTCAAGGCCAGCCACGGCTGTTGCTGAGATCTGGGCGCCTTTGAGAGTGACGCAATACTCCTCATCATCATCGGGACATGCTTCACACTTCACACCAGAATAAAGGTCACTCATCTGTTCACATAGATTATCCCCATCCGGGTCGTCGACCTGTCCGGAAAACAGATGTGCAATATGCCTGAAATCCACAGTGGCGATAAGATTATATTCTCGCCCTTCGCCTTCGTAGATCGTTGCGCCTTCCTTGAGGTAACCAACTAATTGCAAATCGCGAATAGTGGCCACCACAACTAAATCGTCATCGCCAGGTTCTGGTCCCGGGTAGGTTAAAATGGCCTCGAAATCTTTGGGACCTAATTCGAATTTTACTTTATCGCCAAAATCGGGATCTTCATCGATGGTTCCTGTCATCTCCACAGTCGGATTGCATTTGTCCTGCTTGTCACCGTCAACAATTCCGAGCAATGCGGTCAGTTTGCCATCCTTCGCACTTGTAATTTGAAACGCCATGGGCGGAACAGATGATCCCAACTCTTTTCCGAGCCCCGCGGGTGACATCCACTTGGTAATCTCAATTTCATCCAACACGAATGTTCTGCCCTCTAAATCGCCAACTTCTTCAATCTGGTCTACATCACCGTCGCCGTCGCCATCCCCGTCTCCATCACTGTCGGAATCCCCACTGCTCTCACCATCTTCCGGCCCAGCGCCACAACACACCAACAGCAGAGATAGTAACGCCAATGCGCAGATAAATACGGATTTCAATAATTTTTTCTTATTCCAGGTCGTCATATGGCCCTCTTCTTGTTTGTTTCCAAAATTAAAACATTTGATTCTGTGTTAAGCCGACAAATTTGGTATGCACGGCAAATTTCCCGGCTATCTCATCCTTTTTTTTCCCATATACCAGAAATGGTCGCCATCGTAAATCCGGATGCAGCACTGCCCAGCATTAGCTTCTCTCCCGAAGACAGTTCTTTTTGGGACAGCAAATAGTCCAAAACAATTCCGATGGTGGCACTGGCGTTGTTGCCATAGATATGATGTGTGTACACACCCTTATCGAGATCTGCGCCCACTTTTGCCAGCACCTTTTGCGTCATGAACTCGCTGGGCTGATGAAAACAGTAGTGAGCAACATCGTTGGGATCCCATCCCAGTTTCTCCAAAACCACCTTAAGTCTGGGAATAATGTGTTTATGCAACTTCATTAACTCCGTTGAGGATGAACTGAAGGTCCCGCGTATGGGCACCTGGCACAGATCCCAGTGCGCGGGCATTGAGTACGTATCGGTGGATACAATACGCATGCATCCTCCTGGCCACGGATTTTTGCTTATCAGGAACGCTGCAGCGCCATTTCCAATGGTTAAACCGGCGGCCTTGTACTGGAGGTCCGAAAGAGACTGAATATCAAACGACAGAAACTCCTGCGTCAACTCAGCGGTGACCACGAGCGCAGTGCGATAATCGGTATGCATGCTCAGATAACCACAGGCGGTCTGCACGGATTCGAGATGTCCCACACAGGCACTGGTGACATCGAATGCATGGGTTTCGGTTATCCCCAGGTTTGTGCAAACCTCCATGGCGGTGGCCGGTTCAAAGTATTGTCTGGCAACGCCGCCAAAAATAACAAGATCCACATCATTGAGAGTAGCGTTGTTTTTGCTGAGACAATCCCTTGCCGCATCGGCCGCATATCCAGCGACTCGTGAGTTCCGGTCAAAATCCAGATACCGGACCTTTGTATTGCATTTTCCCAGAATTTTTCGAATCGCCGCTTCTATGGCCACCCACGCGACGCGATTCCCTCGGTAATTCTGTTTCACCAAATCAACAATTCGATCATTGTCATAACGATCTTCAGGAATTCGTACACCGGGTTTGGACAGATATAAATTCGGATTCATTATCAAATTGCTACCTCGCACAATTGGCTGCTCAAACTGGCGACTCAAGTCCAGCCAGCACTCAATCTAAGTCGTAGTGGTTAATCGGTACTTAAAGAGGTGGAAAAAAAAAACCCTCCTGGTGAGTCGAACCGAATTAAAATGTTTTTAGTTTTCAATGATTTACACCATCAATGCAAAATATCAGTATACCCAAACAGTTGTCTGGAAATAAAGATGGGGCCCTGGTGTTTCGCCTCGGAATTAATAAACATCATGGAATAATTGGAGAATAATACTCTGATAGTTGTCCACCTCAAATGCCCAGCATAACAAAACCACCGATTATTTCCATGCTACAATGAAGACAAAATTTGAAATACTTTTAATCAACAACCCGTGTCTCTCATTGGCGTCCTGTGGCACTTGTCCCCCATCATGATCAAATCGAGCTTGTCCCCTGTACCATTTGGCCATTATCTGTTATAAGTCCCACGAAATTTGGACAGGAGGTTTTCATGGATAAATATCCAATGACATTGGAAGGCAAAAAGAAGCTGGAAGAAGAGTTAAAAGAACTGCGGTCAGTGAAACGCCCGGCCAACGTTAAGGCCATTGAAGAAGCGCGTGCCCACGGGGATTTGTCGGAAAACGCGGAATATCATGCCGCTAAAGAGCAGCAGTCACTCATCGCCGGACGAATTGAGTATCTGGAAGATCGCATCTCTCGCGCCGAGGTCATTGATGTTTCCAGACTTTCAGGGAGCAAGGTGGTATTTGGCGCCAAAGTGACTATGGAAAATGCAGACAACGGCGAGGAAACCACGTATCGCATCGTGGGAGATGATGAATCGAATATTGACCAGGGGACCGTATCCATCAGTTCGCCCATTGCCAGGGCGCTCATCGGCCGGGAGGTGGGCGATGAGGTCACTATTCGTACTCCCGGTGGAAATCGCGTCGTTGAAATAATCGACGTTGAATTTTAGACATCCCCACAGATCACGCCTTCCCGATGACCGATATTTTCCAAAGCATAACACGATTAAAAATATCCATAGCGTCGGCGCTGATTGGTGGTGAAGATCCGGCCCAGTTACCGGACACGCCACACCATCTGAAATCGCTGACAATGGTAAAAGGGACAGACGAAAAAAAGCTGGCGGCATGTATCGAAGCGATTGGTAATCCCGAAACGTTCACGGGGATGAACCGAAAAGTGATTCTTGCCCGCGCGCAACGATATCTTACCGGTCTTTCAATCGAATTGGCGGATGCAGGTGTTGCTGCAAATGAAATCCGCACAAATATCAGTGAGCCAGTGTCGCCGGAACTCAAAGGTCCCACCATCAAAACCGAGGTCAAATCCGAACTGCTGGCGCTCAAGGGCATCGGTCCCAAAAGCGCTGAGCGACTCATGGCCTACGGCATCGACACACCAGTGGAGATCCTTTTCCTGCTCCCCAGACGTTACGAAGATCGGCGCAACGTGACGCCGATTTCATCTCTAAAGCCGGGAATGCGTGCGCTTACCGAAGGGATCATTGAAAAAGTCTCGGTATTTGGAAAACCCTGGAAACGCATTATGCAGGTGGAGATACGCGACGGCGATGACCGCATTGTGGGAATGTGGTTTTCCAATAAACGTCCCAACACATCGCGCTTTGTGAAAGGCCAGAAACTGAAAATGGCCGGTCTGGTGGGGAATTACCGCAATTCGCTGCAAATGGCCCATCCAGCAGTGGCCACGGAGGACGAGTCAAACAAGTCAATGGACAGGATTTTACCTGTGTACCCGGACATTCCCGGCATCCCGGGGGCAACCATTGAAAAGGCAATCCACAGTGCACTGGCCAATGTGAATGAATTCCTCACAGATCCCGTTCCCGCTGCACTGATACGGCAACACCAGCTCATCCCGCTGGCGGATGCTTTGCGACTGGTGCATATTCCTCCTGATGATGTGGAAATTTCAAAGTTGGATGCATGGGTGAACGGCTCGTCACCGGCCCATCGACGGCTGGCGTACGATGAATTTCTGTTTATTCAATTGGCGCTCGGTTTGCGAAAAGCCAGTGAAACGCGCCACGGCGCTCCCGCTGTGTTGTCCCATGAGAATCTCCCGTCGCGCGCGGCACAAATGCTGGATTTTCTCCCCACCAATGCCCAACGTCGTGTCACGCACGAGATACAAATGGATATGGCGCGACCGGTTCCCATGCGACGGTTGCTGCAGGGTGACGTGGGTTCGGGAAAAACCATGGTGGCGTTGGCAGCCATTATTGCCTGCGTCGAAGCGGGCTACCAGGCGGCTCTCATGGCGCCCACCGAAATTCTGGCAGAACAGCACATGCGCACACTCTACCCTGCCCTTCGGCACATCGGAATTGACGCCGCGTTGCACATGGGCAGCGCCCGTTCCAGCGCCCGGAAAAAATTTTTGGAACGAACCGCCAACGGCCGAATACAGGTGGCCATCGGCACGCATGCGCTTATCAGCGAATCGGTGACTTTCGCCAACCTGGGGCTGGCGATTGTGGACGAGCAACACCGTTTTGGCGTATCCCAGCGTCTGGGCCTGCAGGGAAAAGCCAAAGCGGGAAAAGCGCCCCACCTGCTGGTCATGACCGCCACACCCATTCCCCGCTCGCTGGCACTGACGATTCACGGCGATTTAGACATCTCTGTGCTTGATGAATTGCCACCGGGACGATCCAATGTTCACACATCGTTTGTCTCAATGGAGAATCGTTCAGATGTGTTGCATCACATTGCGGACACGTTGTCTCGTGGCGAACAGGTGTATGTGGTGTGTCCCATTATTGAACAGAGCGAAGTGCTGGACGTGAGTGACGCGGAAAATGCGTTTGCCTTTTACGCCGATCATTTTGGAACACACCGGGTTGGGTTGCTCCACGGACGTTTGCCTGTGGAACAACGGGATGCCATAATGGAACGTTTTGCAACCAATGCGCTTGGCGTGCTGGTATGCACCACGGTCATCGAAGTGGGCGTGAACGTTCCCAACGCCACCACCATGATAATCGAAGGATGCGAACGATTTGGACTGGCCCAGCTGCATCAGTTGCGCGGACGCGTCGGTCGGGGAGACAAACAAAGTCATTGTTTTGTTGTGGGAGCTCCATCAACAGACGAGAGTCGTCGCCGCATTTTGACCCTTTGTGAATCCAACGACGGTTTTTTTATTGCCGAACAGGATTTGCAGATACGAGGTCCTGGTGAATTATACGGCAAACGCCAGGCGGGATTGCCCGGATTCCGCTTTGGAAATCTGAAACGGGACATGGATTTGCTCAGTGCCGCGAGGAGCGACGCACAAAAAATACTTAATGAATCTCCATTGCTGACCTGTGACAAATACGCGCCTTTGGGAGCCGAACTGCGAAGACGAATACTGGCCGGCGAAGGACCGGTGGGAGAAGAATCCGGATGAAAAACAGACTAATTCAATGGCTGCTGGCGGGAAGCGTCAGTGGCGTCTTGCTGGGCCTTTTGGACTGCGCCTCGCTGTGCCTGAACGCCCGCGATATGTTTTTTGACACTTCCGAAATGTTCCGTGCGCTGTATATGTCCACCGCGGTTTGCGGGATGGGCGCCATTTTCGCCACGGTATCGGGATTTGCGGCCACTGCCGGCATTTCCCGTGTAAGACATAAATTCAAACCGTGGTTCACCGCCCTGCTCTTTTCGCCGGTATTCGTCACACTGCTGTGGCTGCTGACCGAAGGCCCTCAGGCGTCAGCGATTCCTGGACGGAAGGCCATTGTCATTGTATTGGGACTGATTGCCGCTGCAGTGACCGGCCTCGTTATCGCGAAGAGCGCCACCATCTCCGGCATATTTAAACAACGATTGCTGGCGATGGGTTGTGCGGTGACAGGTCTATTGCTGGTGGTTGCGGATTTCACTGTGCTGGTGCGCCTGTACGCCCCCTTTCACATTGCGCTGACGTTTTTTTCATGGCTCCTGTTCACTTTTGCATGGCAGCTCGTCTGGAAAAAGTCCGCCACCTCTATCGTTGTCATCGGCGCCATCACGTTGTCAGTGGGATTTATAGTGGGTGGACTCATCTCGCTGCAACAGATACGGAACACCCAGAACATTCGATTTGTCATCACGGAAAAAACCGCTGCGGCCGCCGATGTGGTGCACCTCTCGCAAAAACTGGTCCCTCCCCCACATGAAAGGCTGCTCGATTTACGGCCGGAAAAAGAGATGACATCCGTTGGAGACGCCACCGAGCAGAAACAACTGAAACATCCTGGCGCTCCGGTATTGTTTATCACCGTGGATGCCATGCGATATGACCGCATAGAGCCGGGAAATATCACCGACACCGCTGTCGCCCCGGCGCTCAACGCGCTGGCATCGAAGTCCACCGTTTTTAAACGTGCATATACGGCGCTACCCCACACGTCATATGCCGTAACGTCGTTTATCACCGGCAAATATATAAAACCTCTGTTCGACATCCCGGATGTCACCGCCGACCAGGAAACGTGGCCGGAAATTATGCGCCGCTTTCACTATCGCACCGGCGGCTTTTTTACCCGGTCCGTCTTTTTTATCGACCGTACCAAATTCAAACCTCTGGAGAAAAAAGGGTTCGGCTTTGGCTATTTGAAAATGGAATATCGGTTTACCGCAGAACAGAAAATCAATCAGGCCATTGAGTTTCTCGAAAAAGTGAGTGGCGACGATGCCCCCCCTTTTGTGTGGGTGCATCTGTTTGAGCCCCACGAACCATACAAAAAAGAATGCACCCGTTTTGGAAATTCCGATGAGCAACGCTACGACTGTGAAATCCATACGGCGGACCAGCACATCAAGCGGTTGCTCGATTACGCGGATACCCATTATCCGGACGCCATCATTGTTGTCGCCGCCGATCACGGTGAGGAATTCAACGACCATGGCGGCAAATACCACGGCACCACACTTTACGATGAACAGGTGCGCGTGCCACTGCTGATTCACGTCCCCGGCGTCCCCCATAATATTGTTAAGGAACCGGTAAATCTGGTGGATATTCTGGGCACGGTTTTGTCCATCGTCGATATTCCAGTGCCGCCCAGAGTGCGGTCCAACAATCTGTCCGGCCTGATAATGGGAACGGACACCCGGAAAAAGGCGGCTTTCTCTCAACTGCACGATAGACGCATGGTGTTGTTCGATTCCCACAAATTGATTTGGGACAAATCCTCAGGCCTTGTTCGCCTGTATGATCTCAGGGCCGATCCGGGGGAAACCATCTCGGTGGCCGATCAGCACCCGCAATTGGTACAGCTCCTGAAGAAAAAAATAGTCACATGGGAAGCATCCCATGCCAAAGCCGAGCTTCGCCCGGTATCTGCGGACGGCGGTCTGCAAAGCTGGCCTCCAATCGTTCAGCGGGCGCTGGGCGGCGACACATCCGTTGTCGCCGAATTGTATCCCTTTTTGTCCAACGACACACCGGAGGTGGTGCGTCGCAAGGCGGCAGAACTGATATTTGAGCGATGGCACAGTGGGCTTCCACCCATTCCGTTTGACCGCGTTTCCGATCCGGTATGCCTCGGATGGCTGTGGTCGGCGATGGCCGCACAATTACCCGCAGACACGCTTTTGCAGCTGCGGGGGTTGTCCCAATCCGACACGGGGTTGGATCCTTTGAGCGCGGCCTGGACACGTGCGCAACTCACGCGTTTGTCATTGCACGACAAGACCGCCATCCAGAATGTCATGGACATCGCTGCCGCTCAAAAAGCCGCCCCCGCCATACGCCTGGAGGCCATTGAACTGCTTGGAACAAACAACGCAAAAGAGGCCGAGACCCTGCTGATGGATCTGCTCGGCAATTACCTGTTGCGTCAGGACGCGGCGGCAGCGCTTGCCAGGTTGAAATGCCGTGCCGCCATCGAACCCATCTCCAGATACTTAAGAGGCGAACCTTTTGTAGCGCGGCGCGAGGAATTGGCCGAAGCATTGGCGAGTATCGGTGGTTCCCAGGTCATCAATGAGCTTGTTGTCCAAATGGCGATGGAAAACCCCATCCCCCAGGGACTATCTTTATTGGAATCCATCGACGCAATGAGAACCAGACAAACGGATGTGCACATCGCCAAACTGCAAAAACGCGTCTCCCTGCGAAAAGGAACAATTTTGCAACAGCGCACACAAACAGCATCGACACTCCATTTTCAGTTTCCGAAGCCCATGGCGGCCATCCAGGTTCAATGCGGTCAGCAACGCATCGCCGATTTGAAAGGCATTGCCGCCAATTCACTGCAATCGGTATCCCTTGAAAAATGTGTTGCGGAAAATGGCAAAATCACTCTGAGCCTCGCAGGCGATTCTCCACCGAATGCACTCATGATGGCCGTGTGGTAGACAAAACGATTATTGCCAGGTGATCGCCAATCATAATTTTTGCAATCAAAACGTATCTATCGACTGCAAAAATGCGTTATGGCATTAAATTGAATTGTGGAAACGGGTCCATGAACAAAACACCGGCTCAACGTGATCGAAACAAACAAGGATATAAAAAAATGAAATACATCGATACAACGGACGCTCCCGCAGCCATCGGCCCCTATTCGCAGGCCGTACTGCATAACGATATGCTGTTTTGCAGCGGCCAGATACCATTGCATCCCCAGACGATGGCCGTTGTTCCGGGGGGGATTAAAGAGCAAACCACACAGGTATTGCAAAATTTATTTGCGGTGCTCAAAGAGGCGGGATTTTCAAAATCAAACGTGCTGAAAACCACTGTATTTTTGCAGGACATGAATACATTCTCCGAAATGAACGAAGTGTACGACCGCCTGTTCGACGGACACAAACCCGCCCGGGCCGCGGTGGAAGTCCGTCGCCTGCCCCGCGATGTCCTCGTCGAAATCGAATGCATCGCGGCAAGGTAGCCAGCGGTTCCATATTAAAAAACACACCGGCATCGTCCTGAAGATCCGTCCGGAATGGATCATCAAACCCGTTTGTTCCCCACCCTGTCTGGCGTTTCACCGTTCTCAGTATCCGCACAGGTGTCATTTTCTGTAAAATCAGAATTTTAAGGTTTTCCATGTTTTTTCCTTGTGCCGACCGCATCGAATCGTTTATCGTTCATTTATCGAGAATCTTTTTTGTTACTTTAGTTGCGCCGCAGCGATGTTCGGTGGGGGCGAGCCGTTTGGGCGCGGGAAAGGAGAAGCAATGTCCTACAAATCATTTGATGCCTCAACCATGCTGGCCATTTCCGGACCGTGGTCGGATGACACGCAGGACCGGCCACTGCTGGAAGGATGTCCAGTGACCGCCGGCATTGTCCCCATCATCGTCGATTCGCACAACGAGGTGATGCGAATGATGGTGGCCAGCGACAATATCGGCGAGAAGTTAAAGGCCCTGACCGATCAGACGCAGACGCTCGACGGTGATCACGATGACAAATTCCGGTCCCTGCACGGTCTGTTTACCGCCATGGCGGCGGTGTCCGAAGAACCCAGGAAGAGCCAGCTTTTGGAAGCGCGCGATGTGCTGATGCCCGAAGGGTTGATGGGCGTTCAGCGATCGTTTCTGGCCGAGTCCGCCAATGTGGAAGTGGCCAGGGAAAAGCTGACCCCCGAGATTGAGGCCCTGCTCAAGGATGTCTCCATTGGCGCCAAAACCATGTACGACCTCTTCACCGAATGGCTGGAATCCGGCCGTAAACTGGGCGCGGCAGAACGCAAACGGGCACAGTTCCAGGAGGAATCCGCAGCAGTTCGGGTGACCGCCAGAGACCTGCAGCAGGCCCGCTACCGCTGGATTCGCACCGTTAACGCCCTTGCCGCCCTGCTGGAGCTGGATTACAATTTCCCAAAGGACATGCGCACCCGCATCCTCCAGCCCCTGCGCACCACCGAGGCCAAACAGTCCCGCACCAAAACAGCCGCCCCGGAAGCATCCGACACCCCGGATTCCAGTGACGACGAAAACGCCCAAGCCGTGTGATGCACCTCTGAAGCGCTTCCCCCGTCACTCAAAACACATGTCAAAATCTCTCCTTTATCCAAATCTCTCCCCCATGCCCGCCCTCTTAAAGCCCCAAACCAAATTTTTCCCCTCCAGGGATATAAATCAGATCCCTTCGAGCCCTCATCACACGCTCCAGGAGGAATATCTCCAAAGGCCAAACCACTTTTTTCCCCTGTCCGAGCATGTCCCAGTTGGTTTCGAGGTCCCAATTCTCCCTCCAGGCGCATGTTCCGGTTGATTTCAAGGTCCCAATTCCCCCTCCAGGAGCATGTTCCAGCTGATGTACGGGTCCAGATTCTCCTCCAGCAGCATGCAAAAGGCGGAGCAAAGGTCCCATTGCCTGCTCCAGCAGCATATTCCGGTTGGTTTCAAGGCCCGGCGGATGCCCGTTTATCTCTATAGACATATTTAAAAATCAGATTGCACTGTTACCGGGCAGTGGTCGGATGCCCCCCGACGCTCGATTTCCGGCGGCCCGGACAGTTTATTGCACATACTCGGCACTGCCGCGGTAAAACCGCGCAACAATCCTCGCCCGGATTACGTTGAAGCGTGACCCCATGCCTGCGAATCTTATTCGTTGCCCACATGATGTTTCATCTGTAGAGACGTAGCATGCTACGTCTCCTGCGCCGGGCAGGACTGTATCTAAGACGTTGCATGCTACGTCTCCTCCGCCGGGCAGTACTGTATCTGAGACGTTGCATGCTACGTCTCTACGACAGAACGCAACAGGACTTGTTCGATATACTGAGTCGCTATTCATCGTCGCCCCCATTGGTAGAGACGTTGCATGCAACGTCTCCTGCGCCAGGCAGTACTGTATCTGAGACGTTGCATGCTACGTCTCCTCCGCCAGGCAGGACTGTATCTGAGACGTAGCGTGCCTAGTCCTAAAACCTAGTAAACTCGCGGGCCTAGTAAACTCGCGGGCTATTTCGAATGTATTGAAATTGCGATGAATTTTCCCTAGTAAACTCGCGGGCTATTTCGAATGTATTGAAATTGCTATGAATTTTCCCTAGTAAACTCGCGGGCTATTTCGAATGTATTGAAATTGCTATGAATTTTCTGTGTTGTGTCTTCCTGAAAAAAAAATGGGCGCGGTATTTCAATCGGGGGAGCGCGCTATCATGGTTAAATTGTTGGCCAACGCGTTTTGGGGCAATCTTTCTCCAGATAGATATTCCTCTATTGACAATCCGCATGAAAAAGCACGCATCTGTACCTCTCTGGAATCTCCAGCTTGAATACTCAATTTTTAATTTTGAATCTCTTTACTCTGCAATTGGCTCATGTCTCGATGGCACGTAGCATCCCGGCGGCCAAATGATTATGGGCGCCTTCCCTGTAATTTTTTTCATTGAACTGGCAAATGCAGCAGGTGCTTTACAAAAATACGCCATCAGCACCTGTGTACACTTTCGGTATTGAGATACAAATTCCCGATATAATCCAATCAGTTCTTTTTTTCGTTCTTTGCAATGCGTTAAAAATTTGAACCGCGGACTGCCAGCTGGTGCGCTGGGGCTATCGAGTGGAGACTGCATCATGATTTTCTTCATGCCCATGGGCGGGCCATCTGGCAGTTGTTTGTTTACGCTTTGAGGGGCTGTGTCAATTGCAGAACGCAGGAATTCCTGTAGCTCGGCGTCGGATTTTTCAGCCAGCATTGGCAATGCAGATAGCAGAAATTCGTAACTCTCCTCAAAGTCTTTTTCATTGGCTTCGCGGTTATGACGGGTGGCGTTCCCGTAATCTGTCACATTCAAGCCCTTTCCCTCCACAGGGCGTTGCGAAAGAGCGAAGGGAACGGAGCTGACTCCGCCCCAATCCGCGGGCGTCTCCACCAGACCGGCAACTACGGGATTGGCTGCGATATACTGAAACCGATTAATGAATGCTTCCTCGCCATCCACAATCACATCATCATATTCCCGACTCCAAAACGTACCGCGACGTCCAATTTCCTTATTTACTGCTTTGGCGAGATTCCCCTGAAAATATCCGATGAATTCCGGCAGCTCCCCCATGGGGTCACGTAAAAGCATGTGATAATGGTTGGCCATAAACACAAATGAAAACAGTTCAATATGCTGCCCCTTTTTCTGTTTGGCCCTGGTCAGCCAAAACAGTATGAGGCTGTTGATTTTGGGCGTAGGCAGCAAAAAGAACATCTCGTGCTGCGTTCTGTTGGTTATAAAATGAACAAAATCTCTGTTATGCCAGCGAATCATTCTCATGTGAGCTCCCTCCAATTGAGCCCCCTCTATTCGGCCGTTTTGAGATTTTGTTGCAAAATTTCTGGATTATTTTTCAAACACTAATGATTTCAACATGTTCGAAATACCCCGAGACTTTGTTGGGGGTAGAGAAGGCAATGACTATGTGTACAAAGTGCCGCTCTTTCGCGAGATGCTGCTCAACGACGCGCCCGAAGTGAAATTGAAAATGGCGGTGACGTCGTTAAAACAGGCACAGACCTGAACCCCAGTAAACTCGCAGACCAGCCGGTGAGCGGTATTGGCGCCAGGCGCTTTTGGGAGCGGGAACACTGGAAACTGCAGATGAGTGGAATGTAGAAAATACTGACTCGAACCTTCAAAATGCGTGATTCAATCATATTTTTATCTGTTTTGTTTCTTTTGAGGAAAACAGCTGTATTCAGAGCAATTAAAAATATTATTTTGAGCCAGGTTGTAATTTGGAGGGGCTCTCTTACTTGATTTCGGTTATCCAACGGCAAGTGTAAAAAAAACACGGGAGGATGGAATGAATACGTTTTTTATGCGGTATCTACTGGCAATTTGTTTGTCATTGATTGTAGTACAAATGACGGCATGCGGGGGCAGTGAATCGACATCAGATACCGATGCCGATTCCGACAGTGACAGCGATGGCGATTCGGATGGCGACAGCGACTCCGACGGCGACACCGACGGCGATTCAGATACCGATGGTGATTCGGACACCGACGGCGATTCCGACTCGGATGGGGATTCCGATTCGGACAGCGATAGCGATTCGGACAGCGACATTGCACCGTGCGAGGCGCCCAATGAGTGCCACTCCGACTGCTCGAGATACAATGGCGCGGTTGAGGTGGATGGCCTTTGCGAAGGTGCTGATGCGGGCGACATGTGCTGCGATATGGGGTCGGACGGCGACAGTGACAGCGACGGCGACTCCGATGGGGACACGGATGGCGATTCCGATGGGGACACGGATGGCGATTCCGATGGCGATTCCGATGGACCTTGCCCGACCGATGGCGCGCCCTGTAAAATCCTTCCATTTGGTGATTCCATTACATTTGGTATGAGTTCGAGTCAAAACGATGGGTATCGCTACCCGCTGTTTTGCCTCGCAGTTGATGACAGCAGGAATATCACATTTGTGGGTGGTGAGGCAGACGGACGAAGTGGTGATTACAACGGAAAGGCATTTCCTCGAAATCATCAGGGCCACAGCGGATGGACAATAGAACAGATAAATGGGCTGCTTCCAAGCCCGGCAATGGATGACCCACCGCATATCGTATTGCTGCATATTGGCACCAATGACATGAACGGCAATCCCAATGGTGCGCCGCAGCGATTGGACAAATTGATTGATGACATCATTTCAAACGTGCCGGATGCATATATATTTGTTGCTCAAATCATACCGCTTCCCATGCGGGCATCCGACGTCGATACCTTTAACGCCGCCATTCCAGGAATAGTTGATGCGAAAGCGGCCAATGGGAAGCACGTATTCCTTGTCGATCACTTCACCGGATTCCCCACCAATCAGATGGATGCCATGCAGGTTCATCCCAATGACACTGGCTACAAATGGATGGCGGACACCTGGTACAAGGCAATAAAGGACTACCTCCCGTAAACTGATTTTTTTTTGCGGCAAGGACCCACCTTAAAAGGGGTGGAGATTTAATCCCTAAATCTTCCCCGCCATGGAAATCCCATTTCCCCCTCATACAAACCACCCAAAACACTGTCACAAAACGACGGATTTCGGCGCACTGCCTCAGCGATGTTTATTTGCGCCCATATGCAATCCCAGATAAACTGGTGGCGAAATAAGCATACAGCTTTATACTGTTATCACATTGAACGAGATGACACAGGAGGTGTTCATGATTTGCACAATGAATTTTCGTAGCCGTTTTCTTTCTGGCGTTCTGGTTGTAATGGCGGCTGTTATGGCTGTTGCCGGATGCAGCGATTCCGATGGGGGAAAATCAGGTGACGGTGATACCTCAACGCTAAATGGGGATACCTCGTCAAACAGTGCCACCGGTGATACGGCGGATACCGCAACTGACACCGGCCAGGATACGGATACGCCATCGCACAACAACGACACCAATACTGTTGGTTCGACAGATTCCGGGACAGATTCGGATGTGCTCACCTGCGAGATGGCGGCCGAGCATCGCACTTATGAGGGATGCGATTTTTGGCCGACGGTGACCTACAACCAGGTTTGGTACAATTATGAGACCAGCGAAGGCTTTGAGTTTGCAGTGGTGGTGGCCAACAACCGCAGTCAGGATGCCGCGGTGCAGGTCACTGGCGGTGCGTTGACGCAGCCCATTGCCACAACCGTGCCTGCTGGTGAATTGCGCGCCATTGTGCTGCCCTGGGTGGAAAGTTTAAAAGGCACTCAGTTTACCAATCCCAATACATCGGGCGACCGGGCAACTGCGTCGGTGCGACAGAACGCCGGGGCCTATCATTTAACCAGCAGCACGCCCGTTACCGTGTGGCAGTTCAGTCCCCTGGAATACCAGCTGGATCCGGAACCGGTCGGATGCATTGACAGCATGGAGACGTCCACCCAGACGCCCACGCAATGTCTTTCGGTCACCAACGATGCCTCGCTGCTGCTGCCGAGCACGGCACTGACGGGCTCTTATCGCGTGTTTACCTACGGCGGTGAAAACGGCGGCGCCTGGGGCGATGCGCCAGGGGCAATTGCCATTACCGCCACACAGGACAACACGCTTGTGCGCGTCCAGCTCACCGGCGGGATTGCTGCGGGCACAGGCGTTGCAGCCACAGCTGCAGGTGAAGTGGTGGAATACACCATGAACGCGGGCGATGTGGTCCAGCTGCTGGGCGCTGCGGGCGCATCCGGAATGGACCACGCGGATTTATCCGGCAGCGCGGTGGTGGGACTGGACGCCGCCAATCCCGGCAGTGACGCGAATCTGAATTACAAAAGCGTTCAGGTCATCGGCCTGAGTCCCATTCTGGAATTCGGTTCCAGTGCCGACCACGTGGAAGAATCGGTTCTACCGGCAGAAGCGCTGGGACATCATTATCTGATTGCGCCGCCCACCGGTCCAACAGGAGTTGCGGTCGCCCACCGGGTGCGTCTGGTGGGCAGTGTGGACGGCACGGTGCTCACCTACGGCGCCACAGTCCCAACGGGGGCGCCAACTTCACTTAATGCCGGGCAGGTGGCCGAAGTGGAAAGCACCACACCGTTTACGGTAACCGCGCAGGATGAAAATCATCCCTTCATGGCTGTATCCTACATGTCGGGTACAGAGCCGAGCGTTTCAGCCATGGTCACCCCGGCACAGTTCAGAATGGACTATTCATTTCTGGCCCCAATCTCGTACGAACAGAATTACATCGACATATTGGCGCAAAGCACCACCACAATCCAACTGGACGGCGCCGCCCTCACCGTCACCGGCGCCCCCATCGACAACTCGGGATGGCTGATATATAGAGTCCCCCTCACATCAGGCCCCGCCGGCGACGGCAAACATTACCTCGAAGCAGATGCGCCGGTCGGACTGCAGGTAATGGGCTTTGGTCACGCCACATCGTACTACTACCCCGGCGGCCTCAACCTTGAAATCATTTCTGAACCCCTGGTTGTTATTGTTGAATAGGGGAAACCGTTCAGGCTGTCGTCATTGATTCGCGTTACAACGTATCAACCAGCACTGTCACCCGACCGTCGATGATTTCGAGTACTTCGATATTTCCACCGTAATATTCTGCCATACCAACGTCGATTCGGACAATCCTGCCGTCGCAGAATCCGATGATACGGGTTTGAACAGTATGCCCCATTACCATTCGGTCTGCGCCCAGTTGATCGAGCACGTTTTTGGCGGCTGCGCAAATGGTCTCTTCCGGCAGCAGCGTGTTGCTGCTGTATGTGCGATCCCAGTCCACAGAATATACGGCAGTGCCGCCCCCCACCATGTCGGTATCGAGTTCTCCCTCTCCCAGCAGCCATGCTCGGGTCATTTCGTTGATTTTGTCGATACCATAGTCAATGTGTTTCTGATGAAGACCGCCATGAACAAAAACAGTTTTATCCAGTACCACCACCATGGGCCAGTCGGCGATGATTTTGGCGTAGGGGCCCCCTGGCCAAAAGGCCGCAGCGCGCTTTTTGCAATCGCTGGTCAGATTTTCAAACGCAGGATTGGACGTGTCCAGTCCGGGCAGGGAGGAGAACGCCGCACAGGCGTTTTCCTGCATGTAGCGATAGTCCCCCTGTGCAGTCATAATTTCATGATTGCCGTTCATGTTGATAATCTGTCCCCCGGCAGCGGCGGCTTCCGGTCGAAGGCGTTCGTAAAAATCGATAACTTCCCGCTCTTCGGTACCCCGATCAATCACGTCTCCGGTTTGAACCACAATGGTGTCTTTGCCTATCCAGACCAGATTTTCGTTAATAACCTGGGCTATCTGCAACGCCCGCTGTGCCTGGGAAAGATCGGCATGATTGTCGCCAATGGCGATAATGCGCGCATCACCGGTCCACTCTTTGGCCTCCACATGAATGGGTTGTGCCGTTCCTGAATCCGTACCCGCTTCTGGGCCGGTATCTGGGCCAGTGTCTGGGCCGGGTTTCGTTCCAGTGTCGCTACTGGAATCCGCGCCGGAATTTTCGCTGGTTCCCGTATCCGCATCGGTGCCAGTGCCAACTCCCCCATCGGTATGATGCGTCACAGGCGTATCTGTATCTGCACTCAGGAGTTTGGTACCCCCGCATCCCCCAAGGAGTAATGTAATTAAAAAAACAAACAATGTTCCAACCTCCGGAAATTAACGTGACCATACCACATAAGATGCGCATTTCGTCAACTAAATCCGCCTTGAGTAACGCCTGCATTGTCGTGCCGTCATCAACATAAATATCTTCAAAGCCCCTTGCATTTAACGTCTTGATAACTTTGCTGGCGTTTCCAGCAATGACATCTGTTTTGCTTTTCAGCGCCAGGGACAATAGTGGAAATCCCCGCTATAAAGCAAAACCGAGAGATAAATCAGGTGCCTGGGGGAATATGGATGTAGGGCGCGGGTGGGGGCGCCATGTCGCTGCCAACGTAAAAGCCGGTTTGAGGGGCCTGCATGTAACCCTGGGTTTCAACCGCCACGCCCATGCGATATTCGGGATTCTGCATGGGCGTGTACATCCGCACATTGGTGACGTCAGTGGTGGTATAAACGCGCAGTTCGCTGTTGTTGTCACAGATGTACCACACTTCTTCGCGCCAATCACCCAATACATCGCCCGACCCCATGGGCGCGTTGCGATTGCCGGGCCGGCATCCCTGAGTGTTGGGGGCGTTCACCTGTCCCCCTGGTTTGGTGATGGATGTGCCGTCCAGATGTTCGTGCTCCAAATCGCTGTCCCACCAGATAGACATGTTGTTGGCGTTCGGGGCTTTGCCGATGACTTCTCCGGTTGAACTGTACAGGTCATCGCTGCCGCTGGCCCACATCTCGTAGCCGGGGCTGTCGGCATCGATATTGGCCGCAAGACCGCGTCCCACATCGCCCCAGTCGCCCCCAGGCCCCCACAGCTTTTCGCCGCTTTCGGCAGCGCGAAGGTCAATGGGGCTGTCGTACACATCCGAAAACTCGTGCACATAAAACAGTTCCATCCCGGGACGGTCGGGATTGATGTCAGTCAGATAAAAGCGATCCCCGTGGGCCTGCTGCGTGTTCCACAGTTCGTCACCGTTGTCGTCGAATGCCACTGTAAAGTAGAGCAGCTCCTGTTTACCGTCATCGTCAATGTCGCCAATGCGCACGTTGTGGCCGTAATTGCCACCGTTGGGAGAGCGGGTGGCATCCCATCTGCGGACCAGCTCATCGCCCACCAGGTCAAACGCTTCAATTATTGTGCGAGTGTTGCCGCCGCGCATGGCGATAATCGATGCATTGCCATCGTTGCCATCCAGATAGGCGGGCGCAATCATGTTCCTCCCGTATCGATAGCCATCGGAGCCCCAGGGCGTCACACTAATCCACGGCGTTCGAGCAATGGTGATGCCGGTTTCACCATCCCACACTTCGAGAAACTCAATATCGGGATACTGATGCATATATACTTCGCCGTTGTCGGCGCGATAGTCGGTTTGGCCATCGTTGTTCAAATCACCTTCGCCGCCTTCGAGATCCTCCCCCACTTCACTGGCCTTGAGCGCGATTTCCGCCTTGCCATCGCCATTGAGGTCATACACAAAGAATGGCGAGAACCAGACGCCGGTCTCCACGTTGTATCCAAGATCCCGTCGCCATAGAAATTTGCCATCGTGAGTGTACGCTTCCAGCTTGATGGTTTCCTCAATCGTGGCGGGACTCTGGTCGGCGGTCTGGGTGACATCCTGGTCATCGTTGGAACGTTTGACCACAAAATCATATTCGCAATCGCCGTTCAAGTCTGCCGTCCCCACCAGACGACCCGCCTGGGTGGTGCCCGGTGCCAGAGGAATGCGCACATACGTTTGGGTAAGCGCTTTTTTGGCAGGGGATGCCTCCTGTTCTTCTCCGTCAAGAACCGGACGAATCGTGTAACTGTCCCCGGCGCTGCCGTCGGCGTCCAGAATATTGGTTGCTCCCGAAAGCGGCTCGCTGTTCACTTTTGTCCCATCGCGATACACGTTGAACGCAAGATCGGTGGGGTCGGTGGCTTTGAAGCGCCAACCCACATACACGCCGCCCGAATCGGGGACCGCGACAAGCCCTCTGCACGACGCCAGTGCCGACGTGTCCACGGGTATGGTATCCGTATCGCTGTCGGTGTTCGAATCGGTGTCGGTGTCCGAATCGGCGTCCGAGTCCGTATCGGCGTCGGAGTCCGAATCGGTGTCGGTGTCGGCATCCGAATCTGTGTCCGTATCTGAGTCCGCATCCGAGTCCGTATCTGAATCCGTATCCGTATCGCTGTCGGTGTCCCCGTCGCTTGCAGATGTATTGGAATTGTTCTGTGAACATCCGACAAGCCAGATAAGATTAAATGACAGTAGTGCCAGGTATTTCATCGTTGCTCCTTTACGCGTACACCTGAGAGTGCCATGGACGATTTTTTTCATATACCGAGGTGTTATATCCACCAGACGGCGGACCACCTTTCTGTTAAGGCTCTATCGTACTACAAATCCACAAAATTGGTGTTGTTTTAAATAGTGGCGAACTCCTGGTCTTTAAACAATGGGAATGTGGCGTTTGGGTCGGGGGGGATACTGTACTGCAGAAGCAAATAAAACCGTTTCTGGTAAGTCGAGGCAAAGAGCGAATCGATTGGCTCAGGGCGCATGGAAACCTCCTGCCAATTTTTTGGAATTCCGTTATTGAATTGGAAGGCGCTACACAATATCTTCATATCCCGCTATTCACCAAACCCTTTTCCCAACATGGTGGTTATCTGGAAACCACAGCCGGGCAGATGGGCCGTTTTGCTCAACGTCAAGGCATGTACTTTATCTGAAATTGATTCTCCCAAAGTAGTCACATTTTCTGATGCTATTCTCTTTAAAATTCTGGTGATGGCGATTATCGCAATCACCGCTGGTTGCGCAAGCGCGCCATTGAAAACAGAGGCGTCGACGTCGGGGATTCGCGCCGCTGAGGAGGTCGGCGCGGCTGACGTGCCAAACGCTTCGCTGCATCTGCAGTTGGCAAAAGAGGAGCTGGCACATGCCAGGGAGTTGGCTGAAAAAGACGAAAAGGGGATGGCTGACTCGATGCTGCTTCGGTCAAAGGCGGACGCAGAACTGGCACTCCTGCTTTCCCGCGAGGATGCGGAAAAAACGGAAGCCGAAGCCGCAGTGAAACGTGTACGTGAATTCAGAGAAAGCAACCAGTAACGGTACGCAATACCAAACGGTCACATGAAAGGATTCATCAAATGAAAAGAAATAGAATTTTAATTACTGTTGCCTGCGCTGCATTTTGCATCAGCTGCGCAGCAGCCATCCCAAAGGAACTCTCAAACGCTCGCGAAGCCTATCGGCGCGCTATTGCGGGGGAAACAGCCCGGGTAGCACCAGCGGAGCTGCACGTGGCAGAGCTGGCGCTCGCAGAGGCGGAAGAGTCCTTTAAGGAAAATCCGGAATCGTATATGACGCGGGATCTTGCCTATATTGCGGAACGTAAGATACAGGTGGCTGAGGCAACTGCCTCCATCATCGCCGAGAAGAAAAACCAATCTCAGGCGAATAGCGATTACCGTAAAGAGCAGAACGATGCTCTCGAGGCGTCTCAGCAAAACCTGAATCAGACACGCGAAGATCTGTTAGCGTCACAACAGAATGGCGAACTGAAGAAGGAGGAACTGGCTGCGGAGAAAAAAGCGCGACTTCTGGCGCAACAGCAAGCGGCAGATGCAATCGCGTCATTGGCCAAACTTGCCCAGGTTAAGAATGAATCCCGGGGAACGGTGATCACTCTGTCTGGAAGCGTGCTTTTCAGATCCGGAAAATCAGATTTATTGCCCGATGCCAGAACCCGTCTGGACGCTGTGGTCAAGGTGCTTCTCACGACCCGTGAACGTCATCTTATCGTGGAAGGACATACCGACTCACAGGGTTCGAACGACGACAACATGGACTTGTCCCAGCGCCGCGCAGATGCGGTTCGCAATTATCTTGTGCAGCGAGACTACCAATCCGATCGCATTCTGGCCCGTGGCCGTGGCGAGGAGCAACCCATCGCGAATAACGACAGTCCCGAAGGACGAGCTAATAATCGACGCGTCGAAATCATCATTGAACCGGAATCCTACGCATCAAACCAATAGTGGATAGATCCAATGCGCTGTTACCGTCCCCTCTGCGAAGTGACAATCGTGTCCTCCTGCAGCATCCAGCATTCACCGTAGTGCATCCAGTATTGATACGAGCAAACGTGTTCACGAAGGACCTCCAGTTTAGATGCGTCGCCAGATTGTAAATCGAAGGATTCTTTTTGCGGACGATGAGGAAATGCTCACTATACTGGGAAAAACCGCATTGGAACAACTGGGATACAAGGTGACCACCGTCGCTGACGGGGTAACGGCGCTGGCAATGTTTACAGACGAACCGAATCGATTTGATATTGTCATAACGGACCAGACCATGCCGCAGATGACTGGTGAGAATCTGGCCAGGCAAATCCTTGAAATCCGCCCAGATATGCCAATAATTCTGTGCACCGGTTACTGCAGCACAATAGACGAAAGCAAAGCGCGCACATTGGGGATTAAAGAGCTTATGTTAAAGCCGGTTCAGATGGGCCATCTTGCCACCATGGTGCGCGAGCTACTGGATAGCGCCAAATCGAAGAATCTGCCTGTTCCCACGAATAATTGACTCGTTTTTGCCATTGCGCGAACGGTCCCGGACACACGATATAGACACAATACTCGTTTAAAACTCGTAAGGAATGATCAATTGTAATGCGTGCCTGATGCATTCTACTTTGAAATGGTTGTCTTCCCGGTACTCTTCCCCATCGACCAGCGATGGTAATTTTGCAGCGATTTGTATATCGATACTTCGGGCTTTTCTATGGTCGCCGTTTTGTACGGCAATATCGACAAATTCGGTGGATAAACCGGTGGGATCAAGTCGAAGGAGCTTTTTCAGCACCTGGGTTCCGATTTCCGATGTGTAGGCTTCTGGGTTCGAATACAAAAACGCGTCAAGTAACCCATCGTTACTTCGAATATTTTTGCTCAAAATGAAACCTCCTGCATAAATTCTGACGTTCTCCACGACAAGATTGAACAGGTGAGAATGATCAAGCGCCACACCATCTGCCCGAATGCGAACGTTCGGCTGTTTGTATTCCTTAATCAAATTCCCAAACAGACTCGGCAGATAGCTTTCAATGCCACTGCGCATCACCATTCGCTCGTGTCTGTTTGCATTCCTGTCCCGAAGTACAACCGCGTCGAAGCCAATGGTCAGGGAACTGGCAAAATATCTGTGTCCATTCACAAGGCCCAGGTCAAGATTGTACTTCGTTCCTGCGACCAGCGCTCTGGCGCACATGTGCAGTTCCCTTTCGCTCCACTCCTGCACGGAAAGTCCGAAGGATTTTCCAGTGTCATTCGCCGTACCGAACGGAAGAATACCGTATTCCGGGCGCACTTCCACGTCGGATCGCATTATTCCGTTGATGACGGCATTCTGAGTACCATCCCCCCCCGCGCCAACGATACGTCCATAACCGGCCTTGGCGATCTCTTTGACCGTCGCAACGATGTTGCTGTCAGCCCCCATTTCGAACGTGTCAAATTTTATCTCGTGTTCCCGGAGGATTCTTTCCGTCAATGGCCAGTTTTTTCCGGTCTGACCGTCTCGCGCGGTTGGATTGATCACGATGGCTGTAATCTCTTTTTTGGGGTTCATGATTCCATGCTCTTTCATCTGATCTTTTATTCCATTAACTGCTCTGCAGTTATAGCAATATCTATACCCTGCTTCCGTTTAAACTGTTCATTCAAAAAGTGTTGGCATGAATGTTGACAACTCCTTAATTGGTCATCCAGCGTCTCAAAAAAGAGGCACACAGAATAAAGGTCGAGTTGAATTCGATGATTGAGACACAAATAAATCTGCTTTTCCTTACTGCCGAAGCGGCTGGCCGAAGTACATAAATGCCAAGCCCACCAGAGCAAATTTGGCGCACTCATCACTTTCCTCCGGCATTTCCATGCTGTCGTTTCCATAGAAGCCATGCACAAAAGAATATTCCTATTGCCACGCCAACTACTACGCTGAAAAACAGTACAACCGCCATGGACAGTTCCAAATCCCAAAAAAGAATCCGCATTCGAACCGCTACCGCGTTTTGAATCACCAGAACACCTGCCAGGATAACACATAGAAGTGCCATAACCAGCCTGAAATATGTCCATACTGATATACGCCTAAGACCATTGCTGCTCGAATCTTTATTCGCAGAGTGTTGTATTTCGTTCATTTTTATGCCTTTCCCTTCGTGACGGGCTGCTGTTGTCACATATTTGTCCGCTCAACATTTTCGGATGCAAAATGTTGAGCACTTTGTTGTTGGGTTCGGTTCTCGCTTGTAGAGTTACGACGTCCAGAAGCTTCTGTTGTATTGGGGTTCACAGAAGAAACGTTATCGTCAGATTGCATCAGGAAAGCAGTGAGTTGCCGTCGTTCTATTGGAATATTTTTTCGAAATGACATGCCCCCGACGAAGCCAAACGCAACTTTTTGTCCACGCCACAGATGACGGCACAGACGCCTCAATATCCGCGGAATCGAATAGAACCGTTTGGAGCAGACCATCATTTCGTTCACAGCTTCTTTTGCACTGAATCCCAAAAAACGGGCAACTGGAAACGTCAAGGTGAAGTAACGCCAATCGCTGGGAAAATTGCAAAGTGGTACACGATATTGCGCCACCATTATTTCCCATAATTTGGTTTCAGGAAGAGGCGTAAGAAACAATACATTTGCAAAATCGACACCATATCGTTCCGCCGTATCGGCGATGCGCTTTCCAATTCCCGGCGTGTCACCGTCGAGACAAATGATGAAGGAACCCACGACCAGAATGCCGTGTTTCTGGATTGTTTGAACAGCTTCTTTTAAATCCTTTCGTCGGCAAAGGTTGTTTTTCCGGGCCAACTCTTTGCTTGTGCTGGGATCGGGAGATTCGAAACCAATAAAAACTCCCCTGCCCCCTGCAGCAGTAGCCAACCCAGGAAGCTCATCATCATTGGCAACATTGATGGTGACCGGTGCAATCCATTGCTTTTTAAGATCAGCAACGATCATTGCGCGAAAAAGCGTCTTTGCCCGCTCACTATGGTCAATGCGTGTACCGATAAGGTTATCGTCAACAATCAACACCAGGTCTTCCGGAATATTTTTTAACTCACTGACAACATGCTCTATTGGATGCTGGCGAAAACGTGCGCCATTAAACGCAGTAACGCTGCAAAAGCTGCACTGCAGTGGACAGCCGCGTGTTGTTTGAACTGCGCCAAAGGCGTATTTGTTCCGCAGAAGGTCATGCCGAGCCGGAACCATCTCTGTCAATTCGGCGAATCCTCCTTCATACAGCGGCTTCAACTGACCAGCAAGAGAATCAGCCAGTACCCTGGACCAGACACTCTCCGCCTCCCCTGATACGACACTATCTGCATATTCCAATGCTTCCGTTGTGCACATTGACGCGTGAATACCGCCAATCACAACTGGCACGCCATTGCTTCGAAAATGAGAGGAGAGTGAATACGCACGATGTGCCTGTGAAGTGAAGGCAGTGATGCCGACGAGATTCGGCCTCGGCATTGATGCGTATTCGGGAACACTTAGGTTTTCGTCAATTACAGTGACATCCCAGTCTTCAGGGGTCAGTCCGGCAATGATCATCAAACCAAGCGGCTTCCAGACGCGGTAGCGATTCCAACGACTTTCCCCTGTGTTTATCATCGAAACCTGCGGGTTCGAAGGGTTGATAAGATACAAACGCGGTTTAGTGAGGATATCGGTGGTCGCTTCACAGGCTGCATCGTTGGGTTCTTCCTGTTTCGATTTTCTTTGTATTTCGTTTCTATTCTGCAATGGCATTAAAATTCTCATGTTTAAGCAACCTTATTCGTTGAACTTCTCGGTAAACGGTATCAATTTGAAACAGGCTTCCGATTCAGGGGGGTGGTGTGATTGAAATAAAATCGAACCAGGTCTGACTGTCTATCGAATTGTGTTATCGTGGGTATCAGCAGCTTTTCTATATTGTGGATTTGCTGCCTTGAGTCGCGAGCCTCTTTACTTTCTGGATAATCACTCACGAGCTCCCGGTATAAGACGAGAGCTTCATGCAAGTCCATTGTCGTATGATGAATTTCATACGTAACTGCATATCGTTTTTCTGCCTCAGTATTTTCAATGGCGTTGTTCATATCATAGCTCATGATTGCTCCCCATTTTTAGAAATCACCAATGTCCGTCAGTGATCTTTGACACAACTAAGCTGTGCAGATTTCGAGCCAATTACAATTGCGATGAATTTGACTTCATTGACGTTTTTACGGCACTCTCGTCAAGATAGACCGTGGTGCGGTTATGTTTCCGAAGATAGGACGCTGGAACTTCCTGTGACGATGGTGTATTCAGTAGACGGTGAACAATTACGGCCTTGTGGGATCCAGTGGCAATAAGGGCAATTTCCTTTGCCCAAGGAATAGTCGCAATTCCCATGGTAATCGCTTCTTTGGGCGTATTGTCACACCCATTGAACGCGGAAGCCATATCCTGTTGCGCGAGTTTGAATTTTCGAAAAGAAAATTCTCTGGTACTGTGCATCAATGAATCTCCGGTGAACCATGCACATCCAGCCACGCCAGCAATTCCGAAATACTCCCGGTTGCCAGTGCGATGCACGAATCGGCAGCACCGTAGTACAGATTGAGCGTATCTCCATTTGCACCAATGGTGTGACCGCAGGCAAAAACAACGTTGTCGACATCACCATGGCATTCGTAAGGTGTTTCCGGTCCAAAAATCCAGGCGTCACCGCGAAGGAGACACTTTTGGGGATCATCGAGTGCAAGCAGCGCCACACCAAGTCTGTAAAGTGCACCAGCAGCCGTGGTCCGCACGCCGTGGTAGATCATCAACCACCCTCGTGCCGTCTCAATTAAAGGCGGCGAAAGACCTATCTTATTGGCATCCCACCACGCTCCCTTGCGCGCTTTCAGAAGCAATTTGTGAGTCCCCCAGTTCTGTAAATCAACCGATGAGGTGATCCATATGTGTGCGGTGGCATGATATGCCGGCCGATGTATCAGCGAAAAGTGGCCATCGATGCGTTTGGGAATCAGCGCTGCGTCCTTGTCGTCGGGTGTCATGATTTCCCCCAAACGGTGAAAACTGCGAAAGTCCTCTGTCATGGCGAGTGCCACACAGGGCCCCCCTTTGCTAAAAGCGGTGTACACGACAGCATATTTATTCAATTCCTCAATATATGTGATGCGAGGATCTTCCACGCCCCATATCTCTTCGGGATGATTTGCAATATCCGGAAGAAATGTTGGTTCGGAATCAATGACCCAACCGTCTATACCATTGGCCGAGCGCGCAGCGCATAAGTGGGAATGACCTCGGTGGTCTTCGACCCGACATAACAATAAAGTGGTGCCATCCCCAAGCAGTGTTGCACCGGGATTAAATACGGTATGCACCGGGTAGGGCCAGTCTGCTGCAGTCAGAATCGGATTCGCCTGATGTCGATGAAACAGTTTGGGGTATAATGTATTTTTTGGACTGGTCATGATTTAGTCTCCGCAGGATTCGAAAGGGTCAATTCGTTATTGCCAGGTTGCAAGACGAGGGTAGCAGCCCGCATTTCACAAAGCGCCATAAGGAAAGAAAGGGTCGACTCCGCACCTTGATTCTCATTGGGACGATCGGCATGCAGCCCATCGCGACATCCGCCGGTTGCTGCATCATAGAGGGATTGCTGCAACCGATTCTGTCCCAAAAACCAGTTGAACGCGTTGTGTGCTCTTTTTATCCAATGTCCTTCTCCAGTTATACTTTGCGCTACCAGACAGGCAGAAATCATGGCATAGACTTCGACTGGCTGCTCGTCGAAGGCCGCTCTGATTCCGCCTTTGGGATAAAACCCATTTGAGCCGATTGGCGTAAACCATCCCTCTCCCTGGTGCGATGTCTGAATTTCTGAAAGCCACTCAAGTGACTTGAGCCCCGATGCAATCATCGCCGAATTCTCCATTCTGGCGCCGCAAAGCAGAAGCGCCTGCGACATTCTCGCATTGCAATAGGTGGCCCGGTCCTCGAACCATGGCCACTCTGGCGTGCTCGTTCTTTTGTAAAGATCAAAGAGTTTCTCGGAGATTTGTCTGTAAAGCGATTGTACATCGCGGTCGCCACCGAAAACACACAGATACTCGTCCATGCCTAAAAGTGCGTACGCCCATGCCCTTGGACTGGTGAAGCTTGTTATAATGGGTAAC
The DNA here is from genome assembly GCA_016935665.1 of Deltaproteobacteria bacterium. GTDB lineage: Bacteria > Myxococcota_A > Polyangia > JAAYKL01 > JAAYKL01 > JAFGXQ01. Next base: position 87,020 of record JAFGQN010000148.1, on the reverse strand, counting down.
GCATCGTGAAACAGTGCGTCAGCGAGATTTCGACGTCCCTTGGATTCAGAGTGTTTAATCACCGAACCGAGCGCCCATAGGGCACGTCCATGGCTATCCTCCGAACCGGATCCGTCTGCCCATTGTCTGGAATAGGACATAAAATTTTTAAATCTGCCGGTGCTTTTTTCGAAGGCATGGGCGATAAACGCCAAATATCGTGAAGCGAGTGCGCGAGTCCTTTTCCCACTCCACACACCGGTCTCCTCGATAAGCGATGTCAGTAGAAACGCGCGGGCATTGTCATCAAGACAGTATCCGTCATCGTAACGCGGCGTATTAAATACTGCATGCTGAAGAATTCCCGTGTCATCACTCAACTGCATCAGATGATCCAGGTTAATCTCTGGTAATCCAATTGGTCGGTCCGCAAGTGTCTGGACATGAAAGGACGCTCGAAGATGAAGTGCCGTATTTTCCAGAGCCTTGTCAAAGCTCCGTATGTATGCACGCGCCACATTCGGCCAGCGCATATTTTGACCGTAGGCAGCTCCCAGTTTTCTATATGTGGCACGCTGCTTTTTGTCACCTAGTATGCCTATTACCGCATTTGAGATACCTCTGGGATCATCCTTCGGCCATGGGACAAGAACCCCGCGTCCTTCCGCCAAAAGTTCACGAGCATACGAATAGGGGGTGGAGATAACCGCCTTGCCGACACCCAGTGCATATGCGAGTGTTCCGGAGGTAATCTGCTCCGGATTGAGATAAGGTGTAATGTAAATGTCAGCAGCAGACAGAAAGCTGTTAAGCTCTGTCTGACTTACAAAGCGATTATGAAACACAACGTTGGCATCCACACCCAGCTTTACCGCCCTATTTTCAAGCATTACGCGGTATGCTTCACCATTTTTTTCTTTTTCATGTGGATGCGTGACACCTAAAATAATGTAAAGGGATCGCGGATATTGTTTTAAAATTTCGGGTAGAGCGTCAATGACATTTTCGATTCCTTTGTCGGGAGCGAGCAATCCGAAAGTAAGAATAACCTGTTTCCCCTCGACGCCAAGCTGGGTTTTACTGCGCATACTATCGGGCAGGTTTGGAATTCCATGCGGGATCACATCTATCTTTTCATCCGACACGCCATGAACTTCCTGAAGCAGCGTTGCACCATGTACACTCATCACTACCAGTCGCTCGGAGATTCGTGTTATTTCATCCATAACCAGACGCTGTTGTTTGCTGGGATGGGAAAGCACAGTGTGCAGCGTCGTAACAATTGGCATTCGCAATTCTCTTAGCATCGCCAGCACGTGAGAGCCTTCTTTGCCACCAAATATCCCATACTCATGTTGTACAGACACCAAATCAACATCACCCACATTTAGAAAATCAGCAGCGCGGTGATATGAAGATATTTCGGCCGCTTCAATTTCAAACCGAACCCTGTCGGGATACGCATACCGTTTACCAGAATCGTTCATGGCAAGTACGGAGCAGTTGAGAATTGGGAATTCAGTACAGATGGCATCGCTTAAATGTTGTGTAAATGTTGCTATTCCACATTGTCTTGGCAGGTAATTGCCGAGCACAGCAATTCTGTGAATTCTGGTCATTTGTGATGCAGAATTTGACAGCCCTGGAGAAGTCCTTTGTAAACTTGACCGGGGACGACGATCTGCAATATTTTGCACATTGTTCTTTTCATTGAACGAAGCGCTTTCTTTTACCGAGTGACCAAGTTCTATCGCTGTCGGTGTAATGTTAAAAGCATCAGTCATGGTTTTTTTCAAACGAGCCTCCATATAAAAATGTTATACATATCCTTTTGAATCTCACTGAACTCTAACCGCTGATTCTGCGTTTGTGACAATTGTCAGCTGTCAGTTCAATCGACCTCTCAATTGTGTAATGTGTTCGGGACCGTGCTTACAAATCAGACAAACCGCCCGACGATTGCCATTGTATGTCGTTTTACAGTGCAGAATTTCGTTCCTGCCAAAACCAGCAAAGCAACAATTAGCATTGAACCCGGAAAAAAAACTCCAACAGTTTGAAATTGCACAATGTCTCCTGTTTCACAGCATGCAGTCTTGCTGGTATACGAATGTCATCGAAAATGGAAATACCACATTGATGAAGCAGATTTACTGCAGTATCCATGCCACAAATCAGCTGAATAAAGTCGGAAGTATTCCAGTTCACACCATCTTATTTAATCGCGGTGTCTTACTGACCGAGATTGGAATCCTGTTCAATCATACTTTTGACAACTGTCTCGAGAAAAAATATCGCTATTGAGACCGAATGTATGACGTCATTCCATGATTTTTTAAAAGCGCACAGAATCGGGCGCGCGATAATCCGGATAGGGAGATGGCGCTTGTTACATTTCCATCGACGTGGTTCATTATTCTCGTAAGGCAGGTACGTTCAGCGTCAAACACCTCGGCACATCGAATTTTTCCCCCAAAGGGAACTGTGGACTGCAACCGATGATTCAATCCCGTTTCAACGGTTTGGGGACGGCGCGTTTGCCTTCCTCGGTCTGATAATGAAGGATCCGTATCAGCATTGTGGAGATGTTTAATTGCGCTATTTGATAAGATTATGGTTTGATAATTGCAAGACTCCCATCTGCACATGCAACCCTTGGGATTCGTTCCCGGAAAACGAACATCATGAATTATCTTTTTGCTCCAGAATCGATCATTGAACGACAAAGTATCCTCGAACAATTGACTGTAACACTGGAACCAGATCACGGATTGGAGATGTATTCTGATTTTGACTCGTTTTCGGCAAGACTGAGACTATTCAACAATCCCCAAATCATCATCATGCTGGGCGTTTGCAAAAGCGATATTGAAAACCTGCTTTCACTTTCTGAACTCATTCGAGATGCGGCAATCATTATCCTGCATTCAGAAGACAGTGAGGCCACAATCAAACTCGCTATACGCCTCAGACCCAAATTCATTGGGAGCCTGGACACCTATGTAAAGGAAATCATCCCCATTGTGAAAAAACTTATACAAAATCAAAAAGCGCGTGCGCAGAAGATTTTTTCCGTAAAAGAATTAATAATATGAAATACCAGGTTACTTTTTGATTCTGTCAAAGGCTGCTGCAGCAAGTCTGATTCGACTCGGTTTTTTTTCTTCTTCGGGAACCACCGCATCAACAGTATGTTGAATGTGGGACCTGGCTAAAAGTGGAACTTCTTCGCGGAAATTTCCTGAACATATTGTATTTCATACGCTACCACATAACGTACTAATGAAGTGTTTCGGGCAGGTATGCGCCACAATCGCAACAGTACATGTTCTGATGTTTTCGCTTTTCCTTGTGCTCGTCCTGGCTGCACTGCTTTTCAGGCACTAAATAATTCAGAATTTCACCACACATATGGCATATTCGAATCGAAGCATTGTCTCTTCTATGGTCCAGGTTAATACAGCTTCGTCCGCTCATTTTCTCCAACTTTCGTTTATCATTGCCGGTAACATCACACTTAAACTGCTTTCCCAAAGATGTATGCCCCGATTTCGCGTGTATATGGTCTCCCTGGATTCGTGTGTCATTGAACAGGAATGATCCTCTATGCCAATTATGCAGAATCTGTACCAACAAGCAGCCAATTTTCATCATATTGGTCTGTATGTTGCAGACGCCATTTAAAACACATTGGACTATTGGCATTCGCGTCGCGGATGCAATAACTGTGACGTCAACAGGTACAACAAATGGATCAATCTTCTATATTGCAACAACTGATTCCGGTAGTTGACGAAGCTATGCTGATTCGTGAGGTAATCGAGGGTTTGCTATCTAATTGGGGTTAAAAAAACGATGGTTACCGCAGTCTTGTTCAGCAGGATTGGTATCCAGCTCTGCAAGATTGAAGAGCGCCGCAAAAGCCGCAGCAAACAGATTCGTCATCTTACAAATCAATTCGTATTGTTTTGACTGATAGGTGGCGGGGCAACCATTTGTCTCTTATTCATTCTTTCTTTTTTGGTTGCGACAAAAACGCGGTTTGCACGTCAAGCCTCTGGCATGACAGTTGCAATCACAACTGCATGTACATCACAAAACGGGGAGAATGTAATGAAATAAACCCCGGTGGTATCTATTCGAATAACACTTTTGATAGTTGGAATCGCCATTGCTGGAGCCGGCTATTACTATGACAGCTGGAGGACGTTTGTGGCGCTTGTGCCGCTGGTAACCGCAGACCTGGAAAAATGCCCGGTATATCGTGCGTCCAGATGGTCAACCGTATCGAAACAAAGAATCAAACCAGCAGACAACTGAAACTGAGCCCGACACCAGGGACGATGGAGGCAGAGAATGGACGATGAAAACGACAACCATGGCAGTATACCGTTGGAAATAGATGACGCATTACAGCTGGCGCGGGATACAATTCAAAGGTTCAAAGGTAAACGAATCGTTTTACTTATAATTGCTGTGGTATTTATATTCGTATTTGCGTGGACCTGCTGGTTCACAGTTCAACCTGAGGAAACAGGTATTGTTCAACGTTTTGGAAAGGTGATGCGCTCTGCTGACCCTGGATTGCATTTTAAGATGCCGTTTGGTATCGAAACAGTAAAACTGGTGCCCACCGCACGCGTTCTAAAAGAGGAATTTGGTTTTAGAACCGTATCATCGACTCCGGGTGAGAAAACCCGCTACGATTCGAGCGATTCGTTTAAAGACGAATCTCTGATGCTCACTGGAGATCTAAATGTGATTGACGTTCAGTGGATCATTCAATACCGAATTGAAGACCCTGTACGATATTTGTTTCATGTACGCAATACACCCAAAACCATTCGCGACACATCGGAAGCAATTATGAGACGAGCGGTGGGAAATCGACTTGGCAGCGATGTCCTGACCACGGGACGTGTCGCGGTGGCGACAGAGGCAAAAATGGAAATTCAAAAAGTGCTCAACGAATACGATACTGGTGTCCGCCTGGTTACGGTGGAACTGCAGGATGTGACCCCTCCCGATACGGTAAAGCCCGCATTCAATGAAGTGAACGAATCCAGACAGGATAAGGAACAGACTATCAATAAAGCACAGGAGCGTGCGAATCGGGAAATACCAAAAGCGAGAGGTGTGGCAGCGCAAAGTATCAGCGAAGCGGAAGGCTATGCCCTTGAACGCGTCAATCGGGCAGAAGGCGAAGCGACGCGGTTCAGCGCCATTCTCGCTGAATACAAGGGCGCACCGACTGTGACCCGACGACGCCTGTATCTGGAAGCAATGAATCGTTTTTTAAAAGGGATGAAACAGCTTTATATCTTTGATAAGGACCAGAAGGCGATGGTGCCGACATTTTCGCTGGAGTCAAGTGGACAAATCAGAACTGCAAAACCAGCGGAAAGGGTACAACCATGAAAAACACCATGAAATTAGCTCTGGCCGGATTTCTGATCGCTGGTGTTATTGTTTTGTATAACACGCTTTACACCGTCGAAGAGGGCCAGCAGGCGATCGTTGTAGAATTTGGTCGAACGGTAGGGGAACCGATTACCAGTCCGGGGCTGCATATAAAAATGCCTTTTGTACAGGAGGTGTTGCGATTTGAGCAACGTCTTTTAATCTGGGATGGCGATCCCAACCAGATTCCCACCAAGGGTCGGGAGTTCATTTGGGTGGACACAACAGCGCGTTGGAGAATAGTGGATGCCAAAAAATTCCTGGAGAATGTTGCCAGCGAAACAGGTGCTCAGTCTCGTTTGAACGACATCATCGATTCTGTGGTGCGCGACCAGGTATCCAGCAGTGAACTGGTGGAGCTGGTTCGCAGTGCATCCTGGGTTGTACCCAAAGACGATGCGCTAAAGGACATTCCCAAAGAACAGGAAGCAGCGCTAAAACAAGAGATTGCACGCGGCAGGGAGGAAATTACGCGAACAATATTGAACGAGGCGCGCCGGATTATTCCGCAGTATGGCATTGAACTCGTAGACGTACGCATCAAGCGACTGGATTATGTGGAAAGCGTGCGATTAAAAGTGTATCAGCGGATGATTTCGGAGCGAAAACGAATAGCCGCCCAGTTCCGTTCCGAGGGTGAGGGACGCAGTGCGGAGATTCTGGGTACCATGGAAAAGGAATTGCGCGATATTCGTTCAACCGCTTATCGTCAGGTACAGGAAGTACAAGGTGTTGCCGATGCGGAAGCAACGCGCATATATGGCGCTGCATACAATCAGAATCCGGAATTCTATTCCTTTTTGCAGACCCTTGAAAGCTATAAAGACAGCGCGAATGCAAAGTCCGTTTTACTGCTCACGACGGACAGCGATTTCTATCGATACATTAAACATGCCGAACCAACCAACTGAAGTCACAGAACGAAATTGGACATTGCAGGCGTATTGCCAATGGCATGCTGCATTTCGTTTGACGGGGGTTTGATTTTAAAGCGAAATTCCTCTTTGTATTTACGGTTCATTTTTTGGGTCACTCCCCGTGCTTCTTTGAACCGGCCCGGAAGGGTCATTGGACTGAGTGCACCGAATTTGTGTATAATTCAATGCTGCGACAAAAACGCTGCCCCCCATCAGGTTGCCAACGATGGCTATCGCCGGAAAGCGAAACGCCTCTCCTGGCTGATGTGCCTCACCGGTCAACAAATCGACGAAGATCTCCACTGGGCCGACTATTGAATGCGGAATCGCAATCATCATTCCACCGTACACGTTGGAGATTTCATCCGCGATGTAATATCCCGACACTTCATTTTCGATTTTTTCAACGCTATTCACGCTGCTCAATGCCGCTTTAAGTACCGCATGTATCGTGTAGGCGACCATCGCCACGCAAAATCCGAACAGCGCCGCTTTCGGATATCCGAGCGTATTGATTTCCGAATTCAGATGACTGGTCAGGCGCAAAAACGCGATTTCGATTCCCCAGCGACTCCTGTATAAATCGAAAATTTTTGTGGCGCCTGCCTTCCTTTTTCCAATGTTTGTGACAGCTCTTTGTCGCCGTTCCGTGTCTCGTCATTCAGTACCATCTTTGTCAGTCTGATTCGCTTCGCGGTTCCGGATTCATTTGCCACGTCAATGTATTGTACATAAACGATTCCGGTTTCCCTCTCTCCGACTCGCTTCATCTCCCCGACTGATTCGTATGTCCGTTTGCCGTGTCTGCGAAAATGAAACAGGCGTTCCGGTTCGCGATGCCATGCAGAAAATAATTACCCGGATCTGGGCCTTTGGGACGTAGGCCCGCTCGCCTTGCCATCATTTTACCAACCCTTGACACACGCCATTTATCACGAAACCAAATACAAAATGACGCATTCCCCATAATACCAATAACTTCAACTTAAATCCTGCATGCCATCCGCAACCCACGTTGCATAGACGCTACTGCGTCTCAATATTACAGCACAAATCCATCAACAAGTTGCATTATCGCAATCACAAATCGATTACCGTCAAAATAAAAACACATAATATCGGTATGTTACGACAACAGCAATCTGTTGGCACAATGCCCGCACTAGAGCCCCTCAAATCATTGATTCGTGAAAAACACAAGGATAGCGCCGAGTACGACGACTATCTGACAAACGACAACAGCTCAACTACGTTCGCCGATCATATGCAGCGAAAGCTGGCCAAAAAGCAGCGCGTGTTTTCGGTCATCAGAGACATTGGCATCAGCGGTACGGTACTGGGCGCAATCGGATTTACTCTGGGCGCGGTGTTACTGCAGGGAAACTGGATGACATATTCCGCAGGCGCTGCTTTTGTCTGCCTGCCGCTGATTCCTATCGGTGCAATCGGATACGGTGTGAACACGCGCAAACTGGAAGCCGTCGCCGAAGAACGTGAACGTCAGAAAAAAAGAGTGCCCACCTTTCGATTTGTGGGCGTCTCCCCGTATCTTTCCCAAACCGCCGGCGGCATTTCCGCCAGCTCTCTGTATTGAGCTGCCTGACACAAAATGCATTGTGCTTAAATCCTGCCTCAGTCCATGATACCCTGGGAGCGAATTGACGCATGCATGGCGCTTGAGCAATGGCAGACCGCATGCTTTGAAATAACCAGTATGGACACAGAGGAAGAACCATGGGACTTTCAGCAGTGCACTTACTGAGACGCATGTAACGTGTCGTGTGCAATGGACGCCAAACTGAAAAAGTGCGATATGCGTTGAACGTCGATAAATGCAGTTTCATCAGCACGGTGGTAATCACTATGTCTTTTGAACAGCCGAAGAAATCGAACTCGCAGTCGGTTGCTGCATTCGAAATCCCATTCAAATAAAAAGGGCCGCCCGGTTGGACAGCCCTTTTTTATGTGAGCGGGATACGAGATTCGAACTCGCGACTTTCAGCTTGGGAAGCTAACACTCTACCGCTGAGTTAATCCCGCCGAATTTGAATGCTGTTACAATACTCAAAACAAAAATTCGGTCAAGAAAATGCATTACTTAAACCATTTTTTTTATAACTGGTTTGACTTCAGATTAAGTGACAACGCGCTTTTATGGTTAAATAAATTTTTCCCCCCCAATATGTCGGCAGACGGGCACTGTGCGGATATGATTGAAGTAATCGGTCACAAAAAATGTCAGGAAAATCTGTACACTCGGGATGATAAGTGTTAGTGAAACCCTGAAAATGTACCTCTCTTTTCCTCATGAAATCCGCGCCGCTGGCGCACAGGAGAAACAAACGAAATCATTCGTCAAAAGGAACAACTGATGAATCACTTGAAACAACTGGAATCTGAAGCAATCTACGTTATTCGGGAAGTGGCTGCTCAAGCGGAAAGACCTGTCCTTCTTTTTTCTGGAGGGAAGGATTCCATCTGTATGGCGCACCTTGCCCGCAAAGCGTTTCACCCAGGAAAAATCCCGTTCCCTCTGATGCATATCGATACCGGGCATAATTTCCAGGAAACTCTGGATTACCGGGATGAGTACCTGAAGGAAATTGGCGCCAATCTCATCGTGCGAACAGTACAGGCGTCCATCGATGCCGGCCGTGTCGTGGAAGAGACGGGAATCGGGGCCAGCCGAAATGCGCTTCAAACCACGACGCTGCTCGATGCGATTAATGAGTTTAAGTTTGATGCGGCCCTTGGTGGCGCACGGCGCGACGAAGAAAAAGCCCGCGCCAAAGAACGTTTCTTTTCATTCAGAAACAGCTTTGGCCAATGGGATCCCAAGAATCAGCGTCCCGAACTCTGGAACATTTTTAACGGTCAGAAAAAGAAAGGGGAGCACTTCCGCGTGTTCCCCATCAGCAACTGGACAGAGCTGGACGTTTGGCAGTACATTGAGCTGGAGAACATTCCCATGCCCTCCCTGTATTTCAGCCACAAACGTAACGTCTTTGAGAGAGACGAAGTCATCTATTTCGCGTCCGATATTATGGAGCGACATCCCCACGAAGAAGTCGCCGAAAAAGTGGTTCGATTCAGAACCATCGGCGACATGACCTGCACAGGCGCAGTGGAATCACGCGCTGACACAGTGCGCGACATCATATGGGAAGTGGCTGCCACGCGAACCACGGAACGCGGAACACGGGCGGATGACAAACGAACAGAGGCTGCGATGGAAGATCGCAAAAAACAGGGTTACTTCTAAACGGGCGGCAATACCATGAATACAAAAATTGAAAATACAAGTAACTACGATGTTGAAGAATATCTGAACAAGGAGCTGCTTCGTTTTACCACTGCCGGCAGTGTTGACGATGGAAAAAGCACGCTGATTGGCCGGCTCCTGTTTGACTCCAAAGCCATATTCCAGGATCAGATGGACGCGCTCGAAGAATCGAGCAAACTGCGCGGTGAAGAAGGGGTCAACCTGGCGCTTCTGACCGACGGTCTGCGGTCTGAGCGTGAACAGGGAATCACCATTGACGTGGCCTATCGCTATTTTGCCACCCCAAAGCGAAAATTCATTATCGCCGACACCCCCGGGCATGAGCAATACACCCGAAATATGGTGACAGGAGCCTCCACCGCGGATTTGGCGATTATTCTAATCGACGCACGGCTTGGCGTTCTTACCCAGTCCAAACGACACGGATTTATCGCGTCGCTGCTGGGCATCCCCCACGTGCTGGTGTGCGTGAACAAAATGGATTTGGTAGATTTTGACAAAGGCGTCTACGACAAAATCGTCAAAGATTTTACAGCGTTTGCGACCAAGCTCGATATTCCGGACATGATTTTTGTCCCCATTTCCGCATTGGATGGCGACAATGTGGTAGATCGTTCTGAGCGAACCCCGTGGTATACGGGCCCCACCGTCATGCATCATCTGGAAAACGTGGTCATTTCGTCTGATCACAATCTCATCGATTTTCGTTTCCCGGTTCAGTATGTGGTTCGTCCACACCTCAACTTCCGCGGATTCTCGGGACGCATCCCATCGGGCACCATTGCCGTGGGCGAAGAGATTGTGGCGCTGCCTTCCAGGAAGACTTCTAAAATCAAGGAAATTGTTTCCTTTGATGGCAATCAGCAGGAAGCTGTGGCAGGCGAGTCGGTTGTTTTGACACTGGAAGACGAAATCGATATTAGTCGCGGCGAAATGATCGTTCGAAAGAACAACCTGCCACGGGTGGAAAATAAATTTGAAGCAACCCTGTGCTGGATGGATGACCAACGACCGCTGGATTCCGGAACGCCGTATATCGTGCAACACACATCACGCAACGTTCAGGGGTATATCCGTGAATTGCGCTATCTGATTGATGTCAACACGCTGCACCGAAACAAGGAAGCAGACACGTTGAAACTCAATGAGATTGGTCGTGTGGTCATCGAGACGGCGATGCCTCTGTTTCTTGATCCCTACAAAAACAATCGCGAAACAGGCAGTTTCATTTTAATCGATCCGGCCAACAATCTTACTGTTGCGGCGGGAATGGTACGATACGCGTCCTCACGCACCGAGTCCAATCGGGATGATTTGATGTTCACTGGCGCGTCCATGAATATCATCAAAGAAAACGTGACGGTGACTCGCGCCGAGCGCGAAGCGCGAAACGGTCACAAAGGACACGTTATCTGGCTGACCGGTCATGTTCGTTCCGGGAAGTCCACGATTGCCAGGGGCGTCGCGCAGACGTTGTTTGAACAGGGCAAACAGGTTTTCAATCTGGATGGCGACGTGGCCAGACACGGTATCTGCGGTGACCTGGGCTTCAGCGAAAGAGACAGACGCGAGAGCGTTCGCCGAATCGCGCATATGGCCCGTCTGGCCAGCGATGCTGGACAGGTGGTCATTTGCTCGCTGATTTCACCGCGAAAAGAGATGCGGGATTTCGCACGGGCGCTGATGCCCGACGGCGCGTTCACAGAGGTTCACGTAAACTGCAGCATTGATGAATGTCGCAAGCGAGACAAGGACGGCCTGTACGCCAAGGCGGACAAGGGAGAAATTCCCAACTTCACCGGCGTTTCAGCTGCCTACGAGCCACCCGTGAACCCGGATTTGGTCGTTGATACAGAACAGCAAAGCCCAAAGGAATCCGTAGCCGCGGTCGTGGACGCTGTAAAAGACAAACTGTAAAACAACGCTTCCCTCTCCCTTTTCTCCTTCAGTTTGCCATAATTTTCTGTGCACATTTTGACCCACGTCGCGTCGATTAACCCATGTGACAATAAATTTGCAGGTGATTAAATTGATAAAGGGTTACAGCCCCGCCCAAACCCTTGAACGTCGGACAAAGGGGGGTAACAATGACGTTTGAAACACCAACCTTTCGGGAATCAATGTTACTTGCGGAACAGGCAGCGAAACATCTGGATGCGCATCAGCCACCTTGTGCCAACTGCGGTATGCCGCTGCTTCCCAACTCAGGTACAGACGATTTGATTTGTTCGTTTTGCGGTCAGCGTCACCACTTTTTGCCACCGCCTGCCCCTACTCTGAATCCGGAGTTTCATGCGGGGGACAGAGTCGCCGTGGAATGGGAGGGGCACTGGTGGTCGGCCCATGTGGTGGAAGAGGTGCTTCCACAGCAGCAGTGGCGCATTCATTTTGAAGGCTGGGCTCCGGCGTTTGATGACGTTGTAACCCCACCTCGTATCCGCGCAATTACCGACAATCCACAGGTCACGCCTGTGACGGATGAACAGACCGCGCGAGAGCCACAGCCAACAACGGAGACCCGCGAAATGTCGTCTGTGGCCGCAGCGGCACTGGTGTTGGTGGCCATTTTGGGATTTGCTGTATTGTGGCTGGTGCCCGAACCCTTAAATCCGCCCGATGCCACCATTCAAATGAATCCCCCCGGAATTGTCACCGGCCCTGTTTCCGAACATTTGGTAACAGCAAAAACACCTGTGCCTCCGGGACAGAAAGTGCACATCAAATGGGGGACCAACTGGTACGAAGGAACAGCCCTCAAAGTGGATACCCAATCGGGCGACATCACGGTCAGATACTACCGCTGGGGCGAACGATTTGATGAAGTGGTTCCCCGCTCCAGAATACGCCTCGTAAAATAACTCAGCTTTCAACCAATTTCGCCTCAGATAATAAATGGATTGCCCCGTCGGGTGTAAAGGAGGGATCCTGCATGCGTTTGGCATGCAAAACCCGGGTCACTGCTTGCTGTGCCACTACTTGCAAAAATTGGGTTCCGAAGGTAAATAAGGGGTTGGTGAAATCATGAAAAAGATGTTTAAAAAAATGATGTTCTGGATTCCAATCATCATTGTATCGGTGTACCTCTTTTTGTGTGTTGCCATTTACATCAAACAAGCCGACATGGTCTATCATCCGACCTCTGATATTGTGGCCACCCCCGATGACTGGGGAATTCCATTTGAAGACATTGCATTTCGCGCAAAAGACAATACGGCTCTGCATGGATGGTTTTTAAAAGGCGACGACGATGCACCGACAATCCTCTTTTGCCACGGCAACGCCGGCAATATCTCCGGGCGCGAGCAATTGTTGACCCTGTTCCATGAACTGCATGTCAACGTTTTCATATTTGATTACCGGGGATACGGAAAGAGCGAGGGAAGTCCATCGGAAAAAGGAACTGTTGAAGATGTGACCGCGGCGTGGGACCTGCTCAGGGAACAACGGCAAATCGCCCCCGAACGCATCGTTATATTCGGCCGTTCGCTGGGAGGCGGTGTAGCTACTCATCTGGCATCCCGAGTTCGTTTCGCGGGATTGATTCTGATGTCCACTTTTACCGCAGTTCCCGACGCGGGACAGGCCGCATACCCATTTTTGCCCATTCGGCTTCTCTCAAAATATGAGTACCCCAATCTGAAACACATTAAATCCATTCAGCAGCCGGTCCTTTTTTTTCACGGACTAGACGATAAAACCATTCCGTTTTCCCATGGCCGCCAACTCTTTGAAGCGGCCCCTGGCCCCAAAACATTCGTGGAGTTGCCTGGTGGCCACAATGATGTGGTTACAGTTTCTCGTGCAAAAATCTCGCAGGCACTGCAAACCTTTTTGAACGAGCTGTTTCAGTCTGCCACCCACTAAAACAAGGTATTGGAAACCCAGGTTTAATTTCACCCTGAGACGTCTGCGTTGACCCATGTGACACCATCGACTGAGGTGATTAATTTTTTAATTGGGGAATGTGCCCCAAACAGTTTTAGACGTTGCATCAAGGGGGAATATCATGGCGTTTGAAACACATGAATCCACGGATTCAAATCCGCAGTCCCAGCCAATGGGATTTCACTCCGAACCACACCAGTTGCCGTGCGACAATTGCGGCATGCCACTCTACGCACTTGAGATGGAGCATGAAATGCGCTGTGCTCATTGCGGCCAACACCACCACTTTCTCGACCCTCCCATGCCCGCACAGGTGACGGATTTCCAGGTGGGAGACAATGTGGCAGCGGAATGGGAAGGACACTGGTGGCCAGCGCATATCGTTGAAGAGATTGAAAAAAACACGCGCTGGCGTATTCACCTGGATGGGTGGGCTCCCGCATTCGACGCTGTGGTGGACAGTACCCGTATTCGCATCATGGACTATACAAAGAACATCACTCTCATTCAGGCGAATCAGCCAAACGATGACACATTAGTCATTGCAGAGCCCAAAGCGATAACGCTGGCGGCCGCCATCATCCTGATTCTGCTGGCGTTCCTTGGGCTGGTGGCGATATTGTTCTTCTCGGATCCGCTCACACTTCCTGGCACCTTCAGCCAGATGTATCCCCCGGTTATTACCGCGCCGAATATGGAAAAATAGCAGCTCCTGTGCGACCTGCGTCACTACCATCCATGGGGCGATTCCCCACACTTTCCAACAGACTCAGAGCGCGCCTGTTTCAACTGCGCCTGTGCTCTGGTCGCTGACCGCTGCATCTGCTTCAGCGTCAGATTGCGTTCACTGGCCAACCGGAGCGCTTCAACCAGAGTCACCGTCTGCGTGCCGTCTGGCAAATAAGAGAACGTCATCGTGCTGACGCCTTTGCTTTTTTTCGTGCAAAAAAGGTGTAAAACGTGGGTACCACCACCAGCGTCAGCAATGTGGCGGTACTCATGCCCCCCACCACCGACTGAGCCATCCCTTTCCACGACTCCGATCCTTCACCGATGCCCATCGCCAGAGGAATCATGGAGCAAATCGTAGTAAAGCTGGTCATCAGCACCGGCCGCAAACGCGTTTGTGCGGCAGATACCACCGCCGCTTTGCGATCCAAACCATCATTGCGGCGCTGATTGGCGGCATCCACCATCACAATGCCGTTATTCACCACGATGCCCACCAGCATAATCACGCCAATGAGGGCAGACACATCGAGGTTGTTGCCTGTGATGGAAAAGATAAGCACCACTCCAATGAGCGCCAGCGGCACTGTAAACAGAATGATAAACGGCTCTCTAAATGACTCAAACTGGCTGGCCATCACCATATACACCAGCAGCACCGACACCATTAACGCGAATCCCAGCGCGATAAACGATTCAATAAAGTCTTCCGCTGTGCCGCCCACTTCAAATCCCATTTCATCGGGCCAGTTGTAGGCATTCAGCCGCTTTTGCACACGGGCAATGGAGGCGCCCAAATCCTTGCCATGGGGCTTGCCGTCTTTGCCGATGTATGTATCCTTTAACGAGCAGGCGATGGTGACCATCCGCTGCTGATTCTTTCTGGAAATGGTCACCGGCCCTGGACCAAAGGTAATACTGGCAATGTTCCAAAGTGGCACTGTCTTCCCGGCGGGCGTTGGGACGGGCATCCGTTCCAGTTCCCGCACATCCTGACGATAGCGTTTTTCAAACCGCACATAAATTTTGTATTCATTGTCACCATCTGAAAAAAACGCCGCTGTCTTGCCAAGAAAAAAAGTCGCCACCGCCGACCCCACTGCTGCGGTGGAAATACCCATGCGCGCCATTTTGTCCCGTTCAAACACCACGTTCACCTGTGGCGTGGGATCTGAAAAGGAAAAATCCACCTGCGCCATCTCGGGCAATGCGGCCAGCATATCTGTCAGTTCGCGCCCCACACGTCGCAACTCGTCGAGATCATGTCCCCGAATATTGATTTCCATATCCCCGCTGCCACCGGTGGGATTGGGCTGTTCCACCGAGAACTCCAAATCGGGTATTTCCGACAATTGTTCACGCAGTCTGGCTTCATATTCTGCCTGTGATGTGTCCCGCGCCGATACCGACGAGAGGGGAATACGCAACGTGGCGGAGTGAACCCCCTCTGAAAAGAGCGCGGTAAAACCGTCTCCAGTCCCAATTTCCGCGGCAATGAGTTTGCGATCCTTCAACACAATCGCCTCTTCCACCGCGGCAACGGCTTCGTGGGTGTATCGCGTTGTCTCTTCAAGATTGCTGCCCACCGGCGCTTTAATTTTCGCGAACACCATGGAGTGATCGTTGCGGGCCATGAAATCCGTGGGCATGGTGGTAGCCACCATTGCAGTCGTTCCAATCAACGCGCCAAGGCCCAGCATGACAATCCACCGTCTCGACAGCGCATGTGCGAGGAACCGACCATAAGGGCCTTCGATGCGCCGTGTGGCATCCTTCCGCTCGCTTTTTCCGTTTTTCTTTTTGAACGCCAGCAATCTTGATGCCGCCAGCGGGATAAAACTGATGGCCACAATGAGCGATACGCTGAGTGCAAAGCAAATGGTGACCGCCATGTCCTTAAAAATGACGCCGGCAATGCCTGGGACAAACAGAATGGGCAAAAACACAGCCACCGTGGTCAGAGTGGACGCTGTCACCGCCATGGATACCTCCCTGGCACCCTGTACGGCCGCTTCCCGAATGGGCATCCCCTGCTGACGGTGCCGAAACACATTGTCCAGCACCACAATGGCATTGTCCACCAGCATTCCTACCGACAGCGCCAATCCCGCCATGGATATGACATTCAGTGTCATTTTCATCTGATTCATCACAGCAAACGTGGCCACTACCGAAAGCGGAATCGCAGTGGACACAATAAGCGCACTGCGAAGATTTCTTAAAAAGAAGAGCAGCACCAAAAAAGAAATGCCAATAGCCATGAACGCAGTGGTGGACAGATTGCCAATGGATGCATTTATGAAATCGGCCTGGTTAAACAGCACCCCAAAGGAGAGACTGTCCCCCCTTTCGACCCTAATGCGCGCAATTTCCGCCATAGTGGCGTCGGCGGCTTTTACCGTGTTGAAACCGGATTGTTTTCGAACAATTATCCATACCGACGGCCGTCCATCCACCTCGATGGTCTGTGTTTCCTCGGAAAACATGTCCATCACATCGGCCACCTGATGCAGGTACAGGGGCGATGACTTTCCCGCCTGCGTCATGCGCTGGGCGATGACCACATTTTTCACTTCCTCAACCGACTGATACTTGCCTGTGGTCTGAATATTGAACGAGCGTGTGCCCTGGTCAATGGCGCCACCAGGCTCCTGAATATTGCCCATCCCAATGGCGGTCATAATGGTTTGAACATCCACCCCATACGCGGCAAGGCTGTCGGGCCTCAGCGACACCCGAATCTCCCGGTCCATCCCGCCCATGGCGTCGCAGGCCGCCACCCCATCCAGTCGTTCAATCCTCTCGCACACATTGTTCTCGGCCAGTTCTTTCAGTTTCACCAGCGAATACTCACCGTTTACTGTCAGCATCACTACCGGCTGCATGGCCGGATCCATGGCCACAATAATGGGCACCGTGGCATCGTCCGGTAACTGGGTCACCATATCCATTTTGCGACGCACATCGGTCTCGGCCTGGTCCATATCCTTGTCCCAGCCGAATTCCACAGTCACAATGGATGCGCCCTGTTTGGACTGCGAGGAAATTTTCTCGATACCTTTTACAGTCGCCACACCTTCCTCGATGGGACGCGTCACCAGATTTTCCACGTCTTCAGGGCTGGCGCCGGTATAATTGGTCATGATGAGTACTGCGGGAAACGTCATCTCCGGATACAAATCCAGCTGCAGCCGGGAGAGCGAATACACGCCAAACAAAAAGATGAGCAAAAACAGCATGCCAAAGGTAACGCCGCGGCGCACCGATAACGTGGAGAGACTCATTGCGCAGCCTCCGCCGTGTCCAGTGTTCCCTTATCGTCGCTGTACACCCTTACCTTGTCGCCGTCTTTCAGACTGTATTGCCCGCGCGTAACCACTCTCTCAGCGGCCTGCAAACCGCTTTGGATTTCCACCCATTCTCCGTTTTGAACACCAATTTTCACCGATCGTTCGTGAGCGATGTCCAGGTTATCCACCACAAACACTTTGCGTACATCGGTAGACACACTGGTTCCCACCATCAGCGACTGGGCCGGGGCCGCCAGAGTATCAGGCTTTGTCGCCACCACAATACTGACCCGTCCAAACATGCCCGGCTTAAGCAGCGGCTCCCCCAACTGCGCGTCTTTCGGATTGGCAATATCAATTCGCGCTTCGCTGCTTCGGGTTGCCCTGTCCACCACTGGGAGGATGCGCACAATTTTGCCGCGAAACACGTGATTGGGAACAGCGCCTACTTCAAGCGCCACATCCATCCCCACCCGCACCGCCATCAAATCCTTTTCGATAATGCCCACGTTCACCCGAATGGGATCCACACCGATAATCCGACACAGCGGAATGACCGGTTGCGCAATGTCGCCCTCTTCCAGCTGCTTCCCAATCACAAATCCATCCACCGGCGACTTCAGTATCGCATTGCCCGCCGTCACCTCTATCTGCCCCAGGCTGGCCTCCAGCGATTTTCGTCTGGCAAGAGTGGATTTGTAACCGGATTCCATCTGCTCGAGTGTCTGCTGAGTAATCACCGCCTTTTCGTACAATCCCAAAGATCGCTCCAGTTCCCTTTTTTGGGATCCAATCGTTTCATCCAGCGATTCAATCTCCGCCTGCATCTGAGCAATACTCTTTTTAATCCCCGCAGCCCGAATCCGCGCAATCACCTGCCCCGCCACAACCCGGTCCCCCTCCTCCACCGGAAAACTGACAATCCGCTCCGCCAAAAGCGGATACAGCGTCACTTCTGTGGATGCCTCCAGATCCGCCGTGTAAGACCGCCTGTCCACTATCTCCATTCGGGCAACTGTTTCCACCTGCACCTTTTTCAAGGCGGATTGGCCGGCACCGTCTGCGGATTTTTTGTCGTCCGTATCTTTAGTATCTGCAGGGGCGCACGATACAACAGCCAAAGCAAAGGCCACGGGCACTGTCAGCCACATCCCAATGACCCATCTGCCCCGGAAACACTTTCCATTCGGCATACTGCAATCTCCATGTTGCAACAGAAATCCGAGAGTTTACAAAAGACCAAATCAATCTGTATTTTGAACTTATTCTATACAACGAAATGCGCCCTGGCGCCCGAAAGCCGCTGCGAAATACTTAAAGGGGGTTTTCGAAACGATGTTTTGACACCATTCTCCGCGATGCGGAGATACGGACAACGGTGTGGGGAGTATTTTTAATGGAGGGTATCTCTTTGCGGATTACTCGACCAGGATCACGTCGGTGTCTTCAATATCACTTATGTCGACAGGATTTTCCCAGCACCCCTGAGAATCGCCTTTGGTTATGCAGCACTTCTCCCAACACTCCACAGAACCGTTCTCATCGGCGGTGCAGCGGATGGCGCAGCTTTCCTCGTAAGGCGGGTCCACCGGTCCCACGGAACAATCCGTGTCGCATCCCCATTCGTTGCAGCTCTCCCAGCAGCATTCCTCAAAGCACTCCTGTGTTCCGTCTGAATTGGTGTCACAGCTCAAAACGCAATCGGGATCAGGGTTGGGATTGGGGAAGTCGTGTCCTTCACATTCTTCCCAGCATCCCCATCCATCGCATTCCGTGCGGCAGCATTCCTCAAAGCATCCCCATTCATCACAGTAGGTGGTGCAGTCGTAGTCGCCCTGGTCGTATTCGTTGCAGTAATAGAATGACTCGTAGCAATGATCGTGACAGAATTTGTCGTCCCAGGCGCAGGAGTCCGTACAATAGTCATATTGGTCGTCGCACCGATCAGTGATGGAATCTTTGCAATAGAAAAACGATTCGTAGCAGTGATCATGACAGAACTTGTCGTCCCAGGCGCAGGAATCCAAACAGTATTCGTACTCCTTTTCGCAATTCAATGGTGGCGGTGGCGGAGGAGGGTTGAATCCCATGCACATGTCGTAATCATAGAAGCACATATCGACGCAACCTCCATAGAACTCGTCGGAGCTATCCAGACAGTAGCTTTCGCCGCTGTCATCTCCAATGAGGAGGCAGTCCGGCTTATCGCAGCTCATCATGCACAGATCCAATTGGTCCTCACATTTGCCAGGCGAATTCTGGCACGCAACGACCTGATCTTCACATTTCATCATGCATATTTCCGGATATTCTGTGGGATTCATCAAGCAATCGTCGATGCACATCTCGAACTGCTGCTGGCAATCGTCAATCGGCAGCTCCATGCAACCGGGATACATGAACGCGCAACTTTCCTCACACGTGGCGCTGGATGGGTACCCCGTATCGATGTCAGAGTCGCCCATATGACACGAATCCACGCAACTGTAGTACATCCGACACTCCCAGGTCACCAATGTATCTGAGTCTGTCGCCCACGCGGTATCCGTTCCCACATCAGTTACAGATTCGGTATCGTCCGTGGCGGAGTCCAACACCGTATCCGTATCGTCCTCCCCCTCCCCTGGAAGTTCACAGGCAACAAATGTAAAAACAAACATCAGTGCCATTCCAAACGTTCTAAACCCATTTCCAGTCAACAAATGTTTCCTGAACGCTTTCAAGTACGTTTCCATAATGCCTCCTTGCGGCCGTGAGTTGCAGGAACCTGGCCTCTTTTTTGAAGAGCCGGCGAAAAATGTTTTGTTACTTTTTAGAATGCGCAAATGGGTAAAAATGTGAAAAAAAAATCAGGGCGTCGCTTTTTCTCACAGATAGCCGAGAATTGTGAATCCAGAATCTACGCACCGTCCCCCCAAAACCTATACCCCAAATGAACCAATGACAGTTAATCTCTGGATTTTTTCATACTTGTCATATATTTATATATATCAATAATTGATAATCACATTGAACAGGAGGAAAACCGTGGCTGAAATTGTGAAAGACTGGAAACTGCCGCTATGGATGATGCTGTTTCTCGCATGCGCCGGCTGTGGCGCCATGTGGGGACCAAGTGCGGAACGGATGAACTGTCTGGATTTATGTGCCGACTATAAAAACGACTGCATGCTGAATGCCCAAACCGCCAACGAAATTACTACGTGCGACACAGGAAACAAACAATGCGTAACTCAATGCCCTCAATAATTATTTGTCGAACAGTAAAATTGATTGTCCTTATGATGGGATTGTTCCTTGCGACAGGATGTATCAGAGCCTACACACCACCAACATCAGCAGAGCCCCATGCGGTATTGAAGCTGAGACGAACCTACGCACAAACGAAAGGCGTCAAACTGAGAGAGCGTTTTTTAATTCAATCGAAATACAGCCTTTTAAGTCAAACGGTTGATTCCCGGAATGCTGAAAACCCGCTTATAGATGGCATTCTGATTCATCCGGAGCCCGCGGGAATTGAGGCAACATCGGTTTTTTTTCATTTTGAGACCCGTATGGTCCGAGAGTCGTACCAGGAACAGGAACCCTACATGGCCACTGAAACGTACAATTGCGGCGCAGCCGGTACTTACCGGACGTGTACCCGCAGTGTGACGCGCTATCGCTCCGTGACCAAGTACCGAGACGTGATGAAAACCGTTGAAGTTCCGGACTTGAGCTGCAGTGATTCGGTAATATTTCAGCCAGCAGACGGACACATTTATCTACTCGAAATGACGGTACAGGACCAGGATTCGTGCAATCTCATCTGTTACGAACAAATCCCCAACCCGGACGGCACCTTCGCCAACGCCCCCTGCCAAATGCTCACCGTTCTGCCGGAAGACTGAACCATCCGGAGTAACGTAAGAAAAACTGCTCCACGCCACTAAGGACTCTGCAATTCCCGGCCAATTTTCATCGTACCCCTGCTTGCCATCATTGCAGTCTTCGCATTCATCGTCAGATGAGTAGCCAGTAAAAGATCAGAAAATTGAAAGTCGCTGAACGCGATACCTGACACACGTGTGTGTTTCCCGGCTACAATTTACGGAATAGAATGCGATACACAGGCATGCCCAGCTCCATGCTGCGTCTTTCACGAGAGGAGCGGGCCAAAAAGGTATTCTCGTCGATCATGCCGTTGCCGTGTACCGGTTCCAGGTGAGGATTGGCGTTCAGGATTTGCAGATATTCCTCGGCGCGAAAATCCACATCGGTCTGCACGAAATAGTGCCCTCCCGGTTTCAGCAGTCGAACCACATCTTCGGTAACCGCATCGGTAACCACTTTTCGCTTTTGATGCCTTGCCTTCCACCACGGATCGGGAAAATGGATAAACACGCTTTGAAATACGCCGTCCGGTTGCATGCGGGAAATGACCTCTCGCGCATCGCCATGCATGACCACCAGATTGTCGAGTTTTTGCTGTTTTGCTTTTTCGGCGCAGAGATACACCAGTTTTCGTTTGGTTTCGATTCCCAGAATTTTCACATCGGCAGCGGCGGCCCGTTCGCGAATGAACTGTCCGCGGCCAAATCCGATTTCCAGCTCGAAGTTGCCCTCTCCCAGTATGATGGCGGGATTCACTGGTCCGTCGATATCGTAGAAGGACGGGACCTGTAAATAGGGGTTGGCATTGAATTTAAAAGTAGAACTGTCTCTGTCTGTCATCAGGTGAACGCTGAACTATTCGGCCGGTTCAAGAGCGGTTTCAATTACTTCTTCCATACGGGAAACAAAAATCAACTCGATGTCCTTCAAAATCTCTTCGGGAATATCCGGTTTATCCTTGCGATTTCGCTCCGGCAAAATCACCCGCTTAATTCCTGCCTGATGGGCGGCCAGGACTTTCTCCTTGACCCCACCAATGGGCAACACTAATCCTCTTAATGTAATTTCACCCGTCATGGCAAGGTCAGAATACACTTTTCGATTAGTAAACAGGGATACCATTGACGTAAACATGGACACCCCGGCACTGGGACCATCCTTGGGAACGCTGCCGGCGGGCACATGAAGATGAATATCGAGTTCCTCGGTCACTTTGGGATCAAGGCCAATACTTGCCGCGTTGGCCTTAACGTACGACAGTGCCGTCTGTGCGGATTCCTTCATTACATCGCCCAATTGGCCTGTCATGGCCATTTTGCCGCTCCCCTTCATTTTTGTGGCCTCGATGAAAATGATATCTCCGCCCATGGGCGTCCACGCCAGACCGGTGGTCACCCCGGGTACCGAGCAGCGATCCGCCATCTCGGGGATGAAGCGAACCGGCCCCAGAACTTCCTGAATGAATTCGGGGCTGGCCACATACTTTGAACCATCGCCTTTGCGCGCCACCTTCACCGCCACCGCACGACAGACCCGGGCGATCTCTCTTTCCAGATTTCGCACACCGGCTTCACGGGTATAGGAATCGATGATGCATAGAATCCCCTCATCGGTAAACGTCAGCACATCCGATGTGAGACCATGTTCGCCAATTTGCTTTGGAATGGAATAATTAACAGCAATCTGACGCTTCTCGTGCCGTGTATATCCCGGAATATCAATCATCTCAATCCGGTCCAGCAGGGCTGGCGGAATAGTGGATTTGTTGTTGGCGGTGCCGATGAACATTACTTTGGAAAGATCGTAATTCACTTCCAGATAATGATCGGAAAACGTGTTGTTCTGTTCCGGATCGAGCACTTCGAGCATGGCCGACGCGGGATCCCCTCTAAAATCCGATCCCAGCTTGTCCAGTTCGTCCAGCATAAACAATGGATTGATGGTGCCCGCCTTTTTCATTCCCTGAATCACGCGTCCTGGAAGCGCGCCCACATACGTTCTGCGGTGTCCGCGAATCTCAGCCTCATCACGCACACCCCCCAGCGAAATCCTTACAAATTCCCGGCCAATGGCGCGGGCAATGGATTTACCAAGAGAGGTTTTCCCCACACCGGGCGGTCCAACGAGACACAAAATAGAACCTTTTTTCTCCGGATTCAATTTGAGTACGGCTATCTGCTCCAGGATGCGCTGCTTTACCTTCTCCAAATCGTAATGGTCTTCGTTCAAAATCTTCTGAACGGTATCTATGTCCAGTTTGTCCGTGGTTGTAGTGCTCCAGGGCAGTTCCACCAGCCAATCCAGGTAGGTCCGCGTCACCGTGTATTCAGCTGACGATGTTTGCATATGACGCAAGCGATTCAGCTGTTTATTCCCCATCTTCTCGGCTTCTTCGCTCATGCCGCTTTCGGCAATTTTTGCTCTTATTTCCTCAATTTCATCTTCAACATCCTCGCCTTCGCCCAGTTCTTCCTTGATTGCCTTCATTTGCTGGCGGAGGAAGTATTCCCGCTGACTGCGCCCCATTTCCTCCTGCACCGCAGAAGAGATCTCCTTTTTGACCTTTAACATTTCCAGTTGCTTGGTCAACAGCTTCAAACAGGTGCGGATGCGCTTCTCAACGTCCACAGCTTCAATAACGGTCTGCTTTTCAGCCACCTCCACCGTGAGATTGGAAGCGACCAAATCGGCCAGTATTCCCGGTTCGGTAACATGTTCCAATATCCCTGAAGCCTCCTTGGGTAAATTGGGCAGCAGATTGATGAGCTTGCGGCCCGTTTCTTTCAGGTTATTGGCCAGAGCTTCAAGTTCAAGGCTGTTTTGAGTGCTGTCCGGGATACGCTGAACTTTTGCGCGTAATATCGGCTCCACGGCCATAGGTTCCACAATTCTAAATCGCTCCACCCCTTGAAGAACGACCGAATAGTTGTCATCTCCCAGCCGAATAACCTTTAAAACCCGCGCAATGGTTCCCATTTGATACAAATCCGGCCATATGGGATCTTCCGTATCTGCATCTTTCTGGCTTAGGACCGCGATCAATTGTTCGTCGCCTTTTTGAACCTCTTCAATAGCGGCAATGGACTTTTTCCGACCAACGTTAATGGGCACCACCGAAGCGGGAAACATAACGGAGTTTCGCAGTGGCAATATTGGGACAATTTGTTCAATCATATCAGGTACTTTTCCTTCGTTGTAAGGGAAAACAAACTCGTGTAAAGATTTTTATAATCTATCTCTTAAGGCATTGATGTCAAATTGGGAAGAGTAATAAATTACGCACCTGTGTAATTTTTTTCCTTGCGCAAAACCCATTTCACATTTAAAAAATACGCGAATTTGACACGAGGCAAGCCGTGTGGTAGCTTATCCCACATGGCACCCATGAGTAAAAAATTAACAGAAGGAATTGACACCATGGTAAAGCTGGCACTTTTTCCAATTGTTCTTTTAGCTGCTCTCGTTCCCCTTTGTTCAGGCACAATATGGGGCCATGTTCTGCTTTTGGCAATTACTTCTGGTATTCTTTTGGGAACCCTTTCTCTGGGCGGTGCCAGAAACACCAAAACCGAGAAAGTATTGAACAAGTAGCAAAAGTCACGGCTGTTCCCTTCCTCGTTCATCCGCTCGAATAAAAAAATGTTGTGCAAAATATTACTCAAAATTACATTACTCCATTCAGAGCTCTGGATAAATTTCAGCTGTTCGATCTGGAAATTGTCCGTCTAAGCCTCACCAACGGAAATATACTCGACTGGACCAGACTGAATCTTTCGGACAATGACGCCGAAAAACTGTGCCGAAACCATTGTCTGGACCTGAATGCCCCATCCGACATAGCGCTCATCGAACGAATCCGTGACGAATCCAGTGCTTATTTGCAGGAAGAGTTTGATTTTCCGATGCCCAAACCCATTCGGAACGCCTCCCTGCTGGAGCTGTTTAAAATCGCTTCCAATTCCAATACCCGGCACCGCCAGTTCTGTGCATGCACGCTGCTTAAAGCCATGCATATCATCAATCATTTCGATGCGGGAGAAGCCCGACAGGCGCTGACGATTACAGATCAGCAGTTGTTTCAGAAAGCGGAAGCGCGTATTTATCAAACCATCAGCCACATGATGGCCGACAGACTCCCCATCGTTGAGTTTATGGGCGGCCGCAAGCAACGCGCCAGCATGGTGACCAAACTACTATCCAAAGACGATCCGCTATCGGCACAGCTGTTCGACAAAATTCGGTTCAGAGTGGTCACCGCTACGAAAGACGATGTGCTGCCTGCCATCAACTTCCTGTCGCGAAATTTATTTCCATTCAACTACATTCTTCCGGGCGAGTCCTACAATACGCTATTTCCATTTGCCAGTTATATTGAGAGTCACACCCATTTGCGAGAGCTTGCCAATCAATTGAATAGCACCAATCAGTTGCAGGATCATCTGAATCCCATGGTGCAGAATGTTCATTCATCTCCCCAATACCAGGTCGTTCACTGGGTTGCAGATATGCCTGTTCGAATTGAAAACTTCAAACACGCTTATGTGACTGACGGTGTGAATCCAGTACCGCGACCAATCATTTACGTCCGTGCCGAAATTCAGATACTCGATCGTAAAACTCATCGGCTAAACGAAAGAGGCGAGGCGGCGCATACCCGATACAAAGGACGTCAGAGAGCTTCGGTACTAAAAAAATTAAAGGTTCGCAGCAATGACACCCGGGCCCCGCGGGAATAAACAAATCCCATGGGTGTTTCAGCGCTGTCAGGGTTTTCAAATTCCATCATTGCGTAAAAGCGATAACAGGGATATTAAACAGCAAACAATTTCTATAAAATGGGAGACAAAGATTGAAGCTTCGTTATTTTTCTCATAAATTCTGGTATGTTGTATGGTTTGTCGCGCTGCCGCTTTCCATCTCCTGGATTACAATTGACCTGCTGGACCGAGCACGTGTGGTGGATGAATTTGAACCGTGGTATGTACTCCTTCTTTTCGCAATCCTCGTGGTGTTGCTATACTCCTCCAAAAACAAACTGCCCTTCTGGCGCGACAAGGATTTTGACTCTCAGTACAATCGCAGCCGGCGAGTGAAAAACGCTATAGGGCTGATGAAACGCGTGCATAAAATAATGACCCGGCATCCGGCGAAAATTTCGGAAAAGAACACTGCGGAATTAAAAGCCCTTATCCACTCGCTGGAAAATGCGATTGAAAAAAAAGAGCATGGGGATGTTCAGTCTCTGGCGAAGAAGCTGGAGGCCATGGCCAATAAGCATCTGGCCTTTGCGCAAAAAAGTCCGGGCCGCGAATATTTCGAGTCCATTGGGATTGCAGTGCTGGTGGCCTTCGGCCTTCGCCTTTTCGCTGTGGAAGCATTCAAGATTCCAAGTGAATCGATGGTTCCCACACTGATGGTGGGGGACCACATTTTTGTCAGCAAGTATCAGTACGGCATATCTCTCCCCTTTCAAAACAAGAAGCTGGTACAATTTGGCCCGCCGGCATATGGGGACGTCATCGTATTTGCCAAACCCTCCAGGCAGGAGCAGGGATATGCAAACGACGGTTATGAAGAAACTCTGGTGGGAACTGATTTCATTAAAAGGGTGATTGGATTGCCAGGTGACACTATTGAAGTGAAGCGCAGTGTCGTTTATGTGAACGGCAAACCCATTTCGCGATGCAAAGTGGGAAAACGGTCCTTCAAATCCAGAGACAGTCTTACAGATGAATGGGTGGACCGCTCCAGTTCCCTCTGGGTGGAAAAACATGGCGACCACAGCTATACGATAGTTGAAGAATATCTGTTTGATGATTTTGAACCCGTAAAAGTACCGGATGATCAGGTTTTTGTGATGGGGGATAATCGGGACAGGTCAAGCGATTCGCGTATGTGGGGAACTGTCCCGCTGCAAAACATTAAAGGTCGGGCCATGGTTATCTGGTGGTCCAACAAACGACCGCACGGCTTTGAATGGGATCGTGTGGGAAGCATTATTATGGGCGCACCAGATCTAACCGAGGAACAGGAAAAAGAACTTGAAAAGTGCGCGCTGAAGTAATTAAATCAGCATCACATGAAATCACTAATTCCAATTGCATGTTTAATTGTAGCGCTCGCGTTAAACGCGAGTGAATCCATAGCAGGTGAGAAAAACGCCCGAACGGTATCCATCGATGTCGCCACGACGGATTCTGTAGGGTCAGCGGACACCCCGTCTCTTCACTGGCGAGACGATCCGGCAGTAAAGCGCAGACCCGCTTCATACGTTGGCGGCTCATTGAACTACGTTCAACTGTACACCTGGCTCGAAAAAAACGATGACCATAAAGCGCTGAAATACGGACCTTTGCATTCCGGCGCCGGTGCTCTACGCGTGGGTGATGCATTCGGAGATCATATTGCACTGGGATTCCAGGTGCAGTTTCTCAATTCCAAAGCAGAACACGTTCAAATATCGGCATTCGCGCTGCTGCTGGATCTCTCCATTTATCCGTGGAAAGGGTTGGGGATTCGCCCTTCTGCAGGCTTTGGTTTTGGATTTGCGCAAGGGGAGAATAAATGGGAGTTTGGATTTGGCGGCCCTGGAACACTGGCGATGTCACTGCTCTATGAGTTTCGCATAACTCGTAAAATGACTATTGCGCCGGTCATCACCACCACATGGATGACCGCTGATGGATATGACGGATTGTTCGCATTGGCCGGTATCGAGATGCTTTTCTGGATCCCAAACAGAAATCGCTACAAAGACTAAAAATCTCAACGTTCAGTGATGAAGATTTGAGGATGCCGACACGGACACCAGACGCTGACGAAGCCCCTTCAACAGAGCCGCCGCGGACAACGCGCCAACGGTGGCTCCCATCGTATCGGCGACCACATCCCCTGCAGAGACGGTTCTCCCGGGGACAAAAGACTGGTGAAACTCGTCAAGTCCCCCCAATATGGCCACAATGACGATTGCCCCAAAAATAGTGCGTCCCCACGCGACATTTGGCCATTTTGCATGCAGCAGCCCGGTTACCATTAAACCGACGGGCATGTACTCCAGGAAATGCACCAACTTGTCCCATACAGCAATGGGCAACTGGCCTATCTGCTGCGAACTCAAATGAGAAACCATGAAAATCATCATCAGGTAGATAATCAACGCGAAAAGCCAGGTGCCTGGCTTTTCCAATATCCGAAAAGTTTTCAAACGAGCTCTCCCTCCAGGCTGTTGGGATGAACTTCCGTTACGCGCACATTAACAAGCTTTCCGACCATTTCGTTGATGGATTGCGCAGATACAAAGTTTACAATCTGATAATTTCTTGCGCGTCCTGTCAATTGTCTGTCCATCCTGCCCTCCCCTTCAACCAATACCTCAAGTACAGAATTTCGCAAATTGTCCCGAAATGATTTTTCCTGCTGATTCACCAGGGCATGAACATTTGCAAGGCGTCTGCTCTTTTCTTCTTCAGATACATCATCGTCGAGTTTCCCGGCGGGAGTGAAGGGTCTGGGCGAAAACTTGAAGGAGAACGCAGCGGAATATCCAACCTCTTCAATCAGCGAAAGCGTCTGCTCAAATTCGGCTTCCGTCTCTCCTGGATAACCAATAATTAAATCGGTGGAAATCGAAATTTCAGGACACGCCTGTTTCAGTCGCGCAACAACCGCCAGGTAATCTTCTCTTGTGTATCTGCGCCCCATACGTTTCAAAGTCGCATTTGAACCCGATTGTACTGGCAGATGAATTGCTTCACACAGGGTGCGCAGCTGGCCAAAACAATCGGTTACATCGGGCGTCATGTGCCTTGGATGTGGCGAAGTAAATCGCAATCTCTCCAGCCCTGCAACCTCATCAATCATTTTTAACAAATCGGAAAAACGCAGTCCGTCTGCCTGATACGCATTGACTTTCTGGCCCAGCAACGTGATTTCCTTCACTCCGCTGGCGACCAAATTCCTGATTTCGTGCAGAATCTGCTCTGCACCGCGATGCCGTTCCGGGCCTCGAACAGTGGGAACAATGCAATATTTACAACGCTCCTGGCAACCTTTCATAATAGTAACAAAAGCCGTGACTTCGCCTTGCGCCACACGCTCAATGGAAAGGAAATCCTCTGCTCGACCTTCGGAGAACCCCGTCACTGCGATTTGAGTTTTCTCTTTAAGTAAATTATCAATGATTCCGGGTAATTGACTATAATTATCCGGAGAAACTACAAAGTCTACATGCGACAACAAATCAAATATGTTATCGCCTTCCTGTTGCGCAACACAGCCCACCAGTCCCACCAGCAACTGCTTGTCTCGCCCCGAGATTTTTCCTTTGCGTAATCTTCCCGTTTCGGAAATCGCTTTATGCCAGGGCTTCTGGCGGATGGTGCAACTGTTCACCAGAGCGATTTGGGCGTCCCCCGGTTCGTTCGTAGCCACATGTCCCGCATTCGACAGGATTTCTTCAATTCGTCGACTGTCGTGAACATTCATCTGACAACCAAAGGT
Organism: Deltaproteobacteria bacterium; assembly: GCA_016935665.1. GTDB lineage: Bacteria > Myxococcota_A > Polyangia > JAAYKL01 > JAAYKL01 > JAFGXQ01. Next base: position 57,105 of record JAFGQN010000148.1, on the reverse strand, counting down.
TTTTATGTAAAATTTCATAGTAGTGCCTTAGTACTATTTGCGCAAAGCGGTCAATAAGGTAAATTAAAAACATAGTATCGCGGGGAGCAGTCCCTGAATCTCCTGTTAATATGCAACAAAAGGGTAACCAGGTGGAAGACTTGAATCAAGATGATCGGCGAAATCACCCCAGGGCTCCAATCGAACTCAAAGTGGAATATCGCCGGCTCAACACGTTTTTTGCGGATTACACGCGCAACATCAGCCGTGGCGGAACATTTATCAAAACGGATACCCCCCTTCCCATCGACACAGAATTTATTTTCAAACTGAAAATACCATCGTTGACGGCGCCCATCACATTAAAAGGAAAGGTAAAATGGGTAGTGGAAACCCAAAGTGCCACTGAGGAATCTCCAGCGGGAATGGGGATCAAATTTATTTACGCAGATCAATCCGAAAGAGACCTGGTCGAAAACAAGGTCGAAAGATTAATGATAGACAGCCTGGGCCAGCATCTGTACCAGAAACTGCTGAAAAAGAAATCCCCATCTCCCCTCTGATAATTTCAGGCCATTCCATAATCACTCCGCGCCAGTTCCTCAATATATCGACTTTAATCGACTATTTAAAATTATGAAAAAAGAAATCGCCAGATTCACTTGACTCTGTAGTTTTACTGACATACGTGTATTTGAAACCATTGTTTAAGGAGTCCCAAATGGCAAAAAAGGATGTAGAGCAGGAAAGGGTCAGAATTTCAGCCCCTCCCCCCATGGAATCCACCATTAAACAGGTCGATGACGTTTTTATCGTTATTACCGAAGCATATTGTCCCAATGGCCATAATCTTATCGCTGACGACAATGAAGATTTTGATGGATATCCTGGGATAAAAGTACTTTTGAAAAGCGATGTAAATGAAGGCATCGTTTTCCTGTCCCCGTTCCATGGGGACGGAACAAAAAAAGGATTTCAGGGCTGGAAAGACGGTCAGAGGCTTCAGTTTTTCTGTCCAGAATGCCAAACTCCGCTACCCACATTTGCCAAATGCCATTGTAACTTCGAAAATGGTCAGGATGGAGACCTGGTAAAACTATTCACATCTTCCGATTTGTCCGATAGTCACATCCTCGCCCTTTGCAATGTTTGGGGATGTCGCCGATCTCGTACCATCGACAATTGGAACATCATTTCTGAATTTTTAGATGGTCAAATTACCGACTAATCTGTAATATATTCTTCGCCAGCTTGGCTGTACACAATTCTGGAAAAATTCAACAGCAAGCGTCGGTCAAATTCATTTCGAGTGAAAGGAGCTCTGAGATGTCAAACAGTGAACGTGTTTATTCAGTGAAAGATGTGGCACAAATGTGTAAAGTGTCAAACGAAACAATCCGTCGATGGATTCGTAAAAACAGCCTTAAGGCCTACAATACGACAGGCGGCCTGGCTATAAAGATTGTGGAATCCGACTTGAAGGAATTCGCAGACTCACTCAACGTTTTTGTCGACTGGGAACTAACCAACCAGTAACCACTTTTGTATCAAACTGGAAACACATCACGCCTTTCTTCAAATTCAGAAATGTTTCTCCCCTGATTTATATATTTGCAACCAGTAACGAACATTTTTCTATTGACATAATATACATCGAAACCTGTTCATTTTTACCAACCAACACAAAATCATTTCTATTGCACTTTGAATCAAAAAAAGTGTTTCCGGATGTGCTTCTCAAACAGAACCGATGGTATGGGTCAGACAGTTCATGAACGCCGATTTGTCAATCTTCTGGTGAGATTTGGGTTCACTTAAGAATTGTCATCTTTTGGATGATAACGGGGGTTTCGGGTACATCGTCCATAACGGCAAGCTCAGATTCCACAGAATGTGTACTCACTTGAGATATTGCCGAAGCCACATCTATGCCCTGTTCCAATCGACCAAATGCAGCGTATTCGCCATTCAATTGTTCTGTTCTCGCAACGCAAATGAAAAATTGACTGGTCGCACTGTCCGGCTCGGTTGTTCGAGCCATTGAAATAGTCCCGGCAACGTGGTCAATACCTGGTATCAGCTCGAGAGGAATCGGTTCCTCACTCTCGCGTTTATCCATATCGGGGGTGTATCCGCCGCCCTGAATCATGAAGCCGGGAATAACACGATGAAAAATGAGCCCCTCAAAAAAACCCGACTCAACATACGCCAAAAAATTTCGAACCGTTTTAGGAGCAGCATCCCCATACAGTCCAACCACCATTGCCCCCATGGATGTCGTTATCTCCACGCGATGGGTGACTGTCAGATTTTCCGGCGCTTCCACGGGAGCGGGAATCAATTTATCGAGCTGTTTCTGATCAACAGACTCTGCGGAGGCAGCCAGCTTCTCAAAGCGCGTTGAAGCACAACTGGCGACAACGAAGCATGCCACAACAATAAAAAAACTTCTCATCATTCAGTTCTTCCTCAACCTTCAGAAAGGAAAATATGCAATGTAGTTTGCAATAGATTAAGAAATCAGGGTTTTACCATGAACGAGATAACGAGAGCGTAAATAACCAAAGATTCGATCAGCGCCAGACTCAAAATCATAAATGTAAAAATTTTATTTGTCATTTTGGGATTTCGAGCAATGCCTTGAAACGCAAAGCCGGAAGAAATGCCCTGACCGATGGAGCCACCCAACGCTGCCAGTCCAATGGCCACACCCGCACCGAGCGCACGAAGGCCGATTTCTTCTTCTGCCGCAGCTGCACCTTCAGTAAGCGCTTGAGCAAATGCAGATGACGCTATGAGAAACAATATCAGAGTTGAGGAAGTAGAAACTAATATTTTACGAAATTGCATATTTCGGTCTCCTTTTTGAGCCCCGCATGGGATCTCAATGTTCTTCATGGGCAACCGCCATTCCAATATAAACCATCGACAGGATACAAAAGACTGCAACCTGAACAATACATACTAAAACCCCAAGCAGCAACATCGGAACTGGAAGCAGAAAGGGCACCAGCAGTGTAAAGGTTGCCACCACAGTATGATCGGCCAACATATTACCCGCCAGACGTACGCCAAGAGAGAGCGGTCTGGAGAGATGACTGACCACTTCAATGGCGAACATCATGAGCATAAACGGAAATGCATACCATTTTCGAATCGGTCCAAAAAAATGAGCAAAATAACGCAACCCCTGCTCTTTGACGCCATATATATGTGTAACAAAAAAAATAATCACCGCCATGGAAAACGTCGTATTAAAATTGGCAGTCGGGGGCAAAAATCCGGGAATCAACCCCAGAAAATTTGAAAAAAAGATCATAAAGGCACAGGTGGCAATCAACGGTAAAAAAAACAGCGCATGTTTTCGACTCATGGTGGTGTCCATCATATTGAGGACACCTTCAATCATCATCTCAAAAAAAGTACGCGTATTCAGTCTGGCATCAGGCATGAGGCCTTTTTCAATATTTGTCAGTTTCGGTCGAACTGAAAGAACCAACAGAATAATCAGCAACGAAATGAAAATCAGAGCGATCACATATTGAATACTAATGGGCGTCTTCTCAATATAGGACAATCCGGTGAATTGCTGTAGCTGGTCACGCCATTGGGAAATATACGGCAGTAACAAATCGAACCATGACATTCCATGTGGCATTTATTCGTTATCTCCTTTGTCCGTATCGTCTTCTACAAAACAAAAAGAAAAAGATTTCGTCAAAACGCTGACAACCAGGGAGGATAATCCAATCATGAAAGAAATAGGTTCTACAGAAGTCAACAGCAATATCAGGAACACCACGGCCATCAAGACGATTGTTTTCAGCAGCAGGATAATAACGACCAACTCCCCTTTGCCCAGGCGAATCAGAAAATGTCCAACAGTTCGTGACAATATCCAGTTGATGTAAGAGACTGCGACACCAATGAACACACTGATAAACGATTCCGCTCCCCATAATAAAAAAACGCCGCAACTTAACAAAATCCCATATAGTAAAATGAACCAATCAATTTTTTTCAACATTGCCTGATTCGTCATTATTTCAGCTCTTTTCGGATTTTTCGTATTGCATCTGTCACAGCTTTAACCGCTGCCCCCAGCCCAACGACAAACCCTATCCAAAAAAAGATCTGATGCGTGCCATACTTCGAGTCCAACCAACTTCCTGCCGCAATACCTATTGCGACCGAAATTCCCATCTCCAGCCCCACAGCCACATAATTCAGCGACTGTCGCAACATCTTTTTACTCTCAGAATCCGTGACTGATTCCTCCTGAAAAAGCTGGCTGTCGAGTATCACAACAGTAAAATACCGTCAACCGCAAACATCTTTAACCCGGGAAAAATATAGCAGAATTTCTACTTTCCATAGCGACATTTTTGTAGTCTTTTTACGCCTGCGCTCCCCAGAATTGAGATGACCGCATATAGCACACCGATCAGTAAAGCCCCCAGGGAAACCGCCTGTGAAATGGCAAGCGTCACAATATACCCCGTCAGCACAGCAATGGGGGCACTAAGCAGAGATTTGGATTGACACCCCAACAATAGTCCGACCCCCAACGGGGCCAGCAGAACCAGTGCGCCAACAACAATAATAGAAGGCACGGCCAGTCGATGGAGGGTTTCCTTGCGTATTGCATCTTTCTGTTCGCTGGTGATGTTCGGAGCACTGACCCTTTCAATGGCGTCACTCAAAAAAGAACGGGTTGATGAGTCCACCAGCTTCCATACCAGCTTTTCCGCACCAAACAGTACCAAAAAAATAATAAATGCCCCCAGCGCGATAAAACGAACATTGAATCTGTCTGTTTCGGGAGCGGGCAATGGGTTTTCCTCATGCTGCGACATGATTACCCCATACTCTCCATTTTTCTGCCGCCAATCACATGCAGGTGCAGATGGAATACCACCTGCCCCGCCGACTCCCTGCAATTTACAATTTGCCGATATCCTGTAGCGCCAACACCTTTTTGTTTCGCAATTTGACTGGCCACATACGCCATTTGTCCCAATGTTTTGGTGTGATGTTCCTCGACATCATCCAGTGTTGGGATATGCTCTTTGGGAATTACGAGAAAGTGGGTTGGTGCAATTGGATGTATATCTTCAAACGCCAGAACGTTGTCATCTTCGTACAGTTTTGCACATGGAATTTGCCCATTGACAATTTTACAGAAAATACAGTCGTCGCTCATCATGATTGGCCTTTCTTTCGCCTTTTGGAAACCCTGGATTTTAAAAAATCAATTTTTATTCAGGAGCCCCGGTTTATACTCATGCTATCTATGTCAAAACCAATCACGAATAAAATACAACTTCTTTTTGATTGCTTTTTATCCTGATAGAACTTAAATAAGGACTGTTTTTTTTGACAATGAAGTCTTCGTTAGGAAAGGACGTCGGAAATGGAAAACTACAACGCAATTAAGGTATTTTCCGCTACTAAGGCCAGAGAACGTAGCGAACTTGGTGAAGAAATCACTCGATGGATTGATGAAAATCCCGGTATCGAAATCAAAAACACGCAGGTTAAACAGAGTTCGGACAGCGAGTTCCATTGCCTGTCCATCATTATATTCTACAATCGTGCCCAGTAAGCTGCCCCATCTGCAGACTTCCATTTTACAAATTCTCAATCTCTAGAAAAATAATTCGCGTTGTAACTACTGTAAATCTGCACATAATGTGCAGCCATTGACATATTTTTCAGGTGGGGACTGCCGTTCAGAGAATATAATGATATCCTGGGATGATGCGGCGGGTTTCGCGTCAATCCTGTTCGCTGTGTTCTCTCAGGGCTTCGGCCTGGAAATATGCAGCCACGGAGTCGAGAAATTCGCCCAATTCACCTTGAAGTATCGTATCTAGCTTATGCACCGTCAACCCGGCACGATGGTCTGTAATTCTCCCCTGTGGGAAATTGTACGTCCGAATACGCTGACTGCGATCACCACTTCCAACCTGGCTTTTCCGATTCGCCGCACGTTCTGCATCTGCTTCAGATTGCAGTTTGTCGTACAAACGTGCTCTTAAAACGGTCATTGCCTTGGCTTTGTTCTTATGTTGAGATTTTTCGTCCTGACAGATAACCACCAGTCCGGACGGAAGATGGGTTATCCGCACTGCTGAATCCGTGGTGTTTACACTTTGTCCCCCAGGCCCACCGGCCCGCATCACGTCGATTCGCAAATCCTTGTCATTTATATCGACTTCCACTTCCTCCGCTTCAGGGAGCACCGCTACAGTGCATGCCGACGTGTGTACTCGCCCCTGGCTTTCGGTCACGGGAACTCGCTGAACCCGGTGCACACCACTTTCGTACTTCAAGCTCGAAAAAACCTGCTTTCCCGAAATGTTGGCCACGACCTCCTTAAACCCGCCACCGTCCGTGCCGGAGGAACTCATGATATCCACTTTCCAGCCTTTTATCTCCGCAAATCGGGAATACATGCGAAACAGATCCGCGGCGAACAATGCTGCTTCATCCCCGCCCGTACCCGCACGAACCTCAAGAATGATATTCTTTGCGTCGTTGGGGTCTTTGGGGAGCAGCAACAGTTGGAGTGATTTTTCAAGGGCTTCCCGCTTCTCGCCTAATTCCGGCAACTCCATGCGGGCCAACTCTGCCAATTCATCATCCCCGGATTCCAGCGACTCCCTACACTCTTCAATATCCGATAACACTTTCTTATACTCGCGAAAAACGGGTACAATATCTTCAATTTCGGCGCGTTCCCGGGAGAGCTTCGTGAAGGTTGCTCTATCAGAAATAACGTCCGATTGGCACAATTTCTGTTCTATTTCCTCAAATCTCTCTTCAACTCTAGCCAGTTTGTCTAAAAACATACCATCATCCCTGTCATCCTGAAGTTATGCGCGCAAATTGGAAGAAGCGCTCTGAAATGCCTGAAAATCCTGAAAAACCAACAACTCATCGCTGATAGTATTGGCCGCCTGCCCCACTTCTTCCCGCCATAGCGATGTCCGCAGCGCCACCAGAGCAATTTCCAGCTGATCATCTGTGGGTTCTTTTGTGGTAATCAGTTGCATTGCCAACCCCGGCCACATCAGTGGTTTTATCAGAGTCAGATTGCAGTGCTTCCCGGCGAAGCGATTAAATTCGTAGGAGATACCCGCCACCGGAATGAGCAATGGCAGTTTTACGAGTACCAATATCAGATGGAAGTAAAAGGGTTTTCCATCAGTCGGTTTCAGTGACTCGGGCAACATGGGCAAAAGAATGGCAGATACGATAATAAAGACCAGTATTACCACCATCAGAAAAGACGTGCCGCAGCGCGGATGCAGCCTGGACTTCCGACGCGCATTTTCGACTGTTAAATCTTCTCCAGCCTCATATGTGTATATGGCTTTATGCTCGGCGCCGTGATACATGAATACTCTGCGAATATCTTTGAACAAGCTGATTCCAGCCACGTAGGCGATAAACAAGGTTACCTTAACCAGTCCATCTACAAAATGATAGCTGATATCATCCACGGTCCATTCTGTCCCGGTGAAAAGAATCCCCGCGTAAGTAGCGGCCATATGTGGAACAAATTTAAACAGTCCAATGGCAAATACGACACTCAGCAACATGGGCAATGCCATCATCATCCAGTCACCGCCTTTGTCGTCTCCTTTCGGAGAGCCCGCTTCAGATGAGGATTTTGCATCTTCCTCGGGAGGCATGGCTTCCCTGGCCGAGAAATTCAATGCCTGCATACCGTTCATCATGGCTTCAATCATGACAACCGTTCCTCTGAAAAACGGCCACTTGAAAAAGGGATACTTATTCCAGATAGAACGCCACACAGCCTCTTTAATCACAATTTCCTTATCGGGCCTACGGACAGCAACAGCCAGGCTGTTCGGTGAACGCATCATGACGCCTTCTATCACCGCCTGTCCGCCAACAGGTACAGATTTGTTCATTACTACTCCAAATCACTCATTAGAACGAGACATTGCCTACGTTCTCCAAAACGAGAACCAACACGACAGAATATATAGCAAAATTACTCAAAAAGTGAGGGATTATTTACCAATTTTGGTGGCATTATCGCCGTATTTCTTACGGAAACGCTCGATACGGCCTGCGGAGTCAACCAGTTTTTGTTTACCGGTGAAAAACGGATGGCATTCGGAACAAATTTCGATAGAGAAATTTTCCGTTCTGGTTGAACGTGTTTCGATGGTATTTCCACACGCACAGGTAATTGTAACTGGCTGATAATCTGGATGTATTCCTTGTTTCATTCTATACCCCTTTGGCACACGCCGGACGCTTAATGTAGCCCGGGTATTCATGCCGTTGCGTTTGCTTACTGATTCATCGACTCCAGGAATTCCTGGTTGGTCTTTGTTCTGCGAAGCTTATCCAACAAAAACTCCATCGAGTCAATAACATTCAGTGGGTGCAGCAGCTGACGAAGCAGCCAAACGCGCTGAAGGATGAATTCTTCGAGTAAAAGTTCCTCTTTACGGGTGGAGGAGCGATTGATATCCATGCAAGGGAAGATACGTTTTTCCATCAGCTTGCGATCGAGATGAATCTCGCTGTTACCCGTTCCTTTGAATTCCTCGAAAATCACCTCATCCATACGGGAACCGGTATCCACCAGAGCCGTAGCAATGATTGTCAGGCTGCCGCCGCCTTCGATGTTTCGAGCTGCCCCAAAGAATCGTTTGGGTTTATGCAATGCGTTGGAATCCACACCACCGGAGAGAATTTTTCCAGACGGCGGAACAACAGTGTTGTATGCACGGGCCAGACGTGTGATGGAGTCAAGCAGAATAACAACGTCTTCGTTGTGCTCTACCAGACGCTTGGCTTTTTCAATTACCATTTCAGCCACCTGCACGTGTCGTTGTGCGGGCTCATCAAACGTGGAGCTGACAACTTCGCCATCCACGTTTCTGGCCATATCCGTCACCTCTTCAGGGCGCTCATCGATAAGCAGCACATGAAGTTTTGCTTCTGGATGATTGGCTGAGATGGCATTGGCAATCTGCTGGAGTAAAACGGTTTTACCTGCGCGAGGCGGAGATACGATCAAACAGCGCTGTCCTTTGCCAATGGGGCAAAGCAAATCGATAATCCGAGTCGAGTCGTTGGGTTGCTCCGGTGTTTCCAGCTGGAAACGAGTGTCGGGATACAACGGAGTAAGGTTGTCAAAGAGAATTTTCGTCTGTGCAACCTCTGGCGGCTCACCGTTGATCTTTTCAACTTTTAACAGAGCGAAATAGCGTTCCGATTCCTTGGGCGGACGGATATTGCCGGAGACGATATCACCTGTGCGCAATGTAAATCTTCTAATTTGAGAAGGAGAAACATAAATATCATCCGGACCGGGGAGATAGTTGTAATCGGGAGCGCGAAGAAATCCGAAACCGTCCGGCAGTACTTCCAGTACGCCTTCGCCGGTAATCGAACCATCTCTCTCCGATTCAGTCTGTAACAGCTGAAAAATCAGCTCTTGTTTACGCATTCCGGCAACGCCGTCAATGCCCAGTTCCGTAGCCATTTGTGCCAACTCTGAGACGGGTTTGTTCTTCAGATCCCTAAGATGCATTTGTTTCCTCTCGTTTTATGTTTTTTTGGTAGTGTGATCGCTTAATTGCGATGTTGGATTGACATTTATTACCTGAACGGATGTCCTTAAATTTTTAAAAGTTAAAGGCTGCTTTTGTTTTTTTTGCTTGTAAAATTGTTTGGTAGTTAAGCAACCGGTGTGAAAAAGTTTGAACAGTTTTCTAAATCCTGGATAATGGGTTGTCAAGAATTAATAGTTTAAATCTCTATAATTTTTCATAGGAGCACGTACATGTGGAATATATCATTTAACGCTGTGGTCTTCACTGCTTTTATCTTTTCTTTTTTCGGATGCGGAAACAAAAAAAAAGCCGATGCCAATACGCCCTATTCCCCCGCTCCCCAACATGACGGTATGTGTCAGATGATGAACCTTGGAGAAGCGTCCGACGCGGTGGAAGCCGAATTGCCAGACAATCAATATGTGAACATGCAGGGCATGTCCAGTCCCAAAACCCTCATCTGGCAGGATCTGAAATCGAAACAAATCTACTTCGCAACCAAAGTCATGGGGGCACAAGGCAAGCTTTTTTACATGGAAAAGCTGGCTACAGGGCAAACGCCAACCATAAAGTCGTCATTCACTGGCACGCTCTTATTGTGGAAGCACCTGCCCCCTTCCCTGTTGCAATCAATAAAGAAGCAATTCAAGGAACAATGGGCTGTTGAAATTGATGAAAATGCCACATACATCCTAATGGCCAATCAGAAACCGCAGGGATGCAAATAACCGAACAACTCAGCTTCGTTTGGGAATAAACAAATCCGTTACTGTGCCTTCGAACACCTCCGCCGCCATCATTGTGCTTTCAGACAGACTGGGATGCGGATGAACCGCTGCAGTCAGCTGTTTTACGGTCAGACCATTCTGTATCGCCACAACGGCCTCCGCAATCAGCTCTCCAGCGTGTGCGCCCACCAATTCCGCACCAATGATTTCGTCTGTTTCAGCGTTGAAAATCAGCTTTGAAAAACCGGCGGACTCGCCAATGGTCATTGCCCGCGCGCTTGCGGCAAACGGAAACTTCCCAATACCCACGGAAATGCCCTCGGCTGTGGCCGCCATTTCACTCAAGCCCACAGTGGCCACCTCAGGATGTGTATAGGCCACCTGTGGTATGGCACGATATGACCGGCGTGTGGATAGTCCAGCCGCCACTTCCGCCGCAACTCGACCGTCTGCGGATGCGCGATGCGCCAGCATACTCCCGCGGGTGACATCGCCTATGGCAAAAATATGCGGTACGCTGGTGCGGCATTGCTCATCCACCTGGATGAATTTTTGGTCATCCAACGCAATTCCAATGGATTCAAGTCCGATGTCGTCCACATTTGGACGTCGCCCCACAGATACTAAAATCGCGTCCACTACCAGATGCTCCGGACATTTTTTTCCTTCCAGCGCAACCTTTAAAAGGTCATCGGTTCTTTTTACACCAACCGCCTTTGTATCGGTGTATATCGTGCACTTTTTCTTCATACTTAAAAACAATGGGCGCACCGTTGTTTTATCTATTCCCGGCAGAATACTATCCGCCAGCTCAACGATGCTGACGTCGCTGCCCAGCGCCTGATAAACGGTAGCCATTTCCAGTCCAATCACACCGCCCCCCAATACAAGCAACCGTGTGGGCACATGGGATAATCGCAACGCATCGGTGGAATCCCAGATGGAGTCATCATCTGGAAGAAATGGCAACTTTGCAGAGTGCGATCCTGTGGCGACAATTGCATTTGTGAACTGAATCGTTGAGACACCATCTCGCGATTTGATTTCGATTTGATTTGGAGACACAAACGATCCCCTGCCGTTCAATATGTCGATTTTGCGTCTCTTCGCCAGGCTGGAAAGCCCGTTGTTCAGATTCCCAACCACTTCATCTTTCCATTTGCGCAACCCGTCTATGTCACAACTGACCGTGGTTTTCATCACGCCGGATGCATGAAAGTGCTGGACCCCTTCAATCAGAGATGCGGCATGAAGCAATGCTTTGGACGGAACGCATCCAACGTTCAAACACACGCCTCCAAGCACGTCGTACCTCTCTACAATTGCAGTTCTCAAACCGAGGTCTGCAGCGCGGAAAGCCGCAGTGTATCCACCGGGACCTCCCCCAAGAACAACTAAATCCACCGTTTTTATTTCGTCAGACATTCCAATAATACTCCTTGAACACGCCACAAATAAAAAACCCCGAAAACCATAGGCCTTCGGGGTCCTTCATTTTATTTTTGCCAGCTAGGCGCCAATCACAATGCCCAGAGCTTCCCTTAGACGGAAGTATTCCGGAGAAACGCTGAACAGGACTAATTCCTTGATTTTGTCCGTCTGAGACATGTCGTCCACTGCGGTGGGGTCGGCCTGGATCATGCGTGCAGCGGTTTCCAAATCGTTGCATAACAGGAATCCGGCACGGCATGCTGTCAATTCCAAACTGCGAATCCATTTTTTCAAATCCGCCTGTTCGCCGGATTTCAGGAATTTATTCACCACTTTACGCAGTCCTTCAATTTCCATGGGGCTCATGGTGGAACCGAGTTGCTTCATCCAGTTTTTCAGCACTGCGTCTTCCGGAATCTTCGCACTGGGATTCCCCAGTTTGATAGCTGCGAGCATCAGCATTTTTAATTCCGAATGGGACGGCAATATCCAGCGAATATAGTGCTCCGGTCGGTAATACGTCAGGTGCTTGGTCACCATAAACAGAAGCTCGTTGGGTTGATATCCCGACAGCAGCGTGGCGCCGCAGGCGGATGCCATCGGCTCGGTAATGGCAAAGTTTAGCCCGCCGGCGCGGTCATCCTGCAAGTACAACTCTGGAATCACAGGCAGGTTAATAACCTGTGCTGCATAGAAGAACGTTTTGGAGAACGTGAGCGTATCATTGACAGGTCGTTTCTGCCCTTTTTTCAATCCATAGTTCTTAATGGGCAATACTTTAAACGAGCGAACCGCATTGGTCACATACTCAAAAATCTTGCCCATGTAGATGGATTCATCAGCGTGGAAAACGTCTTTTATCCAGCGTTCATTGTCGAGGCGCGCCTGGGCGCGAACGGTTCCTTTGGTCCGATACTGTTCGAAGAATTGTTGTTCTTCCACATCCGCCTTCTTCAGAAACGCCAACGTGGCACAGAGACACCACGCTTTGTCATATTGACGATGTTCAAAATAGAGACGCCGCAATGCCTTGTATGAATCCACTTTATACGGCTTTTGCGCAATAAGCGCCATATGCTCGCGCACCGCATCTTCCAAACGGTCATCCATTCTCGAATACAACTCAGCAAGGATTTCGTGGCGCAGCACGTTTTCGGGGTCCAGAGTGGATGCCATCTTAAATGCCTCAGCGGCAGCTTCAAACTGTCCCATTCGTGTTCGATAGATTTCGCCAAGGAAATGCCACAGATTGATTTCCACATCTTTTTTGCCCTTGCCGGTAATTCGATGAATCATCTTGCGATAATTCCGCTCCAACTCCTTCCAGGCTTTTTTCTGCGTCAGAATTCGATCTATCGCCTCAAATGCTTTCAGGTTTTCAATACTGTTATCCAAAGACCGGTTGAAATACTCCACCGCATCTTCGGCACTTTTGATTTCATCCCTGAAAATAACAGCAATGGTGTAGTAGAGTCTGGCAAGTTTCTCTTTATCTTCTTCCATCTCACAGACTCGATTAACTGTCTCAACCACATTCTGCCATTGCTTGGTTGCCTGATACAATGGGAGCAACTTGTGCAAAATCGGTCTGTTATCCGGGTCGATGTGACACGCTTCCTGGTATGCAGAAATCGCTTTTTGAGGGTTTTTCAGATTGCTCTGCCAAATATCGCCAATTTCTTCATACAGTTCGAATTGTCTTCCAGTCTCTTCGACCGCATCGATAAGTATCTTCTTGAAATGGATAACCTGCTCGTAATTCTTCTGCTCTTCCTGCAGTTCGATAACTGCCTCCAGAGTAGGAACATGATTGCCATCAATTTCCAGCGCTTTGTCGAACATATTCAGCGCTTTTCTTCTCTCTTTCACCTTGGCTTTGATATTTCCAAGTCGATAGAAAATATCAACAATTTCATCCTTGCTGCGATCGTCACGGTGATGAACCAATACCATTTGGTATAGCTTAAATGCTTTATCCCACTCTTCCGCTCTGTACAAACAATCTGCCAAATTCAACAACGCCGGCAGATGCTGCGGATTCACATCATACGCTGACTGGTAAGCCTTAAGCGCTTTCTCCCGGTTGTTCAGTTTATCTGCAACGCGGCCCAGTTTCGTCTGCAGCGGTTGCAATTCCTCTGGAGACCGCTTTCCACCCAGACGAATGAGCATATCCAACAATCGTTCCGCTTCTGCGTACCGTTCAGCATCGATGTATACGTCGACAAGTGGCTCAGCAGCTTTTTCGTTGTCAGCGTTGGATTCAAGTGCTTTTTCAAACCACTCAATAGCATTTGCCTCATCATTGAGTTTGTCACGATACAAGTCACCCAACTGGTACTGCAATTTGGATTTTTGCCGTTTGTTTTCGGTGTGTTCCTGTTGCATTTCCAGTGTCTCGCAGGCAGCTAGCCACTCGCCTTCATCAATGTGAATGGCACACAATGATGCCAGAGTATTCAAGTGTCCCGAATTGATATCGAGCGCCGAACGGAAATGATCAACAGCCGCGCCGCGATCCTGCAAATGGGTTTCATTCAATTCCCCAAGACGGAAATACAAATCGACCTGCCTGTCCTCATCCTCAACAGTTTGCGCCAACCGGCTCAATGTATCATGGGCAGAGACCCAGTCTTCCGCTTTCACCTGCATCCTGGCCAGATTATCGAGAGCATCAATATTCTCCGGATCAATGTCCAGAATCTGAACATAGGTATCCATCGCCCGATCGATTTCCTTCAACTCAAGCGCAAAAACTTTACCCATATTCTCCAAAAGCGGAACACGATCTTCCCTATCAAGTGTCGCATCAATGTGTTTTTCCAGAGTATCGATAAGCTCATCCCATTTCTGTACCACGCGATACAACCGTTCCAACGACTCCAGACCGCGAATTTCAGTGGGATCGATCATTACGACTTCTTCGAGACGCTCAATTGCTTTTTCTGGTTTACGGAACTCTTTCTCAAGCATTCCGGCAATTCTCAGTAATAATTCGATGCGCTCACCTTCACTGGTGGCATATTCGAGCTGAATTTCCAGGATATCGAGCAAATCCTGCCACATTTCGCGTTTTTCAAATAATCGTTCCAGCCCTTTCAACGACGGGATATGACCAGGATCGATATCCAGATTCGCTTTATATTCCTCGGTGGCTTTCGCCAGCTCATCCAGGTTCGTCTCATATATTTCAGCGATACGCTGTCTGGTGCGAATAATCGATTCGGTGTCCGTTTCATCGAGCACACCAATTTTTCTGCGAAGAACAGGAATCAGTTCCTCCCAGTTTTCAGTCGTTTTGAACATTCGCTCAAGGGCCAGCAACGCGGGTTCCAGCGCCGGATCAATATCCAGAGCTTCCCGATAGACGCGCTTCGCTTCCGGGAAATCCTCCATGTACTCCAGATAAATCTCGCCAAGATCGACCAGAATATCTTTTTTCTTTTCGGGCTTGTCCTCGCAACTGACTGCTTTTTTCAAAACCTCTACCAGCTCGGTCCATTGCTTGGCGCCTCGATACAACTCGCCCATGAGCCGCAACGCCGGGACGTTGTTCGCATCCAGAGTCAGCACTTGCTGATAATATTGAATCGCGTACTCCGGGTTTCCAATTGCCGAGTACCATTTACCAATTTTAAGGCACAAATCGATTTGAATTTTTGTGTCCTGTGTTGCCGCCAGAATCTGGTTGCACCCGCCCAGCAGCTCCTGCCATTTGCCAGTTTCGGAAGCCAGACGTTCCAGATGATCTCCGGTGGCGTCATTGGAGTAATCAATTTCAAAAGCACGCTGCATCACCAGGAATGCGTTTTCTGCCTGGTTCAATTTTTCTTCATAAATCACCGCCGCTTTGTGCAGCAATTTAATCTGAGCCTGGTCATCGCTGACATTTTCAAGGCGTACGGAATACAATTGAATCAAATCGTCAAATGCGCCCTCTTCCGTCAGAATTTCCACGGTTCGCTCAAAGGCGTGTTCGTGCAGCGGCGCCGCAATCAGGATCTTCAGGTAAGGCTTTTTAGCCAACAACGGCTGCTCCAGCAGCTCCTCCATGGCAGATGCCTGTGCCAACCAGGTTTCAATCTGGGTGTCCCCTTCCAGGAGGTCCGCTTTGCGCCCGAGCATTTCCACCATATCGTCCCAGAGTTCCTGGCTTCGATACAGCGTCTCCAGAGATTGAACGGTGTTCAAATCTGTGGGATCAATGTCCAACGAACGTCTTAAAGCATCTATGGCATCCAGCGGCCGTTCCACAACCTCGGCAAGAATTTTTCCGAGCTGGGCATAATAAGCTTTAATTTCTTCGGTCTCAAAAACCGAAATGCCAACTTCAATCAGTCGTTCCAGCGTTTCAATCAAATCCTCCCACTCATGGTTGGATTCGTAAATTTTGGCAATTGCCTGAAGTGCCGGGATATTCTCGAGATCGATGGACAACACGTTTTGCCAGTTTTCCAGCGCCGTTCTGTCCCTGTCGAGACACTCACCCCAAACTGTACCGAGTTGACTGTAAATCCGAACTCTGGCGTCATCGTCGTCCGCAATGGACACCGCGCGTTCCAAAACCTCCACCAACTCATCCCAGTTCTCCTGCCGTGCATACAAATCACCAAGCGCCTCCAGTGCGTGCGCATCTTCGCCAAGCGTGTCAAGGACAGCTTCCCACAACTCAATGGCTTTAGGAATATTGTCGAGACAATCCGCTGCAATTGTGGCCAGTTTTGCGTACAGGTCCGCCTGGTCTGCATCGTTGGTGGCGCAATCCCGCATCTTCTCGTAAATTGTATAAAGCGATTCCCAATCTTCAAGATTGGCATAAATGGTTTCCAGTCGCTCCAATGCTTCGGTGTGTGTTGGCTCCAGTTCATCGACGATTAAGTGGAAAGCAACGCGTGCTTTTTCGATTTCGTCCAGTTGTGTTTCGAGTACATCCCCCATTCGGAAAATGTATTGAACCTGCTCAGAAACAGATTCGTCCACTTTTGACAATTTATCCAATATGCCAACCAGATGCTCCCACTCCATATGCTGAGAGTAAATCCGATCTAACGCCTGCAGAACTTCGATATCGTCATCTCCCAATTCCAGACAGGCACGATATGCGCGTTCCGCCCGAGCAGCATCCTGCAACTCTTCTTCCGTGACGCGAGCGGCGCGTTTGGCCACCAGTTTTTTGGTTTCCTCGTCTTCAAATGTGCCAAACAACTGCTCATAGGCATCCGCCAGTTCACTCCATGAATCTGTGGCGCCGGCCAACCGCTCTACATCGATTGTTGAACGTTCGTTGTAGGGATCCTGCGCAAAGGCACGACAATACCATCCAAACGCCTCAACCGGATCGAGAAGCTTGTCTTCAAACGTTTCAGCTATTCGGTGATGCATGGCAACGCGATCTTCCTGATCTTCAATAACCTCAAGTTGCCGCTGGTAAAGGGAAACCAACTTCGACCACTCCCCTTGCATCTGCAACAGTGGCTCCAGAATTTCAACGATTTCAGCTCTCATATGCCCCTCTGTAAAGAGGAATTCCAGAGCAGAAATCGCAGAATCAAATGCGGGCTCCGCCGCCAGGATTTCGCGATACACCTCAACCGCTTTTTCAATTTCAAGGAGTTCCTGCTGGTACAACTGCCCCAAACGGAACTGCACATTCAGGCTTTCTTCCGGATCATCCATCAACAGCGCTTCTTTTTGCAGAATCGCCGCCAGTTTGTCCCATTGCTCCCCAATCTGATAAAGCTTATCCAGACTTAAAATAGCGTCCCGATTATCAGGTTCAACATCCAATACCCGCTGATATCGCGCAATAGCGGCTTCAATGTTGTCAAGACTGACTTCGTAGACAGTGGCTGCTTTGAGCCCCAGAACAATGCGTGCTTCATCGTCCTCAAGATTTTCAAGTCTATCATCCAGAATCTTTGCCAGCTCCGCCCATTTGCCTGTGGTATGCGCCAGTGCATCCAATTGGCCCAATGTAATTTCATTGGCAGGTTCGACCTGCAGCGATCTGGCATACATTTCGAATGCTTCAGCCGGCGAATCCAGATGCAAGTCACTCTGCAGCAACTCCGCTGCTTTATGATACAATTCAACTTTCTGCCAATCGTCTTCAACGTGTTTCAGTTTCACTTCAAAGAGCCCAATCAGTTTCCGCCACTCGGCCAAATCCTGATACAGGGGCTCCAGAACTTCGGCAGCCAACATGGGCTCCGCATCTCCGGCAACCAGTTCCTCAAGCAACCGCACTGTCGGTTCGTGATCGGGAGAGACCGTCAGAATATCCTTTAAATAGTCCACCGCACGGGCCACATCCTCAAGATGACGCACATACAGTTCAGCAATACGGTACTTAAATGAAACGGATTCATCCGGGTCTACGACCAACTCTATCTCTCGCTCAAGAATTGACAGGAGATCTTCCCATTCCTCTGCCTCCGCATAAAGCATGTCCAACCTGGATATCGCCTGAAAATCATCCGGATCAAATTCGAGGATGCGCTGATAAGTGGTTATCGCACGTGCACTGTCATTCAATTCGCGCTCGTACATTGCCCCCAGCACATACAGGACTTCCTTCTTATCGTCCGGCATGTCGACCAGGTCAACCTTCTGATTGTAAATGGCCTGCAGCTCGTCCCAGCGCTCAAGACGCAGGAACAGTCCTTCCAACTGATTAATTGCCTGTAATTCATCAGAATCGATTTCTAAAATGCGTTGATAAACTTCAATGGCCTTTTCAACGTTTTCGAGAACCTCTTCGTAAATCTGAGACGCTTTAAACAGCAACTCTTTTTGCTCATCCATATCCGGAACCATCTCGGTTTTCTTGAGATAAATTCCGGCCAGAGACTCATAGTCTTCATTAATCTGGTACGATCTTTCCAGCGCTGATGCCGCATCCAGATGTGTGGGATCGAGGGCAAGAACTTCCCGATAGTGCGCAATCGCACGGGCCACATCCTGCAGTTGTTCTTCACATATTCCGGCAATCTTCAAATGATATGCCGCCTGAACATCTGTATCCTCCAAAGCCCCAACCTGCTCGCCATACAAATCGGCCAATTGGCGGTAATAATCCAGAACACGCGCCATTCGTTCCAGCTCCTCCTGCGTGCGCTCCTGCTCTGGATCTTCTTTTAGCGCGCGTCCCAGGGTTGCAAAGGCGCGCTCGGGATTGTCTCCCACTGTTTCGTACAGATTGGCAATTTCATGGAGTAACTCCACCCGCCGATCAACTGTCTCCTCCGCGTCGACCATAATCTCGATGACGCCCACCAGTTTCTGCCAGTCACCAAGGTCTCGATACAGGGGTTCGAGAATCGCCGCGACGTCATTTTTGAATTCAGGATTCTCTAAAATTCTTTCGAGGGCTTCGATTGCAGCATCACTCGACGAATCCATCTCCAATACTTCGCGGTAAATCTCCACAGCTGCCGATATCTCATCGAGTTTATTTTCCTGCAGATCGGCCAAACGGAGTTTCAGTTCAATAATCCGATCCGGTTCTGTCTCCAATCCCAACTGCTGAGACAGGTTATCTGCAAGATCCGTCCATTTTTCCAGAACAACAAACAATCTGTCGAGAGTCTGCAATGCGTCGACATTGGACGGATCTATATTGAGGATTTCGAGCATGCAGCGCACTGAAGCGTCGGCATTTTCAAGCATCTCCTCATAAATACGCGCCATATGCCGGTAAATTTCCTGTTTTTCCTCAGAGTCTGTGACGGCATCCACTTTCACCGACAGAATCTCGACCAAATCCTCCCATTTCTCTTCCCGACCATAAATATCTTCCAGAGCCAGAATCGCATCGGCACATTGCATGTCTGCCTTCAATGCGTTTCTGTAGGCCTCCACAGCGGATTGGGTGGAATCAAGCTGAGTATCGAATATCTGTGCTGCCTTCAGCCACAATGCTTTTCTGTTATCGTTGTCTTCTGTAGACCGGGCCCCCTTCTCCATAATGACAACCAGGGCCTTCCAATTATCCAGAATCGCTGCAATGCCTTCCATTTGTTCGAGCGCATCCGGATAATCCGGATTCGTAATAAACGCCCGCGCATAGGCGTCAAAGGCATTCTCTGAAGATTCAAGTTGATGACCGCAAATGGCACCCACTTTCATCAGCAAATCGTATTTCTCAGTGTTATCATCAGATGTTTCAACCAATATTTCGGTTGCTTTCACCAGCTGTTCCCACTGTCCCTGTTCTTCATACAACGGCGCAAGAATCTCGGCAGCTTCGCCTTTAAAATCGTTGTTATCGAGCATGCTCTCCAGAGCGCTGACAGCCCCTTCATGCCCCGCATCAATCAGCAATACCTCGCGGAAACACTCCAGCGCACGCGCTGTTTCATCCAAATACTGGGCGCTGACCATACCGAGTCGAAATTTCAGCTCAACCTCGTCGTCGATTCGCTCAGGGCCGACTGCCAACTCACGTTCAATTATCGATGCAACATCGCTCCATTTTTCATCTCGCGCATACAATCTATCCAATGCCGCAAGAGAGCGCTGCTCATCGCCTGCCATCTTGATGATTTTTTTGTACACATCAATGGCCTTCTGCGTGTCATCAATCTCTTCTTCCCACAGCAATGCCTGATTGTAATAAATCTCCTTGCGTTCATCATCATCCGCTGCCATCTCAATACGACGGGCATAAATATCAAGGAGTTCCTCGAACCGACCCATTTGCGCATAGATACGCTCAAGCGCATAGATGGCTTTCGCGTTCTTGGGGTCCTCTTCGAGAATCGCATCAAAATGTTTCAATGCCTCTTCAGAACGCCCGAGCTCCTCATTCATGACGCGGGCCATGCGAATTCGCAAATCTATTTTGTCATCCCCTTTGGCTGCTTCATACGCACTCCTGTACGCTGCCAAAACATCTTCCCAACGCCCTGCTTTTCCTGCGGTGCGCTCCAGATCGTCCTGGCATATCTCATCGGTGGGCTCATTTTCGAATGCTTTCAGAAAACCGGCAAACGCCCGCTCTGCGTCCCCTACTTCGTCCTCCACAAGTTTGGAAATACGTTGCAGCAACGCCTGGGCTTCTGTCGCGTCGTCAATATGCCCCAGCTTTACTTCAAGGACATCTGCGAGCAGTGCAGCTTCATTTCCGGCTTCCTCGTAAATGGGAATCAACAGTTCGGCTGCGTCCAGATTGGTGGGGTCCAGTTTCAAGACTTCCTGCAGAGCTTCGGCCGTCTTATCGATACGCTCTTTCTTCTCCCGTTGAAGCTCGGCTATTTTAAAGTACAGACCTACTTTCGCTTCCAGCGCCGCGTCTTCTTTACCGGCCTCTCTCTCGAGAACACGGATAAATTCATCCCATTTCTCTGATTCGGCATAAAAGGCTTCCAACTCTTCCCATGCCTGAAGAGCCAGATACCTCTTTTTCAACTGTTCCTGCGCCCGACGATCATCAGGATCGATATCAAGCAACGCCTTGAGCACCTCAACCGCTTTGGCATCGTCATTTATTTTGTCGCCGTAAACGACGCCCAGCTTTTGATAGATTTCCTTTTGTTCATCGCTGTTGCCGGCATGCAAAACTTTCTTTTCCAGAACATCCGCCAGCTTCTCCCATTCCCTGGCACGTTCGTAAAAATTGGACAAATCCTCAAGTGCCTCGGAGTGCTCCGGATCCTGTTCGAGAACCGCTTCCCAACGCTCGATGCAGATCTCCGGTTTCTTCAGCCGTTCGGCGCTCATTCTGGCGATTTCCACGAGTGCGTCGATTTTCTCCGGTCCGTCGTTCAGGGCCGCCGCTTGCAAATCCATCATGTCGATCAGCTTTTTCCAGTCGCGACGCTTCTCATACATGTCCTTCAGAAAATCGATTGCCTCGGGATGTTCCGAATCCGCTTCGAGTACCTTTTCGAACGCTTTAATTGCTTCCGCCTGATTGGAAAACTGATTCATGAACAGATTGGCAACCCGCAACCACAATTCGACCTGTTCGTCTTTATCTCGAATCAACTCACCTTTGGCTTTGAGCATTTTCACCAAATCCGGCCAGCGCTCCATCGATTCATATTTTTCAATGGCCGCATCCAGGGCGGGCAGATAATTTTTCTTCTTTTTGAGAATTCCCTGGTAGGTCGCGACAACCATCGCATCCTGGCTCAGGTACTCATCATAAATGCGCGCCAACATCATGTGCGTTTCGACGAATTTACCATCATCTTCAATTTTGCGCCCCATGCGTTTCAGGAAATCCGCGAGGCCACTCCATTTTTGCGTATCGGCATACAGACGCTCCAACGCTTCCAATATCAAAGGATGTCCGGGATCCGCATTCCATGCGTCGGTCTGCCATACTTTGATTCCCTGTTCCGCCCCTTCCTCTTCCGCAGCGGTGGCAGCTTCAATGGCCGTCGCCAACGCATCAGATACTTCTCTGCTCACTTCTATAATCTCAGGTTCTGCAATTTCCTCCTGGCCGGATGCTGAAATGTCTTCGTATTGTTCCATTTCCTCTTCTTCAGTTACATCTACCTGGCTGTTGTTATCCGTACCGGAATTGTTCGTCATTTTGCACTCCTCGAAGTATTTAAAATCAACCTCGTTTTGCGGCTGTATTTATATGAATTCGCTGAATAAATAAAGGATGACATTGCGCGTATTTAATTGTTCTATCCCATCTCATGCCCGCCACAATCATTGCAGGCAATTCATACTCCCCTGGTATGTCACGCCATAACACCTGGCACCGATCATTTGTCTTCTGCATCCGTCTGGAATCTTCCCCAAAACGCTCGACGTAATCTGTCAGACATTTTTAATAAAATTTACACTAATGTATAGGTGACCCAACTTCTATTTCTGTCAAGCGTGACTGGGCAGCGGTCAGGTAATCAGGAGGTGTATCCTTGTTGGCGGATTCCATAAATTTCTGCAACCATATTTTGGCATTCTCTTTGTTTACATAGGAGTAATTCCAACCCAGGCTGAACATGGCATCTACCATATTGGGTTTCAATTCGAGTGCTTTGCGGAACTGAGCAATGGCTTCTTCATACTGTTTCTTTTCCGAATAAACAGCACCTAATCTGGAGTGAAGAACGGCCAATTCGTCCCCGCGTCCCACCAGCGCTTTAATCCCCTCCTGGAGCACTTGCTCTGCCTGAGGAACGAAATCATAATCCAGATACAGGCTGCCCAGCTCACGATACGCATCGAAAAACTTGCCGTTTTTCATCAGAGAATCCGTGTACTTCTGCAATGCCTGCTGAGGATTATCCATTGCCTGATAAACAACCCCCAGCCGATAATGCGCCTTGTAAAGATTGTCATCCAATTCAATCGCCTTCTTGAAGGCTTCAGCGGCGCGCTCCCACTGCTGCATCCACTGGTACACCTCACCCAGCTGATAGTAATACAGCGGAATATCGCCGGAAAGGCTGATGGCCTGCTGCAGATTTCGTGCAGCCTGCTCATATTCTTTGGTTTCGATGTACACGATGGAAAGATTGTGGAACGCCTTCTCGTTCTCCGGATCGAGACTTACGGCCTTACTGCAATCGCGAATTGCCTGCGGATACAGCTTGCGCCGATGATACTCCACGCAACTGTTCATCATTTCAACGGAATGAACATGTTCACGACTGCACTTACCACCAGACAGCATGGTTCCCAGTGCACAAATGGCTAAAATCAGCTTTTTGCTCATAGATTTTCTCCTATCATACCTTTGTATAGAACTTCTAATTTAGTCAGACAGGAATACTAGAGAATACATCGGCAGATGTAAACCCTTTTTTCATCCACATTGAAACCGAAATTGTTGATTTTATTGAATCGCCAGCAGATATAGAAACAAATAACTTTTCAAGCGTTTCCAAGGCGAATAATTTTTCCAGATTTATCCTGTTTGTATCCGGAAGGAAGAATGGCTGCTACCTGTTTTTTAGCGCCAGAGGTTGACCATTCCAATGTGCAAAAAACATCCACCACTTCATTTCGCACTCGAATACTTTCGTCTTCACACATGGTTTTCAGCAATGGCTCCCTGGCCAGCTCAAATTCGAGTTTTGCCAGAGCCACAACGGTCTGATATCGGGCCGTTTCATTCACATCTTCCAAAAAGCGGACCAGTTTCTCTGCAATAATCTCGCCCTCCAGCTCCGACAACGCCATTATAGTCTGGATTTTTCTATCGGGATTTCTCTCATACTCTGTATCAAACTCATCCAGAACATCGAGCAATTCCTGCTTGTATTGTTCCTCATCAACAATATTTCGAAGCACTCGCTGGACCCAATTCACGGATTCCGCAGACCGAAGTGCGCGTTTAATTCGTGGCAATGCTTTTTCGCCAATATCAATTAACGCGTCGCACACCCATTCTTTTTCCTTTTCATCCTCTATTGATGGTTCCGCATTTACAGCAAATCGCGCCAACAAGCCGCCAATGGCCAGATCATTGCCCTGCTTTGCCTGTTCGATGACCTCATATAACGCCGCCTGTCGATAATCTTTGGGCGTATGTTTATTGTTGGCTCTCTTAACATTTTTTTCTATTTTTGATCTGGTTCTGTTTTCTTTGGATAGAAAATCGAAAATTCCCATGGTGGCCTCGTAAATCTTTAAAAGTTGTCGCAGGCAAATTACTGTCGGATATATCTGTGAACCCCGATTGTCTTTCGTCAGGTGCAATTCGTGATCACATCAATTATTCCTTTATCAAACAATCTGCCGAACATCAGTCTTTTAGCGGACAATCAGATTTACACAATAAAAAAAATCAGGAATTCGTTCAGGAATTTGTCCTCTCGTCGTCACCATCATCCAAATCGTGTGCGACACTTTCATCCGCCTCGTCATCCAATTCATCGTCACCAACGCTTTCATCAGTGTCACCGGAGTCATCGCCATCGGTATTGTTATCGATGTCTTCATCACTGTCATTCTCGCCGTTCTCGTCCTCCTCGTCTGGCTCATCCTCTCCTGTTAATGCATTGACAAGCTGATTGATTCTGAAACTCAAACCACCCACTTCTGCAGAATCAACATCAAACCTGTAATTCGTCTCACCGTTGATTATCCGGAGAACACCCTCCTCTATCTCGATGACTGGTTTCATAAAATAATTGCCAAGCATTACACCTGCGATAAACACACACACTATTGCGCCAATAAAAAAAAGCAGGACCGGCGTTTTAACAGTGTGCCAAATCGACACCTGTTTTTCCTGGGCAAGAAATAAAAAGACCAGTTTTTCCTCCGCTGCCGCGTTCATAACGGCAATGGGATATGCCCAATAGTCCGAATCGCCAATGGTCAGCCCAAACGTCTCGTGAACTGGCTGCCCTTTGTATGCTTTCTCAAGCTGCGCCTGAACACGCGTCGTTGTCAGCGCATTGTTCAGATGTTCTATCTCAGTATTGTCTGTCAGGGACGTACTGTATACAACCCCCCGTTGCAAAATAGCCAAATCCATTCCCAAAGACGTTGCCCGCTGTGTTGCTGTTCCATTTGAAATTTCATAGCCAACTGCCAGCACTCCCGCCACCTGGTCGCTCTGTCCCCAAACAGGTGCGACAGCGATTTCCATTAACCCGGTGTTCATCAGTGCGCATACGTGATTGTTAGTTTGTTCGTCTTTGCTGAAAGGCGAATTGTTTACCGACCAGACACTGTACCCCGGCTCACCGTCCAACGCGCGCTTCACCACTGCCATGGCATTCGCCACATTTTTGCCGGCCGGACATGCATTGGGGGTTGTATTTCGTGCCAGCACCACACCGTTTCGGTCCGTCACAAACACGATTGACGGAGACCTTCCATTTGACTCCAGATGCGCATTCACTGCTTCCACCGCTTTGAGCGATTTTTTAAACCAGGCCGCTCGCAACCGGGAATCGAAAGCAGCGGCATCTTCGTCGGGTTGCTGAATCATGGGCAGTTCACGAAAAAGCGACGTCACCTTTCGCATCATGGAAAGCCGAGTCACCTCCTTTAACTGCTCATTTCCCCGCAGAGACTCCGACCGGGCAAACATAGGCGCCACGGACGTCAGCTGCCTGTTGAGCACCGATTCCGCTTCCATCCGGGCAGCAATCCCGAGATAAACATACAGGCCCAATCCAAGGAGCAATACAATTATAATATTGGGAATAATTATCTTCGCCTTCATACAATTCTCCTATTCAGGAACGTCCGGCAACAATATTCTGAAAGCTAAAAAGAAAAGTCGTAAAAAAGTACCATTGACAGCGACAGGCGTCAATAACCAGAACGTCATCAAAGAAGAGCGAGTTGAAACGCGTTTGTGCTATTTCCTTATCGCTGCTGCCACAAAACAGTACTCCGTTCTCGCCTTTTCCCCTTGCTTGGTCAGAATTCCCGAATCCAATCCCGCCTTCAAATCTCTGCTTGCCGTTGCCGGTCCGATATTTCGAAACAACTCCATATATTTTTTTCGCGTCAGTTTTTCCGTTCCAAAATGCATCTTCGCAAACGCAAGCCGGTCATCCGTTCGCTGCGACCTCATGTCCAGTCCATCAAGCACAATTTCGAGACTCTCGCCAATACATTCCAACGTAAATGTCACAAAGCGCTGCAGCCCTTCCGCGGTATCTGCCGTGCCGAGTGCATCTGTATAACGCTGTCGATTCTGCTTAATCAACAATTCGAATGGCGCATCAAAAAACACGTGATGATACCGCGCAAGCAACAGGCGATGCCACAATCGCGCCAGCGCATCACTGTATCTCGAAAACGGTTGAAGATGAAACATGTGGTAGTGAAACTGTGCCGCAACAATGAACGGATGCTGCTGCTCGTTCTGTTCCACGCATCGGAACAGCCAGTTCACTTTCTCCAACGACTCCTTCATTCGCGCATTCCATATAATCGCTGAATCTTCGCTCATTTTGGGATAAAATGGCTGCTCCTCATTCATCAGGAGAAACGCAGTCAACAGATCTTTGGAATGAGTTACCTTAAAATGATCGGATTTCCTGTAGACCGTTAGAAATCCATTTGCCTGTTGCAATTCATCTTTCATGGCCCCCACGTCGTGCCCATTGCGCAGCGATTGAACCTCAGCCACACTCAGAGTATTGCCTTCCAGTGCCAGATTTGCATGAAGATTCCGGACAAAATTCTCTCGTTTTACATGCGGCGATATGGCGCAGCTGCGCCCCTCATACTGACCCAGTAATCTTGCGGCGTCGCTCACGCCCAACAGAATTTGAGGCGAAACATCCATATGTACAATACATTTATCCATCGCACCCCCCAACGGATATTCGTTTCCCCGGAATATCATTTGATATTATCGGTAATAACGATGGCTGCTTTAGGGTGGGCGCAAATGTCCAGTAAATGTTCCGACAGCACGGTTAATGACAGTGAGTTTCAATTTGTATCGCGGGCACTCCGGAATATCCGCTCAGTTGCGGGAGTGGATGGAATTAGAAGTTGGAGGGTTGTTTTTTTTCATCTTTGTTGTCGGCGTCTGACTCTTTCAGACCCAATTCCTGTTCCAGCTCCGTTAAATCCGGAAGTTCCTTCAGGTTTGGCATCAATGTAATTTCAATACGACGGTTGCGCGCTTTGCCTTTGGCGCCCTTATTGGGAGCTGTGGGTTGGTACTGCGCATATCCGGCGGCACTCAGTTGTTTCGGATTCACGCCGGATTGCTTCAGAAAAAGCACCACAGACACAGCTCTGGCGGTACTGAGATGCCAGTTGTCCCCAAATGGGTTTCCCTCGCTCACTTTCACATTATCGGTGTGTCCCGCCACCTGAAACTCTCGTCCCCGAATTTTTTTAAGAGCTTTGGCAACACTACTCATGGTTTCTTTTCCCTTGTCACTTAAATCCGCTTTGCCGGAATCAAACAACACCGCGCTGGGAAGCTCAAGTGTCATCTTGCCGCGCTTGGTTCGAACCTTGAGATTACCGGCTTCAATGATGGATTTGAGCTGGTCCAGAATGTCCTTGACGGTTTTCAGTCTTTCGGCAGACAGCGTTTGTTTCTTTTCCTGGACCTGTTTGAGTTCCTGTTTCATTTCATCTGTTTTTTTGAGCTGTTCCTGCGCCTCCATC
Organism: Deltaproteobacteria bacterium; assembly: GCA_016935665.1. Classification (GTDB taxonomy): domain Bacteria; phylum Myxococcota_A; class Polyangia; order JAAYKL01; family JAAYKL01; genus JAFGXQ01. Next base: position 29,297 of record JAFGQN010000148.1, on the reverse strand, counting down.
ACCGATTTGGTCAATTCATCCACCCGCTTCTGACTGTCTTTTTTCTCCTTTTGAACAATAAAAATCTCCTGTTTGCATTTTTCCAGCTCGGCTTTGATTTCATCGCCACAGCCTGTTGCCACCACAAAAATGATTAGCCAAAACCAGGTCATCCACACAAAATTCCGATACATTCCCATATTTTTCTCCTTGCAGGGGTGTTTCAATTCACCTCATTCAGTTTTTATTCTCGAAACAAATTCACTTTGATATATATTACGGGCAAATCAACCAAATATCAAAAGGAAGACAGAGGAGCACCACAAATGCCACTTATAAAAATGCAAACAGCCAGCCCCATCGACGCCTCAAAACAGGATTCAGTAATGAAATCCTTGTCGGATATCGTTGCCAAAGAAACCGGCAAACCCGCAGCCTACGTAATGGTAACCCTGGAACAAACCCCCATCATGATGGGCGAAAAGAACGGGGATGCGGCTTTTTTTGATGTCCGCAGTATCGGCAGTCTCTCACCGGAAACAAACGCCTCAATCACCAAACGTCTCTGCCAGTTCTGTAATGATACACTGAATATTCCCGCAATGAGAGTTTATGTCTCTTTCACCGATGTGGCGCGCAGCAATTGGGGATGGAATAACGACACATTTTAGTTAATTGGAAAAAAAGAGAGTGAGCCCGAGGATTCAGTGGATCAGTTGTGGAATTTCACCCAATCCAGGTTGCCATTGCCGACACCTTCTCTCTGTGCAACAAAATAAACGTCATGAACGCCCGTCGCAGAGCTGTCCAGGTCGGCTTCCACTTCCTGCCAGGCATCCCATGCGCCGGTGTTGGGAACTGAAAGAATGGCCACAGAGGCGCCTTCCGGGTTGTCCAGGCGAACAGAAAATCCATCGGCGTCCTCGGCACAGGCGGTACGGATAGTTACTTTTGAATATCCCGTCAGGTCGATACCGCTATACGAAATCCACACACCGCCATTGAAATATCCCACAGTGGTGTTGTCGTTCTCAAGCGCGGGAAAGTTACTGACAACCCCATCTCCCCATGCGGCGGGGGATTGACTGTTAGAGCCGTCTACATCTTCGCATCCGCTCACTCCCGAAAATGCGCATTCTGCTTCCAGTTGTAAATCGGCGGCAGGATTGGTATCAACGGTATCCAACTCACTTTCAGAGTCGCCGGAATCCGAATCGTCCGAATCGGAGTCGCCGGAATCCGAATCGCTGTCGCCATCTGTGTCGGTATCCCCGTCTGTATCGGTATCCCCATCTGTATCCGTATCCCCATCCGTATCGCTATCCGCATCATTCTCTCCAGTATCGGAATCCCGAATTTCGGAATCATCGCTCATGTCGATTTTTCCGTTTCCGGTCATTACAAGCTCCAAATCACTGGCACAGGACGCCAGCCATGCAAATGCAATCACAACAGAAAATATAATTAATATGTCTTTCATCCCTGTAAGCCTTTCGATGCGGTGGCATTTTACCCAGCCCGAAATTCAACTATAAATTTTGAAACTTCCATTTGCAACAGAAGATATGACATCATACACGAAGCAACTTGCCTGTAAACGCAGTAGCACTACAATTTTAACAAGCAGTTCATTTTTCACTCGATTCCCAAAAGGCCAAACGGCCTGCTATAGCAACGGAAAAGCGATTTCGACATGTTAAGCACGCTCAAATGCACCATTCAAACCATATTCGCGATATGTCTCACCTGCCTCTGCAGTGGCGGCATCGGATGCGATACTAATAAAGATTCAAATTCCGAGCACACCACTATCCCGAAACATCCCGCCGATGGGGTATCGTCCGAGTGCGGCAGTGTGAGAATGACCCAGTATACATCCAGCGACAGCCGATGGTGCGGTTTTGACAGAACATCGCCCATTCTTCCCGAATTTGTCAGACAGGGTATGACGGTGGCCATCGCCGAACCATGGAACGGAAGTTCATGGAACGGCGCGCCGGGTGAAGCCTGCGGGGAATGCTGGGAACTTGCCACCACATTTGCCACACAAATTGTCATGGTGCACGATTTATGTCCCATTGAAGGCAATCCCATTTGCGCCGGCAGCCATTTTCATTTCGATGTGGCCAGCGAAGTAGCGGCGAAGATAGATGGTGGCCAGTGGCTGGGCGAAGCTGCAGTGCGCCGCGTGCCGTGCCCGGTAACCGGAAATATTCACGTTCAAATCACTGCGCGAAACCAGTGGGGATACATGCAACTCGCCTTTTTCAACCATCGCTTTCCCATCAGAGAAGTGGCATATCGCGCCGCAGACAGTGCGCAATGGCATCCCATGGAACGCTGTCTTGCCAGATGGTGCCAGGAGGAGGACAAATCGACTTTTTCGAAGGGAGGCCCCGGCGGCGTTTTTCGGCTCACCAGCGCCAATGGCGATGTGGTGGAGGCAAGGGAAGTCCTCACATACGACGTGACCGAAGGGAGCGACTTCAATACCGGTGTCCAGTTCGCCGAAGCTGCGTCCCCCGAAGGGGTATGCCCGTTCACGCCTCCGGGAGATGTGTTTATCGATGAATGGGGCGGCATTGAGGGCGTTCGCTGGGAATACAACGACTGGGGCAGCACTGAGGTATCTGACATCACATCGGACTGCGCCGCCCAAAGTGCTGCCTGTCTGCAATTCAAATCGTTCGACGGGAACGGGGTCCACATCACCTACCGTCACACATTCCCCAAACACATTTTTCGCAGAGTAACCGTTCAACTGAAATCGTCATCGGGCAAAGGAACCGTTGAAATCGCTCCCAGGTCAAAAGACGCCAAATGCACCTCCCCCTCAACATTTGATGTGACCGGTGATTGGACCACGGTCGCTGTAAACATCGACGATAGCTGTCCACAGACCGAATGGATTCACGGACTGACTATCAGTCGTTCCAATGGCGTGGGCGACCTGTTTGTGGATAATATTGAATTTACCGAGAACTGACCCACTTTGCAAACTGTTGCAAAGCGCGTCCACGGTGGCTGATTTGCTGTTTTTTGTCGCTGTCCAGTTCCGCCATGGAGATGTGTTGCCCTTCTGGCAGAAAAACGGGGTCGTATCCAAATCCTTTTGTGCCACGGGGAGCAAAGGCAATACGGCCTTCCACGGTTCCATTGAAAAGCTGCACAGGCTCGCCGGGAGTAATGAACGCCAGCGCACACTGAAATCGCGCTGTTCGCTCGTGCTCGGGCACGTCTTTCAACGCTTCCAGCAGACGCTCATACCGCTGAGTATCGGAGAGGCCTTCGCCACCGTACCTGGCGGAGAATACCCCTGGTGCACCGTCCAACGCATCCACCACCAGCCCGGAGTCGTCGGCCAGAGAGGCACAATCAAACGCATCACTGACAATCCGGGCCTTTTTTATGGCGTTTGCTTCGAAGGTGTCACCGTCTTCAATAATTTCCGGGGGAATTGCCACGTCCAGCAGCGAAGACACTTCAAACCCCAGCTCTGCCACAATATTGTTAATCTCCCTGGTTTTTCCTCGGTTGGATGTCGCCACAATCAACCGTTTCATTACAAATCCTCAGGACGCTGCAGCAGCGAATCCAGCGAAATTCCCACAGATGCCAACGTTGCCCGTTGATTCTCAGCCAACGCCGACACGCCCTTCAATCCCATTTGCGTCATCGTGTTCAGCTCTTCAAAAGAATACAATCTACCTTCGGCAGTTCCCTGAATTTCCACAATGCCCCCTTTTTCATCTCCCGCGATATTCAAGTCCACATCCGCACTCGAATCTTCATCGTAGTTCAGGTCCAGCAGGCACTCGCCATCCTTCATCCCCACGCTTACGGCACTGATCTGGCGTTTGAGCGGGCGCTTTTTAATTTTTCCTTCATCCTGCAGTTTTTCCAGCGCCAGAGCCAGGGCAACCCATCCCCCCGTCACCGATGCGGTTCTTGTACCGCCATCCGCCTGAATAACATCACAGTCCACCGTTATGGTTATTTCTCCAAGGCGCGCCGGCCAAACACTGGCACGCAGGCATCGGCCAATCAATCGCTGAATTTCCTGAGACCGACTGGAGGGCCACCTGCCAAACTGCCCTTCCCGGCGGTTTCTGGTGGCGTTGGCCCTTGGCAGCATGGCGTACTCCGCTGTAACCCACCCTTTTCCCTTGCCACGCATCCAATCATTAACTTTGTACTCCACGGACGCCGTGCAAATCACGCGGGTATCTCCCGTTTCTATAAGTACTGAACCTTCGGGATGTTTTAAAAAATTGGGGGTAATGATGACTTGTCTGCCAACATCGTTCCTGATTCTTTTCATATGGTTTCCTTCTTCCTGACCGGTATGGATATTTCAAATGCCGCACCCGATACAGTGCCCTCGACATTTCCCTCTATTGGATTCTGCAATCCGGAATTCTGCTCATCCGAATGCTGGTCAATGTACTGGATATTGCCGCCATGCGCCAGACAGATTTGCCGTACCATGGCCAGACCAAGCCCGGTACCCTCGCTCTTGGTGGTAAAAAACGGGTCGAAAATGCTCACCGCAGATTCGGAAGAGATACCGGCGCCGTCGTCTTTCACCAGTATGTGCAAACCGTCGTCATCCCGACTCGTCGCGATGGTGATGTCGCCGCCGCCTGGCATCGCCTGCATGGCATTTCGAAACAGGTTCATATACACCTGTATCATTTGCTCTTTATCAAACAGCGCTGTATCCGGTGTGGCCTCCAATTCCATTTTCACACGAATGTTGCACTCGGAAAACTGCGACATCATAAATTCAACCGTATTTTTAATCACCGGGTGCATTCGATATTCACCCACCGATGGCGCAGGCAATCGGGCAAAGCGCAGATAGGCCTCGGTAATTCGGGTCAATCGTTCAATTTCATCCTGCATCGCCCCAAGCAGCTGCAACGCTTCTTCTTTTGAACCGTCCTGTGCAATCTCATCTTTCAACAGATCGGCATTCAAATCCAGTGACGAAAGCGGGTTTCGGATTTCGTGGGTGACCTGAGCCGCAATTCTTCCGGCAGTGGCAAGACGCTCAGACCGAATCAGCTTTTTGTCGCGTTCTTCAAGCGCGTTGGTCATATGGTTGAAGTTATTGGCCAGCATGCCGATTTCGTCGTTGCGCACAATGCTGGTGCGGGTGCGAAAATCACCCGCCGCCACTTTTGAAACAGCCTGGTGCAAATGCTTCAGCGGACTCAGCAGCTTCTGGGTCGACAGTACGATAACAATGCCTATCAACAGGGCGACAACCCCCAGCACGCTGAGCACAATCGTTGCCATGCGTCCGTTCTCCGCCGCTTCTGTCGAAACATCGGTGATATGGGTTTTGACATCATTGCCTATTGCCTGCAGCACTTTGTTTAACAGTCGCTCGGAGCGCTTCAGATTCTCAATACTGGACACGGTATTGGTGGACTTTCCCATATCCAGCGAAGAAAAAAGTCGCACGAATTTGTTTTCATTCATTCGATAACGCCGACGCACGTCCCGCAGGCGCTTTCGCAACTCTCTTAAAAAAACCAGTTCCTGCCTGGGGAGATTGCGAAAGGTGTTCAATCGCCCATCGATAATATCAATTAATCGGGTCAATCGCGCGGGTCGATATTTTCTCGCCGCATTCAACCAGTCACGGGTCAGCGGGTGGTAGGGCTCTTCCTGCAGTCTGTCCATCAGCGTGTTGAAAATCACCTGGGTGGATTGAATCTCAGAGGTGCCAAGGGTAAGCGGCACATAGGTCTGATTGATGAGTTTCATCTCTTCCACAGACTTTTTATACAGAACCAGGCTGTAAACCATCAGGCCGGTAAATATGAGCAGAATAATGCTCAACCCGATAATCACGCGATTGCTCACGGAATACTTTATCTGAGTCGGGGAAGGCTGTCCTCCGATAGCCATGAATCACTTATTTGGGAACCGGAATGTTGCGACGGAGACAGTCCTGTCGGTACTCTTCAATACCTTCCAGAAATGCTTCCGCAGTCGTGGGATCGAATTGCGAGCCGGCAAACTTTTTTATTTCATCAACTGCATTTTCATGCAGCAGCGCTTTTCGATAGGCGCGATCGGATGTCATGGCATCGTAGGCATCTGCCACGGAAAGGATTCGGGCAACCAGTGGAATATCTGTGCCCTTCAACCCTGCGGGATATCCTTTGCCATCCCATCGCTCGTGATGATATTCCACCCCGGGAATCACATTATTGAGAAACTCAATGGGTTCCAATATCTCCTTGCCGTAGGTGGGATGTTGTTTGAAAATCTCGTATTCTTCGTCTGTGAGTTTACCTGGCTTATTGAGATTGGTATGACAACCCAACTTTCCAATATCGTGCAGCATCGCCGCCTGAGTGATGATTTCAAGTTCATCTTCAGACACGTGCAATTGCCTGGCAACGATACGCGAGTACAGGGTGACTCTGTCCGAATGTCCGGCCGTATATGTATCCATCGCTTCGAGTGCACGGGCCAGCGCCTGTATAGTTTGGCGAAAGGACTGTTTCAGACCGCCATACAATTCCGCATTATCAATCGCTGCGGCGGAACGGGAGCACAGAATATCCATCATCTTCCGTTGCCCCACGGTGAAATGAAAACCCGGCGTACATGAGAAGGCGGTCAAAAAGCCAATGGCTTCCTGTCTGGCCACCATTGGCAATGCGATAAATGACGACAAATCCGCCGGCACCACCTTAAAAAAGCGATATGCTTCCTCATTTTGCGCCAGAACATACTTATTGTGCCTGATTTCATCTAAAATCAAATCCGCATCCAATGCTGCGGCCATCACATCCGCACTGGCATCGGGATCTGTCTGCTGGCTCTGCTGAGTAAACCGCCCAGATGATTTGGCTCTCAAATTTATGCCCACGTAATCGCATTTCAGGTTCTTTATCAACGCAGCCAGAACCGATTCGATAACTTCGTCCAGTGAAAGTGTGGACTGCAGCTGTTCGGACAGTTGATGCAAGGACAGAATTTCCTTCAACCGAATATTTTCAGATATCAGTCGCTGTTTTTCCATGCCACGATGAACGATATGGACGACTTCCTCCACTTTAAATGGTTTTAAGATGTAGTCGTACGCGCCTTTTTTCATCGCTTCAATAGCTGTCTCCACCGTACCAAATCCGGTCATTATGACGGTCAGCAGGTTGTCGTGATGATCCTGTATATGCTCCAGTAATTCAAGCCCACCCATCCTGGGCATCTTCAAATCAGAAATCACCATGTTGAAATGATTTTTCTTCAACACCTCCACAGCGGCAGCACCGTCTGCGGCGGTCACCACTTCAAACCCCTCCAGGGTAAGAAAATCGGCCAGAATTTCACGAATGACTTTTTCGTCATCCACCACCAGAATTTTGGAAACATCTGTAGATGTTGGCACTGCATCGATATTTACCAGGTTCAATTTAATGCTCGTTTGGGACACGATAGACCTTTTCCAGTACTACTTCAAATAGGTTGATACAAAGTACTCTGCGCCAGCCTCAGACAGCTCGTAGTTGTACACGGTGCCGTTACCAACACCCTGAGCATGTACTTTAACATAATTTTCGAGCCGCATCCGTATAACTTTTCGAACATTTTCATGTCTAATCTGAATCTTCAACAAGTCCTCGCCGCGTCTGGATATTGCCTTCGCAGATAACGCACCGATTTCTTTTTGCTTTGCATCCCACAATATAGCGAGAACCTTGAATTCCTGTTTTCGCACATTGGCGGGGATGTGCATTGCGGCAAACAACCTGGCATCCAGTTCTACCGAATAATTGGACTCTGGAGTCTTAACGGACGCAGGTGTAGCCACGACTGGACTGCCCGCAAGTGTCTCAGAAGGGGACGGCGACACAGCAGCGGCCGAAGACGCTGCGGTTGGAGCAGACGCGGAAGTTGCATCCGAACAGGGTGAATGTCCACATGGGGATTGCCCGACCCTGGAATCTCCTTTTTTTAAAAAATGTTCTGCCAAATCCAACAGTTCTTCTGCCAAATCCGCTGTAAGAATCCGAGGCTTCTTCAAGGGGCCGGGCGCATTTCTGAATTGGTCTATTAGGAATCGAATCATTCGTTATCCTCCCAGGGGCTTTAGTTTCCACGTTGCCAAGTATACAGGACTTTTCTCATTTTATACAAGGATTTACAGTTAGTTTACCGTCCCCACATAAATGTCGCAGAGCACAGCAATATTTTTCGTCGGATATCGATTGTCAAGAAATACGATATCCCGTTGAAATTCTGCAATTTCCGGGAAATCAGAAAATCCCACCCCATGACGCAGATATTGCCCCGATTGTATCGTCAACTATTTTTTTACCAGTGGACGACGGCGTTCCCTGTGGGCTGGCCAAAGGCAGGGCGCGCATTCCATCACAAAGTGCGACTATGGCATCGGATAACGCGTTTAATTGATATCCGCCCTCCAGATAGAAAGATATTCGGCCGTCGCACACGCGTTGCGCCACCTCTTTCAGCTGGCGTGTCATATACTGATACGCTTCAGTGGACAATCGCATCCCGCTAAGAAAGTCCAGCCGATGGGCGTCGAATCCTGCACTTACCAGTATGTGCTCGGGGCGAAAGGCATGAAGCAATGGAAGCACCAGTCGCTCGAACGCATCCGCGTACTCCACATCTCCCATTCCTGGAGGAAATGGTACATTCACATTTTTCCCCACGCCTTCTCCGGTTCCCATTTCAGTCGATAACCCGGACCCCGGGAAGTGTGGCCATTGATGAATTGAAATATACAGCACATCTGGATTGCTGTAAAACTGCTGCTGCGTCCCATTTCCATGATGCACATCCCAGTCTACAATCGCCAATCGTGCCGCCATCTTCTGTTCGAGCAGGACCCCTGCCGCAATGGCAATATTATTGAGCATGCAAAAGCCGCAAGCCCTATTGCTTTCCGCATGATGTCCCGGGGGCCGGACTGCGGCAAACCCCCAATCCAATTCTCTGTCGTGAACGCGTTTGGCCATCTCGATGGCGCCCCCTGCTGCCCGCAACGCGGCATCACGGCTTCCGGCGGAGAAAAAGGTATCCGGATCCAGATTTCCCCGCCTGCTTCCGTCAACGGTCTGCAACAGACGTTCCACATAAAGCGCTTCATGAACAGTACACAGTTCCATCACTGTCGCTTCCACAGGTACGATATGCGTGGCCTCTTCCCAGACACCGGCCCGCTTTAGTCCATTAACAACGGCGTCCAGTCTTTCCGGACACTCCGGATGATCAAACCTCGCCACATGTTTTTTAAAAATTGAATCATACACTATTCCAACGGTCATCACGCCAGTCCTTTTGCCACTTAAAATTGAATGGAGACGAGTATATCACTCATGCGGACAGATCAAAGAAATTTATCAGAATGAAATTTTCACAAATGAAAAAAATCAGGGGATTTGTGGTCCAGACAATCTATTTTTTTTCGAGGATGTTTAGCAAAGGACCAGTGTTTCGGACCGGGGATTGATTACTCAACCTCAATAAGGATTATTCGACAGGAAGAGGGACAGTCGTCGTCGTCGGTGAAATTGCCATCGTCACAATCTTCGAAATCATCCTGTACGACACCATCGCCACAGAACGCGCCCAGTGTGCAATCTTCGTTACAACCACCGTATGATCCATCATTTATGCCATCGTCACACTGCTCACCCAGCGACAGCACGCCATCGCCGCATTCGGCTTTGCAATAGCTCCTGAACATATCGAATCCGCCAAGCGTCAACCGGAATGACGAGCCTTCCACCTTGCGCTCGGCATGGAAAATGTTGATTCGATAAACACTGCCGTCTTTCATCCCGTAACTATGCTGTTTGTCAATTACAAGACTGCCATCTTCCGGGGGATGCAACCCGCCGAGATCCACTGCGAGTTGTCCGTTAACATACACCCAAACGTCATCATCGCCGGTGAAGTTCAGGATAGCGGTTTCATCTTCCTCATAGGTAAACCAGTATGTGATTTCAGTGGTAAAAAAGAAATTATGTTTTATTGCTTTGCCGGTGAATTCTTCTTCTTCGGGCCAAATCCAGGTGTCCTCGTCCTCGCTGCCGTATTCCGGGGGAATAACGGCGATGGAGTCGGCACCAAGTTCATCCAGCGGGAAAAACAGCGGATTGCCATCGAAACGTTTTCTCGGCGCCCCATATTCACACACATCCCAGTTGCTGATTCCCCGGGTTGTATCGTTTTGCCTGCAGGGATTCACGCACTCATACCCCTCCACTCCGGCCCCAAAGTTGGGGCAATCGTCGCATGTCGCGGGGTTGGGAGAGGTCAAACAGGTGCGGTTGGCATAGTCATCCGGACACGGAGAGGTACAAATGTAGTCCGGATACTCTTCTACCACATCCGGACATACCTCGTCACAATCTGCATCCTCTTCGTGGTAGCAATCCACCACTTCGGGGCCTTTGGCACAGAAACTCAGTCGTTCTTCGGCCACATACAACCATTGTTCGCCATCTTCGCCCCAACGATTCACAAAGTTGCCGTTGCCGTCGGGAAACAGTGTAATTTTGCCAACTTTTGTGGGTTCTGTGGTGTACCACTTGTTAAACGAGTCGCGTGATTTAATGCACGTATCTTTGTCGCCATCTTTTTTAAGTACCGGTTTCCAGTTGTCGCCAATGGTATCTTCCACCAGGCCAGTGGTGGCTTCCTCACCTTCGCAATCAACATCGAAATCGTCGTCTTTGCTGGAAAAATCGCGATAAATGGCATCGACAACCAGTGTGCAATCCTCACCTTCACAGGCCTCATCGTGAACGCATTCGTAGCCTTTTTCAATTTTGCATTCAGACGAGCAACCATCCCCATCCAATTTGTTGCCGTCATCGCATTCCTCGTTCAGCATAAATCCATCGCCGCATTCGGAAACGCACTCGCCCTGAGAGCAATCCGGTTCCTTTTGGCACAGAGGGGAGCAGCCGTCGAATGGAATCGTATTGCCGTCGTCGCAGCTTTCCGCCCCTTCCTGTTTTTCGTCCCCACAGGTGGAAGGCCCACATTTGCTGGGTTCTCCGTCGCATTTGAACCCAAATTCAATCTGACACATCTCACTGCAGCCATCGCCGGATTCATGATTTTTGTCGTCACACATCTCCGGACTCAACACTTTGCCGTCGCCGCAAATGGCCATTTGATGACATTTTCTGCCGGGGGGATAACAGGACCAGCCTTCTTCCACATGCTTGCAATCGCCGGCACACCCATCTTCATCATTGGTGTTGGCATCATCGCAGGCTTCATTTTTACCGAGTAATCCGTCACCGCAAACGGCAGTATCTGTATCATCTGTGTCCACTTGCTTTTCCGGGCCCGTGTCCTTATCATCTGTGTCCTTTTCTTTCACGTCAGTCTCTTTTTCGGTGGAGACATCTTCTTTTTTGCCCGTGTCTTTTCGGCTCTCACCTTCTTCGCCGGGCTTGGTATCGTCGGACCCACAGGCCATAAAGGCGAACGTGAAAAATGCTATCATCGGTAACAAAATATTGCGCGTCATATGCTTAACCTCCCAGGTCTATAAAGTGCCAACAGGGTGACAAAAGTCCTTTTACTCATTTGAGTCGCTTCAGCCATATTACTACGAATGAAAGAAATAAACGTCATTTTTCCTGCATCTCCGGCAATAATAATCGCTCCCAAGTATAATTTTACACTATCACTGAACACAATAGTTCGATGTCCAAATAAACGTGTTACGAATTGTGGCCCTCAATCCGCTCGTGCTGCACACTTTTTATATTCATTAAAGCGCGCCACTCGTCATCAATTGCTAAATTAGCAGTTACGCCCCAAAAGTGCATGAACAAATTTGTTTGGCGCAAAAAAAAATCGGATCTATTCCTGGTCGTCCGCATCTCGCCAATTGGCTACAGGGGCGAAAAATACAACAATCACCTCGACCATTTTTACTCAGACATCACTGGGGAACGTTTGACAGATTTGAATAAGACCAGGAATGGTGGACGCGAAGGCCTGCCGGTAATCGTTGAGCATCTGTGGATACAGTTTGCCAGTCCACTCGTCCATGAACAGTTTTTTCAACTCCACTGATATGGCGCATACACTATATGGAAAGTGAGAATGAATCCAGCGACTCATCCATCCGCTGCCAAACTTGACATTCTCCCGCACATCCAGTTTACGTCCGTTAAATGTATAGCGTTGAAGAGCCTGCTTAAAGTTGTCCACGACGGGCGCCCATCGCTGACGATCCATTGTATCGGTGCCAATCTCTATCTCCGGATCCCGCAATGGGTTGTCGGCCGGGCGGTCCGGTCCGGATCGGCGATGATTGTAGCTGTGAAAATCGAGCACAACCACAATGGGATGCGTGCGCAGCATGGTGTTCAGAGTGCCGTGAAGCATCTGATAAAAAGCATCGTACTGTGCCAGAGAACGACGAATCAACGCTATGTCCGGGGGGGATTGCCATACTCTCAAACCCCACGCGTCGGCCGGGACCCGGTATACGGCGTTACTTCTGTCGCGATTGATGTCCATCTCGAAACGGGACCGATGAACTATCAGCTGACAATCGACAATTGTCGTCAGCTCACCGGTATGGGGATCTTCTTCCCGCAATCGTTCCAACTCGCTGATGTACAGCCGATTGGCCACCTCGGCGCGCAGACTGTGTCCGTGATGAATGGCAGTGGCGAGGAGGGGTCCGCTTCCCTGTTGTATCGACCATAAAATGCCTTTATTGTCCATTCATTATTCCATTGGGCCACAACGCCTGACCCGTTTCAAGCGAACGACAAAGACGATTTGCGAGTTCTCTCATCCCCTGATTCGCAAATTGCCTCATCCGGGAGGCAAGAGTGCCATGATCGATAATCCACTCCGCCGTATTGCGCTCCCGGCCGTGAAACGCCATACAACGTGCCAGAATTTGCCGCCACAATCGCGACGCGCTGCAGGCGATTTCGTTTCCCGTCAAAAGCCTTAAATACGCGGAGTCTGTGATGAGGGCATTTTCCGCATAAGCAATGGTTTCCATTAGAATCCGCCGCAATCCGGCGGAATCAAAGGCGTTCATCGCCTCCATATCGTCCAACGCCTGCTCTGTCAAAAGGCGGACGGCAGCGGCCACAGCACACACAACCCCTTCATCCATTCCAGGGTGTTCCTGAACATCTATCAAACGTATTTCAATTGTATTTCGGTCGAACCGGGCAATGGCGCCACGGGCGTTGCTCCATTCATGACACAGAATGCCGTCCGGATCCCGCGGCAACAGCGCCTCATACAAAGGATTTAAAATCGTGTCCTCATACTGTTGTCGACCGGAAACAGGTTCGGGAATCACCTCCCCCATGGCTTCCGGCAGCCGATTGCAATGCTGACTGTACACGCGAAGCCGCGCATCGGCAACGCCCGCGTCCTGACCATCCAGAAAGGGCGATGATGCAGCCAGTGCGGGGATAATGGGCAATACCATCCGAATTGCCGCGTGAAGTCGCGCAAACTCGTCGTCACCGCAGAAAGGAAGATTCAAATGTGCCGACTGCAGATTGAACCATCCGTGTCCCCGACAGCCAAACACGCGGTCAAGGGCGCTGTATATTGGTCCGTCCTCGAAATTCCACAATCCGGTATCGGTATCCGGATTCATCCAGGGATGCACGGCGCCCCCCATGAGGCATGCGTTTTTTTTAAGAAGAATCCGGTTGATTTCCCGAATGTCCTTTATGATGGGTTGGTGCAGACACGTGATGTCCGACACCGGGCCATTGCCCTTTACTTCGATGACATGCATCGCCAGTTCGTTGGACCAAACCACGGACCCTCTTTCCACTTCCCGACTGCCAGCAGCGCCTCCCAGCTCGGCAAGCAACCAATCGGAAATGGGCAGGACATTCATCGAGTTTTTGTCCACAATCATGTACTCCAGCTCCAGACCATACGCCTGAAACAAATGATAAGACTCCCGCTGTTGATTCATTTGGCTGCCCTCGACACCAGTTTCTTTTCTTCGATTCGCTGTAAAAAAATGGACATCACCTGATGATAGAGCCGATCCTGCAACAACGCATCTTCCAGCCCTGCGTCAATATTGGGATTGTCATTCACTTCAATGACGTAAAATCTGCTACCCACCTGCTTCACATCCACACCATACAGTCCGTTGCCGATGGGTGCAGCTGCTTTCAAAGCAATGCGAAGTACTTCATCCGGCGCATCATTGGGATTCAACGTATCGGCGTCGCCCTCCTGTTTTTCCCCATGTTGATCCCGCTTGACAATTTGCCAGTGGTCTCTGGCCATATAATAGCGGCAGACAAAAATCACCTTCGAATCAAGAATACCGACTCGCCAATCAAAATCAGTGGGCAGATATTCCTGCGCAATAATAAGCTCCGATTTTTCAAGCATCTGTTCAGCCACCAGTGCCAGCGTGTCTGCACGTTCGACTTTTTTCACACCAACAGAAAATGCACTGTCCGGCTGCTTCAATACACAGGGGAATCCCAACGTATGCGTAATCAAGTCCACATTGTCCCTGTGCACTATCATGGTTTTCGGTGTGGGGATACGGTGGTGTTCCAAAAGCTCCGCCAAAAAAACTTTGTTGGCGCAGCGAATAATGGATTGCGGATCATCGATGACTACCAGCCCATCCGCTTCGGCATAACGGGCAAAGCGAAACGTATGATTGTTCACATTTGTTGTTTCACGAATAAACAGCGCGTCATACTCGGAAAGGCGTCCAAAATCCTCTTTAGTGATAAGCTGGGTATCCAGTCCCAGTTTCTGCCCGGCGCGAATAAACTTTTTAAGGGCCGCCGCATTTGACGGCGCTTCCTTTTCGTCCGGGTGATGCAGGATGGCCAGCGAATATCGAAACTGCTGCACCTTTCGCTGACGATAACCGGCTTTGGTAAAATAGTTTCCCGCCGCCTCCTCTACAAAGTCATGATGACTTTGTGGAATTTCATTGATGCTGATTGGACTGATGTTCTGAAGCGTCCAGATGTCCTTATTGCGTACAAATACCGCCCTTAAAAAATGCGCGTGAAAGCGGTTGAACAGCTCACGGCACAGTTTGTCGTATTTGCGGGCCAGATTGCGTCCAAAATAAATGCTTAACTCAAAGCGCTGCGATCGGATACCTGTCAGCGACTTCTGCACCAGTTCGCTAATGGCGGCATCCGTCATACGAACCATGGCCGGTGTATGCAAATCCCTTAATGTCGTAATATTGGGAACGGGCCTGTGTCCTCGGGCCTCGGCCAGCAACGATACGTAGTATCCCTGGCTCTGGTATCGACACGGATGCATCAGATTGAATACGCGCACGCCACTCAACCTTGAGAAAATGGGTTCTGTCAGGTATTTGCGCGCCGACACCACTTCACAGTCGGGGATACTGAGGGGCCATTTTTTTGAGTTGGCCACCACCAACAAAATTTTCATACAGATACAGCCTTTCGATTGTGTCTGGGTTCATTGTTTCCGGGATCGATGATGAGAAAATTGGCGTCATAGGTCATCACCCCCAGGAGAATGGCGCCGATAACCCGGTCAATGGGAAGTTCGTAAGATTGGTTGGCAAACGGATTGCGCGCGTATGGATCACTGACGTGCACTGTTTTGTTCATCTGGTCATATCCGGAAAGCACCACAAAATGCCCCACCACTTCTCCGCCAATATCGTCGTTTTTCATGGAGGCTTCGTCGACACGTGGTGCGCGGTACAAAAAAGTGGAATTCAGTCCGGTGAGGATGGGTCTTCCGGATTTTAAAAATCGTCGTAACAGATTTCTCGTTAAATCCACAAAGTGAATCTTTCCACCGTTAATAAGGAACGACTGATAGGCTCGAATGGCCTTTTTCTGTTTGGCGTCGTGAATGACTTCGAGCCGCTTTGCCAGCTTGCGCTGAATATCTGCTTCGGGTAAAAACCAGGTGGGATCGAAAATCATAAGGTTATAGGTGTAAATGGACGCCCGGTATCCGCGGCGAAGTGCGTGGTTGGCCAACATGACGCCCAGCGTCCCCCCTCCTTTCAACGACTGCACCTCCGCAATCACATCCTGCAAGGGAATCTCATCACCGAAATACCGATAAAGGGCATGCAAACAGGTGGGCCCGCAGGTGGTATCGTCCGGTTGCGGTAAAATATCGAGTGTCAGAAACTTCTTCATAGCGTTCCCCCATCAATCCGACGGGCGCAGGAACGTTGTCTTTTGCACCGGCACCGAGTATCTACACATTGTCATATCAGGACTTTCTCCAAATCCATTGCCTCAAAAAAAATCGTATTGCCAGTTCCATGCCAGGGGCCAAAAATCTTTTTTCCGAGACGCCAGCGGGGCGTCTGGAGCGTTTCTTTTTGCCCCACTGGGGCCATTTTCCACACCGTGCAGGACAATTCATACGCTTCATTTTACCGATTTCAAAGACATTATGGCGCAACGTGTCATGGCACGCAATTCGCTGTATTTGCTATTTATGACATTTTGCTATTCCATAAAGGAGATTTATATGGGCAGCAGAAAAAACGGTCTCCGTCGGCTAGGCGATCTGCTGCTTGTGCCACTCAGAAAGCTGCTACTGCTTTTCACAGGGAAACAAGCTGCGAACGCCACACATCACGTTCAGATGAAATCGACTCCATCCCAGCCCGAATACCGTCGAGGCAGCGTCCGCTGGAAAGATTACCATCCACCGCCGACTGCGCCACGCCGAAATGTGTTCAAAGACAGAGAATAGAATGCTCAACGAGCGAACCACACCTGCGTCAAAATGCCCCATTGTGTCAAAATGCCACACCCTTGTCGCAGCAGAAACCTTTGATTGGCCTCTTTCCCATGCATATGAAAAAGGTTATTCATCCGAAGATTGGGTCCCGGATTCCTCATTCTGCGGGGAGCCCCGCCAATTGCGATATCGGGAATGAACGCCCCGAGTGAGCGCGGCGCTGTACGTTTCGAGCAATTCCACACCGTAAAGAATTCCAATCACCAGTAGTGCCAGCTTAATGGCTGTCCAGGGGGATGCCACTGCCACCACCACACCAATGGCCGCCAACACCCAGATGGTTGCGGCGGATGTCACCCCTATCACAACACCATCTTTTGAAAGCATGACACCAGCCCCCAAAAATCCGACGCCGGTAACCACCTGTCCGATAATCCGCGAGGGATCCGATTCCTCGGTGTTCACCGCCACTGCGGCCGCCGTAAAAATATAGGTACCCAGAGCGATAAGCGACGCCGTTCGAATTCCCACCGGCTTGCCCCGAAGCTGCCGCTCAAAACCAATCACAATGCCGCACAGCAACACTACCCCCACCGATTCCCACTTAAACGGCGCAATCGTTATTAGCTGTTCCCAATCCATAAATAATCTGTCTGCTCCTTTAGCGTTTTCTTCTTCGTCGAATCAGGCCACATCAGCGGTTTTCAAACCTCAACGATCATTGCTGCAGCGTGAAACCATAACCGGTTCAACCGAAATGAAGGAACCACGTGCAAAAATACAACCAGTTTCACAGCGACGCATAGGACTCACAATACAAACCAATGGGAATGTACCCTACCCAAAAGTGGGTACTGTTCTTTTCGATTCAAGCGGGTATAGTACCTCCAATAGACAGCGCCGGTCAAACGGTCATGAACGAAAATCCCGCGACAGCATCCCTTTCAACAGGGTTGAACTGTTGCGAAAAAACAATGAGGTGCCAAGATGACAACTATCCTGTCAGCCATGAAAAAAAGACAAACCATTCGCCGATATAAAACAGATCCCATAAATGAAGAGCTGGTTGAGCAGCTGTTGGAATCTGTTCAGTGTTCCCAATCATGGGCCAATACCCAATGCTGGGAGCTGGTTCTTGTCACAAATGACGAAACCAAAAAAGCCATGCAGGAAGCGGTCCCCAAACAGAATCCCGCATTTGCTGCCGTTGTCGAAGCGCCCCTGGTCATAGCCCTGTGCGCCCAAACAGACAAAGTGGGATATATTGGCAATACGCACATTACGACACCTGGAGACTGGTTCATGTTCGACGCAGGACTGGCCACACAGAATCTGTGCAACTGCGCCGCCGAATTGGGATTGGGCACAGTGGTGGTGGGTTGGCTGGATCACGACAGGCTCAAACGCGTCATTGGGTTGCCCCAAAAAGTTGAGGCCGTGGCGCTTATCCCCGTGGGATATCCCGAACAGATCGGCGTCTCTCCGCCAAGAAAAGCCGTCAGCGAATTTGTTCACGTCAATCGATTTGGAAATGCCTACCCAAAGTAGCCGATAAAAGGGCCTCAAACCAGCCCAGGTCGACTTCATGGCTTTTACAAACCTTTCATCAAAATGCACATACCGCTGCGGAACCGGAATGCCAATGCCCGCTTCGTCCAGAGTTATTTTTACGATTCGGTGTCTACATTGATGTCGACCGTCTGGCACAACCTCCGCAATCAGCGACCATAATACGTCCTTGAAGTTATCGGCATTAGAAGACGTTGCAACATCCATACCGTCACCTTTCTGCAAAACCATTGACGGTTTTACTTAAATAAACAGCCCACTTTTGAATAGCTGTAATGTAACTCTTCGTGACGTGAATTGCAAATGGCGGCGACTGCTTTGTTCCCCGGATATTTGCTGAATCCATTCTGAGATGCACGCCATATGTAAGCAAATTGAACAATCATTTGGTGATATAATTTTGACTGAATCCGCCCCTTTTTCACGAATACAATACACTGACGAGACAGACTCCTTTAATATGGAACCAGCTAAGGACTTCCGGAGGATATATATAATGAGACCAATTGAAATTGCGATTCCATTAATACTTGCAACCGTGATGCTGTCGACATCGGGATGTTCATCGGACAACTCATCCGGCAACACGCCCGACACGGAGACATCGGACGACTCTGACACGAATACATACAGTGATGCAGACAGCGACACCGACGGCGATGGTGATACCGACACTGACACGGATAGTGATTCCGATACCGATGGCGACACCGATAATGACTCGGATTCAGATACGGATTCGGATGGCGATTCGGACACAGACACGGATGGCGACGGCGATTCGGATGGTGACGCCGATTCAGACACTGAAATCGAGGTTGTTGTTCCAGAGGAACCTATCGCCTGCGAGCCAATAAACGCCGGGACTCCGGATGCAACAATAGTTGTCAATGGCAATGACATTAAGGTGGACAATACACACGGACTGACCTTTAAAGGATTTGGCGTGCTCAGTGCCAACGGCACCAGTGCCCTGTTAATGGATTACAAGGCTGCGCATCCGAAAAAATATCAACAGTTCCTTCAGATTCTATTCGGTGGCGACCTTCCAATTATGACGCATGTGAAAATTGAGATGGGCAATGACAGAAATACATCAACCGGGCCTGACCCGTGCACCATGAGATTGGCAGGCGAAGCGGCAAACGTTGCGCGTCATCCCGGATTTCAGCTGGCAGCAGATGCCAGAAGGATTAATCCCAATCTGAAAGTGAGTATTCTGCGCTGGCACGCACCCGCATGGGCAAACAACAACGACAAGATTTACACGTGGTTTAAAAACACCATCCTTGCCGCATATCGGTCTTACGGATACATGATAAACTACGTAAACCCGGGTGAAAACGAACGGGGCCCCAATATCAATTGGACCAAAGACTACGCCTCCCGTGTCAAATCGGACAACACGGGATTTGCCGATGCAACCGAACAACAGCTGTATAACAGTATTCAGATTATTATTTCCGACGAAGCGGGCCTGGGCTCATTTGGTGGCGCAATGATCACTGATACGGCTCTGCGAAACGCGGTTTCCGTCGCAGGTTACCACTACAACACCGATGATGATGCGTCCGGCAATTTTAAAAAACTCGCCCAGGACTACGATAAAGAGATATGGAACAGCGAAGCGCAGGCAACATTCAGCAACAGCGCATTCCGTCCCAACAACAATATGAAGGATCCGTCGGTGGCGGGAACGGGAATTGGTGGCACATACGGACCACTGGAAATGGGAAACACAATCATTAAAGGGTTTGTCAATTCTCATCGAACTCACTTTATTTATCAGCCGGCTATTGGTTCTTTTTACGAAGGCGGTCAGTATTCCTTTAAGGAGTTACTCAGCGCCAGAGACCCCTGGTCTGGATGGATACACTATGATGCGGGTCTGCAAATACTAAGGCACTTCAGCTGGTTTGCCAAAACGGGATGGGAAAATGACGGCAATACAAAGGGAATCTGGCGTGTCATCCCCAGGGCCAGTGCTTCGGGCGCCACCGGGACCAATCCCATTAACGGTCGCAACGGACGGCCAAACTACATGACCCTTGCCGCCCCCGATGGGACCCACTTTTCTTCGATCCTCATGAACGACAGCGAGTATGAACGGATCTATCGAATCGAAACCGCAAATATGGCATTTTCCAATGCTCCTGAACTTGAAATATGGGAAACCCGTGCTGCGGATGCAGGAAAGGCGTTCAACAGCAATTACATGAAATACCTGTGCAACCTGGCGGCAGACGGAAGTGGTGCATACACCATCAAAGTTAAACCGTATTCGGTCATCACCGCTTCATCACTGGTCAACTGGAATGATGTGGCACATCACACACCGCTTCCCGTGGAAGGTGAGCGCAACGTACTCGATACCAATGCCACAGGTGACGCGCTGGATACATCCGATACGATTCTGTATGCAGACGATTTTGACTACTCGGATTTATCGGTCCCTATTTTTGCAGACGGCGGAAAAATTGACGGAGACGAAAGTTACATAGACTCCCGAGGTAGCAACAGCGGGCTTATCCCAAGGTACACCAGTGACCGCAATGGTGCATTCGAAGCGTATCTGCCTGCGGGCAACGACAATTATGTCCTGCGGCAGCAGCTGGACGGTTCGTTAATGGGTCTTGGCGCCACATGGAACAACGGCGACCCCATTACCGGTATTGGGGACAATCGCTGGATGAACTATAAGGTGAGCGTGGATGTGTCATTTGAACACAATGGCACGGAGGGAGGCGACAACTACGCGGCCGTTGGCGCGCGTCAGCAGGGCGGCGGAAATTCCCACACACTGAGTGGCACACCTTACATGTTGAAATTCTGGTACGATGGGGGATGGTCCATGTGGGTGGATGGCAACTCGGTGGCCTCGGGCAATGTCGCCACGGGATCGGGAGGCACAACAATCTCCGGTTTCGATACGGCGTTTGATGCATGGCACAACATTGCGCTTGAAGTGGTGGGCAACAAAATAACGGCCCTGATTGACCATGAGGAAATCAACACGTTCACAGATCCGACGCCAAGACTTTCCGGACGAATCGATCTCGCCAGTGGGTATTATCACACGCTTTTTGACAATCTGAAAGTGGAAGCCATCGATGGTCAACCGCCATATTACTCGGAACTGCTGGACAATCTCGAAATGCACGATTTGTCCGACCCACCCTCGGTAAAACTGAAATATGAAGGTGGATGGTCCCATGCGAACGGCAAAAGCATGTACAACTACCAGCGTTCACTCTCCACCAGCATCGGCAGCGGTTCAACGATGGAATTTACATTTTCCGGGGTTGGCCTCGATATTCTGGGACCCAACGACGGCTCCGCCAAACTGGAAGTCACCGTCGATGGCGATATAAAGGAACCATCTGCCAGCACTGCAAAATGTGGCGATTTTACCCAGACCTACACCCTGCGCAACCTCGACAACGATGTCCATACTGTGAAGATCAAAGTCGTTGGCGGCACCCTGGTTATAGATGCGGTTGGCGTCGTCGCTGCTCCTCTCTAAGAAGAAAATACAATCCTGTCATTGATCCTCACCGTGCAAATGGACTAAATTTTCAAAAAGTCGTATCAATGAGAAATGATTTCTCAATTCATACTCACGTTGCGGTTATGGCGACCAGGCTGTTGTTCATCACCTCGTAAAGACGCTCCCCTGGCGGTGGGACTTTTGCTCTTTATTCTGGCCAGTTCTTTTCCGCATCACGGCATCTGCGCTCCTCAACAGGACATTTCAACTGTGCTCATTCTTCGAATTGACGGTGTCACGGTTCACTCTTCGCAATTGCTCAAGGCCATTCGGGCACAGCTTTCCGATACAGACATTCAAATCCAGGAAATAGATATTGACCCCGATGAATTCAGCATTGACACACCCTCCAACGACGCAGCGGCGTTGTCAGAATTACACGATTCCCAAATGATATTCTGGATAATGGAAGACACCTGGTCGTGCAGTGTATTTCTGTACAGCTCAGGGGGAGAATTCGGCAGTCTGTACTCTCGTGATTTGCGATTGACATCAGAAAACGTTTCAAGCCGATTCGAGACCATCGCGAATGCAGTATCCAGCATGGTGGAAGACGTTATCGTTAATCAGAAAATCACTAAACAGCAACTCCCCAGTGCGACTGCAGGTGGCTCCAGATCTCGCCAGGTCCCGCCCAACCGCGTTGCCCCCATTCAAACGGATCGCAGTCAGCGATATGATTCCGAAGTGTTCACCGGCTACAGTAGCAGCTACTTTTCGAGGAGCACGCTATCGCACGGCATCCGCGCGGGGCTCGGTCTTCTGTTGCAGTCAAAATTCGTTGCGGATGTGTCTTTTACTCAAAATCTGACAATGGATTGGTCCACCAGTGAATATCAGTTTTCAGTGTTATCCAGAGAATTTTCAGCATCCCTCGCCAGGCGGGCGATACGCGGCGCGTTTGAATTCAGATTTGGTATCGCCTGGATAACGAGTCTAAGATCGTACGAGATGGAATCCGAGATAAATGATATCATTCCCCGTCAAACCAAAATCAACGCCGTCCACGCCATTGCCCCTTTCTTTGGATTGGCCTGGATGCTTCATAAACATTTTTTAGTGTCTCTGGCCATTGGTTCCGCCATCTCCTTAAACGAAAAAAAATACGATTTTGGGATCGATAATGGCAGAGACCTGACCACAGCTGTTAAGCCTTTGATACTCAAGCCATTTTATCAAGTGGGAATTGTGATTCAGATGTAAGCCCAATTGGCAATTGCCCGTGATGGTCATCAGTGACATTAGCAAGCAGGCGATAAAAAAAATATACGGTCCAGGGGGTATTGAGTTCTGCCAAAGAGTAGAAAACAACGTAGCGTGGTAGTTTATCTGCCGCCTTGCCCCCCCCCCAGTCTCGGGCATAAAAAAGCACGGTCCCTGACATTTCGAGAACTCGATTGGCCCTGCGGTCAGAAGCGGGTTGCCTTGGAATCGCTGATATTAATTCAGTTCCTGCAGTCTGTTTTGAACTTTTTGCAACAATGCGCTATTGGGGTACCTGTTCACAAAGCGCTGCAGAACTTTCCTCTCTTTGTCGTTTTGCTTCATTTGGCGATAGGATTTAGCCATTCCCAGCAATGCCTCTTCTGCCAATGGCCCGTTCGGCATCCGCTGCAGGTATACGCCATAGTGATTCAGCGCTTTGTTGGGTCTTCCCAGATGACGAAGTTCAATCTTCGCAAGGCTAATCAACACCGCATTGGATTCCGGTAATTTCGAATATTTTTTTATTACACTGTTGTATTTCGCTGCCGCACACTGCCAGTCATGGGACAGCAGACATGATCTCGCCTGCTCTATCAACGCATCCATCGAATGATTTTCAGCGGCTTTTTCCAGAGATGCTGTTCGTTTGTGAATAGCTCTATTACCCGATAATTTATTTCCAGAGCCCGAGATTCCCAATTTTCCTTTGCGACTCGAATCATCGTCCGCCATGTCGGCTTTGGCATCCTGTGTGTCATCCGCCGTTTGTAAATCACCTTTACCAAACGCACTAATCAATACGTTGGTCTCCTTTTCGGTGAGTGCATACAGCTGCCGAGCTTCAATTCTGGCCCCATAGCCACCGGCGACATCAAAAGTTTTCTCCACCTGTTCATTGGGGATCACCTCGACAATCCCCCTGAACACTTCCACGCGACTGGTGGCGTATTCATCGGCGTACACCGCAAACAATGTCCCTTTTACGCGGACTTCGCCATCCGGGGTAACCACAGCCACCTGTTTGGGGTTGGAGCGTGCCGGATCAACGGAGAGGGCCACAGTACCATCGTTCAGAGACACCTGCAGAATTCCGTTTTCCACAACACGGGTGTTTACCTGATTTCCCAGACAATGTGTCACAAGAACCCCCGGTACAGGTTCAACCGGCGCAGTGGCAATACATTCGGATCCCGCTGCGACCAAACGGGACGCGCCATTCCCATCGTCGAAGACGAGGAATTTTCCCAAAAACACGGCCACTGCAATCAGAGCTGCAGCGGCCAATGAGGCAACCCATCTGATTTGCTTCTGTTTTTGGAGACGCTCATTCTGGAGACTATGCAATACCAATGCAATATCCGCATCATAATCGCCTTCAGCGGCCATTCCCGCCAGCTCAGGCAACGCCTGAGTGAGTTTGAACGCATTACCACAACGCTCGCAAGCGTGAATATGCGCATTAAAACTTTCAAGCTCTTCAGGAGACAACGGTTCCTCCAAAACCATTTTCTCCCAAAGCGCCCGTGCTGCCTCACACGACAGCGATTCGTGCATGTCCAAATGTCCCTTCATCACAAGTCCTCCAGCATTGTTGCGATAAGGTTGGGATTATCGTCCAGAATCGACTGAAATTCCCTAAACGCTGTTTTCATTCTATCTTTAATCGTATTGGGAGAGACATCCAGTGTCTCGGAAATCTCTCTAATGGTGTACCCATACGCAATATGCATCAACAGGGGCACCCGTCTTTTTTGGGGAATGATGTTTAACTTTTCCAGCAGTGCATCAAATAGCTGTCGCCTTGAAGTTGATTTTTCCGGTGTATCACTGCTAACGATGTCATGATCGAATACCGGCATTTCAATACCACCCAGTTTTCGTTTTCGTTTTAACGCCTTCATGGTTGTGCGATACGATATTCTGCCTGCCCATGATTCGAGGCTCCCCAGCCCCTTGTACCATTTCAGACTTTTCACCACCTGCATTGCGGCGACCTGCACAATGTCATCCACCTGACTGTGGTTGCCACCGGCAAACTTCACCATCTGTACAATGCGTGGATAAAGCCTTCTCAAGAGGACCTCTTCTGCCTGACGGTCCTTCATGGCGCTTTGAGCCAGTTGCAAATCTGTTAAAAATAGTGTTGTTTCTGTCATGAATCAATTAAACCGGTTTAATCACCACAACCTTTCGGTGAGTAGTGTCCCCTTCCCAAATAAAGAGGGTGGTTATAGAAATATTTTATTTATTTTGTGTGACTATATTATTTTCAGACGTTCAACGCACTGTAATCTCAGCCTAAAATCAAGGCGAATCCTTATATGTGAGGACGCCAATGGGATAATTGTCCCATTCTGAAGTCCGACCGCTGCAAAGGAATCTCAGCGTCTGAAAATCGATGGTCATGGTTTCATCACTGTTTTCACGAATGATTTCACCATTCAAAATGCCGACATCCGTCCAATCCCCGTTTGAAATATTGTTATTCGACGCGAAGGGTGTCGCCTCCGATGCGGCCAGCGCCACCCACTCTCCATCCAGCGCACTGGCGGTCCAGGCGCTATAATATTCCTCTTCGACAAATTTACGCGATTCGACCAGCAACAGATACATATCCGCTCCGGCAATTTTGTATACGCTGCCCCCCTCGACAATCGCACTCGAGTCATCGACACTGCCCAATACTTCCACAATCGACCCATCGAAGCCCTGTGGAAAGTCGTCTTTCAATGTGTGAGCTCTGTACAATATTCCATTGGCGCCCGTGAAGAACAGATAACATTTCGCATCATCACAAATCACCCAGTAATCAAACCCAGTATACTCTTTGCCCTCAATGAGGTCAGGCATGGCGACCAGTTGCTGCGATTCGGACCAGGACGCAGGATTACCCGGCGTTTTTGTTACGGAGTAGCGGGGGTTCTGGGTCTGATATATGAGATACCACTGTTGTTGCGGAGCAAAATAAAACAGCTGGGGGGCAGCTCTGTACCCATCCGGGTTGGTATCAAATTGTACGCGAACAGGCGACACACTTCCCAGCTGCCCCCAGTCATTGATTTGAACATAGGCCAAAACCAACCCATTGCCCAATTCCGCAGAGGTATACATATGCCAAATTGAACTGTCCTCAATATCACGGGCGGCGGTTGGGTCTTTAAACCAATTTGCCCAATCTGAGGTGGTAATCAGTGCGTCGGACGCTTCCCACTGAAAACGGGATGGAATCACAACAGAGTCGGAGTCCGATATTCCCGTGTCGCTATCGCTGTCGGTGCTATCCGTATCGGATACAGAATCAGAGTCCGAATCAGAATCGACGTCCGAAGAAGTTCCCTGTTCCGTTTCCGAGTCGGTACCATCATTGTTGTCAGAGGTCGTAATGTTATCCGTTTCATTGTTCAGATCGGACAACGTGTCGTCTGAATGCTGCAATACATCCGCTATCAAAACCGATTGCTGACATCCGGAGATAAATTGAATTGTCAAAAATAATTGGGCGATTTTAAAAAATATCCTTCGCATCAATTCAATGTTATAAGAGACAATAAATGTTTAAAAGGGAATTCTTATAATATATGTAGTTGATAGCTCTTAGCAAACACTATTGTTCATGTTCCGAAAAGAAGACAATCGATGTCGCCCTGTCCGGGATTGACCGATTCCAAGGGAGTTGCGATGGCATTTCCCAGTGGACTGCAGGGTTCGGCAGGGCCAGCCTGGAATATTGGCCCCAGCTGTTTTGATGGAAACGATATTGCGTTTGCCCGTGCCATTGTAAAAAACATTTCATCTTCGGCGTCCATCGACCGGTCCCGGGTCTCCGCCGTGGGCACGCCATGGGTGGCGGGGTCTCCCATCACATTTCTCGGAGCGATTGATACGTTCACCAAATGGTCACAAATCAATCAGTGCATAACCGCAGCTGGTCCTGTTCAAGACGAAAACGGTTGCCTCAAATACACGACAGACCAATGCGCCGATGATGCTGAGGTTGTATTATGCAGCAAAGACGGCGGAGGTCATGAAGCGGGAGACGCGTCCGTGGCGTGGCCAATATTCAAAACAAAAAAAAAATGCTGTGACTGTTAAAAATGCGCTGGGAGTTAAGGCGCTGTTCTATCAAGCGTGTCCATCAGCCATGTAAAGGCGGGCCTGGGCGTATCATCCTTAAGCAACCCACTGTCTGGCAAATCCTCGCCTGTTTCGCCGTGAATCCATCCCCCAATTGTGACCCCCGCGATAAAATCATTGTCCAGGAAATAGGAAAAATGTTCTTTGTATTTTTCACGCTGTTCATCATCATCCGCCAGGTTGACTGCGAACTCCGAGATGTAAAGGGGCAGTTCCGTATCGACATTCATTTTGGACAAAAACAATTGCAGCGTTTCCGTTTCCGCTTCACCAAATCCCCTCGCAGCAATACCTACTGCATCAATGGGGGCATCCAGACTTTGAATTGCGGTTACCATATTGGTAAACGCCATTTGGTGCATGATGTCTTCCATATTGTCGTAATCGTTGAGAATCAGCACTGCATCCGGGCACGCCTCATCCGCCCATTTAAATGAATTGGCAATCCACTCCCAACTATATTCTTCAGTGCCCCCGCCAATATTATTGGCAAACATCGGTTCGCTGTGGGGGGGCGGCTCGTTTACCACTTCGATGAGCGCCGTTTGGGGATACCGTTCACAGAATTCGGTCATCCAGCTTTTCACATCCGCTTCCTGAATATCGGCGGCGCCTTTGGGGCTGTGTCCCCCCCAGACGAATGCATGTTCCTTGAAAAAAACCTTGTTTTTTAAGGAATACGCATAGATTTGATCGAGTGCTTCCCATCGCCGTTCGTCACCCAGGTTTTTTTCAACATTAGACCATTTACCGGCATTCTCCGGAGTAATCTGGTCCCAGTAATCAGCGAATTTCCGTTCATTCCAGTCCACACTGTTGTCGTTCGAAGTGGTGAAATTTCCGACAAACTTTCTTAATTCAGGCATGGCGTCATCCGTATCGCCATCTGAATCAGAATCGGAGTCACCGTCCGAATCCGAATCGGTATCGCCGTCTGAATCACCATCACTGTCACCATCGGAATCCGAATCGCCGTTCCCCTCCGAATCTCCGTCCTCGCCACATCCGACAAACACGATAGCCATAACAAAAACCAAAAACCAAAACCAGGTAAGAAATTTCATGGATAGCTCCTAAGGCGAATCTAAAGCAATCAGTTCTTCTTGTAGAAAGTGAGGCCAACACCCCCACCGGCACCGCCACCAGGATCTGAACTGAGATATACTTTTTCGTTGAGATAATTGTATGCACCATCGGCTTTGGTTTCAAAAACGGGGACCAGCGCACCAAAGGGACCGCAATTTCTCACCAGGATATATTCGCCATCGTTGGCCTGAAGCGTATAACGCGCATCCAAAACCGTCCCACTTCCGGAATCCAGCTGATAGTCAGCGCCCCCATTCAAAACCTTGCCTTGAATTTTCCCGGTTACAGTTCCGCCGGTGATGGGAATAATGTTTCGACTGCCATTGGTACTCTGACCAATCGACACTGAGCCGCCCAACGACACGGACTCACTGAACATCTCTTCGCCTTTGGACCCCGACAGTTTAAAACATTCCCAATCCTGGTTTTCCACACCATCCGGGTCTTTTAGCTGAACCTTCTCACTCCCGGCGGATGCGCCTGATACATCATAAATTTTGAGAATCATTTTTCCGCCGGATTCATCCAGTTCACGTGTTCCCACCCACTTACCCGTGTTGACCCACGCTTCCGCACTGCTATTGGGCGCCTCAAATCCGGGAACGATCCGTACCACAGAATCCCCCGCAGCCGCGACGCCACAGACACGCAGAAAGATGGGAGTGCCACCGGCGTGCATCACGATGACCTGCTCCAGTTCCATATTCCCATTCGATAACGTCAGTTCCAAATCCAGACTGCCTTTGTCAATCGTGGCCTGAATTTTATCCCCCGACAGGGTGCCACCATTAATATCGATGATACGGCGGTCCCCCAGATGAGTGGTGCCCACGTCGTGAATTTCGCCCAGGTCCAGAGTAAATGTCATCGCCAACTCCCCGCTTTCAGGGGGTACGATTCCACCAGGAGAACCACATGTCCACGATGCATCCGGTACAATTGTTTTACCCTCAGACCCCGTTGGCTCCGAATCCGAATCGCTGTCGCCATCGCTGTCAGTATCGCCATCGCTGTCGGTATCCCCATCCGT
>JAFGQN010000147.1 GCA_016935665.1 Deltaproteobacteria bacterium | reverse complement strand
CCGCCCAACGACCAGAAGGAGGCGCCCCACCCATCATCTGGTCGCCGCCCAACGACCCACCCCGGTCCGCTGTCCCTGCTTTTGAAGGCCGCTTGCGTCAACATTTAGGCCGCTTGCGTCATATCCAGGCCCGCTGACATTACAGTTGCCAAACGGCGGGGTTTCGGAGAAGATGGGGTTGTATCAATTTTACGCATGTCTTTCCCGGCGCAGGCGGAGACAATGGCGACCTGTCAGGGTTCCCAATCGAATCGGGAATGACGAGGTATAAATCCACCGACCACTGGAAAAAACATAGACTGGAACATCACACAGGAGACAGCATGCACTGGAATGGTTTTCTGACAATCGCGATTTTAAACCTGGCACTTGTCACCTGCGCTTGCGGTACACAAAAGAATGCAGGCGATAGCGACGACGATGACGACAATACAGATCGCACCAATGACAATACCAACACATCGGGCGTTGTGTCCGATGCCAAATCGCTCTGTGCCGCTGAAAATAATGATTATTACAGTCTCTCGGGCGGAGTGTGTGGTGTCATGCGCCACGAGTTACCTTGAGGCCGTCGCAGCCTCCCTGTCCAAATGCGCGCAGGAAATTCAGCAACTGGATTTCTGCGTTGCTCTGCTTAATTGCGATGAATACGAATTCTACGAAAATGGTTATGAAATTTACGACAATGACGCCGATATGGTTCAGAACTTGCCGCTTCCCTGCGCATCAGAAAATGAAGTCTTTCAGAAATGTTATCGGCAGAACTACGCCGATTGAACTTCATTATGATTAGACTGCGCAGCTGTGGTTTGCCTGAATCCTGAGAAAAAGGGCATGCCGGGGTGGTTCAGGGGACGTTCGGTCACTTCGTGATGAGACTCAAAATAAATTGAAGCTGTCTATGCAGAAGTCGTAGCTGTGGGCGGTCTGGTTGTCGCCGGGGATGCTGAGGAGAATGTGTTTGAGGGACTGATGGTGGTATGGCTCGCCGCCGGGTAGCTTCTCAAAAACTACTGGTGAACTTGTTAAAGATCGTCATTCCCGCGAAGTCAGCCAGGGGAGCGATAACGATAAGCAGGGCGATGAGCAGTTGTATTGGACTCTGGGTTTAACTCGCTGGTTTCCTGGTCATTCACGCAAACTTTCAGCAATCGACTGCGAATTGCAGTGTTGAAGTTACTTTTGACGCAATCCCTCTCTACCTGAACCGTTTTTCGCTGACAATGGCTCATGTGTGATGCCGAAATATCATCTGTAAACCGACTGTTTAAAAGAACACCACGCGATAGTGCCGTGTATATACCCAAACACAGGATTTCAGCAATATGCGCGGTGTAATTCTACACACACGTGAGTCAACTGGTGGTATAACCATTTTTCATTAATAATTATGGTGCGACATAAAGATTGGAGTTGAAAGGATTGGGTATGAAAACGGAAATATTGCGAAAACGGCGGTTCCGGATTTTGGCCGTGGTGCTGCTTTTTGCACTGGCCTTGCCAGGGTGCTGTGAGAAAGCCGATTTGGAGATGGGGCGGTTTGACGGGTTTGCCAGTGGAGTGCTGGATTTCAATGTGCGGTTGAGGGCGGACGCCCATTTTTCTGCCACAGTGAATGGCAGTTTGTCGGGCAGTCTTTCGTTTGAGGGCTGGAGTGATATCTCCTGGTTTACGCCGGCGGATCTGGGGATTGATATATCCGCAGGGGCCATTTTCAACAGCAGCCCAAGAAACGCCAATGGTCAACTGGTGTCGGCGGTTCGCATGGATATGGACAACGATGCATATGATGAAACAGTGTATGTGCTCAAGGTGATTGAGCCTTCGGGAAATACTCGGTGGTTTTATCAGTGGAAAGGGGACAAATACACGCTTGATAAAGGGGTGACCTATCTGGGATGGACCGAGCGGGTAGTGCGCGAGGGCCAATCGGTGGGCGCCATCAATGTGGTGTCGGCGGACTCGGTCAGTGAGGTGGGCGCCATCAAAGTAACGACCTTCACCAACGGCGCTCCGGTAGAATATGTGGCCTGTCAAACGACGCAGAATTGCGGTTACTGCACCGCTGAAACCACCCTTGACGATTGTCTGGATCAGTCTCGAACGGGCAACTTTTCATCGCCGGCCCCGGCCGCCTTTGGAACTATGCCCGCTGAACAGCTGGATACAGGGACAGATGTTTCTACAGACACCACAAAGGACAGCGCGTCCGACTCGGAAAACGCCACCGATACCGATACGTCGCAGACCGGAAACTCGGATACCGGAACTGAATTTAACATTGATCTCGATAGTGATTCCAATGTGGATATTACCATCAGCGTGGACAGCGAAACCTCAATTTCCATTGGTGGTGGGATTGACATTGGCGGCGGCATTGGGTTTTGAGGGAGGATGATATGAAACATAATTTATATTTGATATTAATGGGAATGATGTGCATCGGTTTGTGGGCAATTGGGGCTGTCGCACAGGAGCGTGCCGCCGATGCCGCGCCTGCGGATGCATCGGATGACACGACGGGAGTGTCCGTCGCGGCAGAGGGGCAATCCGAGTTGGAATTGAAAGCGGAAATTGCCAGAGCCGAAGCGGAAAAGGCCAAAGCCGAGGCGGAAAAAGCCAAAGCCGAAGCAGAACTGGCCCAAACCAAAGCCGAGGCGGAAAAAGCCAAAGCCGAGGCGGAAAAAGCCAAAGCCGAGGCAGACGCCGAGGCCCAAAAAGCCAACGCACAGACCAACGCATCGATGACAGCATCATCGGCGCCGGTGGTGGAAACGCCCCTCTACAATACCGATGACGCGCGCTACGACGATCAACCCAACCACCGCGGCTTTTATATGCGATTCACGCCCGGTCTGGGGGTGGGAACCGTTTGGGCCAATGGCACCATGGATCCCATGCCCGGGGTGGAGCGCATCAATGATCCGTTTCATTCGACCGTGACGGGGACCATGGGCCTTGATTTGGGCGCCGGCATTGTGCGCAACCTGGCGCTGCACGTGGGAGCGTTTATAGAGAAAATGATTCTGAGGGACCAGCATCCCACGAAAATGGCGTTCTCGATATTTGGCGTGGACGCGGGATTATCATGGTACTTTACGGATTTGGAACTGTTTCTCACCGGGCAGTTCCGATGGGTGGGCATGCTCATCAAGACGCCGGCGGTGTCGTGCACCGATTATTTTAGAGACAAGTACGGTTGGTACAAAGGGCCGGGGGCGTCGCTGACAATCGGGCGCGAGTGGTTTGAAAACGCCCGGGATCAGGGCGCGGCGGGCATCGGCCTGCAGGCCAACTATTACCGCGTGTATGGCGGCATCCGCGACCATTTTGCATTTAATCATTTCAGTCTGCTGCTGGTGCTGACGTTTACGCGGTTTTAAGCCATGACGTATACTGCTGCAACACTGGCTCAACAGGTGGGCGCCTCCGTGGTGGGAGATGCGAATGTCAAGGTCGTCTCGCTGTGTACCGTGCACGGACTGCAACCCGCATGTGTGTTTCCCGTGCTAAAGGGAAAATATGCGTTTGAACTGGAAGAGGGACAGGTGGCGCTCACCACACCGGAAATTGCAAAAACGGGCGCCCTTGGCAAACGGGGGACACTGCTTATTCATCCCGTGGCCATGGTGGCGCTTTGCCGGCTCATCGATATTTTCTTTCCCGAAGTTCCACACGAAAAGGGCATTCACCCGCGGGCGTGGGTGGATGACGCGGCCGTCATTCACCCGTCGGCAACGGTGGGACCCCATGCGGTGGTGGAAAAAAATGTGACTGTGGGCGAGGGCAGCATTATTGGGCCGGGCGCCATTTTGCGCACCAACACGGTCATTGGACGGTTTGTGCGCATTGGTCCTGGAGCGGTGATTGGACACGACGGCTTTGGGTACATTCCCGCAAAGGACGCCATCATGCGCGTGCCCCAGGTGGGCGGAGTGGCGATTGACGATTTTGTGGAGATTGGCGCCAACACGTGTGTGGACAAAGGAACCGTTGGCAACACCACTATTGGCTTTGGCGCCAGGCTCGATAACCTGGTGCAGGTGGGGCACAACGTGCGAATTGGCCGCAATGTGCTCATTGCCGCGCAGGTGGGCATTGCCGGATCCTGCGAGGTGGCCGATCACGCATTGATTGGGGGACAGGCGGGAATTGCCGATCATTTAACCGTTGGCGAAGGCGCAAGAGTGGCCGCAAAGAGTGGCGTCACCAGAGATGTTCCCGCAAAATCCACCGTTGCCGGTTATCCCGCCATGGAACGCTGGCACTGGCTCAGAATGCTGGCCACACAAAAGCGACGTATGAAATGAATTCGGAAATGCCGCATCAGGGCGCTCCCGGGGACTCGCCCCCGCATCGTCTGTACAACATTGCGGTGCATCAAATCCTCCCTTTCGGGCAGGTACAGAAGCAAGTAGGCATGTGAAATGTCGTACCTGATGCCATTCCCATGTTCATGGATATTCTCAACATGGGTGTTTATCCCGCCAATCGCAAGAAATGAACACTCGGCTTCGCGGCAGTCGGGCACCTCGTTCAGAGCAACGACTTTAGCCGCTGAATATGTCCACGTATTTGCAATCACGTCCTTATACACAGTCCTTTTTTCAATATCCGCAATTCACTGACAATGCATTTTCCGGCGTACTGAAAGACGTACACTTCAATCTGTATTTCAAGTGTGACCATATTTTTCTACCGGTCAACAATCAGCTGGTAATGGGGGGGCCCGTTTTTCGAGCACTACAGATTCAACCTGCGACGGAAAAACATTCACTCCCCGGATGATGAGCAAATCATCTGAGCGCCCCAGACATTTTCCCACGCGCATGTGGGTGCGGCCGCAGTCGCATTTTTACATATGCAGTAGGGTTAAAAATGGGTTCAGATGTTTGCAGCGTTAGGGTTAAATCTTATCAAAATGCAAAGTCAGGATGACGGAATGGAAGATTGGCAGTGAAGAAGGACAATGATTATCTGCGGATTTTCAGATTGGTTTTTTCATTATGTTTTTCAAGGTGGATGACACGATTGTTGGCGGTTTGCGCGAATCGTTCAACAATATGAGGAAGGTCGGAGTTTTCCCATACCTCGCGAAATGCTTCTGAGTTGAGTAGCCGTTTATGAACCAGGAAGAGTGCGTCTCCATCCTGAGTAAATTGAAAGTCCTGTTGTTTCACCAGAACATTATCCTTAAAGACTTTTTTGCAAAGTTCTCTGACTGCATAGTCGAAAAATTTCTCCACGTCTGTGGATGATTCCGCACCACTCATTTGAGTTCGGTAGTGACGAACCAAATCATTTTCAAATCTGCTGTACGAAATTTGTGTGCCCATGCATCACTCCTTACTGCGGGAATTCCGTCGCTGAAATAAAGTAAAATCTTCCCTTTCAACGCCGAAACTCCGGCTGTTGATTTTGGCCAAATGCACCATATCAGTTGTGTTCGTTTGGCGTGAACCAGTTTTTGTGAGCGAATTGTGTAATACACGAATTGCTTCCATACATCAAACTTATGCACTGAATGACGGGCTGCAAAGCGCGGATATCAGATTTTTACTGTCCGTGCCGATGGAAATTTCAAATGACGCAAGGATTGCGCAGTTTGACAGCTGATAGGCGGCATGCTTTTTTCTATTGCGGCTAACGTTCTGTAATAATTAAATTTTTGTATCGTATAGGAAAGCGACGGGAAAGACGAGGGCAATGGCAGATCGTAAAGGGGGGCAAAAATAAATCGGACGCGTTGGTAAAAAAAAGATTAGTGCACAGCGACGCGTTGGAGGGAGTGTTATTCTGATTTTCATGAGAATGTCCTGCTATTGACGCTTGTTTAATTGGGCGTAAATACATATGGTGGGCCTGACTGAACGCAGGCCAAATGAGATTATGTCTGATGTAAATACTGTAATTTTTGATTTCGATGGCACTTTAGTGGATTCCTTTGGGCTTTCCGTCCGCCTCAGCAATGCACTGGCCCCACAATATGGATATCGAACGGTGCGTGACAGCGAAGTGCCCCGATTGAAAAAACTTTCAGTTCCAGAGATTTTCAGGCATTTGGAATTTCCTCTGTATAAGTTGCCGATGGTTTTGGCCAAAGCCCGCCGGGAGATGGGACGGGAAATTGAGACGGTGCAACTGTTTGAGGGGATGGGGCATATGCTGGAACGCTTGAGAAGTGCGGGGATTCATTTGGGGATTGTGACCTCCAATTCCATTGGCAATGTGCAAAGCTGTTTGTCCAAAAACGGTGTCCTGGAAAAGTTTGATTTTGTTCATGCTGCGAAAAATCTGTTTGGAAAGCACAGAGCGTTGGGCAAGTTAATGAAAAAGATGGATTTGTCCCAAAATTCAGTCATCTATGTGGGTGACGAAAGTCGTGACATCGAAGCGTCGCGCAAAGTCAATATCCCTGTCATTGCCGTCACCTGGGGGTTCCAGGACAGAGAACGGCTTAATAAAATGTCTCCGGACTTCCTGGCGGATATTCCTGCCGACATTGAAAAAATTGTACTTTCATATTTCAAAAAAAAGCATTAGTAAGTCCAGCTGACGTTTTGGGGTGGTCTTCTCTCCTTAACGCGGGTAGCGCGTCGTTTACCCCGGCTGACAGTCGGAATTGCCGGCCCAAAAGATGGGAAGACGACTCTGTGGATGATTTCGGATAGAGAGGTCAAATGACGAACAATACCACGTTTTTAGGCACTTCCATCGGGAAGAAAGTGGTGATGGCCGCAAGCGGTTTTATCATCTTTGGATTTGTCGTAGTGCATATTATGGGAAACCTTCAGCTCTTTTTAGGCGCAAAGGTGCTCAACGACTACGCCGCGTTTCTGCAAGGTTTGGGCCCAGTGAAATGGGCTGCGCGCCTGGCGCTGTTGCTGAGCGTACTGGTGCACCTGGCCAGTGCTTTTCTGGTCACACTGCAGAGCTGGCAGGCCAGACCGCAAAAATACGCAGTGCAGAAATATCAGGCCACGTCGTACGCGGCGCGCACCATGTGGCTGGGGGGGCCCATCATCGGGCTGTTTGTGATATATCATCTGCTTCATTTTACCACAGGGCATCTTCACCCCGTACAGGGAGGATTCATCCCCGATGCCGACGGTGGAATGAACGTTTACAATAATGTTGTGCTGGGATTTCAGGACCCGCTGGCATCCGGGATTTACATTTTCACCATGCTGCTCATTGGCCTCCACCTGTATCACGGGTTGTGGAGCATGATGCAGAGCGTGGGGCTTAATCATCCCAGATACAATCATCTTCGCAAGGGATTTGCCGTTCTGTTCGCGCTGTTTGTTGCGGGCGCCGGCATTTCGTTGCCCATAGCCGTGCTTTCCGGACTGGTTACACCGGTGTGATATGAATAAGGAGCTCTATCTATGAAACTTGATTCAAAAACGCCGGATGGCCCCATCGAAAAAAGATGGGACGATTATAAATTCAGACTGAAGCTCGTCAATCCGGCCAATAAGCGAAAGTTTAAAATAATCGTGGTGGGTTCCGGACTCGCCGGTGCATCTGCGTCTGCCACCCTTGCGGAACTGGGATACAATGTTGACTGTTTCTTCTATCAGGACAGCCCCAGACGCGCCCACAGCATCGCCGCTCAGGGAGGCATCAACGCCGCCAAAAATTATCAGAGTGATGGCGACAGCATACATCGGCTTTTTTATGACACGGTAAAAGGGGGCGACTATCGCGCTCGGGAATCAAACGTGTATCGGCTGGCACAGGTGAGCAATAATATCATTGACCAGTGTGTGGCGCAGGGCGTGCCGTTTGCGCGTGAGTACGGCGGAAATCTGGCCAATCGATCTTTCGGTGGCGCTCAGGTGTCCCGCACGTTTTACGCCCGTGGACAGACCGGACAGCAACTGTTGCTGGGCGCGTATTCGGCGTTAATGGCACAGGTGAATGCCAAAAAAGTCCAGTTGCACAGGCGGACCGAAATGCTGGAGCTGGTGGTGGCCGAGGGACGGGCGCGCGGAATCGTCACGCGCAACATGGTTACCGGGCAGATAGAATCGCACGCTGCAGATGCGGTGGTACTGGCGACCGGTGGTTATGGCAATGTGTTTTATCTCTCCACCAACGCAAAAGGGTGCAACGTCACCGCTGCATATCGGGCGTATAAAAAAGGCGCCGGCTTTGCCAATCCCTGCTACACGCAGATTCATCCCACCTGTATTCCCGTGCATGGCGAGTATCAGTCCAAGCTCACGTTAATGAGCGAGTCTCTTCGCAATGATGGGCGTATCTGGGTACCAAAGAACAAGGGCGACGCGCGGGTTCCGACGCAAATTCCAGAGAACGAAAGAGATTACTATCTTGAACGCCGATATCCATCATTTGGAAATCTGGTGCCCAGAGACGTGGCCTCTCGCGCTGCAAAAAAAGTGTGTGATGAAGGTCGGGGTGTGGGCAGCACAGGACTTGGCGTTTATCTGGATTTTAGTGACGCCGTTTCGCGGTTGGGTAAGGATGGCGTACGGGAGCGATATGGCAATCTGTTCCACATGTACGAAAAAATCACAGCCGAAAATCCATACAAAGTTCCCATGCGTATTTTCCCGGCGGTGCACTATACCATGGGCGGCCTATGGGTGGACTATAATCTGATGACCACTATTGACGGCTGTTTTGCCATCGGAGAAGCCAATTTTTCCGATCATGGCGCCAACCGTCTGGGCGCCAGTGCGTTGATGCAGGGGTTGGCCGACGGCTACTTCATCCTGCCGTATACGATTGGTGATTATTTGGCCACTGTTGGTAACAATCCGCTCTCCAGGGATGACAAACATTTTGTCAAATCAGTTGAGGATGCCAATGGGAAAGTGTCGACATTGCTGGGGATAAAGGGCGAACGAACACCGGATTCATTTCATCGGGAGCTGGGTAAATTGCTTTGGGACAATTGTGGGATGGCGCGCAGCGATGAATCGTTGAAATCCGCATTGGCGAGAATTCCGCAAATCAAAGACGAATTCTGGCAGAATCTCAAGGTTCCCGGTAATGGGCGTGAGTTGAATCAAACGCTTGAAATGGCTGGCCGGGTAGCGGATTTTATCGATTTTTCCGAAATCCTTGTTAAGGATGCATTGGCGCGGACCGAGTCCTGTGGGGGACACTTCAGAGTGGAGAGCCAGACCGACGAGAATGAGGCCAAACGCGACGATGCACAGTTTTCCCATGCAGCCGTCTGGGAGTACAAAGGGGAGGGCAGTGCACCGGAAAGACATGTTGAACCGCTTTCTTTCGAATATTGCAAGCCGAGTCAAAGGAGTTACAAATAATGAATTTTACGCTAAAGGTGTGGCGCCAGAAACCCGGTGAAAAGGGGAAGCTTGTCACATACGACTCAAAAGACATCAGTGCGGATGCGTCGTTTCTGGAAATGCTCGATGTGGTCAACGAGCGATTGATTGAAGCAGGCCAGACCCCCATTGCGTTTGATCACGATTGTCGCGAAGGGATTTGCGGAATGTGTGGTTGTGTGGTGAATGGATTCGCCCACGGGCATCAGTCCGGCACAACTTTATGTCAGTTGCATATGCGGGAATTCAAGGATGGCAGTGTTATCTACATTGAACCATGGCGCTCCAAAGCATTTCCGGTCATAGCAGATCTGATTGTAGATCGCAGTGCGTTTGATGCGATTATCACTGCGGGCGGTTACATTTCCATCCGCACCGGTTCCGCGCCGGATGGCAATGCAATTCCCATTTCAAAGGATGTGGCCGACGCTGCCATGGATGTGGCGGAGTGTATTGGTTGTGGCGCCTGTGTTGCTGCCTGCCCCAATGCTTCTGCGATGCTGTTCACTTCCGCCAAAATATCGCAATTGGCACTGCTGCCACAGGGACAACCCGAGCGTATGACGCGCGCGCAACGAATGGTTCGCGCAATGGAAGACGCTGGTTTTGGCGCCTGCACCAATCATGGAGAATGCGAAGCGGCCTGTCCCAAAGAAATCAGCATGAACAATATTGCCCGGCTCAATCGCGAATTTATTGGTGCATCCGTAAAAAAATAAAGCCATCACCTTTTAGCAACAATACCCGTCGCTGTTTCAAACTAACATTGCAAACTAACATTGCAAACTAACATTGCAAACTAACATTGATTGTGTCTGGACATTCAGACAATGGCGTGGCTAGTATGGCGCCATGATGAAACACGAAAAATTCAAACTCAATATTAATACGGCGTTTAAGCGGCGGTTTTCTTCTGGTGGACAGGGCGCGTTGTTTTTCACCGCGCTGTTTTGTATTGTCGCCGCCATTTCCTGTGGAAAAGACAAATCGAAAGCTCATGATGCGTCGCCGTCATCGAATAGCACAAAAAGTATCGATTCGGCGGCATCAGATAAAAATAACAACACAAAAGCAGTCAGTTCATCGCTTCAGACTGCTCCTTTCGCAATGCCTCCATTTGAAAAAGTGCTGTTTGTGCTGGTGGACGCGTTACGGGCGGATAAACTGGGTTGCTATGGTTTTAATGAGCCCACATCTCCAGCGATTGACAAACTGGCTAAAGAATCCGTTCTTTTTGAAAATGTGCATGCTGCTTCTCCATGGACTGCGCCATCTTTCGGTACGCTGTTTACCGGTGTGTCGCCTTCTGTACATGGTGCAGGCAAGATGCTCGGTAAGCATTCCAAATCCGGAAAATCCGTTCATGGTGTAACCGTTGGGGGCATTCGCAGCGATTTGCCCACACTGGCGGAGTTGATGCCAGACACGATGAAAAAGGCGGCGGTCATCAATAATTCGTTTGTCTGCAAAGAGCTGGGGTATGCCAAAGGGTTTGATGAATTTGACTTTGAACTGGCCCGGCTGACCAGTTATCGAACGGCAGATGAAGTAACAGATATTGCAATAAACTGGCTGAAAAAAAATAAAAACAAACCGTTTTTCTATTTTCTTCATTACTTCGATCCTCATATTCAATATGCGCCACCTGAAAAATATCTGCCCATGTTCGCTCCCAATAAGCCCCCTCGCATCGCATATCCATTTGTGGACCACGCATCTGCACGCGATGGCAGTTTGAATCCCAATGATTCCGAGAAAGCGTATATTCGCGGTTTGTATCATGCAGAAGTTCGATTCGTAGATGATGAACTGGGACGGTTGTTGAAATATATGAAACAGGAAGGTTTGCTTGAAAACACATGGGTTGTGTTGATTTCGGATCATGGTGAGGAGCTGTTTGAGCATGGCAGCTTTGACCATGGACATCGTTACGAAGAGGAAGTCACCCGCGTTCCGTGGATCGTTCGCAGCCCAGGTGGAAAATGGAATGCTGGTAAACGAATTTCATACAATGTGTCGCACGTTGATGTGTTTGCCACCATGTTGGCCCTGGCGGGTTCGGATGTTCCGGAGCATGTGGAAGGGACCAGTGTTCTGCCTATGGTTGCGGGGGATGAAACAGCGTCTCGGACATCTTTTATGGAATTTAATCTTTATCGCGGTCAGCAGTGTGCATTGTTCGATGGACAGTTTAAGCTGATTTACGATGTGCGGCGAGAGTCATCATTCCTTTATGACTTGAAAACGGATCCGATGGAACTGACCCAATTAGACAAAACACATAAAATGCATTTGTCTCTTATGTCCCAAATCACACAAAAACGAAATTTTTTAAACAAGGCCGTATCTGGAAAGACAGAAAACAGCGCTGTTTTGTCTGATGAATCTCGTGATGCGTTAAAATCTTTGGGGTATATAGAGTAAAGATTTAAAAAAAAATGACCCGATGAAAAACCTTTGTGCTACTATGGTTTTGGGGCGCAGCAAGGTTATGACAGGTAGATGCTGCCAATTTTAAACTTAAGTTTCAGATGCTTGACCTGTGAAAAGAACAGCGACAACCAATGTTATATTTTAAGCGGTTACTTCGTTAGCCGCAAAATTGGTTCGTTTTTTGCTGATAGAATTTTTTATTTGTTCACATTTATCATAAAACCGCGTAAAACATGGCGCGACGCAGACAATATCTCAAGGGATATTCACTTATTGAGCCCGGGTCTGAATTCGGGATTTGGTCAGACCCATTACAAATTGTGAGGGAAATATCATGAAAAATCAAAACCTATTGTTAATCTTAGTCTTGGCGTGGCTTGCCAGTATAGCGTTCGTTGGATGCGGGGCTGATGATCCCGCTACAAGCAGCAAAGATAACAGTGACAAGAGCGACAGCGATGCGGACTCTGATGGTGACAGCGATGGCGATGGCGATAGCGATGGCGATGGCGATGCCGACCCGAGCGAATGCGACGGCGATGACAAAGATTGTTATTCTGAATGTTGGGGATGCGCCATGCAAACCCCCAAATGTCAGGCAGCTGCTGAAGAATGCCTGATGGACAAAAGTTGCGGCAAACTTTATGAATGCAAGAAAAATGAATGTTGCACAAACGGCGATGATTGTCTGGAAGGCGACAAATGGGAAAAATGTATTGCCGATTGTCGTGATAAAGCTGGAATCGACGATCTGGACGGCGACTCAAATCAGCTGTTCGTGGCAATTGATAAATGTATCGCTTGCGATGTTTGCAACATTTCGTGTTACAAAAACACCAAGGACTTCGCCATGTGTACAGACCCGAATATCGTAAACTCCCCAGCCGCCGTTTGTTTCGAAAAAGATCAGAAAGAGGATGAACCCATCTGTTTCTCATGGGCTGGCTGGGGCGGCCCCTGTACTTCCAAAGCTGCCGCGTGTAAAGCGTCTGATGAGTGTGTATCTCTGGAAGATTGCATTAATGAATCGTGGAATGCAGCTAACTACAAAACAGCACAGCAAGAATGTTTCGAAAAACATACTGATGCCGCTGAGAAATTGTTCTTTGATTATATTCAGTGCATCTTCTGCGACCACTGTAACATTGCCTGTGGTGAGTTCGCGGATGATACCAAACGTTGTGATGAGTACACTCGCAACTAATTGCGTTTTGGCTTAATCCTTCTTTGAATCCCTTTATATCTTCATAAAATTATATTCGGAATAATCTGATAAAAGATTTGGTAAAAAACCTGATTTCTGGTTAAAATGGAAAAAGATTTATTCTGTACTTGTAACTCTCAATATTGCATCCTATAATCGACTCGATCTTAAATAATTAAGATATCATTTTTATTGTTTTTATTGTTTTTTTCCAATTTGTTTTTGGAGGTGCCTTATGAAGACAACATTCCTTTCGCTTTCCTTTATTTTCGCTTTATTGTTAGCCATTGGAATAATCGGGTGCGGAGGATCCTCGGATGGTGAATCCTCCGACGGAGATTCCGATTCCGATGGAGATTCCGATTCTGACGGAGATTCTGATTCCGATGGGGATTCCGACAGTGATGAAGGCGGTCAGTGCGATGGCGCAGATGTGGATTGTTACTCAGAATGCTGGGGATGCGCATTACTGAACGATTGCGCCCAAGTATTGGAGGAATGTATGACGGACGGTGACGCCGAAGGCAGCGGGTGCAATGCGTACTATACATGTAAAAATGAAAAATGCTGTGACGAGGATAATAATTGTAAGGAGGGTGAAGAGTGGGAAAGCTGCATGGCTAAATGCCGTTCGGATTTTGGCATCACCAAAGAGGCATTTCTCAAATATCAGGCTGTTGAACATTGTGTCGCCTGTGACGCCTGCTCCATTTCCTGTGCCGAGAATACTGACGATTTTGCCATGTGTGTTGATCTGGATCGCATAAATACAAGCGATGCGGTCTGTTTCGAAGACCTGCAAACTGACCTCGAAGAGCCCATTTGTTTCTCCTGGGCAGGGTGGGGTGGCCCCTGTTCGTGGGATGCCGCCGCATGTAAGGGGAACGAGGGTTGCGTTGTGCTGGAGGAATGTATGAATGCATCATGGGAGCCGGGAGATGGGGAGACGACACCGGCATTGCAGAAGGCCTGTTTCGAAGCGGCCAATGCTGCAGGTGATGAAGTGGAGCCGTTGTATTGGGCATATATGCAGTGTATCTTTTGCGATGCATGTGACGAGGCTTGCGGCGCTTATAGAGATGGCAAAAACTGTGAGGATTATTAGATCAATTCCTGTTGGCGTTAATTGAGTCCTGCCACAGTAAAAGCGAGGAAATGGGTGGAAAAAAAAGCACCCACAAAATCATCTGATGTAAACAGAGGTCTAGTCAAATTCATCAGTTGATTAATCTTCGTACTCAAAACCCGAGTTTTTACATTTTTCTATTTCATCCCCTATATAAATCCAGTAATAGCTGTTCGGCAAATATGGGTCTGACGGAAAGTCGAAGCAGCCACAACAAAACAGATTTGTTGTGATCGCTGCGCTTACACCGTGCAAAAATGTGTGTTAATGATTATTTAAAACACTTATTTTATATGGCTTACAGCGATCAATCAGATAAGGAGAATCATGGCGAACAACAACGAATCTACGCCGGGAGACAAGCGTAAAGGGACGGTAGTCATAAATGAAGATCGATGTAAGGGATGCACCTATTGTGTTCGGTATTGCCCGACAGGTGCATTGGAAATGTCTGTTCGGTTGAATCACAAAGGGTATACACTGCCAGAGCTGGCGCATCCGGAAAAATGCAATGGGTGCGATATGTGCGGTATGTACTGCCCTGATTTCGCCATATACGGGCGTCGGCTGAACAGCAGGGAGGAATAGGGATGGCAAAATCGAAACCTATAGTTGATACCGGAATTCACTTTATCGATGGAA
Organism: Deltaproteobacteria bacterium; assembly: GCA_016935665.1. Lineage (GTDB taxonomy): Bacteria > Myxococcota_A > Polyangia > JAAYKL01 > JAAYKL01 > JAFGXQ01. Next base: position 13,018 of record JAFGQN010000147.1, on the reverse strand, counting down.
ACATGGCCTGTGCAGAAGGCGCCATCGCCGCTGGTTGTCGTTTTGTTTCCGGTTATCCCATTACGCCATCTACTGAGGTTGTTGAACATATGGCCAAACGGTTTCCGGAAATTGGTGGAATGTTTATTCAGATGGAAGATGAGCTGGCGGCATCCATTTGTTTTCAGGGGGCAGTCTGGAGCGGTGTGAAAGGCATGACAGTGACGTCGGGTCCCGGGTTTTCTCTAATGATGGAGCATGTGGGGCTGGCTGCCGCGCTGGAAACGCCGTCTGTGTTTGTCGACGTACAGCGCGCTGGGCCTTCTACAGGATTACCCACTGCGCCGGCTCAGCAGGACATGATGCAGGCCCGTTGGGGGTCTCATGGGGATTATGAGATTATTGCATTGTCTCCCAGTTCCCCTCAGGAATGTTTTGATTACATAGTGACCTGTTTTAATTTGTCTGAAAAATATCGATGTCCCGTGTTTTTTATGATGGATGAGACGGTGGGACACATGCACGGAAAAGTGAAAATTCCCGATGCATCTCAGATTGATGTCCTGGAGAGACAGAATACCACACGGCCACCAGGGGAATATCAGCCGTATAAAATTTATGAGGGCAGCGTGCCGGAGATGGTGAAAGTGGGAATGGGACATCGGATTCACATTACCGGCCTGACCCACGACGAGCAGGGATATCCCGCAATGAACGCGGATGCGCAGCAAACATTGGTTAAGCGACTGTGTTCAAAAATAACAGACAATGTGGATGACATATCCATTATCAAGACAGAAAATATCGATGACTCCGACGTGGTTGTCATTTCCTACGGTATTACCTCTCGCATCGCTGAGTATGCGGTGAATACCACTCGGGAACAGGGAATCAACGCCGGTACCGCTCAATTGGTGACCATCTGGCCGTTTAACGACAGGGCCATGATGGAGATTGCATCAAAAACTAAAAATATCATCGTTGCAGAAATGAATCTGGGACAGATTGTCAACGAAGTGCGTCGCGCTGTGGGCAATGCGGTGCCGGTTCATTTCCTTGGCAATGCGGGCGGCCGAACCATTTCGCCGGAACTGATGATCGGGAAAATCAGGGAGGTGACGCGATGACAGAAATCAAATCACATCCGGTGGATGGGCTTTTGCGAACCGACCGAATGCCGCACATCTGGTGCCCGGGTTGTGGCGTCGGCACATCGGTGAACTGCTTTACACGTGCCATCGAAAAACTTGAAATGGATTTGGACAAACTGCACGTGGTGTCCGGTATCGGGTGTACCGGACGCGTTGCCGGTTACATAAATGTTGACTCGTTTCATACCACCCACGGCCGGGCGCTGGCGTTTGCCACGGGGTTGTCTCTGTCCCGTCCGGATTCAAAGGTTGTGGTGTATTCCGGAGATGGCGATATTGCTGCGATTGGCGGAAATCACCTCATTCATGCGGCCCGGCGCAATGTGGATATGACCGTCATTTGCGTGAACAACTATACGTATGGGATGACCGGTGGACAGGTGACACCAACCACTCCCGACAAAGCGTTGGCCAGTACAACTCCGTTTGGAAACTTTGAGCATACCTTCAATATTCCCAATCTGGTGGCCGCCAGTGGTGGAACGTATGTGGCTCGCTGGACGGTGTTTCATGTGAGGCAACTGACGCGCGCCATGGTTTCGGCGTTGAAACATCCGGGATTTTCATTTATCGAAGTGTTAAGCCCTTGCCCCACATTGTACATGCGGCGCAATAAACTGGGCGCCGCAGTTAATCTGATGGAGTACTTCAAGGAAAGCGCTGTCATTGAAAATGGCGCGGACACTCGCACAGTGGCACTGAATGAGGGCAAGACGGTGCTTGGAGAGTTTGTAAATGTGCGGTTGCCCACATTGCGGGAAAGTTACGAAGAGCGAATGAAAGAGGCGCTTGGGGAGAAGTTCGTACCATATGAGGGAAGCAAATGAGTAAGGTTGATATTCGAATCTGCGGAATGGGGGGGCAGGGCGTTATTATGAGCGGACTGGTTATCGGAAAAGCGGCGTCTATCTACGAAGACAAATGGTCCACAATGCTTCAGTCTTTCGGACCGGAGGCGCGCGGTAGCACGTGTGCGGCTCAGGTTATGATAGATGATGTTCACATTGGGTATCCGTACATCGACAAAGCCGATATCTTCCTGGTGTTTAGTCAGGCGGGTTACGAAAAATACATCGCAGAACTTAAAGAGGGCGCCATTCTGGTGTACGAGGATGAATTAATCACATTGGATGAGCGCGTTCCCAAAGGGGTTAAAACCTGCGGCATCCCGGCGACGCGCATTGCTCAGGAGCAAATCGGCAAAGTCATTACATTCAATATGGTCATGCTGGGCTATTTCGCCCGTGCCACCGAAGCCATCTCCCTGGACGCATTAAAAAAATCCATCGTCGACAGCGTTCCCCATGGCACCGGCGAAATGAACCTCAAAGCCTTTAACGCCGGCTATAATTACACAGCGGAATAACCGAATTCACCAGATCTGTCGCCTACTCTCTTATAATGCATTGCGGCTGACACCGATGGTTGGGAATCGGTGGCGGGCATGGCGGAGAGTAGGTGCACTCTTTGTCAATGCGACCATCAAGAGCGACGTCATACTCTTCGGCAATCAAGTCTTTTTGGTCATTATAAAGGTAGGTCACGCGACTGTTTTTCCGGTCTTCTTTTGCGGAAGATACATCTGTGACTTCCCAGAATGAGGGACGGTTTGCTTCGTAGTAGCCATATTCATGACGCACATCCAACTTTCCATCCATATTGGTATCCACATTTACAAACGTTAAAAAAAATTCCTGGTTGTACAGATACTCTGCCTGCTCATCGGCCTCTTTATCATCGTTTCGATCCAGTATTTTTCGAATCAGCATGCCCTTTGGATTGCAAATGCATTTCATGGCCTGCGCATCACATTGCGGATGTGACATACAGAGACTTTCGACCGTTGGCTTTGCCTGAGGGACTGTTTTCTTTGGTGACAGCGTTGTTTGTGGCTGAATTTTGTCTTCATCCATCAACCGGACAGCCTGCGAATTCGATTTGATCTTCACGCATTCCCAATGGCTCCCATCTTTTTCGCAGGCGAACCCGGTGGCGCATTCACTCCTGCGGTGACGGCAATCGAGGGAAGACGTTGTGCAGGCCGTTGTGCACGCGATTATGATGACAAGGAGCAATCCGTCAGATATTGAGTATGAAATTGGGCGTTTTTCGTTTCCGCTCATCGAAAAAACCTGCAACCCTAGTCCGGAATAAAAACCAGGGTCATTCGGGCATAGGTTACTGAATTAACAACACTGTTATTCGTTTTGGCACGCCAGTAAAAGGAAGTGGTACCAGCGGAAACCGCTATCACGTCCGAAATATAAAGCAGTCCCATTCCGGCTCCGTTGGTAACAGGGGGCATGGAAAATCTCGCAGCGTTTCCAGAATCGGCTGCTGCAGTGGATGAAGTGGAAATTGTCATGTATCCAGATGTCCCATCCGCCAACAGTCCCTGCCCGGTCATTGACGCGGTGACAATCACTCTTCCAGATACCGGCACAGCAATGGAACTGGACACCAGTGTCCCATTGGCGGAGATGATAGCCGGCGTTGATGTATTTATTTCCAGTTTCGGTCTTGCCATAAAATCTGTTGGATCCACCACAAAGGTAGTGCCGGAAATATCGAGTCCTGTCCCGGCCTGATAGGTGGTATTATCATCATTTTCGCACGTCACTTCTCCTGCTGAAGTGATGGACCGAATACTTTGGCCGTCAGGACATGCGCCTGAAACCCGCTTTTGCAGGTCGCTGTGTCCATGGCTCAATGGCGCATAAGCGGTGTCGTGATTATGCGTGGTCGGTGAATAGCCAGTATGAGTGTGTGTTACGGGCGCGTACTCACTGGCGTGATTGTGAGACGCAGGCGCGTAGGTGCCCGCATGGTTATGATTGGCCGCTGCATAGTTATTGTTCAGCAGAGCGGTCAGTTGCGCTTCCGTGGTGAAGCCCTGGTCACCATCAGCGATGTCTGCAGGGATGCCGGATATATCTGACCAGTTGGTGGCAGCGGAAAGATCTGTGAATTTGGAATTAATTGCCGCTTCGGTCAGGGAGCCCAGCTGAGAACATACTTCGGCCTCCTGTGCAAAAGGCACCGACGCAAGGTGAATGCGCGGCATCTCCATGTCGGCTTCCACCCTTACCCCCAGCCAAAGTTCCGAACTGGCAAAGAGCGACGCAAAGTCCAGCACCTTAAGGCTGCCAAGATATGCCGTAAAAAAGCCCCCCTCCACATCCATATCCGTAAAGGTATCGGTCCAAAGAGGCGTTCCTCCCTGTTTTGCATCATATAGGGAAAAAGCCACATCATATGCCCCATCCAAAGCAACGCCCGAAGTATCGGTCAGAATCCCCTGTACCGGAATCGTTTGTGGCACCACAGCAAATGCGACGCTGGATACGATCAAGATATACACAAGGGTAGCTCCTGCGAAAATTTTGTTGTTCATCTTCCTCTCCTTATTAATTTCCCTGCGAACCAACGCCAGGTGTTACGCGGTAATTGTCACTTTCGGTTTTTTCTCTCACGGGTCCCCCAACGGTGAGTCGGAGTTTATACGTGGACGTTTGAACGGTGCCTCCTCCTGAAATCACTGTGATGCCTGTGACAGACGATTCATAAACGGTATCAACCTCATCATCGGTATCATCGGTATCGGCTGTGTCACTCGTATCGACGGTGCCGCTGGTATCGGTCGTGTCACTGGTATCGACAGTGCCACTGGTGTCGGCCGTATCAATTGTATCCATATTGAGATATTCAGAATCGCTGCTGTTGTCCGACGACAACAGGGAATCGGTGTCCGGCATGTCGCTGGAAGTATCAACAGCGCTGTCTGAATCGGTGCCCGTGATGGTCACATTTTCACTGGCCGAATCAATATCGGCAGTGTCGATGGGTTCCGCCACCGGCTTCCAGCATCCTGCTGTCAGCAGAATGATGGCGACAGATATGGCCAAAAGTTGAATCCGTTTTTGAATCGATATCATGGCAGAGTTCTCTTTCCGTTAATATTTTAAAATGTTATCCCCACACCGGAAGCGGTGGGAACGAACGCCAGTCTTTCCTTCGATTTCTTCTGTCCCACAACAAAGAGAACCGTCCCGGTAGCGATACCAATAGCCCCCAATGTCAAGCCGGTGATGGTCATTGCCTTGTTACGCGGCAAAGTGGTTTCGTTGTATTCGGTGCGCGCGGTATCCCAGGGGGCCAGATCCTCCGCCTCCCTGGCATCATTGGTGCCCTTTGCAAAAAATCCAATCCCAACTCCCATGGCAACGAATCCCACACTGCCGGCGACAATACCCCCGATTTTCAATTTTTTTGCTTTTTGGGTGCTCCACCGATGTGCTGGTTTTACAGGTGTTTTTATCGCCAGAACGACTTTCTTGTTCTCTGTTTCATTTTCTTTTGGGGCAACCACTGCCGCGTCAATATGGCTGGTTACTCCGCCTGCTATTTTCAGATGATCTTCGAAAATGGTCTCGTCACCTTGCTTCACCTGAAAATAATGCAGCCCTGCGGCCACTCGGAGCGAAGTATTTGCGGTCGTCGACCCTCGGGAAACACCATCCACAAACAGCTCCGCGCCATTCGGGGCGTCCACTGTCACAAGTCCCACCAGTAATTGAATGCGTCGGATTTCAGTGGTAACCTCGTCTTTCTGTTCTTCTATTACATCGTCCCCTCCCTGGATGAGGAAGGATTCAAAGGCTTCGATAGCACGTCCGTACCTTTTGGCTGCGCATTCTGATTGGCCCAGATTGTAAAGAATTCTCCAGGTTGGTTTTAATTTGTACGCCTTGCGAAAGCTATCTGCCGCATCGATGTACTTGCCTTGCTCAAAGTATTTTGTTCCGGCCTCAAAAGCAACTTTGGCCTCAACACTCGTTTCCGTTGCGTGAAGAGTGTTACCTGCAAGCAGACAAAATGCGAACCAACAAAGGCAAAAAGCAATTGGAATATATTGAGATTTCAATGCATACCCCTTTCTTTATTAGGCAACAAAAGCAAGAATGAAAATTATGATTTTGATGAATGGCCGAAAAATATCAGAAATGATGCATTTAATAAAGCATTGAATGTTTTTTATATCGGCTTTGCTCCGGGATGCATTCTCATCAATTCAGACCGCGAAACAGTGACCGTTCAAACAGCATTCATGCATCTTGCCGTGGACTTTGCCTGGACGGGAAGCGATGACCCCCAACAGCTTCTGGCCGGACTTCACGATGCTGGCGCCGGCGTAAATGGAGACAGCGACAGCTGCTTTAAAGGCGGGTTTGCACATCTCCGACCAGGGGAGTTCGATGACGCCGGCAACACCTGGCTGACCACCACTCAATACGACAATCTGTATTATCAAACCACTCTCAGAAATCTCGACCTGTTGGTCGCCGCCGGAAAATTCCCGGCCGGAGCGTCGTTTTAAACTTCTATATCAAATTCAGCGATGACCGGTGCATGGTCTGATTCAGGGAACAGGGTGTCTGTGCGAAAGGCCCCCGACTCGTCCGGCAGCGTCTCGTTGTGAATTTCCGCGCCCTTGAATCGACTGAGAAGACCTCTGGACACGAAGATGTGATCCAGCATGGCGCCTTCTCCCAAATGGATGAGCGAGTATCGTGAGCTTTTGGGAATGTTGTTTTCGCACGGTATCATGCGGCGCGGTCCATGGGCGGGGTTGCCCGTCTCTTCTACGGGACCGCAGATGGCCTTCATCGATACCTCGTGAATATCTGCGTTAAAGTCCCCCACAATGGCAATCAGGGCGTCTTCTCCAAACTCGTCGAATATCCGGTCGATTCGCATGCGTGCCTGCAAGGCCTGACCAACACGTTTGACAGCGGATAAAAAGCTTCCTTCGGCCCACGCGGACACCGACTTCCACTCGTAATCCTCTTTTTGCCCCGGAATGTTTGATGCCAGTTTCGATTTGAGATGAACATTTATAAGATGCAATGTCTCTGTTCCGATTTTTATCTGCGTGTACAGCATGGGGCGTTCCCATTTGATGGGATTGGCCTCTTCATCGGGAGGATTCGCCGTCATCATCTGATAATGCATCTGTGGCCCGTCGCCGGTACGGATGATTTCTGTCTGTGCAATATTAAACCGGGAGAGGGTTACCAGGTTGCGCTCACTATACAGTTCGTTGCTTTGGGTCAGCGTTGTTTTTCGCTGAAAGGCTGAATAACGGGTGTTGGCGAGAAGCATATTCAATGCAGTAAGTTCTTTTTTGTCATTCTGGTTTTTCTGGCTGTGAATCTCCTGAAAACAAATGACATCGGCGGCAATCCGCTGCAGCTGGGGCTGCATAATGGCAATCCGGCCCTCAATGGGTGGCGCCTTTTCGGCGTCGATGTCCAGGTTTTCCAAATTAAAAGTGGCGATACGTATGGTCATTGATTTGCCTGCCTTTCTTACTGCAGTGCGGGTTCAAACACTGGATTTAAAACAAAATGGTTTCTCCCTGGTTGCGAACCTGTCCTTTTGAGTAGGAAACCTGATGAACAGCATTTTCATTGGTTTCCACCAGCAGAATGGTGCCACCTTTGTTACCGAGCTTTGCGATGGGTGGTTCGAGAAGGACGCGTTTTGTTTCGCCCGGTGCAATGGACCCGGCCAGTGGTTGTTTTTTTTCATTTCTGTCAACGAGATGCCATCCCTCTATTGAAACTGCAGCGCTGCCGGTGTTGATCAGCGTCACAGATTCGCGGCCCACATCGTCTCCTTCCGGGTTCACCAGCGCAGCGATGATGCGGACAGTATTGCTGACCACAGGTGTCACCGGGCTTTCCGGCGTCACTGGCGGGTTGTTTTCGATAGGTGGGTCATTGTGTACCACCTCCGGCGCGGCCCCGACAAAAACCGGATAAAACGTTCGAATGTGCAGCCCGTCGTCGCTTCGATACATTTTCAAATTGTACCTTGCCCCATTGATAACCGCTTCTTTGGGCGCTTTGGCGCCCAGATGTGCGCGCACAGATCCCATTGCCAGTAATCCTTCGACACTGCATCCCACAAAAAAACCACCTATCTTTTTGGTTAGAGGGCGCATTTTTTCACGATCGTAATCAGGGGCGTCCCACCTGTAGGAGATGGTCACGCTTTCGGGAAACTGGTTTTGCCCCGCACTCTGTTTCGACCCCAGATAAACGATCCGGTCATTGGTCAGTCCGGGAAAGTTCATCTCGCCGCCGTCCACCGTACGCGCAAAACCATCATCGAGATAATACTTGTACCAAAAGTGATATCCCTGGGCTGTCGCCCCTTCCTGTTCTCCCACCACAACATGCTCGAATCCACTGAGATGGGGATCGCCCCCTTGCGAAAAGCGTCTGAACCACAACTCCATCACGGTATTGTAAAGACGCTCGCGAGTGACCGCCGTCCCCGTTTGCTTTGCGATGTATTGTTTCGCCACCGTCATTGGCGCACTGTCCACAATAGCACAAACCAGATCGTGAATTTCCTCGCGCTCTTCTTCGGTTTCGACCTCGGTGTCTCTCTCTGACAAAGAATAGTTGTTGAACAGCTTCCTGCACAGCGCATAAGTTCGCTGCTTGGATACCGGAATGACAGCTTCCGTCAGGACCCGGAGATCACTGTCGGTCTCGTTCAGGTTTCGATTCACCTTCACATAGCCCACATTTGCGTCCCCGGAACCGTCGTCCAGAATCGCGGGCACGCCGGATTCAGACTGATCCGCATCCCAAATCTGCTGATAAATATCTGGCATTTTTTCCTCCTCTCTTAAGCATGTGAACAGCGCATGCGCGTTGCCCAATGATCTCCCTGATGGAAATACCGCGTTTTCCTGTTTTGTTTTTCGGTTACCCCATTATCCCACAATTCCCATAGTGCCCGCAACGCAATTCGCATCAACGGAAATCTGAGTGCAAACACACGAAGCCGCCGCCATCACCTGATTCCTGGGACCGCGGAGTTCCAGCTGCGCAAAATTGCCTGATTCTAACCGAGGGGGTACGCTGAACAACTCTCAAATTATTTCATTAAAAACTACAAAAGGACTCGATGCCATAAACAGAAAAATCCGCTACGCTGGTGAAATTCTGACTGGCGGCCGCACTGAGAAGAAACCCTTCTTTTGCATAAATTGCGGTCCATTTAAAAGGGCGTTTCGCGAAGCGTCTCTGTGTAACATTTTGAAATTATAAACGAAAAAAGCGTTCGCAATTCTAAGGGCACCGAGACGCACGTGTTTTTTGCGAATCAAATTCTAAACACCCTGCAAGTGTAGGCGATTGCGTGTGTGTCATGACATCAATTCAAGTTTCCAAGAATCATCACCCCTGCCAACGAGATGATGATACCACCGAAAATCAGGCGTGCCGATTTGGATTTAGGATCGACTTCTTTGAACACAAAGATACCGATCAGTGTATTGACCGCCAAATTTAGTTGAATGATAGTATACCCCTTTCCGGTTCCCAATAACTCAAGCGTTTTTAAACAGGCATAGTTCCCAATTCCCCATAAAATACCAGTCAAGGCGACTCGGGGATAATCAGAGAGTTTTTCAAGGGCGAATGATTTTCTTGTCGATAGAGCCAGTACAGCACTGCTTGCAAATATCCCTATCGCCATTGGAAAAGCGGCGACCCAGCTGGATACACTCGAAATGCGCAATGGAATTATAAAACTTCCCCAAAGTACGCCGGCAACGATGGCTCCAATCAAGCCTAATCTGCGGCCTGCTTTTTGCGCTTCACCGATATCTGACTGTTCCTGTTTTTGTTTTGCAAACACAATAATCAGGATTCCGGCTATAATTATGATTATAGAAAAAATGGCCAGAACAATTGTACTGACGCTGGATTGAGTGAATTCTCCAAATAAGCACACCCCCCAAATAATGGAAACCACCATATTCATAGGTGACCAGATTCCAACCGAACGCGCGATTCCAATTCCGCTTGTGGCGAGAAATGCAAAGTATCCACTGATTCCCCATATTGCGCCACCGATGAAAGGGAGCCAAAAATTTTCAAAAGTTATGCTGTCCAGTCCCTGAAACAAACCGACCACAAATGCCAGTATGAGGTTGGAAATCGATACGTAAAAAATTTTTATCTGCTGGTTTTTAAAATTGATTTGCTGACTTGGAGCAAGCCATGAACCCCATGCGAAAATAGTTATGCTGGCGAAAAGAAATCCTGTCATTTTACTATCTCCTGTACTGAATATTATGGCGATTTTTTTGCAGTATTTGTAAGTAAAATTACAAATATTGTAAAGGAATAATTTGATAGTAAAGCGACATTTGCGGCATTAACTGTTGAAAATACAGATATTCTATTTTTGCATCCAGTTGGTGGATGTTATCAACGGCAAATTTCGCAAATTTCATGAAACGCTCATTCCCTGAAAGAAAGTGCATCTCCGTGCTTTCAGTATTTCGGATGCATGTTTCCGCTTAATAACTTCAATATGTGACGTAGGGACGTTTCGCGAAAAGCCGCCATAAATGTGCCGTAATTCTTGCAAAGAAGGGTTACTGACCACTGATCAAACTTTTTTTACCCTCCCCGTAAGTGCTTTTTTTCATGGGTACTCGTATGCTCCAATATCCACATTGCCGTTGACTATTCTTATGCCCCAATCCAGGTCAAAAGGTAGTGCTTCTTCTGTGTCTTTGTCATCGTCAAAATCCAGTCGATCGGCTGGCAGAAAAGCATTGTTTCCGGCGTCTATGCAATTCGATGCTACCGAAGGACGCAAATCAGCATCGAGATTTGGATCTGTGTTAATGTTTCCATTGTGGTTATCGCCGTTTTCAACACAGGAATTAAAAATATATGCAGGACCATCAATTTCAATTGTGTCAATTGAACCATGGGTACCCCATACAATTGAATTGGTGATTTCAACCAGGGTCGAATTTGGGTTAATGCGGATAGCAGAAAGGATGTAATCAGTATCTCCTGGTGATTTTTCGATATAGTTGTCGACAATAGTACAACTGGTGATTCTCAGCTGTCCGTTCGCTCCAAAATCCAACACTGCCCCCGCCCCAGTGTGTCCCAATAGCATTCCTGTACCAGTAGTATTTCCCGTAAAAATACTGTTAGCAATCGTTCCGTTCACTTCGTTAAAAAACAAGGCGCCACCGGAACCGCCTACGGAAAAATACGCTTGTGAGATCATTTCGCCGCCGTTACCGGTTTTATTTTGAGAAAACGTTGAATTGGCAATAAAAATAGAACTCTTTTTAACTGCGACAGCACCGCCACTACCACCAACGTTGACAGGGATATCCCCAGTGCCGCCATTTCCTGTTTTGTTTAAAATGAATTTGCTATTGATGAGTTCTATATTTTGTACCGATACGCAACTTAACCCTCCGCCATCGCCACCCGGACTTGCGTACAATGAACCATCTGCACCAGTTGCGGTCTTATTGTTCTCTAAAATGCTGTCGGCAATGTAGATAGTATCGGCCTGGTCTGCCAACACACCGGCACCGTCTCCACCATCTCCAGGAGAACATAAAATGGTCACATCGTCACCAGGCACGGGAACTATTCCACCGGTTCCTGTCTCATTTGCCGTGATCTGCGTGCCATAAATATACAGACGGGTGTTTGCCTCGGCAGCAATGCCGCCACCTGCTCCCCCCTGGCCTCCGTCACCGCATACGGCGGAAGTATCTTTAATTTGAGATGCGCCGTTACCACCTTTTCCTGTTTTGTTCGCTTTAAAAATCGAATCAACAACCGTGATTTCTGCGAATCCCTGGGCATAAAGCCCTGCGCCATTTCCCCCCTTTCCACCACCGGATTGCGTCAATGAGTACGAGCCCTTCGCACTGCTGCCACCGTCTCCTGTTGAATTGTTAATAAAGTGGCAACCACTCACAGTCGTTGTGGAGTTTTCATTATACATTCCACCACCGTTTCCACCGCTGCCTCCCATTGGGGTTCGCCCTTCAAAAGTAATGTTTGAGGAAGCAGCATTGCCGCCATCTCCTGTTTTATTTCCTTCGAAGACAGTGTTCATCACCTGAGGCGAACCACCCAGATTGTACATTCCCGCTCCGTGACCGCTACTGACACCATCTGCGGCACCGGAACTGGCATTCTCTTCACCGTCCTTGCCGTTTCCTGTGAAATTGTATTCAAATCGGCAGTTCCTCACAGTAACAGATGCGTTTTGATTGTACATTCCCGCTCCGTGTGAGTTCCGACCATCTCCGTCCGCAAACCCACCCGTCACAACAAACCCATCCAATGTTGCATCTGAGCTGCCAGTAACAACATGGTATACATTGTTCTCCAGAATAGTATCTTCGCCAAGGTCCCCACTCAGTATCGAAGGGAAGTCCACAAATGACTCTCTCTCTTCCAAAGATGTTTCGCTTCCGGAAAATCCGCCATAAAGATGAATACCAGGGGCAAGCGCAAAAGTCGCATTGCGATCTCCCGAGGGGATATATGTGCCACCTGCCACAAAGACAAAGCAATATCCTTCTGACAATGTAATAGCTGCAGCATTTGTTAGCGCTGTACTCAAAGAACCATACGATGTCTCCCAGCTTCGTCCGTCCGGAACTGTTGCTGCGGACGCGGCGTTTACATATAGAACCGGCGCGCATCCGCCCGCATGAGGGAAGAAACCTGCAGCACACTTGCACTCTGCGGTTGTCTCGGTTTGGTTGGCGCAAATAACATGTTCACCCTCACAAACGGCAATAACTTCTTCGGGTGCATTACACGCGTTAAACCAGTAGGCGTCGCCATTGTGGCATTGTATATATTGATGTGTACTACAAAACTGTCCGGTATCCACATCAGTACTGAAATGTGTGTCGCTGCTCATGTCAGAATCGGTATCTGTGATCCCTGAGAATTAAGCAGTGTTTTCAGACTGAAGTATCCGTAAATGTCGTTGCTTTGACGGGAAGTGTATCTCGGTCATTT
>JAFGQN010000146.1 GCA_016935665.1 Deltaproteobacteria bacterium | reverse complement strand
TTCCGACAGTGACGGGGACAGCGATTCCGATGGCGATTCCGACAGTGACGGGGACAGCGATTCCGATGGCGATTCCGACAGTGACGGAGACAGCGATTCCGATGGTGATTCCGACAGTGACGACACAGATCCTCCCCGAACCTGCGATAGCGCCGCCACCCTGCGGGAAGCGGGCGAATGCATGAATCCCCCCATGCTGATAGGAACTGCTCTGGGCAAAGTGTATGATAACGACAGACTCAGTTTTAACAACGAATCCGTCAAGGCGGTGGCCAAAAAAGAGTTTAATTATATCACGTGTGAAAACGAGATGAAGTGGGGGGTTATCGATGAAAATGGTTGGGGTGAGGGACAGGCCATCGTGGATTGGGCCAAAGGTGCCGGCTTGAAAATAAAGGGTCATACACTGGTATGGCATAGCCAGCTGGGTGCCACTGGCGATATAACCAGTGAAAGTGAACTGCGCCCGAAAGTTCTAACGCATATCGACGACATGTTTTCTCATTTTAAAGATCTGCATTCGTGGGATGTGGTCAATGAAGCTGTCGAAACGACTGACAATACAGGTAAGGCCGACGATACAGGTAATGGCGACGCACACATGCGAAAGACCGTTTTTTACAGACTGTTGGGTGACGAGTATATTGAAGAAATGTTCGACTATGCGAGGGAGAATGCACCGACGAACGCCAAACTCTACTACAACGACTACAGCATTGACGCCGATAACGCCAAGGCAGAATTTGTGTATGATATAATTAAGGGAATGGTGGATAAAGGCATGCCAATTGATGGGGTGGGATTTCAAATGCATATTGGTCCTCCAAACAATGTAACTGTCACCGGAAAAACAGTGGCAGACAATATGAAGCGATTTACGGATTTGGGATTGGAAGTGCTGATTTCCGAGATGGACATTAATATGTGTGGCGGCGATTTTGAAGAGGATGAACAGGTGCAGCTGTACCACGATGTGGTGGAGGCCTGTGTCCAGAACCATAAATGCACCGCCATCACGTTCTGGGGAGTGGATGACGCTGCATCATGGTTGAATACTTTTGAAGGTTCAAAATGCAACGGCGCCAACTCCCGTTCATTGCTCTTTAAAGACTGCAAAAATGGGGATTGCACCCGTAAAGAAACGTACAAAGCGGTCCTGAAAGCGCTGACCGGCAAATAGAAAAACAGTTGTCCGCAACGCGCGAGACTACATCAAACAGAGCTATTCCAGTTTTAACGACAATTCACAGCACACCCAATATTCCATTTCATATTGGTAGCATAGAGGATCGGCTTTTTGGTGCTAAATTGATCATTCCAGAATCAACGGGATTTCACTCTGATGAAAAATATTAAGTGTAATAAGGAGCTCACATGCACAGCCAAATTGCAGAAACTCTGAAATTGAATCTTTGCCCAGTGGCAATTTTATTAACCGACGCCAAACCGGAAAAAGCGATCCAGTTCAAGGAAGGCAGAAGGGGTTGTGTTGCGGCCACATTGCTGGCAGCGGCCAATGGAAAAACAGGCGTCTTCAATAGAAAAACCACCGGCTGTCCAGGTGGCGGTACAGGACTCGGTTTTGGAAACAGTTTTAAAGGGTTCCCAATTGATCAACTGTTGTCAACAGGGGGTAAAGCAGTGATGCCGAGCGGAAACATATTCGATATGGGGGAAGGTGAACGCTTTTTTCAAAGTCCTCAATTGGCCTCCCGCTGGGCGAACGAACTTCCATACCGCGACGTGCCCACAGAATTTGTTGTATGCAAACCGCTGGAAAAGGTCACACAAACAGAGCAGATTTCCCTGGTTCTCATGTTCGTCAATCCTGACCAATTGTCCGCACTGGTAACCCTGGCCGGATTTCGCCGAGGCACAAGTGGCGCCACCGTATCGCCCTTTGGTGCGGCATGTCAGTCCATCCTGTTTGCGTTTGCAGAATCCGAGAGCGACCAGCCACGTGGAGTCATTGGTTTTTTTGACATTTCGCAGCGTAAAAAAATATCAAAAGAACTCCTCTCATTCACCATGCCTTACCAACTGTATCTTGAAATGGAAACAAGTGTTGACGAGAGCTTCCTCAATACCCCCATGTGGCAACAGCTTTGCGAACGGTGGTAGGCATTTCAGGCGATGGCAAGGTGCATTTGACCCAATCCTCCACAATGAGGCTCTGATATTCAATTGATAAATTGAACGGTCGCTCTATAATATCCCACGCGCTGAAAGAAGCGTGAATCGTGCGCTGAAAAGAAAAGGTGTAAGTGAAAACGGATGTCGATGATTCCAAACACAACATTAAAACAGGGTGATATCTATTGGATTTCACCAAACGCCTTATCCGATATTGCCGGAAGTATTTCTCATCCACATGTGATAATTCAAGACAATACAATTAACCGTAGTCGCATTAAAACAGTCGTAATGTGTGCATTGACATCGAATATGAAACGTACAAACGAACCCGGCAATGTTCTGCTTGACGTCGGCGAGGCAAATCTTCGGCGGCATAGCATCGTTGTGGTTTCGCAGATTGAAACTGTCAACAAAACGGATTTGGGCCAATACATTGGCACCCTGTGCCAAAGGCGTATAGAACAAATCTTTACCGGAATGAAGTTTCAGCAAAAATCCTTTTTTGATATGAACGATGATAAAAGTTGATTCCTGAGAAAAAAAACTTCTTTGTAAATATTGTGGCTCATTTGTAAGGGCGTTTCGCGAAACGCTCCTACGTAATAAGTTGAAAATATTAAACGGAAAAATGCATTCGCAATTCTAAAAGGCTCCAGGGTGAGCAGTGACAGATAAAATAGAACAGAAAGTCGGCCTTACGAGACGAGCACATAACGGCTTTTTGGATTTCAAAAGAAAATTGAAAACAGGAAAGCTTCTTCGAATATGGGGATACTTCGTATTTATTGTGGCATTAGTGGTTATTCTACTATGGCTGTATGGCTTTTCCGTTTCAACGGCAATCGGCACCGTTGCTCTTGTAATTATCATACTTTCTGATGTGATATTTGGCCTGGCGTATTTTCTTCCGGTAATCACTTTCTATTTATTGTTTTGGGCGACTATCAGCATTGCCTCGCTGCTGGATTTAGTGCTTTACACAGTGTATTTGACACAATGGCAAAACAGGATCGCGTTGAAAGTAGCAGGAGTCAATTCAATAATAGCAATAGTTGCTTTTGTTTATTTTGCGAGGATAATGACATAAAACACTGAGTTTAGACGAATAGTTTATCTCACGCAGACCAAATCTGAGGAAAACCTTTGTGAATGAAAAAGGGAGCTTGCTGGGCGTTGTGTCAGATAAACAACCTCACTAAATTTTCAAAATGTGCATTCTGGGTAGAAAGTCTGTTTCTATTAAGGTTTTTTGTCGGGGATCACTTCCAGGGCAACGGTTTGTCGCGCAGAGGTGCGGCATCCCGTGGGATCTCGGCCAGTCTGGCGCCACCAGCGCGAATGCAAATCCATTTTAGAGGAACGGGGCTGTCGGGAGACGCCCGCCAGGTGCGCATTACTCCCTGGCCGACGCGAACAGCGGTACCGGCCTGGACGGGGATGATTTCGTCATCCAGCGCCAGTTCTCCAACACCTTCCAGAAAAATATACAATTCTTCAAGCACGCTGTGGGCATGCCAATATTCCGCCCCTTCTCCAGGCAGCCGTGAATTCAACGACACACCAAAATAATCGAGATCCATTTCCTTATCCAGAAAAAATCGTCCAGGCGCTGTGGTCGCTTCACTCAGCCCCCCCGTATAGTCTCCCCATCTATCCATTTCCCCGTGTTCGTACACCTGATATTTTTTTTGCATCACGTCTCCTTTACACGTTATTGGCAAAAACCGAAACAAATCCCATTTCCTTGTAACCACTGTGAATCACCTTGGCAATCAAGGAAATTTAGAGGACACGTAAATGTTACGTTGTTCATTTTCAGACGCGGTTCGCCCTGCAGTAGCCAGACCAAAGACTGGCGTGCCCCACTGCGAACCCAAAAAAAAATGCTGCGACATTGCCATTTTGCGTTTCTCAATAAACCAGCGGGAACGATCCAATCTAATTGCGGGGGCTTGTGGAAGAATACTTTCGCCATAGGCCGTGTTCAGCATTTCTTCCAATCTGGGCCACCGGGCCTTGAATCGATCGTTGAGCGTTTTGGGCAGGGCACACTTTTCGCTTTCGGTTTGTTTAAAAGAAATGGCTTCGGCCATATCGGCGAAGCCATACTCCGTTGCGGTGACGGCCAAATTGGCCACGGGTTCGTCTGTGCGGCGCAAATTGAATACCGGTTGATGCAACGCGGTAACCGCCTTTTTTAATAAAGTACTGCGCCGACTGTCTTTGCTGTTTTCAGTTCGTTCATACACCGCTGACAAGCTCGGATGAATGCTGTTTGCACGCGCACCAAATGAATCTGAATATACTGTTCCGTACTGACGGTCTTGAGGTTCTGCGGCTAAACACAGGAACCTGGAATCCATACAAGATAGCTGGAATGATGTGCTGGGCTCCCAAATGTATTGAGATATTGGTTTTAAAACGCTACAAGAGATGCACGTTACAGGAAATTCTGTCCAGGTAGAACGCGTGTTCCAATGCCCTCACCATTGTGTCGAAAGGTGGCAAACAATGAAAAGGACAAAGATTATCGTTTTTATTATACTGATAGCTTTTTTGGCCGGAGTGATTCTTTTCAGTCGGGTCATTGCACCAACGCGGTGGACCCCGCAAATTGTCAATAAAGTATGGCATCGATTGGACCGTAGTATTCCCAGGCGCTTTGCGCATCCCAACCCCGAGATTGTCGAAAAGGTCGAGCAGTACTATTCCGTGCGCCTGTCCCCCGCAGTGGAGTATGGTTATGTCACTCTGGAAAACGGCGTATACCAAAGTCTGGACATGCCCTTTACATATGACTACATCCCAAACGCCATAAAAGGCGGTGTTCTGTTTCAGAGTTATCACGCCTTTCCACTCGGTACCGAAGTTACCATTAACGTCAAGACCCCGGGGCGCCTCTATTTTATTTTTCACCGGGACAGCCACGGCGGATACAACCGCATTTTTCCTCAATTGACTGAATGGACAAAATCGGACGACGCGCCCCGATACGACATCAACAACGGGGATCATGGACTCCACATGGTGATGTATGAGCTCAAAACAGCAGGTGGCAAATATCGTATCCCCAAAACCACCCAAAAGGACGCCTGTTTCAGTATTGTTTTCAAAGGTAACAAACCCTCATAGAGAGCAGCGTCCCGAAGGCCTCTTTGGCAACTGCGATTCGGCGTTGCCAGGGGCCCCCTGACCTGCTGAATCCCGATTTGTTGTTGGGTGATGTTTCAAATGCGTTCCTGAGTGCTCATTGGAGTAGCCACTCATCTGATTTTCTTCCCATCGATTGCCACTTTAAGCGAGCATTTTTTCGAAAAGCGATGACCTGCACTCCCTGTACAAAGCGGCATTTCAAACGAAATTACAGACGTTTTGGGAACCAGATCTATGTTGGCCCCAAAATTGCTCAAACGGTGAGGCATAAAAAAGCACATATAATTGGCAAAACATGCCCAAAACCAAAGGGGAAAATGAAATGAAGTTTTCAAAGATTATTTTAAGTGCGCTTATTACCTGTTTAGTTACTGCCTCAGCATTTGCGCAGACACCAGATGCATGGGAACCCAAACAGGGAAAACTCAACAACGCCGTCACAGCCGTTGCGGCGACTCCAGCAAATGGCGAAATGGCTGTTGTGGGGTACGATAACGGTGATGTATACCTGACATTAACCAATGGAACCAGTCAGAATCCCAGTTGGATAAAAGTGGATGATCCAGCCCAGGGCACACCGCTTCCAAACAAAGGAATCACAAGCATCGCAATTTCTCCATACGATACCAAAACATATTTTGTCGCATTTGGTGGCTGCAAATATTATGGAAATCTGTGGGTCACCCGCACTGGCGGTCAATACTGGCAGGAGCTGGAATCCGCACCATTTTGTAACATTGTCAACGTTTCCATTAATCCGAAAGACCCCTCCATTATTTACGTTACAGAAGATGGTGGCCAAGTATCTACCAGCGAGGACTATGGCAACAACTGGACAACAGATGAAATAGTCGATCCGCTTAAACCTGCCGCTGCCAGCGGTAAAATCAGTGCTGTTGCAACGGCGCAGGGATCCAGAGACAGAGTGTTGGTAGGTACGGACACCGGTGAAATATGGATGACCTACAATGCACAGGACAGTAATCCCGGCTGGACCATTTTAACAGACGTATATCCCCAACCGGATTTTCCATCAGCGACCGTCTCCGACCTGGTTTGGGATGACAACTACGCACCGGCCATGTTTTACGCCGTGTTCAACAGCGCCTTCACTGGGAAATCGTTGTGGAAAAACGGTCGCGCCGGCAATCCCTATTCCTGGACCACCACTCAGAACGATGCCATTCCGTCTCACACATCCGCTGCCAACATCAGTCTGAATCCGGCTTTTGTTCACACGCTTTATGTCACCACCACTTACACAGAGTACGAAGCATATCAATCCAACAACAACGGTTCCATGTGGTACAACGGCGACTGCGCCACAACTACAGCAAACAGCTTTGATACAACCAGTGCCGTTTGTTTCGCAATCGATGCGGACGAGGTTTTAAACGGTTGGGGCGCATGGAATGTGGATGATCGCATCATTACCGTCAACGGTGTACAGGTGGCACCTGGCGCAGCTCTTCCGGCTGCCGTCAACGACACCTATTTCTTCGAATTCTCCGCTGGCTCCGCCTCATGGGCCGGCTTCGATGTCTGGTAAGAAAAATCCCCGCCTTTTTTTATATTTACTTTTCCATCATCCACAGTAATATACACTTCAAAGCCCATAAAAACAGTTGACTTTCATCGGTTGAAACGAATGCACAGTGGCAGTTTGCCTGCCGCTTTTGCAGAAGCTGGGCACGAAGCCCGGCACAACATGGATGCCTGCCCTTTGGGGGTTGGTGTATTATCTGTGCAAATCTTTGGCAGAGCTTGCGTAAGGAGAACCAACAATGGCGCAAAAAAGAATTTTTATCAGCGATGTGCATCTTGGAGCCGGAAAGTTTGCATCCTCCCACTACAAAAATGATTGGGACTGGCTTTCGGTTGATGAAACGCAAAACTTTGTATCATTTTTAAATCACCTGGAAACCCAGCAAAAGGACCAGATTAAAGAAATAGTTCTTTTAGGGGATATTTTCGATAACTGGATCTGTCCCCACGATATTCGCCCTCCCTCAATTGACGAAATAATAAATGCCGAAAAAAATACAGCGGTCAAGGATGCACTGTTGTCCCTGTCAAGCGCCATCAAGGTGCTCTATTTGCCGGGCAACCACGATATGCACGCCACGAAAAATGTCATAAAAAACAATTTTCCAGACATTATTTATTGCCCACAGCAGTACACGTCTGGACGAATCCATGCCGAACACGGGCATCGATATGCACTGTTTAATTCGCCTCCGTTTTATTCGGACCATTATCACGGACTCCCACTGGGGTATTTCATCGCCCGTATGGAAGCAACTCGGAAAGCGGCAACCGGAGATGGAAACCGAAATTACAAAACGTATGTAGACGATGCCCTTGAAGTATTTGGAAAATCCACGCTTTCTCAATGTGTATTTGAGGCAGTGCAGGAGGAATCGAACCTGGCTGACAACGTGCAATTCGTCATGAACGAAAATTTTCTTCCGCTGCCGGCCAGCGATGTGAAAGAGCGATACCGGAATATTTACGAAGACTGGCCCAACAGAGTTGTTTCGAAACCGCGGGCCGTATTCGCAGAACTCGATATGCTTGGCCCCATCGCTGACAGGTTGTGTAAAATGAACGGGTACAAAGTGTGTATTTTCGGTCATAGCCATCACGCTGAAGTTGACAGGAATACATGGTTTGTGGAGGATCGAATCTATGCCAATTCCGGGTATTGGTGCGGTTCAGACTGCACCTTTATAGAGGTCGAAAAAGAGAATGAGAAATACACGGTGCACCTGAATCAATGGAAAAATCAACAAATTGAATCCATCACATCAACTTCAGTGGAATAGGCGTTCGATCATTTTACCCATCAGGATTCTTTTTTTGGGATAAACAACGCTGTCCTTAATTGCGTCTTTTCGGGATGCGCTGCAGCTGTTGCGAGCCTCAAGTCCTGCCTTCGCATAGTTCCGGATTTTGAGCTGAGACGATGTCAATCCCTGGTAAAAGGCAATTACCACCGAAATATAATTCAGGGCCGGGCGTCATTTTTTCAACCTTCCAGTCAATCCGATCCGCTTCGCGGATGAGTACACCGAGCAGCTGGCGCAAGCCCGCTGAATCGCCGTATTTTGTTCCGAACTGAAGAAATTCGACTGCTGGAAATTACCTGCAGTGGAACTAAACTCGACTTGATTACTTTGGATCATTCCTGCTCTGGATGAAAGCCCACTTGCCAAAAAATCCAGGCATTATATGCTGATAAAAAAACCACGTGGAAAAACAGAGCCAGACAAAAATACAGGATGCAGTTCAAGGCGGTGTTCATGTCAGCAATTAAACTCTTTCAGGTGTTCAGTCTATTGTTCGTGTGTATATCGTCCCCGTTTCGGGTTTTCGCTCAGTCCCCGGCCAAGGCACCGGTCGCGGCAGAAAATGTCTCGCTCCAACCAACGGCTGTGTCAATTCCCAACACCCTTCCGTCTGTGGTCACGACCCCTGTCTTTGACCCATTTCGAACCTCTTTTGCAGAAATCGCGGATTCGGCTCGCCACCTGCCGGGCGTATACATTCAGCATTCACTGCCACAGGCCGGTACACTGAGTCTGCGCGGACACACTGGCGGCAGAAACATCATCAAAATTGACGGGGTGCGCTTCTCCAATGGACTGTTTGGCACATCTCCCAATCACTACCTCTCCGCCATCTCGCCGTCGCTGATGCACCGGCTTACGCTGCGCCGGGGCCCCGGAGCATTTTTCTTTGCCAATGGCATCGGGGGGAGTGTCATCGATATATCATCGGAAGCGCCTCCCTCGATAAAAACCGGACCAGGAGGAGAAGGCGCTTTCTATTTCAGCAGCGGCACGCACACGCCTGGCATTTTTGCAAAGGCAACAATGCAGCATCGAAACCATTCCGTCGCCCTTGGCGCCAATTACCTGTCAATGGGCGACATTCGCGCGGGCAACGGAGACAAGCTGCCGTTTTCGTCATTTGAGGACGCCGGCTGGATGGCCAGAATCGTGTTGCAGCCGGAACAATCTCCAGTTGCTGTTACAGGGGCATATCTGGGACATCTGGCCAATGATCGTTCACGAACCGATCAGCTGGGATTCGGCACATTGCAGTCGTACCACAATCAGGACAACCTATTGTATGTAAAGGTGGCATGGAAGCCAGGGGACATGCTCAAACGGCTGAACATTGTGGCGTCCTATCACCAGATGGTTGAAAAAAAGCGTCGGTTGAACTGCGCCATCACTGGCGGAAAAGAACGTATTTCCATTTCCGATTGCCGTGCTTTGCGCAGCGCTCACAGCGCCATTAAATCAAGCGATACCGTGGATACGTTCGGACTGGACGCATCATCCCGGTTTGCCATGTATCAGGACCGCTTTTTTCTATTCGGAAATATTGAGTACTATTTCGACAATATAATTTCCGCCATGGAAGCCGCACAGAACTTCTCCACCAAACCGTATTACATGCCACAAAACCGCGGGTTATATTCCTCCGGCACCTGGTTCAGCCGGTTTGGTACTGCAATCGGGACTGATGTAAAACTGATTCATACCGAATACTGGGATTTGTGGATGCAACTGGGCGGGCGTTTCTCCCATTTTGCCACCTATGCCCCAATCGTGCCCGGTATAGACGCGGATATGCATCAGACCCACAGTGGATTTACAGATACCGCCGAGTTGATGTTGCAATTTCGAGACTTCCTCTCCATTTGGGGGGCTTATGCAACCGGAATGAGAGCCCCAAATCTACAGGAAAGCTCGGCGTTGGGTTATATTGACAACCAATATCGTACGCCGGCAACCGAATTAAATGCGGAATTATCCAATCAATACGATACTGGCATCCAGTTGTCGCTAAAACCCATCCGACTTGGAACGGCTTTTTTTTACAACCGCATCGATCAGTTTATCGATGAAAAGCCCAACTATTGGCAAAGTGACGTTCAGCGCAACGATGGCACGCTCAATGTGACCAGTTACAATGCACGCAAAGCGATCATTAAAGGCGTGGAAAATACTCTTGAAATCTTTATTGGGGACATTACGCTGTTTGGGACGCTCACCTGGCAGAAGGGAACGGTGTACGATAATACCGAAAACTATATGGCCGAGCTGACTGGATACGCACAGCAGTTTCCAATGCGCCGATTGCCCCACCTGTTCGGTTCTGCCGGCATTCAATACAATCACCCCGACAACCGATTTTTCACCGCGATGCATTTGGATTGGTCCGACACGCAGCATCGATTGCATCCACTCGACACGCTGGACTCGGCCATCTGCGAAGATGGGGAGCACTCCGGCAAACTACAGCAGAGTTGCAACAGTTTTTCCGGTTACTACACGCTTGGCATCCAAAGTGGCATCCAATTGAACCGATTTGCCGACGTTTCCATTTCGCTCAGGAATATGCTCGACCGAAACTACAAAACCCTGGGCTCAAGCCAGCGCGCCCCCGGATTCGACGCACAAACCATCATTCGCTTCCATTTTTAACACACGCTAAAAAAATGTGGTGAGATAAGCCAGCCCAGAATCCGGCAGCATCGTAGCGGGAAATTATTCCAGGAGGATGAAGCAGTTGTTGGGACATGTGGGCTCGATGCCGGGATCGCACTGTTCAAACTCTTCCTGGAGAATGCCATCACCACAGAACGGACCGAGCTTGCATCCTTTTTCGCACTCGCCATACCCGCCATCGTTTTCAATATCATCGCATTCCTCACCAAGACCCACAATACCATCACCACACTCGGGGCGACATTCACTGCGCGCCGTATTGAAGCCCCCCAGTGTTAATCGGAAAGACGACCCCTCCACTTTGCGTTCCGCATGGAAAACATTAATTCGATACACATTTCCAGCCTCCATGCCAAAACTATGTGCGGCGTCGATGGTGACACTACCGCTCAGTGGAACGTGCACCCCACCGAGATCCACCGCCAATTGTCCATTGACGAACACCCATACATCATCGTCGCCTGTAAAATTTAACGTCGCAGGCGTTTGGGGATCGTATTTGAACCAATAGGTGACCTCAGATGTAAAATAGAAATTGTGCATCTGGGCATCCTCAACAATCCCTGGCTCCCACACCCAGCCGGAAATACCGTATTGCTCCGGCACTTTCGCGCAGGCATCCTCCGAATCTGTTACTGTTTTGGCATTCTCAACCGTGCACGGAGATATGTCGCCCAGCAAATCATCCACCGGGAAAAACAGGGGGGTCCCATCGTATGCCTCGGTGGGCGGCTCACAGGCCGCGGGATTGGGATTCTCGGATTCCCACGGGCACGGCGCGCAAACAAGACCTTCATCCTCGCAATCGGCCATGGACGCCGCCAGCCAATCCGGTTGCGTGGGTTTGCCTTTCGCATCCAGCGGATAGGCCATCCATGGTTCGCCGTCTTCACCATATCGATTGACAAAGTTCCCATGACCGTCCGGGTAAAGAATCAACTGATCCACTTTCGACGGCGCCTCATTGTACCAGTCATCGAAATTGGTGGTGCAGCCATCATCTTCAGCGACAGCCGTCGCCCGAGGCTTCCAATCGTCACCCAATTTTTTTTCAACCATCCCCAATGTGGCATCTTCCCCTGAGCATTTGGAAGAAAAATCAGAATGTTTGTAAGAAAAATCTCTATAAATGACCGATGCCGTCAGTGTGCAGTTCTCCAAATCCTCACACCCTTCCTGGTAACAGTGAAATCCAGGCTCCACTTTACAGTTTGCATCACAACCATCGCCGCTGATCAGGTTCCCATCATCGCAGTCTTCGCCCAGCACCAAACCATCGCCACACTCGGAGGAACAGGCTCCGTCTGAGCAATCCGGTTCTTTCTGACAAAGAGAATTACACCCATCAAAGGGGAGGTTATTCTTATCATCACAGCTTTCCGCCCCTTCCTGAGTGCCATCGCCACATGTGGTTTTCTCGCATACACTGGGACTCTCCTCAGTGCATTTCCACCCAATTTCCACTTTGCAAAGCGCAGAGCAGCCATCGCCTGCTTCGGTGTTTCCGTCGTCACACAACTCCGGCAGCAGCAGTTTGCCATCCCCGCATTTCACAACCAGATGGCAAGCTCTTCCTGGTGGATTGCACGAGTACCCATCCGCCACTTCGCGGCAATCTCCTGAACAGCCGTCCCCATCCTCTTCATTCCCATCGTCACACGCTTCTTTCTTCTTATCCAATTCCCCATCGCCGCAACGGCCAGGAGGACGTACATCTGCGTCGCTGTCGGAATCCGCATCCGTGTCACCGTCTCCGCCCGTGCCATCTCCACTGTCCGCATCCCCATCCGCATCCCCATCGCCGCCACTGTCGACATCTCCGTCTCCGTCGGCGTCTCCTCCACTATCCGAATCCCCATCGCCATCCGCATCAGAATCAGTGTCGCTATTTTTATTTCCATCAGCTTCATCTGTGGGATCTTTGGAACAACCTGGTCCAACGCCAACCATCGTCCCCAACAACAACACTCCCATTAATAACAACCATCTGTTTTGTTTCCGGTCCTTCATTGACGCAACCCTTTCAGTCTCAATCCGTTCGATCATAAATGTTGTTTATCGGTCATTGCACGGACACTGCTACGCTTCATCGCCCCATATTTTAATCGCATCACAATACACGAAAGCGCATCCCGCGTCGCAAAGGCAAGATAACATATTATCTGCTTACCAGTAAGATGATACAGGCGCGATATAATGCGAACATTTTTATTATTTTATAATTTCAATCTGTCGTCAGGTGCGGAAATTCAAAAAAGATACGATTATCAGTGCGTTTTGTCGGGCGATAATAAAACGATACGAAATCAACAGAACATTTCTGCGCCAT
This sequence comes from Deltaproteobacteria bacterium, assembly GCA_016935665.1. GTDB lineage: Bacteria > Myxococcota_A > Polyangia > JAAYKL01 > JAAYKL01 > JAFGXQ01. The sequence continues at coordinate 35,835 of JAFGQN010000146.1, read as the reverse complement.
ACAGAACAGGCAACTATCCGGTTCAAATAATCAAATCCAAAAGCACGGCCCCCCAGAATCCCGCCAACGCCACGTCTGTATCACCATCCACATTTCCGGAAATTCCCAGAAGAGAATATCCGCTTTCCAGGGACACACCTACGGACGGGAATGTTGCGGATCCAAGAGATGCCCGCAAAAATGGCCCTCCGATAGCGCCGGTAACAATGTGCCCTCGCGTGGCATCAGACTGAGGAGAACCGTCCAGCCGCCCCCATCCGCCACGGGCCCCAAGCTGAATTCGCCCAAACAGTTTTGGTGAAATTATTCGCCGATTCAGGCCCATGGTGACCAACGCGGTTGCAGAGAAGAGTGTCGCCGTGCCACTCCGACGTCGCTCCCTGCCCCCGTGTGCCGCCGCCGCCACTTGAAGTTCGAAAGGGCCAAACAGCAAAATCTTCGCCCCCAATTCTCCGCCAAACATAAGTGTGCGTGTCGATGGAAAAAATCGAAAGAGTCCGCTCGTTCGCAACGCAACCCGACGTTGGGCCATGTTTTTTTGGAGGGCTGAAGAGGGCCGCTTTTCGGTGTCGGTTTCGAAGGACGACGTCCGCTGCGGTCGCGGTCTGGGAGGATTGACTTTCCTGGTTCTTGTCGATTTTCCGCCGTTGGAGATGCGCCTGGCTTTAGATGGCTCGTCTGTTTTTTTACTGATGACCGGGTTTTCCAGATAGCTGTCCACCGCGTTGGGTTCAGTGGCTGATTCGTCCTCTGTTTCCCCCCTGGCAAACTTCTCCCAAATGGATATAACCAGTTCTGTGGCGGCTATGGCCAAAACCCGTTCGTCGCCATCCTTTGACGCGCCCTCTAAATCAATCTTTCGCCGAGATGTTTGCGAGGTTTCAAGGTCATTCACCGTCACCTCAACGGATTCCGGCGCACAACGAATCGTCACCTGCGTTTTTCGCGATGGGATTTCGAGGGTCGTTACGCTGCTTTTGATTTCCAGACGCAAAATGCGACTGACTTCGTCTGCAGTCATCACGTCACAGTTTTTCAGTTTAAGCGTCACCGGGGCTTCACCGGCGTTGCACTCACCCCGATATGAAACGCCAACAGCAATGATGATAAATATAATGTGCTGAAGAAATCTTAGTGTCACTGCACTATGGGGTGTCATCATAAAACGCCCTGACCGAATCTGCTCTCGCCCCATTGGGAAACTGATTGAGATACCGTTGCACCGCACGATTCGCCCTCTTTGAATTCCCCGCACGATACCATGCTTCAGCTTCCCGCGCCATGGCCTCCTCTGCCAGTGGACTGCTGTTTTGGGCCGCAATTGCAAACATTGACGCAGCTGCGCCGGCATTGCCCAGTTCGTTCAAATACACCTTGCCCAGCGTAAATGCAGCGGCAGTTCTCCGGGTGCTTTGAGGAAACTGCCGCACAACACGACTCAAATACGATGCAGCACGCTCCGGATTCCGGGTCAGCCGCATCACGTCGGCGGCCAGCAACAAGTCATCCACTCGATTCTGAACCACTTTCGGTTGTGCATCAATGAGTTGCAGCGCCAATTGATTGCGCCCGTCTCTGGCGGCAGTGCGCCAGTCTTCAATGGGCTGGCTGGGTTCACGTGTATCGGATTTACCCGAAATCACGCGGTTTTCCTCAACGGCTCCGCTTGGAAATGTGCCATCCGAACCCGCTTTAAGCTCCGCGCGTCCACTGGGCCAGGAGACTTTTACCCGTCCCTCGGATACCGACACTCGCACGTGGTCTTCGGAGAGCGTCTCCACTGTAAATACGGTCCCAATATCCTCAATCATTAAAGAACCAACCCGAACCACCAGCTTTCGATTGACCGTCGGCTCAGTTTCGAAACGCACGCTCCCACTTGAAATTCGGTATGTACTGGCGGATGTCTCCTCTTCCACAGAAAACCGCGTTCCCGGAATCAACGGTATGGCCCTCGGTGAAACATCTGACTGCGACGAATGCTTTTTTGTATCGATAGCAGAATAGTCCATCTTTGGCACAGAAGTTCTGACATCTATCGCATCTCCCATTGAGGGGGCCTCCGCACCGGTCACTGCCACAGAAGGCTGTGAAACGACTCTGGAAGACAATACCGGCCCTAAAATGGCGCCCAGTAGCATTGCCACTCCAACGACAGCGACCATTTTTCGCCGTTTTTGGGCTGTGCGATATCGCGACACCACACTCGCCTTCATCTCCGCGCTTTCTTCTTCCGTATAGGAATAGACCATTTTCCGGGCAAGGCGCTGCCAATCCCCTGAGCGCATTTCATTCGTCATGGTCTTCTCCTTTAATCATTTGCTGGGCAGCGCGTATCCGCCGCTTGGCGGTGGCGAGGGAACACCCGCAGGCATATGCCACCTCTGAAATCTCAGCCCCTTCCAGATATCTCAGGGACCAGGCCATTCGTTCTTTCACCGGTATCCGCTCAAGCAGAGCGTACAGCATGATCAGTTGTGCCCGCTCATCCGCTGTAACCAACGGTACGGATGGTTCGGGAATGCCAGGGTCTGACAAATTTAAAAATCGAGCCAATTTCTGACGCCGAATTCGACGAATGGCTTTGCGCACAGTTACTTTAACCAGCCAACGACGAGCGTGTTCCATACTTTGGAGGCAATTGAATTGCCGATAGCAATCCAGAAAAACGTCCTGGACCACGTCATCCACAGCGGTATCATCCCCAAGCAGGCGCAACGCCACAGATGCTACATAGGATGAAAACCGGGTGAACACCCTCTCGAAATCAAAATCGATTTCATCGGGCAAATTTTGAACGGCAAAGAGATGTCCCAAAGGACGTTTTTCCGAGTATCGCTGTTTCATCTTTACTATTGGCACGTCCGTGCGATCCTGAGTCTTACCATGATATGTCATAAACAACAGGAACCGGCTCAAACAAAATGGAACTCCCGCATTTTTCTGCGACTCGCGGATTCCAGCCACATGAGCGACACAGTGCCGAAACATGCAGGATGAAAACCCGAAACATGACCGAGAAGACTCCATTGCATTTTAGTTTTTCTGACCCTGTTATTCTCGACAAAAGAACATAAAGTGCAATTAATCCCACACATGCGTTTCGCTGAAATTAGCTTGCCATTTTGTTATGTGGAACAAATTTGTTAATTTTTTCATGTAGTTGGGCTATTATAAGTGTTTTTAACGGGGATTCGTGACTTAGGTATTTACATCTCAAAGGATTTGTTTTAATCCCGAGGTATTAATACTTCTCTAGTTGATATGTGGGCCAGGAGGCGCAAGATGAATTACTGTGACACGTTGTATACGGTTTCCGCAGAGGTTCTTGATCGAACAGTTTTTGCCGAGCTCGAAACGTCAAGAGCATTGACCTACCGGGAGCTCCAGCACGATGTGCAAAAATGGGTTCGCTTTTTTAAACGCCACGGAGTGAAGCAAGGCGATTGTATCGCGATACATTTACATAACGGTATTAACTTTATATTGACGCACATGGCCGCGCAATGCATGGGCGCAGTATCTGCGCTTCTCGATCCACTCTCCCAACCCAAATCACTCAGTTACTATCTGATGCTGACGGACGCGAAAGCAATGGTCACGCATCTTCGAGAATCCCAACTGGAAGCGGCGGAAACCGGAACCGCCATCGTAATTCGCGAGGAGGAATTGCCAAACGACTCTCCCTCGGAATCGGGTGTTGCCGAATCATTCAATTCCGATGAACTTCAAATATTCGACTGGCCCATCGATGCCACCAGCTACATTTATTTCACATCCGGGACAACCAGCCTTCCCAAAGGGGTGCCGCTCACCTATGGCAATCACAGTAACTTTTTCAGGATTGCACAAAAGTACTGGACCCCTTCCGATGCCACAGCAAAACACATCAGTTTTGTTCCATTTTCTCATGGATTTGGAAGCATTTTTCTGATTCCGTGGACCATTCGCACCCAAAGTGAATGTTATATCCTGCGCGGATTCCACCCTATGAAAGTGGAACAGGCAATACAGAATTACGGCATCACCCATATTTACGGCGTGCCTTCCCACTACCAGCAACTCCTGAAATTCAAACCGTTCCATGCGTCCCTGAAAAAGCTTCAGATGGCATTTTGCGCCGCCGCCAAACTCGACAAGGAAACGGTGGACGAATGGAAAAATATCACCGGCAATCCGTTGCACGAAGGTTATGGTCTGATTGAAACCACCGGCGGTATTGTCTGGCGGGTACATCAGGACGCTGCGCAAACCGGAGACGTGGGTCCCTGTCCGGATTCGGAACTCATCGAAGTGGCCATCATGGACGAAGACGGTTTACTTCTGGAGGTGGAACAGGAAGGCGAAATTGTCGTCCGCGGCAAAAGCGTTACAAGCGGGTATTTAAATATGCCTGAAGAGAACGCACGCGTCTTCGCCGGAGGCTGGTTTCACACTGGCGACAAGGGAAAAATGACGTCAAACCGGCAGTTAATCATGACGGGACGTATTAAAGATATCATTAATATAGCTGGCATTAAAATCTCTCCTTTCGAAGTGGAAAGCGTACTAAACAGGCACCCTCAGGTGAACACATCCGCCGTGGTCAGTGCCGCCGACCCGCTTTACGGTGAAGTGGTCAAGGCATTTGTCATTCCCGTCTCGGGTGAATCGCCGGAACCAAGAGCCATTATCAAGTATTGCGCCGAACACCTAATCAACTTTCAGGTCCCCAGACAAGTGGTTTTGATGGACGATTTTCCTTTGAACAATATGGGGAAAGTGGATCGCAAAAAGTTACGCACGCTGTGAAAGCCGAACCGATTATGCATACGAAAAATAAGAAGACAAACGCAAAAGAAAATGCGGCAGTCTCCATATATGACGTATTTCGTCAGAGTGCCGATGCCAATACACGCCCCATTAACCTGACGGTGGGCAATCCCAACCTGCCACCGCCACTGGCGTATTACGACGCCATGGATGAGGTGCTGTTGGAAATCAGAAATCAACACTGGAACGGCCACGGTTATATGGTCGAAGAAGATCCGTTTGGTCTATGTAAAAAAATCGCAAAGAACCTGAACCAGCGATTTGACGCCCATTTCGTTCCCAAAGATGTGCGCATTACAGTGGGGGCCACAGGCGCGCTGGACGTCATTACCAAAACAGTATTGGATGTGGGGGGTCCCTGTGCCGAATCCCCCGATGAAAACGAAGTCATCATCATGGCGCCGTACTTTGTGGAGTACGTCAACATCGTAAAAACCAATGGTGGAATTCCAGTTATTGTTCACACGGACTCGACGTTTCGGCTGGATTTTGAAGCCATTGAAAACGCCATCCGGCCCCGCACGAAAATGATTTGGATCAATTCTCCCAATAATCCAACCGGCGCCATTTACAGCGAAGCGGAGCTGAAACGTCTGGCGCAAATCATTGCAAAAAAAGAAAAACAGTACGGCATAAATATTTATGTCATTGAGGACGCGGTGTACGACACCATTCATTTTATGGAGGACGAAGTGCCTTCATTGATTAACCTGCATCCGCGATTGTTCCGCGTCAATTCATGGTCCAAATCCCTGAGTCTGTCCGGAGAACGTATTGGTTATTTTGCCACACATCCAGGCATTGCCGACGAAGAGACCCGCACAGCCCTCAGGGACGCACTTTTTTTAAATATGCGCATGCGTGTTGTACACGCGCCCCTGCTGCAACACCGCATTCTGGCGCGGCTTCCAGTGGATTGTGTAACGGACATTTCCTACTATCGCCAAAACATCCAATCCCTGTACGAGGCTTTGAACGAATGTGGCTTCACCGTGATGCCTCCGCAAGGGACGTTTTATCTGTGGGCGGTTCTTCCGTTTGAATTTGAAGACGAAACCGATTTCAGACCCCTGGCGATGGCCGGAACAGAGCCGTTACTGTACCTGCCTGGTGCATTGTTTGGAGGCGAACGATACAACCGCTGTGTTCGCTTTTCTGCGTGTGTTGCGTTCGAGGACATTCAAAGAGCATGTGACAAGCTACGACAGTTGATTTGTAATGGCAGGTTGTTGACCCCATCGGACAGATTTATGTGCAAGTAGATTTACCATCAGATTCACAACTTGAGACTGATTGAACAGGTAGAAATATGACAGGAAGAAAACTCAGTGAGCAGATTGCAGTGGTTTCAATGGGCTGTTTGTTGCCCGATGCTCGAAATCCCGAAGAGTTTTGGAAAAACGTTTTAAATAAAAAAGTATCTATTGAAAAAGCGAAGGACGGCAGATTCGACAAAGAGGTTCACTTTCGTCCAGAGATGTACGGTAAAACTCAAAAGTTTGACAAAACGTACACAGAGCTGGGCTCAAGTACACCGGCATTTGAGTTTAATGGCGCCCGATTCAGACTGCCGCCAACTGTTACTCAGCACATGGATTCCAACCAGAAAGTGATGGTGCTGTCAACAGAACAGGCATTATCTCACGTCAATCAGGAGTTGTGGAATCGTGAAAAGGTCTCGGTATTTGTGGGCTCGACATTTATTGGCGAATTGCACCATGATTTTCAACGACGAACGCACTTTGACCGGTTTCAATACCATCTGCAAAAACACCCCGACTTCGAATCTCTCGACACCGAAAAACGACAGAATGTTTTGCAGGATTTGAAAAAACGGTTCCTCGACGGCACAGTGATGATTTCTGAAGATACAGCGCCGGGAGTTCTGCCCAATATTATTGCGGCACGGATTAATTCTGTTTTTGATTTTCACGGCCACGCTTACACTATCGACGCCGCATGTGCTTCAACACTGGCGGCCATTATCGATGGCGTCCAACATTTGGAATCCGGCGAATCAGATGTCGCAATTTGCGGTGGAGCCGATTTGTTGAACGCGGAATTGGGTCGCATTTACTTTTCCGGCATCAATGCATTGAGTCCAGACGGTTCATATCCATTCGATGAACGCGCCAACGGATTCGTTATCGGCGAAGGTGGCGGTGTTTTTATTCTAAAGCGGTTCAGCGACGCCATTTGCGACAAAGACACTATTCTGGCACTCATTTCCGGATACGGCCAGAATTCAGATGGTAAGGGAAAAGCAATCGCCGCGCCCAATTCAAAGTGGCAGGCCAAAGCCATTCAGGATGCCCTTGAGATGGCACAGTTTCATCCCCACACCATTGAGCTCATTGAAGCCCATGGCACATCCACAAAAGTGGGGGACAAAAGCGAAATCGACGCATTGAATATGTGTTTCAAAAAACTGGGCGCAACCAAAAAGGGCTATTGCGCAGTAGGTTCGGCCAAATCCAACGTGGGGCATCTGAAAGCCGCGGCAGGGGTGCCGGGATTCATGAAAACGGTACAGGCTCTGCAATATAAAATATTGCCTCCCACGGCCAATTGCCAAAAGGTAAGTCCTGCCCTTGCCCTTGAGGAATCACCTTTTTATATCAACACCGAAAAACAGGACTGGTTGCAAAAAGATCACTCCCGCCGGGCCGGTGTCAGTGCTTTCGGATTTGGCGGCGCGAATTATCACATCACACTGGAAGAATTTCGAAAAGAAGATGTGACTAAAAAACTGCGCGACATCGAATCCCGCAAAACATATTTTCCCGTGTCCAATGCATCAAAAATGGCATCGATGCGGGTCGACGAGAGCGCATCTGAAAACGCTGAATCCACCACAGTTGTGCATGAGACACTGGCGCTGTTTTTTTCGGCCAACAGCCGAAAAGATTTGACGGAAAACCTGCACCAATTGCAACGTCGAATCGCCGAAGGTTCATTCGAACAGGAAAATGCCAGAGAACTGGTGCTGAGCCAAAATTATCTGGCCAAAGCAACCGACGTTCACAGACTGGCAATCACCTTCCAGGGGCGCGTCGACTTGAAAACGAAAATCACCACGGTGCTGCAAATACTTACTGAAACGCCCGCAGACAAAGATACCGCAAAATGGTCGCTCATGGCGCAAAAAGGCGTCTTTTACGGAAATACTCCACCGGTCAAAGAACACGAAATTGCCTTCCTTTTTCCGGGACAGGCGTCCCAGTATCCAGACATGTGTCTGGAGTTGAACCGATACTATCCGCAATGCTCAGCGGTGACAGGCCCAATGGATGCCTTTTGGAGCGCCAACTGCGGTTCCAGAATAAGTGATTTGATTTCTTCAAAACAACGCGGCGAAGAAGAAACCACAGCTCTGTTGAAAAATACCCGCAACACGCACCCCGCTCTTTTGTATGGCAGTATCCTGTGCAACGACATACTAAGGCAGCATGGGGTGACCGCCAGTCGCATGGCGGGGCACAGTGCCGGCGAGATTTCCGCGTTGCTGGCGGGTGGTTATCTGGATTTGGAAAATGCCCTCAAACTCATGGACTATCGCAGCCGCAGATTTGTGGAAATGGGGCCAAATCAAGATGATGGCACAGTGGACTTTGGAAAAATGGCAGCGGTGAAAACCACGCGGGAAAAACTCGATGCACTTCTGGCGCAATCTCAAACCAATGTGGTGCTGGCCAATCTCAACAGTCCAAAACAGCTGATTGTTAGCGGATTCACCTCAGATATGGATGCGTTTTTGAGTTTTCTGGATACGCAGAAAGTGCGGTATGTTGTGCTGAATGTGAGTCATGCGTTTCATTCTCCAGTGGTTCGCCCGGCCGCCGAGCAGTATCAACGCGATTTATCCAATGTAACATTCAGCCAGGGCAAAGTCCCTGTGTTCGCCAATCAGACGTGTGAATTTTACAGCAACGATGACGCCGAAATCAGAGATACGCTCTTTAAGCAAATTACCGGTCCGGTGAACTTTATGGGGTCCATCGAAAAGATGGCGGCGCAGGGTGTACGTCTTTTTGTGGAAGTCGGACCAAACCAGGTGTTGACCCAATTGACACGTGCCACCCTGAAAGGTCGCGATGTATCTGTAATCCCAACCAATCCCCAAAAAAAATCCGATCTGGATGGAATCCAATGTTGTCTGGGAGCCTGTTTCGCAGCAGGTGTTCCAGTCCAGTATGTGCCACCGCTGACCATGACGTCGGCCAGGCCACCGAAAACAATGCCTCAGCCTTCCATTTCAAAATCTGTTTCGCAAACCATGGCGCCCGCAATTGTATATAGCGGCGTATCAGTGGGATTGCCAGGATCGTACAAAAAAAGTTTCCGCGATGACAACTTCAATCAGCTGTTTGAGGGTCATAACTTTATCGAAGCGCTGACCGTCACCGACAAATCCCGGTTGGCATCGCTTAATGTCAGCAAAGTTGAAAAAACCGCACAGGGACCCGTATTTCACTTGCTGAACACTATTGGAGACGTGATACAGCTGGCGGGAAAAATGGGTCAGATAGACGCATTGAGAGACTATCGGATTGACGAAGACGAAGTGTCTCAGATGAATCAGGCCATTTTGCATGCGGTGGCCGCCGGGTTCGAAGCCTTGAGAGACGCGCGTATTCCTCTGATTCATCACTACACCAAAACGTCCTCCGGCGGTCTGCTGCCGGATCGCTGGGTTATTCCCAAAGAAATGCAAAGGCGTACAGGCGTCATATTTGCGCACGGGTTTCCCATGGTGGAAACCGTGCTGGCAGAGGTCACCCGACACCTGAATCACAAATTTGCGGGCGCGGGCAAAACAAAACAGATGGCGTTCTATCACCAACTGCTCCCATTGATTCAGGATGACAAAGCCAAAAATGTCCTCACCGACTGGTTCATTGAAAATCAATCAACTCTGCAGCTTGCCAAAACGGACGAGGCGATATTCCGGTTCAACCATCAGTTTATAAATCAGATTTCAGCGCTGGCCAACAATCGACTCGCACAGTATGTTCAGGCCCTGGGTCCCAACTTCCAAATCAATGCAGCATGTTCATCCACCTGCACTGCGGTAACTTTATCACAGGATATGATCGCATCCGGACGCGTGGACCGTATGCTTATTCTGGGCGCCGACGACGCCACTTCAGAGCTGAGTCTTCCGTATCTGGGAGCGGGCTTTTTAAGCACCGGCGCCGCCAGTTGCGAGTCCGATGTGCGCGATGCAGCACTGCCGTTTGACCAGCGTCGCAACGGCATGATCATGAGCGCGGGCGCGGTGGCGATTGTGATTGAACGACTCGATGAAGTTCAAAAACGCGGGGTTCGGCCTGTGTGCGAATTGCTGGGTTCCCACGTGTTCAATACCGCCGGTCACCATGCACGACTGAACGTTCCCATGTACGCGGACGAACTCAAAGTATTCCTGGATGAAATGGCACAGCAATATCAATTGGATCTGAAGGCCCTCAGCAGTGATTTGATATACGTTTCTCACGAGACGTACACTCCGGCTCGCGGCGGCTGTTCCGAAGCGGAAGCGGTTTCGTTGCGCCACGTGTTTGGGGACGACTACCGAAATGTGCTGGTCACCAATACCAAAGGGATGACCGGTCATACCATGGGGGCATCCATTGAGGATGTGGTTGCCGCTCGGGCATTGGAAAGCGGTCGAATACCACCGGTAGTCAATTTTAAAGTACCCGATCCCAAATTGGCAGGACTGAAGTTAAGTGCCGGTGGCCCCCATGAATGTCACTTTGCATTGAGAATGGCTGCGGGATTTGGGTCGCAGGGCAACTATATTCTGCTGCGCAAATTTGGCGATGCCGTCATCGACGCTACTGCACAGAATCCGCTGGATGCCGGAAACGACAAGCGAATTGACGATCCGGAACGATATTTTCAATGGTTGCGCATGGTGTCCGGCGACGAAAATGCCGCATTGGAACTGGAAGGGCGATTGTTGCGCATAAAAGACAATCGTCCAGGTGCTATCGTGAACACCACAGGCATAGATGTGCGACAATCTCCCAGTCGTCCCAGTCCCCTTTCACAGGCGCCTGACACGTCCGAATCGACGCGACCGCAGTCTCCGCCGCTGGTAACACTGCAGATCACAGATAACGCCTCCACCCCCTTAAGCCGAAATCAGTTGCAGGAAATGGTGTTTTCAGTTGTGTCCGATATTACAGGGTACGCCCCCGAAATGCTTGAAGCCGATATGGAAGTGGAAAACGATCTCGGTATCGACACGGTGAAACAGGCCACTATTCTCAGCATGATAGGTGAAAAGCTCAAAGTCGCTGACGAATTTGAATTCCAGATTGCCGCGTATCCCACGCTCGCATCATGGATTGATTTGTTTGCGGGGCTAAGTGGTGCGTCGGTATCCCAAAAAACAAATGCCCCTTCCAAAGCCATGGGAATCGCATCATCTGATGAGGCGGTTCAGGCACAAGTAGCGGTGATCAACACCTTCCCCGTTTCAAACGTGCCATCCGCGTCTCCTGTTTCCATGGCCGCTGTCAACACGTCAGTTAGAAAACGTATTTCACAACTGGTTTTTGAAACCGTTTCTGAAATTACGGGTTACGCCCCGGAAATGCTCGAAGCCGACATGGAAGTGGAAAACGATTTGGGTATCGATACGGTTAAACAGGCTACGATTCTCAGCACATTGAGTGAAACGCTGGGCATCGCCGAAGAAATTGAATTCCAGATTGCCGCCTACCCCACTTTGGCGTCATGGATCTCTCTGTTTGAGGGATTTGCCAATGAGGGCGCCCCATCGACATCAAAAGATATGCCGGATGCGCCAGAGGCAACGAATACGGGCGCACCGGATTTATCAACAGCATCGGCCGAATCACAAAAACCGTTGCTGCGACACTTCATCGTTAGAGAACCGGCATCAAATATAATGGAAAAAAGCGGTGAAGCCCCAAGACAGCTCACCGGTAACAAACTGGTTGTAATTGGAGAAGCCGCAGAAGACTTTAAAAAGTGGACAGCTGTACTTTCGAATCGCTGCAGTGAGGTAATTCTCGCCGACATATCCAGTACTGCATTAACCAATACACTGGAAACACTGAAGCGAAAAACATTGGATGCCGCGCAGGACACCACTTGGCTGGACATATCTGCAATGAAACCGGCGCAGGATATTTCCCGCCAACTTGAATGTCGTTTCGAGTTTGCCAAAGCCGCCGCAGACTTCAAACCGAACGCCATTCTCTCACTGGGATATCGCACCGCTTTGCATGGGGCGTTAACGGGTTTTTATCAGGCTCTATCGAAAGAGTGGGATATGCCCTACTGGGCTGTGATGACCTCCGAATCCGATTGTGATATCACACAAAGGCTTGTGGACACCGCTATTGAAGTGTGTGCGGCGCAACCCGAAGCGGCAATGCTGGAATTGTATGATGAAAAGTTGACCTTTTGGAAGGTAGTTTCATCGGCCGAAATCGCATCGCAGCAGATTGTGGGTGGCGCGACACAGGCGGGTATCCCCAGCTGGGAATCATCAGATGTTCTTTTGGTAACAGGCGCCACCGGGATTACCGCGCGAACAGCTGTTGCCTTTGCAAAAAAATACCCGTGCAAAATCGCATTGATGGGCAGAACAGTGCTTTGTGATGAAAATTATCTGTCAAACGACTGGGATGAGCCAAATCACGCATTGCGAAAAGCAGAAATTTACCAGAGACTGAAAAATGAGTTGGGAAGAGTCCGACCCGTGGATGTGGAGAACGCCTTTTTGCACGCACTGAAACAGCGTGAATTGCAGCAGAATATTCAAATACTGAAAGATGCCGGTGCTGAGGTAATGTACCTGAACTGCGATGTAACCCATTCGCACGATGTAAAATCCGCTCTGGATAAAGTGAAAAACAATTGGGGAGATATTACCGGTATATTACATGGGGCGGGTGTCGAAAACAGCGCCATGCTGGATAAAAAAACCAAATCAGAATTCTTGCGGGTCGTCACTCCCAAGGTTGTGGGAGCACAAAATCTATTGTCGCATATTGCACTTGAAAAACTCAAATTGTGGATATGCTTCTCATCAATTTCTGGAATTTTTGGCAACGCGGCGCAAACAGATTATTCGGCCGCCAACGCATATCTCAATTTTATTACGCTGGAATTGCAGCAGCAGCACCCCACTCTGCTGGCACGAAGTATTGCCTGGTCGGGATGGGCTAAGACGGGAATGGCGTGGCGAAACAGTTATGTCAGAGAAAATGCCGAAAAAATTGGGCTTCATTTCATCCTTCCGTCGCAGGGAACCTCAGTGGCCGTGTCATTGATGACGCAAAACGACGGCCCGTCGGTGCAGGTGATTCACCAGGGATTGGGAGACATGCTGGATGCCAAATGGCGTTGCCAAAACAGTTTTCCCAAACCCGTTGTGGATCGTGTGGAAAAGACGCAAAGCGGGCACCGATTTTTTAAAACGCTGGATGTGCGTCACGACGAATGGTTGAACCAGCATCGTTTACTTGATACACCGCTGCTGCCCGGCGTTGGATATTTGGAAATGATGGCAGAAATCCATTGCTGGAAGTACCCCTTTGGTAACGGTATTTGCTATAACAATCTGACCTTTAACGATGCCTTCAAGCTGTCATGCGAAAAACCGCGGGACATTTTTATTGACGTTGCATCAGCCATGGACGCAAACGACCCGTTTACCCCCGTGCCCATGAAAATCTATTCGGAAATCACGGGCCGGCTTTTTTCCGAGACACGCGAGTATTGCAGTGCCGACGTCAGCGGTCTGCCTGAACCGGCACCGTCATTCGAGTCGGTCTGGACAGAACCTGGATGGACACACTCCGGGGATCATTTTTCTGTGTTTGCAGGCATCGAGCAGTTGCCGCAAAATGTGATCTTTGGCAATCTGTTTCACGATTTTAAACGAGAGGGCGCCGACACAACTGGATTGAAGTACCAATGGAGCGATGTGGCACTCATGCGGGATTATGGCTTTCCCATGGAACAGCTGACGCATCCCAAATACCCGCTTGACAAACTCATCATCAATTTCTGTCTGATGGATTCCATTCATCAGGCGGGCGTCGTTCACACGGTGATAAAAACGGGAAAAGTTCACCTCCCCTGTGGCGCCAGAAAATTTGCTATTTACAACAAATGCGATTCACCGGTACGGTACAAAAATTATGTAAGGCTTGTATCACAGCAGACCGATCGCTTTGTTTACGACATTTTTCTGCTGAATGACAAAAATGAAATCTGTGCAATTGCGTATGAGTGTGAATTCAGAAAAATCGTGTAGCAGACATGAACAGCACGACACCAACACATATGATGCATGACGATGAATATGGGTGCTGCGGCCAATCGAAATCCGTTGCCACTCCGTCACACGTCGAGCGAAATAACGATGACGTCACATATTTGTCGGACTGGAAGCAGTTTCAGTTGTTATTTCGCAGATTGAATTGTGCGGTGGAAACCGAGCCCGTATGTAGTCGACACGAAATGGATGTCGCACATTTGCTGTCATCTTCGGAAAAAGCTCAATTGGGCGATATTCGCAGCGCGGCACGTCGTCACAGTCGGCTTTCGGGCAGTCTGGCCGCCAAACGCGCCGCCCGACGATTACAGCCCAATACATTGGAAAAGCAGCTTTCCATTTTGCGAACCCCGGATGGGAAACCGGAATTTGATCAGTTTCCCCATTTACACCTGAGCATTTCACATGCCAATGATATTGCACTGGCCTGTGTCAGTCATCGTCCATGCGGTGTTGACCTTGAATATATGGAACGCCGTCCGTCTTCGCTGGAACGATATTTTTTTTCACCCAAAGAGCGCGAGTGGATTCACAACGGTTCAAGGCATCCCAATGTGAACCTGCATATCCTCTGGACACGAAAAGAGGCCATCAGCAAACTTCTGGGCAAGGGGGCACAAATCCCTTTCAAGTCCATTTTGGCACTGACTACAGACAACCATTTTTCGCTTCATTCGTTTGTGATGGAACGCTATGCGGTGAGTCTGTCCTTTTTCAAAGAGACGGAGGCAGACAAATGAAAGAATCCAGTTCCAGATTTGTCGATCAGATCACGCTTGACAAGCTTTTGTCTGAAAAACTGGAAAAAGTGCATCATTTCCCAGACACGGGCATCGATTTTCCGGAGCCGTTATTTAAAGATTGGCCCCAGTATCAAGACACTCTGGCCCGTGCCTTTGGCCATGGCATGGCGCCCGTTCAATCGTCGTCGACGGAGATGCTTTTCGAATCTCTTGTTCAAGGAAATCACGTCGAAAACCAAATGTTTTCCGTTCAAGCATTTTTAAGCGGGAGCCCTGTGGTCAATCTGGTGTTTTACCATGGACTATTCGAAGAGAATCGCGAGATTTACCACTTTCTGTTCAGCAATCTGACGCGACTGGGCGTCAATGTGTATCTGTGCACCATGCCGTATCATTACGAACGAATGCCGGCAAAATCTGTATTCAGTGGTGAATATTTCTGGAGCGCCTATTTTGAGAGAACCCGCAACGCCTTCAAGCAGGCCGTCTACGATTTGCATCTGGTAAGAGAATGGATCGCATGCAGTAGTTCGTTGCCTGTCATCGTGGGCGGATTCAGCATGGGAGGGGCTGTGGCGTTGATCTACGGCGCGTTTCAGCGTTTGGAGGATGCAATTGTCGCTCTGAATCCAGCGGTGTCCCTTTCTGAAATTGTGTGGGACTCTCCCCTTTGCAAAACCATCAAAGCGGATTACTTAAACGCCGGATACGAAATCCAGCAGCTGAGAAAAGCATACCGCAGCTTTGAGCCGGTGGCATGGTCGGCACCCAGGACACCTGTGAAGAGAATTTTTATGGCCTACGGTTCATACGATTTAGTGACTTCCCCAGAGTTATACAGGACCCTGGTGAGCCGTTGGCAATTAACAAATACAATTGAATACAAATCCGGACATTTGAATATGCTTCGGGTACCGCGTGTCGCAAACGACATTGTACAATTTTGGCAAAACAATGGAACGGTATAACAATCAAACAATGACTCAGGCCAAACAATGACACAGGTTCAATCGAATTTCGTATATCCCCCCCCATCCACACATCTGGACAGTGGTTATTTCGAAATTGTGGCAACAGCAGCGCACCTGCCCATGACGCAAAAGACAACAGCGCAACTGATTTCTGAAAACGGGTTGTCGCTGGTGGATAAAATCATCACGCAATCAACCGGCGTTAAATCGCGGCACATTGCAGATAAAAACCACACCGATTCAGACGTGTTGTCGTTTGCCGCGCGCAAATGCATTGAAAAGGCGGGGGCCAATGTCAATGCGCTATCCAAAATCATGGTGAACAAACTGTTGGGAGACAGAATCCTCCCTCCCACATCCACTATGATGCAGCGAAAGTTGAATATACAGATGGCTGTTCAAACCATGGACATCGACGGTGGCTCAAACGGATTTTTGCAGGCGCTGCTCACGGCTGCGCACTGCCTGGACGCCGGAGACGAGACCATCCTGATTGTGTCCGGAGGTGTGCACCAGCGGCTCATGAATCCCAATGATTCCCGCACCGCATTCTTATATGGCGACGCATCAGCGGCAGTGCTTTTAAGGGCCAGCGAACGCCGACACATGCTTGCGCATTATGAATTCAGCAATTCGCAACTGAGTCAATTACACCATGGTGTGGATTTTTACCATTTTGTCCCTGGCTTCCTTAATGAACGTAAACTGGATTTATTCGCAGTTGGTAATCTGCGAAACGCTGAAGCATTCTATAAGGAGGCGGCCTGCCATACAATGCATGTTCTACTCAACAACGCCCAATGCAGAGCCGATGAAGTGGATATGTTTTTCATTAACCAAATGAATCTGCCTCTCTGGTCCAGTATTGTCCAGCACCTGGAAATTCCCAAAGAGAAAGTGATTTCAATTTTACCTACAACCGGCAACACTCTGGCTGCCAGTATTCCGTTGCAAATGGCAACATGGCAGGCGCGCGAAAAAAATATCGACGGTAAAAAAATATTAATCATCTCCCTGGGCGAAGGGTGCCTCGGAGGTGGTTGTCTTTATCAGTTTTAGGAGCAACTATGACCAACGATGACATTTTTAAAAAAATTGCAGAGCTGCTTACCAGCTATCTTCGATTGAATCCTGGTGAAGCAACTCCCGACAGCCATATTGTTAACGACCTGGGCGCGGATTCCCTGGCAATGGTTGAACTGGGATTTCAATTCAGCGAGGCATTTGGTATTCCAATGATGAACCCGACTGAGGAAAACATGATTTTGAAAAATCTGGTGGTTCAAATCAAAACAGCCATCGAGAACCCATAGATTGGAAAGGTCCGTTCATGACCGACACAATGATTGGCTCCAGCATGACCTATCCCCCCGCAAGGCCGTTTCGACATCGGCGCTTTGGCCAGTTGCTGACGACAGGCGCAGGAATGCCACGTACGGTGGTTAGCAATCAGGATATGATTGAGGGGATGAATCTCATCGCATCCGATCGCGCCATTCGATACTCCATTGGCATCAGTGAAAGACGCCATGTGAGCCCGGGAAAAAAACCCTCTGTATACCTGGAAAGGGCCGCCCGAGAATGTCTGGCGCGCGCCAATGTGTCGCCACACCAGATTAGCAGGATTATATACGCGCGTCTAACTGGTGACCAGGTTATTCCCGCTACCAGTCTGTCGGTCATGGAGCGATTAGGCATATCATCCGGTATTCCCGTAATGGACATATCGGTTGCCTGCAGCGGTTTCGTTCACGCAACCGAACTGGCGCTGAACTGCATCAACGCAGGGGATGACTACGTACTGGTGCTGGGCGGCGATCGAACAGCCATCGATATGAATGCGAAAGTGGTCAAAGATACCCGCACCGTATTTTTAAACGGAGATGGCTTCGCGGCCGCATTGTATGGAGTCAGCGAGACTCAAAAATTTTTCGGAAGGTATTTCTATACCGATTCATCCATCGGAGATTTTGCATACATTCCATTTGGTACCGAAACCATGGGAACAGAAATGGGAACTGGAGAACATGCGTTCGTTCTGCAAATGCCAAACGGTCCGAATATCCACCAGTCCATCATTGACTCCACCCGAATAATCTCATCCCGTCTGTTTGATCTCTGCAATAAATCCATTGACGACATTGACTTTTTTATCAGCAGCGACCAGACCGCCATGGCCTGGAAAGCGCAGCTGCAGTTGCTAGGCCTTCCGGAATCGAAAAGTTGCAGCTGTTTTCATAAATACGGGAATACTGTTGCCGCCATGGTGCCGCTTAACTTAAATGAAGCCATCAGCACAGGAAAACTGCAAAAGGGCATGACAGTTTTATTTATGGGACATGGCGCGGGCGCAAGCGGCGGTGGTTTTATATTTGAGTATTAACAAATGAATCGTTTTCAACATCACACTCAGTGTACACGATATGAAACGCGGTGGACATTATGACATCTGAATTACACAAAATCATGTATACAAAAAGCGTGTTCCAGTAAATACCGGCAATGAAAACCAACTCTGGGCATAATTTGCAAACGAAGTTTAAAACTGATATTTATGCATCCCGTGGAAAATGAGCATAAAGTTCCCGTATGGTGATTTTTTTTATTAAGCGAATAAGAACATGATAAAAAAAATACTCTTGATAGGATTTGGCGGATTTGCAGGAAGCGTCGCCAGATATTTTGTGTCCAGACTAAATCTTTCGATTGATTTTTATTCTGTTCCCATTGGGACAATGCTGGCAAATGTTCTCGGTTGCTACATCATCGGACTGCTGACCGGGATCGCTGAAAAAAGCGTTGTACTCACACTCGAGTGGCGGCTTTTTTTAATGGTGGGCTTTTGTGGCGGGTTTACAACATTTTCATCATTCGCCAACGAAAACCTGGCGCTGATGCACTCAGGCCAACTGTTATCCATTTTAATCTATACAGGACTCAGTATTTTTCTGGGATTCCTGTTTGTCTATCTGGGATATGTGACAAGCAATGCATTCTGACAAAAATAATTCAAGTGTAAGTGTATTGAAAGTATTCGCCAGTTCATCGGACAAAATCAACGGCAAACTTCTGTACGAGGTTATCGTCCGTCAGGCACAGGCAGCTGGGATAACAGGTGTAACAGTTTACCGCGGCATCATGGGGTTTGGATTAAGCAGTAAAATCAGCAGCTCCAAATTCTGGGAACTGACGGAAAAGTTACCCATCGTCATCGAAATGATAGATGCCACTGAAAAACTGTCTGATTTTTACCAACGTCTTGAGCCGGAATTGACACAAATGTCAAAAGGGTGTCTGGTAACTTTAACACCTGCTCAAATATTGCTTCAGCAAAAAGGTATCCGTCCGGAATAATACCAATGCGCCCGTGAACGCGCAGAGATCGCACCAGAAAATCAACATTTTCCCTTTTATCTTTTATTATATAGATGCGTTATGTAGATGCGTTATGACGTAATAAAATGAAACGCTTCGTTTCGTTAAAATTTTGTCCCTCATTCTCTATCCCCCTTGTGTCGTAAGTGATATCGCACGTGACGGAACAGATGAATTATAGAATAACCGAAAAGTACAAACTCGTGTTCAAGTCTCAATTGCACCATGATCGCCACAAATAGTTACAATTTATTTAATGGATAGTATTTAATCTTGACACCTTATTTAAAAGAAGAGACACCTGAATATATAATATAAATCTGAATCAAGAGTTGAATTTGAGAACTGTTTATCCTGGACTTTGCAATGTCATGTCGAGCACTGCTGTTGATCCTGGATGTGGATAACATGAGCGCAACTGGAAAAAAAGGCTTTCAACCAACGTTTAATCAGACGAAAAAGGGCAGCGACCGCCTGGATGAAGCATTCCCTTCAACAAATTCACCTCGATTGTTATCTGGCAATGAAGCTATTGCCCGCGCGGCATGGGAAGCAGGCGTCCATGTAGCATGCGGATATCCGGGAACTCCCAGTACTGAAATTCTGGAAACGCTTTCACAGTATCGGCAGGTAAAATGTGAGTGGTCCACCAATGAGAAAGTGGCGATGGAAATAGCCATCGGCGCCAGTTTCGCCGGCGCCCGCACACTGGTAACCATGAAACACGTGGGACTCAATGTGGCAGCGGATCCATTTTTCTCGGCGGCATATACGGGTGTCAATGGTGGCCTGGTCATCATCTCAGCAGACGATCCCGGCATGCATTCGTCCCAGAACGAACAGGACAACAGACTTCTTGCCGCGGCTGCTCGCATTCCCATTCTGGAACCGTCGTCCAGTCAGGAAGCTCGAGACTTTGTTATTGCCGCATTTGACATTTCTGAAAAATTTGATTTACCGGTACTTGTTCGGACCACAACTCGTATTGCACATGGAAAGACCAGCGTCAAAACTGCAGGCCGTGCCAACATTCCCCTTCGCCGGTATCAAAAGCAGCCGTCGAAAAATATTCTTTTACCATCGGTGAGTCAGCGAAAGCACAAACGCATTGAGACCGTTCAAATGCCATTACTCAAACAACAGGCCGTTCGCTGGATACAAACCTTTGAAGGGGACAGCAATCTGGCATTCGTCACATCGGGGGCGTCGTTTAATTATGTTCGAGAAGCGTTTCCAGATGCGTCGGTGATGAAACTGGGAATGACCTACCCACTTCCGGAACCGGAAATACTGGCATTCGCAAAAGGCCGAAAACGACTTATCGCAGTAGAGGAACTGGAACCATTTCTGCAGCAGGAAATTGCCGCTTTGGGCATAGATATTGAAGGTAAAAATCTACTGCCCCGATACGGCGAATTGTCTGTTGATATTATCCGCGATTCGGTTGTACCTGGCGCCAGACCCAAAGCGGTTCCAAGCACAAACAGTCTACCATTGCCACCGCGTCCCCCCGTCATGTGTGCGGGTTGTTCACATCGAGGCACCTTTTATCCACTCAAACAACTCAATGCAATTGTGGCCGGAGATGTGGGGTGCTACACTCTTGGTGCGTTGGCGCCCCTTGAAGCAATAGATTGCAGCATCAATATGGGTGCTTCCATTTCGATGGCACACGGAATGGAGAAAGTATTAGACGAGTCCGAAAGCAAACGGCTTGTGGCAGTCATTGGCGATTCCACATTTTTTCATTCGGGCATTACGGCACTGATTGATGTTATTTATAATGACGCTCATACGACCACTATCATCCTCGACAATCACACGTCTGCCATGACCGGACATCAGCCGCATCCGGGGTCGGGCGTATCCATTAATGGAGATGTTGCCAAAAAGGTTGATATAGAGGCCTTGTGCAGAAGCCTGGGTGTGGCGTCGGTTCGTCGTTCCAACCCCTATGACTTAATCGGCACGTTTAAAATAATTGACGAAGAACTTCACCGCGATGGCGCTTCTGTTATCATCGCCGATGCACCCTGTACGTTAAAAGCAAAGCAACGATTTGGGGAACCACTCATTCTCGAGACACAACAGTGCACCAAATGCTTCGCCTGCACGCGAATCGGATGCCCGGCCATTGAACTGGAAGAACGTCAGCTCCGCATTAATCCATTGCTGTGTGTGGCCTGTGGGCATTGCAGTCAGGTATGTTCCAACTGCAATACAGGGCTCGATATTCCGCTAATTCTGGAGCTAATGCATCAAAAGCGGTATAGGGAAGCATTTTCAGTCATTTTGCAGGAAAGTCCTTTCCCGGCTATTTCTGCTCGAGTTTGTCCACACCCCTGTGAAAAAGAAGTCAATGCACTGGGTCAGTTGCAGGGTAAAAACCGCGCGAAGCGTTACCCGGAACTGTTAAAAGAGTTCCCGCAATCGGAAAATCCGAACTCTATTTCCATTCATGCAATTGAACGATTTCTGGGAGACTACGGGATTGTGAATATTGCGGGTGAAGAATTCGCACCGGCTCATGTACGTCGCGGTAGCGTGGCAATTGTCGGTTCCGGTCCTGCTGGTCTCTCAGCGGCGTGGCATCTCAGGCGGAACGGATTTCAGGTCACCGTATTCGATTCCAACGAAAAGCCAGGAGGGATGCTCCGCTATGGCATCCCCGAGTTCAGATTGCCGAGAGACATACTTGACGCGGAGATTGAAAGACTCTTTTCAATCGGTATTAAATTTCTTTGTGGAAAAGTTTTGGGAAATGATTTACAGTTGGAAGAACTCAAAGTGCAATTTGACGCAGTCATTTTGGCAATTGGCGAAACCTCTCCTAAAGAAATCGCGCTCCAGGGCGCTCGAAATATAGAAGAAGGTTTAAGTGATGGACTGGCCTTTCTTCATAGATACAACAGTGGCGATGCAGTACCAATAAGCGGATCCGTTGCAATCATAGGCGGCGGAAACACGGCTATGGATTGTGCGCGGTGCGCTCGCAGGCTTGGCGCAAAGGCAACCATTTATTATCGTCGTGGCAAAAAAGACATGCATGCTTACAGCTCAGAAATAGAAAAAGCATCTAGAGAAGGAGTTGAGTTTAAGTTCTGGTCAACGCCAACACGGTTGTTGTCCAAAGACGCCGCCGTATCGGGGCTGGTGATGGCGAAAACACGTCCAGGGACGCTCCGTCAACTGTTTGAAATTTCGACAGAAGAATTTACGATTCAGGTTGGACACGTCATCATTGCAATAGGTGAACAGGCAGATCTTGATTTGCTGACAGATTTGGGTGTTGCAAATAAACACGGGATGGATGTGAATTTTATGGGGGCAACTCCGGATTCAGGTGTTTTTGGATGCGGAGATGCTGCGTTTTGCCATGGGACCGTAACTCAGGCAATAGCAACAGGCAAACGTGCAGCGGAATCAGTAAAAACATTTTTACAGGAAAACAATGTATTAAATGCACCAATGCCGGATAAAGAATGAAAAAAAACAAGGGGGAAAAAATGAATACCGGGCATTCAGGCAAAACTATTAATGTGGTCATCGCCGGTGTGGGTGGACAGGGATCCATTACTTCCGGACAGATTGCGGCACGAGCTGCGATGCTGCATGGAACGGAGGTTGCCATGTCAGAAGTCCATGGGATGGCACAGCGCGGGGGGTCTGTGATGTCCACCGTTCGTTACGGGAGCAATCAGTCGCCGGTAATCCCAATGGGGGAGGCCGATTTTTTGTTGGGATTCGAATCGCTTGAGGCGTTGCGCTATTCACCGTATTTGCGATCATCAGGAGTTGCCATCGTCAGCGACCAACGGATAATCCCGACTATTGAAGCGCTAAAGAAGGCGACTTATCCAACAAATATTTTTGCAGAGCTGAAAATTCAGACCAAATCGGCAATTTTCTTACCGGCATTGGAAATCGCAGCGGAAATAGGTAATCCCAGGCTAATTGGTTCAGTATTGCTCGGGGCGTTCTCAGCATTCATGGATTTTTCCGCCAGCATCTGGAAGCAGGCAATTACTGATATTGTCCCTCACGCCACCATCGAGCGAAATCTTCAGGCATTCAGGGCGGGGTACGAATTCACCATTGATGCCGATGTGCTTTCGGCAGAGAAGCCTGTGACCGTGAATGATTCCGTTTTTATTACGGCGTAACACATCGCGTCGATTGACACCGCACCGCAGCCCTTCCGGTTCTTTTTTTTTAATTTTCAACAATACATTGTAGTCATTGACAATCCGCCTCGGATACTTTTAATTGTTCAGAAGCGGAATTATTGGCTATTTTTCGAACACCATTTGCGATTTTTAAATGACCCTGTTCGAATTCAGGAGGCACGACAATGATTGGAGACAAGCTTGTAATCGAGGCATATCACGAGGAGAACGGACGGCGAATTTCTGCGGCGTGTCTTCCGAAAATCAAACGCGCGGGACGACCTTTTACGCTTACCGTAGCGGGCGAATCCGGCAGTGGAAAATCCGAATCAGCGGCCACAACTGCCCATGAACTCGAAAAAATCGGATACCGTGTGGCCATATTGGGACAGGATGACTATTTTCGCCTGCCCCCCAAATCCAACTCGCAAAAACGTAAGGAAGACATTTCCTGGGTCGGCCTCGGGGAGGTTCGACTGGATCTGATGGATGCGCATCTGAAAGCGGCCAAAGAAGGCACCGCCACTATCGTTAAACCGACTGTGATTTTTGGTGAAGACCGCATAGAGGAAGAATCCATCTCGCTGGATGGCATTGATGTGGTGATTGCGGAAGGCACATACACAACGCATCTGACCGAAGCGGACTTTCATGCATTTATAGACAAGACATATCACGACACGCTGGAACATCGAAAAAAGCGGGCCCGTGACGTGGTTGAAGGGGAGTTTATAGAGTCTGTGCTGGAAATAGAACACAAAATTATCAGTGCACAAAAATCCAAAGCAGATATTATTCTCCCAAAAAAATATTAACAAACCCGGTCACAGAGGTATCTTTTGTCCACAAAACGAAGTGTTTTATTCGTTGCGTCGGGAATTGTCGTGGGCGCACTGCTTACAGCGCTTCTATTCTGGAGCCTGCAGGAACGCGACAACACGCCTGCCCCAGCAGCGCCGCAACAACCGGAAACAACGCCACCGCCTGCAAAAGACACAGCAGCGGACGTTGCTCAGTCACGAAATTTTGAAGTTCCGGACTGGGAAATTCTTTCGCCCGGCCGCGATTTGCGAGGCGATTGCAACATATGCGGTCAGATTTTTTCAGAAGCGGGAACGCCCCTCTCAGATGCGGTGGTGCGCTTGCGACTTCTGGATGAACCCTGGCGCACGGCCAACCTTCCAGATGTGGTAACAACAGCGGATGACGGACGATACTGTTTCAAGGGCCTCACTGCCAAAGCATTGTACCAGTTGTATGCATGGAAACAGGACTTTGCCACCGCCAGCTTTGACGATGTGGTCTGCAATGCCGCAACGGACCTGTACCTGCAAAAAGGGGCGCGTCTAACGTTGCGATTTTTGGATGTTCAGGGGTATTCGGTTCCATATGTGGAGGTTCATATCGGGGGAAGTGCTATCTGGCCGTTGCGGCGCGCACTCTCCGACGATCGCGGACGCATCTCCATCGCAGGTTTGGCCGAAGGCGTTTATTCTTTCAGCGCCCAAAAAGACGACCTGTCATATTCCGTGTCAGATCCCATATCGCTGGGACCGGGGGAAGAAGTGGAACTCGAAGCGCAAATGGCCCATATTCCTGCCATTGGTGTGACGGTGCTGAGTGGCCCAGACAATACACCTGTGAAGGACGCCGTTGTAACAGCCGTTTTACAGAATGAATCGTTGCTGGCGCATACCTACATTACAGATTCAAACGGCAAAGCAGTTATTTCGGGGCTTAGTGAATCGGGCATAACCTTAACCGTAGCCGCAACCGGGTTTACCACGAAAAAAGTCGAACGCATTTTGCCAGGCGCTGCCGTCAACGTCACTATGTCAAGGGGCGCTATCATTAAAGGCGTGGTGCAGACTCCGGGCGGGAAACCCATTGCCGGCGCGGTGATAAATGCCCGTCTGCAACAGGGAGAACTGTTCGATACGTTACCTTCCCGTGACGACAGACTGTTTATCTGGAAAAAAGCCCTTGCAGAGCAATCGGGACTGCCGCAGGCAATCGACGTGAACGATAGCGCCGCATGCATTATTGGGCCAGCGCGCATTCCGCTTCCACAAATGACTAACGAACCGGCGCCTCCTCCGGATTCGGGAAACCCGCTGTCGTGGCAGACAACCAATGCTGCCGGTGAATTCTTTCTGGATGCCATCCCAACTGGGCGGATTTCCCTTGGCGCAACACACGAATTGTTTGTTCAGTTTCGGCGTCCCACGTTAAACGCCGTCGTCGGTCAAGCGTTTGAAGATGTTCCCATATTGATGCGCAAGGGAGCAACCCTTTCGCTACGTGTTGTTACCCGAGAAAATCAACCCATATCAGAGGCAACGGTCACCGCATACGATATGGAGGGTCAAATTCTGAAGAGCGCGCAAAGCGAGAGTAACGGATATGTGGAATTGGCTGGATTGCCGGAAGAATTTCGGGTAGAAGCTGTGGCCCGGCAGTATATACCGGGCGTTCGCAAAATATTTGGTCCGCCAGGGGAAACAGTGGACACGTTTATTCGCCTGGATGATGCAAATCTGGTGCTGCGTGGTCGGGTGGTGAATAGCTATGGCACGGGAGTGGCGGGAGTGGCAGTGGAAGCGGAACTGGCCCAAAAAGGGGCAATTCAAGTGCTTACGGGAGAATCCGATTCAGATGGGTCATTTGCCCTTGAGGGCGCCTCGGATGCCACATACACGGTGCGCGCGCGAATTGATGGGGAGGTGCGCGCAACTGCCGAAACCGCGACGGCAAACTCGTCCATCAACATGGTCGTCAATGATGACAACCCAACTGAAGAAAGTGGCGTAACAGCCATATCGCCTGTTTCCTCTCCCCCGCTGCGTCACAGAGCTTCCACCACCGCTCCCTCCCCCATCCCAACACCGTCTGTGGAGAAGTTTGGCAGTGGTGACTCGTTGGGGGTGATTACATCGGGTTTGGGTCAGATTTCATTCCCGAAGCCACCCGCATCCTCATCGAGTGATTTTCCAGGGACCACCGCTGAAGCGCCAAACGATGGCGAATACGTCGCTGGCAGCAGTCAGGGCGCCTTTGGCAATGTGGACGATTTGGTAGTCACCGGCCCGCCGACAGGTATTGGCACGGTGCCTGTGGTATTGAAAATGAAAAACAAACACGTGGTGGTGGCCAATGTTCAGCAGGGCTCACTGGTGGCGGCGGCGGGATTGAAATCCGGCGCCATACTGCTTACTATCGACGGCAGAGAAATCACCAGCGTCGCAATGGCCAGACGGGCACTTCAGGGCACCATCGGCTCAGTGGTCATGATTGAAGTGACGCAGGACGACGAACCTCTGAGCGTAGTGGTTCAAAGAGAAAGGAAATAAAGAATCCATGACATTAATGGAACTTGCCATGTATCCGGTCGACAAAGGCGAAAGTCTCTCCGCATACGTGGCAAAATTGCTGGACGTTATTGACGAAAGCGGCCTGCAATACCAGCTTGGCCCCATGGGAACGGTAATTGAAGGAGAATGGGATGAACTGGTTGCGTTGCTGACCCGATGCCATCAAACACTGGCACCGCTTTCCAACCGCATTATTGCCAATGTCAAATTTGACAGCCGCAAAGGCAGCACCAATCGGCTCAAGGGAAAGGTGAACAGTGTGACCGAAAAAATGAGTCAACAGAAACAGCGCCAAGTCGGGTTAGAGGCTTTCTCTCCGGGCGATGGAGATGATGGATTCGATAAATCCCAACGTCACGTAAATCATGAGCAAACCAATCAGAATATAGGCGGGAGAATACCAAATCCATAGAATACTGCTAACGCTCACAACGGTGACGATGGCCCCCGCAGAAAAAGGACTCTTGAGTTTAAAATCCTTGAAAGATCGAAAACGCACCGTACTTACCATTAAAAATGCCAGAACAACCATGAATATACTAATCATGGGATAAGCGATACCGTTCACTGTAAAGCCGTGAGCGGTCAGCCAGGGCCACTCACCATCTTTCATAGCGCGAGATGCAACCACAAATGCCACAATAAACGCTGCGGCCACAGGGATGGGTAACCCCAGCATGTATTTGCCGGGCTTCTTTTTCTTCTGCGCGGCGCTATGAGCCAGCACATTAAACCGGGCCAATCGAACCGCCCCCCCGAGTACATACAGAAAAGCAATCACCGCTCCCATAAATCCAGCGGCTTCCAGAGACCACCGATAGGCGATAATCGCCGGCGCGATTCCGAACGAAATCAAATCGGCCAATGAGTCGAATTCCACTCCAAATGCGCTCTGCGTACGCGTCATCCGAGCCACACGCCCGTCAAACAAATCAAACAGAAAAGCATAAAAGAGCAGTATGGACGATCTGTACACATCGTCATTGGTCACTTCGCTGGAAGCGCACCGAATGATGGCGTATACGCCGCAAAACAGACTCGAGGCGGTAAACAGATTGGGCAAAATAAAAATTGTTTTTCGTAGTGTCATTAATCCACGTTTGTCATTGTCAGAGGATGATGGCAACCATTAATACGACATTACCGCCACCGGGCAAATGCCACGATGCCATGTCAAAATCACCGTTTTGTATCACTGCTTAAAAATAAAAGAAACTCATTCATAGTAAAATTATCGGGGTCGTCTTTGAGGGCGGCGGTCACCACCGCTTTCGCGCGTTCCGTTTCTCCACCTTCAAAGTAAATCAGCGCCGTCGCCAACCGATAATCAAAGCCGGGAATGGACTGTTGAATCCGTCGCACAGCCCGAAGTCGCCTGTCCACGTCCACAGGATTTCCATATTTCAGCGTATACGCAGCATCCGCCATCGATTCGATTTCCAGAAACTGATACAGATGGGGCAACTCTCCAAGAATCCGCCAACGCTTTCGAAACAGTATTTCTGGCAGATATGATGGCACCTGCTGTTGTCCATCCTGACGTATCATTCCGTTCTCGATGCTCTTTTTCAAAAAGTTGCCGCTCAGAGCCACCAATTCCCGGTATGCAGCGGACCCGTCGCCCATGGCCCGCGCCAGCCCCTTTTGACGAATCTCTCCAAGCACACGGTTCAATGTGTTTTCGAATGCCAACGCCAGATAATCCCCCGTCAAAAGATACCGTTCTTTTTGGGCCGTCTGACTAATCAGTGTTTTTTCAAGAAACAATGCCTGAATGTGCGCGATTGTGTCATTGTCTGAATTTTCCGCTTCTGCAAGATTCAGCTTTTTAAAAACGGCTGTAAGTTCGTTGTGATATGACTCAAGCTCAACGGAACCGGCCCGCTCACGAAAACGACGAACGGCAAAATCAATTTGAGAGTCATTTATAGAGACCTCCGGCATAACAGGCAGGGCGCCTTGACGGGGTGTGGATAAAAAATAGATGGACAGGAATACCACAATCAATATGCCGAAGATAAATGCGACGCGCGCAATGACCAACTTTTTTTTGGAGTCTACCATATCGATTTCAAATTATTACCCGCACGTTTTTTCCTGAACTCATATTTTTCGACAAAATTTAAAACGCGCTATATTGTATACTGTGTCAACGTACATGAATTTTTGCCATTTCGCAAAAAACGACACAGTTGAGCATCTTATACAAGACAACCTCCAACGGATATCGGGTGGTATATGACACAGAAACGAAAGTACCAGCGCATAGATTTCGAGACAGATGTAACCATTCACCTGGCGGGTCAGCAGATGTCGGGAACCACGTTGAATCTAAGTCAGGGAGGCGTGTTGCTGCAAACCAGCTCCCCTCTGGAATTTGGTCAGAAACTGGCCATTGAAATCCGCATTCCCAAAATCGACCATCCGTGCAATATCCCCTGCGTGGTGCGCTGGCGCAGAGATACCAGCGTGGGTGTACAGTTTGAGACACTTAGAGCCATTGAAGTGTGGGGCATTAATCAGCTCATCAATACACAGAAATAACGCGAATATCCGAAGGAGAGAACCGGCGGCCTATTTCAGGAGCCAATCCAGATTTTTCTGTTCCCAGCGTCTGGCTTCTTCATATAGCGGATACCCTTTTTCGAGGGTGCGAAATTTGGTGGTGTGATATCGCTTGCGATTGCCACTTTTTTCGATGGGGAGAATGTGATGAAGCAGTTCGTGATATACCACCCAATCAATGACAAAATCAGGCACACGAGGCGAGTCAAGGACCGGACTGACACGAATTGTGGTGTCTTCGAAACAGTAGGTGGCCAGTGCCCGGCTGCGCGTGCGCCTGCGCCTGCCCCGACGTTCTCGCAGTCGTCCCCATCCAATTTTCACAGCGTCTGTGGCACCGCCAAAATACGCTGTTGAGACCCGTGCCAGTACGTTTTCCAGATTAAAATGGTCTCCTTCCGGCACAACAGGGTTTCGGCGTCTCTCAGTGCGGACCCGAATCTGGCTCTGGTTGGATTTGATAAATTCGTCCAGTTTACCGGAGGCGCGAATGGACGGAATACCACGAATAAATACGGACAGCGCTTTGAGAATGGTGTCGTCTGCCTGCTGGAACATTTTGTGCAGTCGAAGTTTTAACACGCCGGATTTTTTTTTGTAGGAAATCATTGTGGTGCGGTTATCCGTAAAAAACACCTCGACCTCGTCCTGCAGCACCATTGATAGATACGACGAAATCCGCTTCTGCTGCACAGCGGCAACATCTGCCTCTGTCAGCCCATGACGCGCGGGAGAAGCTGTATCATTAGTATGAGAAATATCGAAATTTAGCGCCAACTGGCGAGTCGCATTGGGAAACATGCTGCGAAAGTACAATTTCGCAAAACCCCTGTCAAGCAACGACAATGCAACAGTACGCCATGGTCAGAGAGGTCCGTTTTCAACAGTAGTTGAAAGATATTTCGCACAACTTTTCGTTAAAAGGGAGATGCTTTAAAAATATCTTGAAGTTGCACGAAAGAAAGGATCTAATGCCGACCATGTTAATAAATGACGTCATTACCCAAACCAACGACCTTCTCTCCGTGGAATTATACAAAATTGCCGGCACCCCCGTGACCGTCGGCCGCATTCTGGTGGCGCTGCTGGCATTCCTCATTGCATGGTTGATTTCACTGGTGGCGCAACGTTCCCTCGCGAGAATTCTGCGTCACAGAGGGGTGAAAAATGAACAGACGGTCAAAACCACGTGCAGATTCGCCCATTGGATTATCCTGCTGCTGGGTGGTGTGGTGTCGCTCAAAATTGCGGGCATCGACCTGTCCACACTGTTTGCCGCCGGCGCCGTGCTCACCGTTGGCCTCGGCTTTGCGATGCAGAACATCGCCCAGAATTTTGTGTCCGGGGTTATCCTGTTTGCGGAGCGCACTATCCAGCCCGGAGATATTCTGAGTGTGGATGGCACAGTGGTAAAAATACACCGCATCGGAATCCGCTCCACCCTGGCGCTTACCCGAAACATGGAAGAAATGATCATTCCAAATTCAAATCTGGTCCAGGGCACGGTCACTAATTACACCATGAGCGACACAAATCATCTACTGGGCACAATCGTGGGAGTCACCTATGACAGCGATATGAAACAGGTGCGTGAAGTGCTGCAAAAAGTCGCCGAATCCGTCCCCTGGCGCGTGGAAAACGGCAGGGCCAGTGTACTGATGCGGGAATTCGGGGACTCTTCGGTCAATTTCGGCGTTTTCGTGGAAGTATCGGATCCCTGGCGCGCTCGCGTGCTTGCCAGCGAATTAAACGAAGCCATCTGGTGGGCATTTAAAGAAAACAATATTGTCATCGCATTTCCACAAATGGATGTCCATTTTGATCAATCGTTGCTCAATGCAATGGAATCCAAATCGCGACAGGTCTGATTGGACTATTCGAGGATGATTAGCGGATGCTCTATGCGGAAGCATTCATTTTCCGGCGCAGCCCAGTTAATCACATTGTACCAGAACTGAGGGACCTGAAACCGATTGTCCACCGTCAGCCAATATCCATTCTCGGCATCGTAACAATCCTGGTACTGCCACTCTTCCGTATCTTCGGGGTAGGTATCCTCATAATACTCCGCCGGATCCACGGCTTCTTCCCAGAGCATTGAAAACAGAGGCCATTCATCGGCAATGGCAACCACCCTGCCCTCTCCCATCTCCAGTGCCACCACCAGATTGCCTTCTTCGGACTCGGCAACGATTTGCGCATCGGCCGGCGCGTTAATGCTCGACCCATTCAGAGCGCCCACGGCGGTCACATTGAACGAGATCTCGTGTTCAGGATCAAATCCTTCCAGCGGATTGGCCATTCCCCAGCAGTAGCATTTGTTGTCCGGACATTCAGACAGAATCCGATCATTGTTGTAGCTGATGCCCGTTGCCGGTTTTAAAAGACTGTTGATGGAGGTCACTTCTTCCGGTGTGCGAATCCCGTTGAAGCCGGTGACGGAAATCACACCACCGCCATTTTCAATCCATTTTTTCAAGGCGTCTGCTTCTGCGCTGCTGTATTCCCACCAATCTGCATGCAGCTCAGACGCCTGGTACAACAGCAACAGGATGTCGTAATCTTTTAAAAATGTTTCATCAATAGTCGGTTTGGTCGCATCATCCGCGTTCACCATCGTCACAATGGCCGAGCTATCGTTGTTCAGCCAATCCACAAAGTGGCTGACGTCACTGTCTTCCTTGTTGGCGGAACTGTCAAAAATTCCAACAACACCGATTCGCAGGCAATAGCAGGTTTCCGGGTGATCTTCGCCATCTGGACAAATCAAACTGATTAAATTTTCGTCCTCCGTGTCGGAGTCAGCGTCCCCATCGCCATCCGTATCACCATCGCCATCCGTATCGGTATCTCCATCGGAATCTGAATCGCCGTCTGTATCGGAGTCTCCGTCCGCATCTCCGTCGCCATCCGTGTCTGTATCGCCATCCGTATCCGAGTCTGAATCCGTATCTCCATCTGCGTCGGAATCACTACCGCTGTCCGCGTCCCCATGGCTTCCCGCAGCCTGCTCTTCACCGCCGTCCACTTCGCTGCAGCCCCCAAAGAGCGTAAGCAATATCAGTAAAATCAAATATTTATACATTGGCATGGCCTCCTCAAGAATATAATTCATCCAGTAATCACCTGGGCGCAAGCACCTGGAATTCCAACAGTATTTAATGAGATACCACAAACATTCGGTTTTACGATAAATGAAAAGCTGAAATCAGACGAAAATGGGTCTTTAAGCCCCCGCAATTCGGGAATTTGAGACTACTCAACGATCACAATCAGCGGATGATCGATGGTAAAGCAATCACTATCCGCAGATGCCCACTTAATCACGTTGTACCAGAATTGGGGAATCTGAAACACGTTGCCTGGGGTCATCCAGTATTCGTTCTCCTCACTGTAACAGGGCTGATACTCCCATTCCTCTTCGTTGGCAGGAATGGTGAAATTGATATTCGTGGTGTCCAGCGCCTCCATCCACAGTTTGGAAAACAACGGCCATTCATCGGCGATGGCCACAGCGCGCCCTTTTCCAATTTCACGCGCCACAACGGTATTCCCCTCAGTGCCTTTGGCCACAACCTGCGCATCCGCCGGAGCATTGATACTGGAACCATGCATGGCGCCAATTTGTGTCACTTCCATGGAAATTGGATGACTGGGATCAAATCCATCCACAGGAATGGCGTTCCACCAGCAATAGCAATTCAGATTGGCAGCGCACTGTGTCAGAATGGCATCTGAATTATAGGAAATACCCGTCGCCGGTTTTAGAATGCTGTTTATTGCGGCCACCTCGTTCTGGGTGGCCTGGCCGTTGAAGCCGGTTACACTGATAACGCCCCCGCCATCTTCAATCCACTCCGCAAGAGCATTGGCTTCCGCACTGGTATATGACCACCAATTACCGTTCAACTCCGAGGCCTGATACAGAAAAAGAAGAACATCGTAATCCTTTAAAAAATTGGCGTTAATGGTGGGTTTGGTTTTGCTGGTCAGATTGATCATCGTTACTTTGGCGGAGCTGTCGTGGTTCAGCCAGTCCACAAACTCGGATACATCCTTGTCATCCGCGTTGGCGGCGCTGTCGAAAATGCCAACGACCCCCATCCGAACACAATAGCAGTTATCTGAGCCATCTTCGCCTTCTTCGCATTTTTTCTGGGGAATTGTATCGGCATCGCTGTCACTGTCGCCGTCCCCATCGCCATCGCCATCGCCATCGCCATCGCCGTCACCATCGGCATCCCCATCCGGTCCAGGCGTTTGCTCTCCATCGGCGCTTTCGCACGCCTGAAACAGCGCTGCCGGTATCAATAGCAGTGTGAGTAACAAGATGAGTTTATTCATTTAATGTCCTCCTGAAATCCTTAAGAAATTCCGAAATGCCGTCGGAAAATAGTAACGCGTCACCCACAATGTACCCACAGGGGGAATGTGAATGCCATTTTAATCTTTATAACATTAATACAAGAAACAAAACATTTCAAAACACAGGGAAATATTTGATCACTATCTCGGGTGCAGATATGAAAGAGGGAATTTACTGAATGCAAAAATTGGTAGAGATAAAAAATAGTAGGGAGACTTCTCAGACGGGATTAATCATCCAGGTCGGCAAGCGCATTGATATCCAGGTTGTAGAAACACTCGAATTCGACGTTGTGGCCAGTGGGTGATGTATTGGGATTCACACATACGTAGTTAATACCATCGTAGAAACGAAGCGTGAAGTTCCCGGTATCATCTGTCGCCACGGAAGAGGTCCCCCAGAATGTACCGTAGTCGATTCCCTGAGAGTCAGACATGCGAGTGACGTCACCGCTATACGGACCACGAACGAAGTTTTGTGTCGTAGTGGCATTGCTGGCAACAACAATATCTTCTGTAAGAGCGCCGGCATCTCCTGTTTCATATACGGAAACCATATATGTTCCGGCAGGAACATCCAATTCATAGTGCCCGTTCGAATCAGAAGTAACCGGTCCATAGTAGAGTCCTTCACTGTCATATGCGCCCACATAGGTTCCGGGAATTGGATTCGAACCGTTTCTCTGAATGATGTTTCCAGCAATTGTACCTCCCGGCGTGGTGGTGAAATTCACAACCGGGTCGGAAACGGCATCCATCATGAGAAGCTCTGTTGAATCGAGGAAGTTGTCCTGCATACCCACCACATATGCGTGATATGTTAATTCTTCACCGGAATTCAGAGTACCGTACCCCAGCACAGGTGTGTCTGCGGTTTTGCCATCGCTGACATTGGGCGTCGCACTTACCACAAAAGGAGAGGGTATGGCTGCGGAACATGACGATGAAAAATACTGCTGAAAATATACATTGGCAGTTCCAATTACGTCTGCTCCCCCGGGAAGTCCGTTGGTATCAACCAATCCCTCTACCAGGGTTGCTGACTCTTTTGCATTAAGGTCGGAAAAATGATAGCCTGCGGTCAGGTTGGCGCCGTCGTCAAAAACAGCAATCACATTTCTGAAATTCCCCATGTTGATGGGATCTTCCGCGTCGCCAGCCGCACCGGAACTAATGGCCCAGCCCGTTTCACAATCGTATACAGTTACGGTGCCGGTCACATCGGCGCCGGTGGTATCGTCAGCCATCAACTTCACATCATATCCCGAATCGACCAAATCCACTGTAACCGTCTGTTCGGCACCGCCTGTCACGGTAATAACATCTGTAACATGGGGGTGAATATCCACAACCGTCGTACCATCATCCTCTGTAGCAGTCGCTGTAATGATTGCACGATAGTTCCCTGGGAAGAGCTCGTAGCCCGCGGTGAATGAATCCGACAGAGGGGTGCTGGCTGATTCAGCGTATTGGAAAATCTTCACCGGAGTTTGCCATATACCCAAATCACTGGAGAACGGAAGGCCATCTGCATCGGTCTTGTAAAGTTTGATTTCTGCAGTTAGCAGAATATCATCCACATTGACCGCATTGATTCTGAACGTAACCAAATCAGCGGTCTGAACGTAGCTATTGATCGCCGCTGTATTCTCCACATCAATCACGGTATCCACAAAGGGAATGTCATATCCATTGAAACCGTTGCATTGGTCTACAAGCGTTGCGCCAAGTCCACTGCAGTTGACCGAACCATCATCGGGATTCAGGTTGGCGTTCAATACGTTCTGGAATCCACTGATATTGACGGTATATGGATTGGGATTCAGGTTTACAGAAGAAACCCCCTCGCTGTTGGTGGGATCGTCCACAATATCAACAGTACTCATCCCAGCCAGCAACGGCAGTTGGGGCTCATGTGAATAAAAGTAATGAACCTGTGCACCTTCGTATCCAGTTGATGTGTTGTCGCGAACTGTAACGCGCAGTGTGGAAGCCGCATCCAGTCCAATAACTCTGAGGTCCGTCAATTCTGCAGCAACCGTGGCTGTGT
Source organism: Deltaproteobacteria bacterium (assembly GCA_016935665.1). GTDB lineage: Bacteria > Myxococcota_A > Polyangia > JAAYKL01 > JAAYKL01 > JAFGXQ01. The sequence goes on along the minus strand of JAFGQN010000146.1, from coordinate 92 downwards.
CATCAACGGTGGCCGTATCCGCTACGGTGGCCGTATCCGCTACGGTGGCCGTATCCGCTACGGTGGCCGTATCCGCTACGGTGGCCGTATCC
>JAFGQN010000145.1 GCA_016935665.1 Deltaproteobacteria bacterium | reverse complement strand
TGCCGCCGCAACCAGTTTTCGGCCGGGGATAAACCCCGGGCCCTACATTATTTTGCTGCAGCGACGACTTTGCGATTGCCCTATCCCTGATTGACGAACAAATCAAATTGTCGAATATCCCTCTCGGATTCAATAACGCACGCAGATATGGCAAATCTTCCAGCGAAAAAATTTTTGCCGAAAATTTGGGGTGCCTGGCATTTCATTTTTAATTCAAACGCTGAGGGGCATCAGGTATGTTTCAAAGCGAAGTGACACTCGGTTCTTCCATGCGTTATGCCCGGATTTTATGAAGGAAAAGTATCCGAAAGTCCAGGAGAGGCTGATGCAAAAACAAGGTGAATCGAAAGAAAAATCATGCTTCTTTTTATTGGCAAGCTACCGGTTACTGTTAGCATGAAACGGCAGGCAAGCTTATCTACGGGATTAAAAGCCAACCATCCATTTTCAAATAGCTATTGCTCAATCTGCGAATTAAACTGGCGTTTCATCGCTTGCCTGTAAAACAGACTCATCAGTATCCCCACTACGATTGAAACTATCCAGTTGATGCTGATGGCGGCTACTTCAAAACGATAGTGCCGATCCAGCCCGTATATGATTGAATAGATAACGAACGCAAACACCACCACAATAAATGGCAGTGGCAGAACTCGTCGCAGCGCTTTTTTCAAACGGGTTTCCCCTTTGAAAAGCCTTGACATGAAAGCGAAGGATACACTCATCAGCGTGAATCCCAGCTCTTCTATGGCAATGAATACACCGTGACCGTTGTATTGAGTCAGTAGCGCGATACCTTCGGTTTCGTTGTTAATCATGCTCATGGGCACAACAGAAAACTGAACCCAGTAATTGACCATCAGAATAATGGACGCCATCAACGCAAATGCAGCGGCGCTTAACGAGAATATCTTTCTGTCATTTGGCGCATTGGCGTGGGTTGCGATTGTAAAAAAAAGGTAGATGCAAAGTTGCACGACGGTGATGTACATCCATAGATAATCCCTTGGGTAATAGCTCATAATATCTGGAAACGGATAATTCATGCAATTCGAAGGACAGTTGGGACCGGAGGGGGGAATGGCGATCATTGCGAACCCAAAGGCGAGAACGGTAAAAAACGTCAGCAGGATTGATGAACAAAAACCCGTCTTTAGTAACGCAAAATCTTTTTTGTTGTGCTTCATCTTTTTCTCTGATTGTTCATGTCGCGACCTGGTTGCAGTTGAAAGCCTTTTATTGATTTGCCGAGCGGCGTGAACGAAATGCACCTGTGTACAGACGAACCTGAATCAGTTGCACGGAATAGATTCGAACACATTCGTTTCCACAGGCACGTATTTGGGTGTTTAATCGATACACAACAGATGGGCCACTGGCGGCCTGCATGTAATTTCGTCTGTTGCCAGTTGCCATCCTGCTTCCTTTGGCAGACATCCGTGATTCAGAAACCGGCACTCGCCAAAGGGATTGAGAGCAAGGGGCGATTCTTCTGAACAGTCCATGGCTTTGGTGCACCCGAAATAGTCACTGTTCATGCAGCCTACCACCAGCAGGTTCTGTTCCTCGTCCCAGTTGGTGGGTCTAACGCTCACCGGAAGACAATCATTGTTGAGTTGACATTCTTCTTCGGTCAGATTTTCACAGAGCACGGAGAGAACATCTGCTGTCGAAGTGTCTAGCGGTTCAGTGTCTGGTGTTTGGCTGTCTGAAGCGATCGATGAGTCGGTCGTCTGCACATCGGCAGGTGAATCTGAATCATCGCCGGAATTGTCAGAGCCGTCATTATCCTGGCAACCTGCCTGCACAATTGCCGCCAATAAAAATAGTTTCAGTATCTGTTTCATGGTGGAAATATTCCAATAAATGCAATTATGTGAACCGATATGAACAAATTTGAAGGAAATCTGGACATTTTTCAAGCGTTTTCAAATATTTTCAGGATTTGTTTTGCTCCGACCCATCAGGGAGCCGAAAAAACCGATGATTTCAACGAATATTGATAAATGCATAAATTGCACAATTTGCAACAGAGTATACCGCTCAATTCATTGGACGCAATAGTACATTTCGACTATCTTTGCCCATGAAATACTGTTTTATCCACAAAGAACAAAATCGGACAACAGATCCGAAAATAAGGAGTAAAAAAATGGGACAAAATTATTTCAATTCGTTGTCGTTTAAAGATAAATTGCGCGAACTCAATCACTGCCGCTTTATGAATTCTGAAGAATTCAACGGCGTGGCCGCTTTGGAAGGCAAAAAAATCGTTATCGTTGGTTGTGGTGCACAAGGACTTAACCAGGGACTGAACCTCAGAGACAGTGGTCTGGATGTCTCTTATGCGCTGCGCGATGTGGCCATTGCGGAAAAACAGATTGACTGCCAAAACGCAAAAAAAAATGGTTTTAAATATGGCACATACAGGGAAATGATCCCTCAGGCCGATTTGGTGGCCAACCTCACTCCCGATAAGTATCACACGCCGGTAGTAAATGAAGTCATGCCTCTGATGAAAATCGGTTCCACGTTGCTGTACTCTCATGGGTTTAATATTGTTGAAGAAGGCATGCAGATTCGCGAAGACATCACGGTTATCATGGTGGCTCCCAAATCGCCAGGGTCTGAGGTACGCTCCGAATACCTGCGCGGCTTTGGTGTTCCCACGCTGATTGCGGTGCATACCGCCAACGATCCAAACGGCAACGGTCTTGACATTGCCAAGGCATACTGCTGCGGTACCGGTGGCGATCGCGCTGGCGTTCTGCACTCTTCATTTGTAGCCGAAGTGAAATCCGACCTCATGGGCGAGCAAACTATTCTGTGCGGCATGCTGCAGACTGCGGCCATTCTCTGCTACGACAAAATGGTGACTGAGGGCATCGATTCGACATATGCCGCAACCCTGATTCAATACGGTTTCGAAACAACCACGGAGGCCATGAAACACGGCGGAATTACGTTGATGATGGACCGATTGTCGAACCCGGCCAAACTCAAGGCGTTCGAGTTGTCTGAAACACTGAAAGGCATCATGCGCCCTCTTTTTGAAACCCACATGGCTAACATCATTGACGGTACATTTTCCGAAACCATGATGAAAGACTGGGCCAACAACGACGCCAACCTGTTCAAATGGCGCGCCGAAACCGGTGAGACCGCGTTCGAGAAAGCCTGCAGCAATGCCAAAGATTCCATTTCGGAGCAGGAATATTTCAACAACGGTATCCTGCTGGTCGCCATGGTGAAAGCCGGTGTTGAGCTGGCCTTTGAATGCATGGTGGAGTCGGGAATGCAGCCCGCTTCCGCGTATTATGAGTCACTGCATGAGACACCCCTCATCGCCAACACCATCGCTCGTAAAAAGCTGCACGAAATGAACGTGGTTATTTCCGACACGGCGGAGTATGGCAACTATCTGTTTACACAGGCGGCCATTCCATTGCTCAAAGACTTCATGGCATCTGTGGACACACAGGTGATTGGTCAGGGCCTCAAATGCAACTGCTGCAATGTCAGCAACCAGGAACTTCTGAAAGTAAACAACACCATCCGCAATCATCCCGTTGAAGATATTGGCGTTGAACTCCGAAGACACATGAACGCCATGAAAGCCATCTAACCAGATGCAGCGCCGGGTACTGTCCAACCCAACTTAACGAAGAGTTGCGCCGTGCTGCAGCAACCAGGTTGACAAACGTTTGCGCAGGTCACCCAGAATTACAATCCTGTCGGCGTCGACTTTTACGCCGCACCCCATTGCTTGCCGAATCTGCGCCGCCAGCGAAGACAGGAGCGCCGCATCGGAAAATCCACCCAGCACTGTCACGGTTTTTCCCCCATGCCCCTTTCGTTCCATTTGCATAATCAAACGCTGCCCGTGCGTCCAAATGCCCATATCCTCATCAACCCGTCTCCTGGATTCGTTACTTTCGGTTTTACTCGTTGTTGGCACCGGCGCCGCTTCAAATCCCGCTGAGCGCAACGCGTCGCAAAGGGCACCCAAACCGCCAACACTTGCCGCCTTCGCCTCTTCAGCGGTTATTACTGCTATTCTCTCTTTTTTCTTTTTTCTTTTTGGCCATACCGGTTCGCTTCTTCAACAGGATGCGCCCTTTGTAAAGCCATAAAGCATTGGTTTTGCATTTTACCGTGGCACTTCCTTATGTAAAACTGATATCCTTTTTTGCGCCCCGATGATACAAGAGACATCAAAAGACACGAATCAAGGAAGTACCTGTTTCGCCTGATAAACGAACTGCAGAGAAAATACCTTTCTGCAGACGCAATATATGTGAGGGGGTCATCATGAGAAATAAAGTTGTCCTTGTGACAGGCGGAAGCACCGGAATTGGTCTGGCTACCGCCAAAGAGTTTGCCAAAAGAGAAGCGACGGTGGTTATCGCGGGCAGGAATCAGAAAGCCGGCGATGATGCTGTTTGGCAGATAATCAATTCCGGCGGAAATGCGGTTTATCATCAGACTGATATTTCGGATTCAACAAGCGTTTTTGCTCTTTTTGACTTCATAAAAAATGAGTTTGGGCGGCTGAACTTTGCGTTCAACAACGCCGGATATTTTCCAGGACTCCACGCACTTGCCGAGTATACCGAAGAAATGTGGGACAAAACAATGTCCGTGAACGCGAAGGGAACCTGGCTGTGCCTGAAACAGGAAATTCCCCTCATGCTGGAATCCGGGGGAGGCGCCATCGTCAACTGCTCATCCATTGCGTCACTGGTGGGAATTGCATCGCATTATGCCTACACAGCGAGCAAGTGTGCGGTGGATGGACTGACTCGCGTATCTGCAGTGGAGTTTGCCAAATCTGGAATTCGAGTGAATGCTGTTTGTCCCGGCGTTATCGAAACGTCCATGGTGGCGCCACTGCTGCAGGCAGCCCGAGAAGAATTTACAGCCCTCCATCCGGTGGGTCGAGTGGGACAGCCCCATGAAATCGCCAAAACTGTTCTCTGGCTCTGTTCCGATGAATCGTCATTCATCACCGGTCAGATATTGCCGGTGGATGGGGGATGGAGTGTTCCTTAGTGTTCCCTGAAAATTTTACCTTGTGCTATTGGATTACTCACAATCGCCCAACCAATAGTTGCGATTGTCCACCGCATTATTTTCAGTGTCGCAGTCCTGCTGTTGTACTGGCAAAACGGAAATGCCATTTGGAATTCGGTTTGCACAGCAGACTCAGGTCACGGAGTGAGGATAAATGAACCGAACTGAAATGGATAAGATGCGGGCGGGGACGTTTTACAACGCGTTTGTTCCCGAACTCATCGAGGCGCGGGCACGGGCCGCTCAGTTGTGTGACCAGCTCAATCGCCATGGAAAATCCACACCGGAGAAACGCCGGCTTCTACTTGAAAAACTACTGGGGCACTGTGGTGAAAACGTGTGGGTGGAGTCGCCTTTTCTCTGTGATTACGGCAGCGAGATTTTTATTGGAAACAACGTGTTTATCAATTTTAACTGCACCATTCTCGATGGCGCAGCGGTCCGTATTGGCAATGACGTGCTTTTGGGCCCCAGTGTACAGATATACTCTGCCACGCATCCCACCAACTGGCGTATCCGAAAAGAAGGGTTGGAGTATGCGCTGCCCATAACCATTGAAGACAACGTATGGATAGGTGGTGGGGTGGTCATTTGCCCCGGCGTAACCATTGGCGCGCGGTCCACCATAGGCGCCGGAAGCGTGATCACGAAAAACGTTCCCCCGGATGTGGTGGCCGCGGGAAATCCGTGCCATGTTATTCGCACTGTCGACGCTTAAAGAACTTTCCCTGGCCATGGCAGGCACGGGGACCTGCCCTTACGAACGATTTCGTCGTTTGTCCGAGGTTGAATTTCAGAAGAATGGGGAAGCAAATACAGCTATTTCATGGGCTGGCGCTGGAACATGTCCCAGGCGACAGAGGGAATACTGAAATTGGGATTGTCTGAGTAGCCGTGCCCGACACCAGGCAGTGAACACAGGCTGGTTTCGACGCCATCGTCGCAATTTTCGTGAACGTCGCAGTACTGTTCAATTTTTTTGGTGTCTTCGGTACACTGGTTGATGTCCACCCACAGCGCCAAAGAACCCAGTGCGCCGGGGGAATTATACTGACCGCCTTCGGGACCCACGATGCCGCCTTCGTACGGTTCGAGCGAATCGTCCAACCCGCGAAATTCCATCATGGAAATAGACCGTGCCGGGCTGCAGGGCTGAGTGCGAAGGTCGGTCGCCACAGGGGCAATGGCTGCAAACACATCGGCCGCGTCACATCCCAGACGATGGGTCAGACCGCCGCCGTTCGAAAAACCGGAGGCAAATACCCGTTTGGGATCAATACACATCTCGCCCTGGATTTTTTCAATAATCGCTTTGGCGAATCCCACATCGTCTACCTTTTGCTGCCCTGCGGTGCCGCAGCATTTGTCATCCACATTCCAAAAGCCATCGATGCCTTCGGGGTACGCCACCAGAAACCCTTCGCGATCGGCCACCGCATCGAAACGACTGGTATTCTGCTGGGAGGCCGCCGTACCGTAGGCGCCATGGAAATCCAACACCAGCGAAAGCGGTGTGTCGCCATTCAACCCGGATGGCACATGTAGAATGTAGCTGCGGGAACGCCCGTCGTGGGACAGCGTCTCCGTATGATTGCCTGGACTGGGCAGTGTCAAAGGAGCCTGGCAGGTGACCGGCTGCTCACCGGTATCTTCATCTGAATTCGAATCACTTTTGGAATCCGAGTCTTTGTCTTCATTGGAACCAGTATCCGCATCCGTGTCACTGTCCCCATCCGTGTCGCTGTCCCCATCCGTGTCGCTGTCCCCATCCGTGTCGCTGTCCACATCCGCGTCTCCGTCTCCATCCGTATCGCTGTCCCCATCCGCGTCGCTGTCTCCATCCGTGTCCGTATCCCCATCCGTGTCACTGTCCCCATCTCCGTCGCTATCCCCGTCCATATCCGTGTCACTGTCGGAATCTCCATCGATAGTGCCATCCCCGTTGCCATCGTTTCCGCCGCCAGACGTGCTGCACATAAATAGACCGAGCATCGCCCAAATGGCTATTCGCCCAAAGGAGTACACCGTGCTCCTTTTTTTGGGGTTGATCTTTGCGCGTACCATTCAGTTTTCCTCCCGATATTATGCTGGAATTTTAAACATCACAGACCAAAAGTGTATTTTGCTGTACCCGGACAGTTGTGCCCCCATGGTGGCCCTATCGGGTGAATAATTTCCTTCTGGGAACATCTTTATCCCTGTGGCTTCGCCGATATTTCACTCCAGGAAATCGATGTTTCATACCTGTAAGACGCCGATCGGCCAAAAATGTCAGCATTGCAAGTCAACTGTGTTCATTTTTCCACAGCTTTTGTTCCCATACTTTAAAGTCCGCAATGGCACATGGCTTGCAATTTCCGCTTCCCAGATAACCTGCTTAACAACTTAGGCAACCGCCTTTGAAAGGATGTGAACCATGTGGATTCGTTTACTTAATTTTCGATGCGTTTTATGGCTGGCCACCACCGTACTCGCCCCGGCTTTCTCAATGACAGGATGCATCGAACGCTGTCATGGCGATTATGATGACTGCGGGGGATTTGACGACTGTGAGGGCTGTGGAGACAACTACTACCATGGCTATCCCGCCGATACGCATGTGGACGTTGTTGCAATTCCTGTAGGTACCGATTCACAAGGCAATTCATGCAGCAAAGAGAGCAGCGACAGCGAGTCAGATACCGCCACATGCGACTGCAGCCTTCCAAAAAACACCGCAAACGATTCGGCAGGCGATACCGCAGGCGATACCGCAAGTGACACCGTTTCCGCTGACGATGACTCCGATACCGTGCGACAGTACACTGACACGGAAGAGACATGGTTTGACCAGTACCAGTGCGGTGAACAAAAAGCGCTCCTGTGCGACCAGACAACCTGTGACGCTATCATGGATTATGAGGATGCGTTGATGGAATGCGAGCAATCAAAACCCTGTGGATGCGCATATCTGGAAGCGTGTCTCATCATTCAACTGCAATGTTTGAGTCGCGCCTGCAGCACGACACAGATTCCCGATTTGGCCGCCATGCTGGACTGCGCCGGGGATTATGCATTGTGCATCAATATATGCAATTAACGCGTCACTTTGCCCACACCTGTTAAAACGGTTGCACTATCGTCGTCCTTCGGTAGACTGCGGCAAACATCAAACCGAAAGGATTGACCATGCTTGGTTACCAACAGATTGGCACAGGAACCACAGGCGTTATCATTATGAACGATTGGCTGAGCGACACATCCACCTGGGAAAGTGCCAGGTTGTATCTCGATCTTGACAACTTTGCGTGGGTATTCGCGGATCTGCCGGGATATGGAAAATCGAGAGATTTGACCGGTCCCGGCACCGCACAGGCCTGCGCTGCGGAGATTATCGCACTGGCGGACCATCTGACGTTTGAAAAATTTGTCATCATTGGCCATTCCATGAGCACCATCGTGGCGCTCCATCTGGCGCAAAGCGCACCCCATCGACTCCTTCGCGTGGTATTGCTGTGCCCCGTGCCGCCAACCAGTCTGGAAGTGAATTCATCTATTGTGCCAATGCTTGAAGCAGTGGCGACGGGCCCGGACGAAGTGCGAACCCAGGCGGTCCAACAGACCACAGGCGGACGCCTATGTGAAGGATGGGTGCGATTCAAAGTAAATCGATGGCGCGCCACGTCCAGTTCAGATGCGGTACTGCGATATATTCCTCTCTTTGCCACAGACGGCGTTCCCAATCCCTCTGCCACGACTCCAGTCCCGGTGCTGGCCGTTACCGGTGAACAGGACGATGAAGTGATGCGAAGCGAGGCGGTCACGAAAATCTTCACACCCATTTGCCCCAATCTCACGGTAGTGCCCATTGCCGAATGTGGTCACTATCCCATGCAGGAGACGCCACCGTTGCTGGCCACCATTGTGACTCGCTTCTTAGCATCAACGCAGTAAATCGGATAAACGATAAAATAAGTATCTTTCAACCATGGGTCACCCAAAGAAAGTATGTAAACCGGATTATACCGGTGCTACACTTCCGCCATGAAAATATCACATCTGTCATTTATCATTCTTTTAGGCGTTGTCGCATGCAGGGCGCCTGTTCAATGTCCCACCATCACGCCGTGGCAGCGGGGGACCGACATCGCCATGAAATCCGTTACCCTGGATCCGGATATTGCGCGCATTTTCAATAACCGCAGTACGCGAAAACCGCCCTCTGTTATTCGGTGGTCCAGAGATGGCAACACCATTGCGCTGCTGGAAACATCAATGGAATCTAATGACACCCAGCGACTGTGGCTGGTGGATGTGGCCCGTCGGCGCAAGCGGCCGCTCTTTCTGGGCGACGGCGTCAAACCATTGGATTTTACGTGGATGGATGCCACCACCCTGGTGGTTCAATCGGAACAGAAGATAATCAAGGCCACCATTGAGGGCAAAATATCGGACATCATGCCAAACGAGGCAACCATCTCACATATCCGTCCATCCCCGGATGGCCAGTGGCTGGCGTACACGAAGAAGAACAATCTCTTTGTTTTTTCACTGGCGCAAAAACAAAGCACGCAACTGACCCATGTTGGAGACGATGACGCCGTATGCGCCGGGTGTGTTTCCTGGCTGTACAAAGAAGAGTTCCGCACTCACCACGGATTTCAATGGTCCGCTGACAGTCGGCGTATCTGGTTTCGCCGTGTAAACCAACAGCTGGTGGCCAAAACTGCAGTGGCCCTTTCCGACGCCGGCAAAACAGAATGGATTCCCTATTCCCACGCCGGCAGCAACAACCCACACGTTACCATCGATGTGGTCACGCTCGGACCGGATACGCCCACCACTGTTACCTTGCCCATTGTGGGCAATGACGACGTCTATCTGCCCGAAGCCATGTGGCGTCCCGGCAAGCCAACCATTATGGTGACGCGGATGGACCGACTGCAAACCGGTTTTGAATTGCTGGAATGCACCACTTCGGAAGAGCCCCAGTGTGAGACGGTCTTCACCCAAAGCGATCCCCGCTGGGTAAACTACCCTGGGCTTCCCATTTTTACGCCGGAAGGCAACCACTATGTAATGCGACTGGAACTCGATAACTTCGCGCACATTCATTTATTCGATGGGACATCCCATCAACACCGGGCGCTTACAAAGGGGGCATTCCCTGTGGAGACTATTCGGTCTGTGGGCAACGATTCGGTTGTGTTTACTGCGTTAAAGACCGATCCGTTGAACACCGGCGTTTACAGAGTCAGCCTGGCCGATGGCATCATCATGCCTGTGGTGGAGTCGCCGGGAACACATGCGCCCAATTATGCCCCCCCAAAAAGCACTCATGCGTCGCTGTTTGTGAATACGTTTTCCAGAGCGGATCTCTCGCCGGCGGTTTATCTGTGTGACGCGCAGGGTACACCACTGATGCGCATTGATGACGAGGGGACCGGCGACTATCACGCACCTGACGATATTGTGAACGAATTTGCCGTTATCGAAAACGACAGCGACGGGGTCTTTTACATTCAGATCACCAGACCCAACGTCACCGGGGACGGAAAATATCCCGCGTTGGTGTACGTTTACGGCGGCCCCGGATTTCAGGCGGTGAGCAATCGATACAACACCACGTTTACCGCCTGGCGCAATCTGATGGCCAGACGCGGATTTGTCATTTTCACCATAGATAATCGTGGCTCTTCGGGCCGCGGCCGCGAATTTGAAACGGCCATTCACCGCAACCTCACCGAGGTGCCATTGGCGGACCAGCTCATGGGGGTTCAATGGCTGAAAAAGCAGTCATATGTGGATGAAAAACGACTGGGCATCATGGGATGGTCGTTCGGTGGCACCTTGACGTTGAGCGCTCTGCTGCACACCGAAAACCTGTTTCGGCTGGGTATTGCCATCGCCCCTGTGACCGACTGGCGTCGCTACGATACGGTATACACCGAACGGTACATGCAACGCCCCCTCGACAACCCCGAAAACTATAACGCCACCGATTTAACACGCCAAACCGCGCAATTAACAGAACGACTCCTGCTGGTGCACGGCACGGGGGATAGAAATGTGCTGTGGGAAAACTCAGCGGCGTTTATTAATGAGAGTGTTGCCAACGGTCGCTCGGTGCAGCTGCAGGTGTATCCCGGCTCCGGCCACAGTATCGACAGCAACATGGAACGCGCCCACCTGTTCAGCGAAATCACCCGATTCATCCAAAAATATCTGTAGACCGAATACATTACGCGGGCACGGGGTCGTGGAAATCGACCCATATCATCTTTCATGCGCGCTTTTAAATGTCACTTGCTTACAGCAGCGAGAGTTCCCCAAACATTGCCCATGCCATAACGGCGCCACCTTTCGAATTCAGATGGGCGAAATCAGTGTCCCTTTGAACTTTGTACTGCTTTTTCACTGCAGTGCCGTGTCGAGTAGCCCCGGCCGGTTGCCCGACCGAAGCCCTCACCAGATCCGGACAAGGAGATTTCCACCATCCGGCTCCTCCGCTGGT
>JAFGQN010000144.1 GCA_016935665.1 Deltaproteobacteria bacterium | reverse complement strand
TTTAGAAAACATTTCATTCTTGCGATTGCCCTGATTGCAGAATCATGATTGATTGGAAAAAATAAAGTAGGGTGGTAGTTTGTCTGCCACCTTGCCCTGACAGCGGCCGGGCATAAAGCCCGGACCCTGCATTTTTCGGATAATTTATCCGGTTCTTGTGATAGCCCCGGGTTATAGCGTTTCCAGCATTTCGAACAGTTCGCTGGGTGTGTAAACCTTGTCATTAACGATGTAGGTGGGCGTTGCGCTCACCTTAGCGTCTCGCGTCTCCAGATATAATTTCTGTGCCTTCTCCGCGTTTTCCACCGAATCGAAGCACTTCTGAAATTCGGCTTCCGGCAGTTTCAGCTTTGTCACCATATCTGCCAGATATACATCGATCCCCTTATCTGTTTCATGACGTGGTTGTGCCATCAGCATATCATTCCACTTCCAGTACGAAATATGTTTCGCAGCGCACGACGCCGCGCGAACCATGGGGCACAACATTGTCGTTTCATCACCCACTTTCTGGACACATGGGGTGCGGGCGTAGTCGTGCCGCACAATGCGGACCTCATCCAAATCTCTGGCGATGACGCTGCGCAATACCCGATGGGCGCTGGTACAGTGCGGGCATTCATAATCCAGATATTCATGAATGATCACTTTCGGATTCTTTGCCCCAAACCAGGGGTGCCCCTTTTCGTCCACACCTGTGGCGGCCTCATCGGCATTGGTTTGCCAGTGCGGCCTCCTCACAAACGCGAAGTACCCGATTGCAACACCTGCGATGACAGCGACTGCCAGTATGACAACCATTTTTTTTTCAAACACAAATCACCTCTCTAACAAATGCATTTTTACGTTTGTGGCGCCAATTGTTGCTCAATAAATCAGGTACATATGCCAGGGACTGATCGGAATCAAGCATTTATGTTTTCTTTACTTGACGAACAGGCAAATCCCGGCATAAGGTTCCCGCGAAAATGACGCTCTTTATACAATGTGAATCTTAAGATGAAAGAAACTGCCAGAACATCAATATATCCAAACCAAGCCCTTTCATTAAAGGATCTGGAAGTGGAGTCCAGACGCGTACTCGTGCGCATCAATATGGACGTCCCACTGGAAAACCAGAAGATTCTTAATGATAACCTTTTAAAAACGGCCATGCCCACTATTGATTACCTCATCGAGAACGGCGCACGCGTGGTGCTGTGCGGGCATATGGGCGACGCCGGTGGAAAAGTGGTTCCAGAACTGTCCCTCGAACCCATTGCCGCCTGGTTTGCGGCGCGTCAACATATTGGAGAGGTCTATCTTACGGATTCCTGCGTGGGTGACGCCGCCAAAAGTGTGATTGCCGGGTTGCGCGAAGGACAGGTCTGTGTGCTGGAAAACCTGGGCTTTCATGCCGGCGAAATAAAAAACGACGAAAAGTTATCCCGCCAACTGGCATCCTATTGCGACATATATGTAAACGAGGCGTTTTCGCTGAGTGAACAGGTGCTGGCGTCCACCAATGGTATTTTGAAGCATGCGCGAATCAAGGTCACTGGCCTGCAATACGCCAAAGAGCTTAAAGCGTTGCGTAAATTTCTTGGCAAACCCGAGCGTCCCGTGATGGCGATACTGGGAGGAGATCGCATCGCCGACAACCTGGAGCTTCTGGAAAGCCTTTTGGGCAGAATCGATTCACTGGTTCTGGGCGGACAAATGACCAACACATTTACTGCGGCAACCGGCGGCAGCACCGGAAAAGCGGTCGTGGAAGAGAAACGACTGCCGCTGGCTCGAGATCTGCTGGATCGTACGGCACGTAAAAACATTAAATTGATTCTTCCTTCGGATGTGCGTGCCGGGATTACCGCGGATGCGGTGACGGAATATGCGGCAGGTGAAGTTCCCGAATCGGCAAATATATTCGATATTGGCAGCCATACCGAAGAGTTTTGGAAACAGTTGATTCGCAAAGCGGGAACCATCGTCTGGAAAGGACACCTGGGCATGGCTGCCCGCGCTGACAGCGGCACTTATACAGTTGCACGCGCAATCGCCGGCGCCGCAGCTTACTCCCTGTCGCTTGGCGAAGAAAGCGCCGAAATCATCAGAACGCTGGGATTGGAAAAAGGATTTGATCATGTTTCGGACGGCGGTGATGCCACCATTCGGATGGTCGAGGGAAAAACGCTGCCCACCGTTCTCGCAATGGGAAATGCGCAGACGATGAAATAACGGATATGTAGAGATTCGAAAATACAGATTCAAAAAAAACTCCAGCTCCCTTTTGCAAAATTGAACTGAAGCCAAAGGGACTTTCACAAATGAGGTATTGATTATGCGTAAAGCCTTCGTAGCAGGAAACTGGAAAATGAATTGTACAATCGCAGAAGCAGTGGAATTGGCCAAAGCCGTTGTCGCCCATCTTCCTGCGGATGCCAATGCCGATGTGGCAGTGATTCCTCAATTTCTGGCCATCGGTGCGGTGAAAGAAGTAGTTGTCGGCACTCCGGTTCGCCTTGGCGCACAGGATGTCTATTTTGAGAAAAACGGCGCGTTTACCGGCGAAATCTCCACAGCCATGCTTAAAGACGCTGGAGTGGAATTCGCACTGGTTGGTCACTCTGAGCGCCGCCACGTTATCGGCGAAACAGATGAAATCATTCGTAAGAAAACAGATGCGTTGCTGGCGGAAGGACTCGAAGTAATTCTTTGCGTTGGCGAAAAACTGGAAGAGCGCGAAGCCAACGAAACCGAGAAAGTTCTAGAAGAGCAGACCGTCGCCGGAATCAAGGGACTCACCAAAGAGCAACTGGAAAAAGTGACCATCGCCTACGAACCTGTATGGGCTATCGGTACAGGCAAAGTGGCCACCACGGAACAGGCCCAGTCCGCTCACAAATTCATCCGCGAGCTGGTTGCAAAATTGTTCGATCAGGAAACTGCGGACAAAGTGAGAATTCAGTACGGTGGCAGCGTTAAACCCGACAATGCAAAAGACCTGCTGGCACAGCCCGATGTGGATGGTGCACTGGTTGGTGGCGCTGCTCTGAAAGCCGACTCTTTCCTGGGAATTATCGCTGGCGCATAATTTAATCCGCCATCCGAATCGGATTCATTTCTTCCATGAATGGAAGTTGCACATTTATGCAACTACTTCTTGACAATGATATTTATAGAGATGTAGAAGACCCGTCATGATTTATTTACTCACAACTTTACACATCATTTTCTGTTTGTTTCTGATTCTGGTCATCCTTTTGCAGACCGGCAAAGGTGGCGGAATGGGAGTGGCCTTCGGCGGTAGTGGTTCCAGCGTATTTGGTCCCAGAGGCGCCGGTTCGTTCATCGGAAAACTGACCGGAGTGGTTGCATTCCTGTTTATGTTTTCTTCCATCGTTCTGGCGTATTCGTCTTCTTCCAAGTCTTCGGGGCTGGAGAAAAAAGCGAGCCTGATGGAGATGGAAAACAATGGTGAGAAAGTGGACATCGCTAAAGAGTTTGGTAAATCCGAATCAAAAGAAGATGTCGCAGATGACGCTGCTGATAATAAAGCGGTTGAAGAGGATTCAGCAGCTGAAGAGGATGCGGACTCAACGGCAGAAGAAGAAGGCAATGACAGTGCAGATGCTAACGACAGTGCCGAAGACGCAGAAGCAGCAGAACCTGAAGCCGAACAGAATGCGCCTGAAGAAGCTGTAGAAGCCCCCACTGAGGAAGAAGCTGCGGCGACACCCGCACCCGCCGTCGCCAAACCGAAGGCAAAGCCAGTTGCAAAAAAACGCCCGGCGGCAGCACCGGTTGACGCAGCGGAAGAAAAAGCAGCAGCAGCGCCGGCGCCCGCGGAAGAAAAACCCGCAGCGGCAGCACCGGATCCGGCCCCTGCACCAGCGGCTGCCCCCGCCGCCGAAGCAGCAGAATAAGCAAGGCCATCTCCCTTTTCCTTCTTTTTTTCAATCAACTTTTTTTTTCGAAGAACACCGACGACTGATCACATTTCGGTTCAGGCAAAAACTATTACAAATTCAAACGCGCCATCATTTTTTGAAGGCCATACCTTGATATACCCAGCAGATCTGCGGCCTTGCTGCGGTTACCGCCGCTTTTTTTCAGTGCAGAGCGAATGAGCTGTGTTTTAAGCCGATTCACGTGGTTGTCGATATTCAAATCTGTCCATTCATCTCGGCCCGTAACAGAAAATTCCCGGATGGTATCGCTGAAATGCTGAATCTCCATGGTGTCTGTGCACATTACAGATGCACGTACAATTTCGTTTTCCAGCTGGCGCACGTTTCCTGGCCAGCGATAACTCATTAGCTGTTCCATGGTTTCCGGAGTCATGGTGATTCGCCCCTGAGCCGCGTGTTTTAAAATGAAATGGTTGGCCAACAGCAGTACATCTTCGCCTCTGTCACGGAGCGGAGGCAACCGCACTTCCATTACATGAAGCCGATAGTATAAATCTTCGCGAAACCGTCCTTCAGCCACCCGCTTTTTTAAATCCGCGTTGGATGCCACCAGAATGCGAACATCCACCTTCACCGAATGATTCTGCCCCACCGGTCGAACTTCGCCTTCCTGCAATGCCCGTAAAAGCTTGGATTGCATTTCAATAGGCAATTCAGCAATTTCATCCAGAAACAGTGTTCCGCCATGGGCTTCCACAAATAACCCGCTGCGATTTTTTACAGCACCGGTAAATGCGCCACGCACGTGACCAAACAAAATGCTCTCGAGTAATTGTGATGGAATGGCGGCACAGTTCTCTGCGACAAACGGTTTCTCACTGCGCGATCCGGCCTGATGAATCGCTCTGGCCACCAGTTCTTTTCCGGTACCGGATTCACCACTGATGACCACGGGAATATCAGTGGCCGCAATGCGATCGAGCACGCGAAACATATCCCGCATGGGTTGAGAACTGCCAATCATCCCAAAATAGCTGTACTTGGCGGCCATGGTATCATTCATCTCCCGCAAATCCTGGCGCGTCTGCGCCAGTTCACGCTCGGCGGTTGCCAATCGACTTTCGAGCTTGCGATTGAGTGATTCAATCTGTTCTCTGCTCCGCTGAACGTGGGTGACCAGCCGCGCATTGGTCAGAGCAATGGCGGCCTGGTTTGCAAGCATTTTAAGCAAATCAACCCGTTCCCCGTCAAACTTGCCACGCATCGTACTATCGAGATAAATGGTTCCCTGCGCTTTCCCTTTTACCAGCAGGGGGACCGCGATGATGTACATGAGGTTCAACGACGCAATGCTGCGATAGTCGCGATACCGCTCGTCCTCCTGCGCATTGGTTGTAAATATAGGTTCACCAAGCAAAAATGCGCGTCTGGCGATAGTACCTGAGTAATTGCGTTCTTCTTTTATCAACGCTTCGCTGTCCATATTTCGGGCAGACCGGATGGCAAACCGGCCGTCTTCCTCCTGCAATAACAGAAACCCGCGTTCGGCGTTGGTCACATCAATAGCGGTATCCATGATAATATCCAGCTGTGCATTGATTTTCAGTTCTGAATTCAATCTTGCCGCTATGCGGAAAAGGCGTTCCATCCACATTTGCTTCATACTGCCGTCCCTGTTTTCTGCGCCATCAATGCTGCTGGAAAAATCGGACTGTGTCCGCATCTGATTGAGTTGAATTTCGTAGGGGTATACCGGTGGCTGATGAAGCGCGGGTGTCTGCTTTCGAAATTCACTCAACTGCGCCAACGCTCCTTCCACATACAATCGACTTTTTTCAAAGGCCCCCTCCTTGATAAGCGCAATGGCTGCCACCGCCAATGCCCGGTAGTATTCAAGATTTAATGCAGACGGTTTTTGCTGCAATCGAGATTCCAGCGCCTGTAACACCGGACGTAAAGATTCGCCATCCTGCAACGCCAGCAGCACCCGGGTGAGTGCGTAAAGATAGGAGCCCAAAACCACCGAATCCGTAATCAGCGAAATGCAACGGGCTGCATCTTCGTGCCTTTTTTGATGAACCAGGGCGTCCGCCTGATGCAACCGGCAATAATCCAGTCGATCGCGTTGCCCCGAATTCCCGTAGGCAAGCTGCGCCTGCTCCAGAATGCGCACCGCCTCATCAAATCGCCCCGTTGCCACCAGGGACTCTCCCATCACAGACAATGCATATCCTCTTACCAGGGGCGCGCTGTGTTCATCGGTATCCCGCAGCGCCTTTTCCGACACCGTTAACGCTCCGGTGGCGTCGCCCAACCGGAGCAACAACTGCGCATAATTGGCTTCGGTTTGAATCAGCTCCGCCGGCCGACCCACCATACGCAAACGCGTCAACCCATTTCGGTAGCGTTTCAACGCATTGGTATAATCCCCCTGCTCTGTCAACGCCGCTGCCCAGTTCACCACATATGTGGCAGCGCCATGGCTGTCTCCGGCATCGTCAGCCAGTCTGAACGCCGCTTCATAACGGGCGACCGCTTCATCCCATCTTTTTTCCGCATGCGCCACCATGCCCAGATACGAATTGTACCGCCCTTCCTCAATGGAACTGGTCCCCTTCACCACAGATAAGCCCTTTTCGAATATCTGGCCCGCCCGATGCGTATCGCCAACGGTCAACAGCAGCAGCCCCTGAATATTCAGCATACCGCTTTCATGAGCGATATCGTCGGGCAACACCACACCTTCCACCATGCGAAGGCCGTCGTTAATACGCCCACTGTCCAGTTTCATGCGCGCCAGCAACGCTGTGGCTGACGCTGCGATGAAATTATTCGTTGATGCCGAAAGCGATTCAAGGATGGATGCCGCATCTTTGGTTTGCCCCATCATACGCAATGACGCGGCTTTCTCCAATATCGCTCGCTCATCGTGACCTTTTTGCAAAATCTGCGCAACCAGGTTGAGGGCATCACTGTAGCGCCCCGATTTGCGATAACAAATAACCAGTGCAAGGCGCTTATCGGTGAGATTCTCCTTTGAACAGGCGAGGAGCATCTCCAGAAAACCGACTGCACCGGTCGTATTTCCTTTCGCAATGGCCCGTTGTGCGGCGTCGTTCAACAGTGGCGCCGCCTCTACGAACAATCCTGCCAAAAAGGCGTGAACAGCACGATGTTCAAAGCCCCGATCGTGATTCAAATTTTCATACAATCGACGGTGAAGACGCTGTTGGTCCTCTGGTGTTGTTCGCTCGAAGATGCCCTGCACCAGGTATTGCACCAACGACACTCGCCCCGCATCGTGATGCAAATATCCAGCAAGTCTGAGCTGATTTAAAAAGGCATTCAGCTCCAATACGGTGGGGGTGCCGCATCTTTGACAGTCGACCATTCGTTGCAACTCCTCGGTATGCAGTGGCGCTTTGGCAATGGAAAGCAATTGCAACACATCCCGCCGCCAGTGACGAAACTCGTTCAGCAATCGGTTGGATACCAACTGGTGCGGGTCCCCTGAAAATGCAATTTCGGCCGGCAGATGGCCCAGCGGATGAGATGAATCGGCAGAAAAAAACTGTTCCACCATCGCCTCGACAAACCGGGGATTGCCCGCTGTGACACGGTGAAACTGCGCCAGTTGTCTCTCTGTCAATTCCCCAGCCACGATACCGGATACCATTTGCCGCTCTTCCGTCAAAGACAGCGGTGACAACTGAATCACGGCAGTGGGAGACAAATCGTCCAGCGACAAATCCACGTCTGCATTTTCGAAAATGAGAATCAATGCGGATTCATTTTGAAATACGTGCTCACTCAATATATCGTTCACCATCGCGATTTGAGAAACACTCGCTTCTTCAAACAAAACAACCGTTGGCCCGTGAAATCGCGATAATTCTTCGAGCAACTGAACAATCAACGCTTCACTGACATATTGTCGCCGACCAGAGATGCCTGTTGACACTTCAGCGGTATCATCTTCAAGCCAATTTCTCAGCAGCGTCAAATCCCGATAAGGCGACGCATTGACCAGCATTTGTATCACCCGGTCAGGCGTGCCCGATAAAAAAGTCAATGACTGTTGCGCCAGCTGTGCCTGGTGCACCTGCAGGGCGGTGACGACTTTGCGAACCAGCCGCGTTTTGCCAATTCCCACCGGGCCATGCACCACACAGCCCCGAATTTCGCTGGCTTTCACTGCGCCAAGCAACAGGCTCTGCAGCGCATTCAACTGCTCTGTCCGCCCGATAAATCGAGTGGAACGCGCTGCAGCGATTCGCGTTGATGAATCATCCGCCTCACTGGTATCATCCAGGTGGTTGTCCAACATCGCCAAATCCAGTACACCGCTTTTTAAAATCGCCAGAATCGTCTCTCTGGCGGAGTATCGCTTCTCCAGCATTGGATGGGTCATGCGGCGCAGCACCTCCGCAAATGCGTCGGGAATAAAAGCGGGAATCTTTGAAACCACATTGACTTGCGGCTTTGGCGCAATGCCACTCAACAGCTGAATCAATACCTGCCCCAATGCGAAAATATCCGTTCCCTCGTCGGCGATTCCTTCAAACACTTCAGCCGCCATGTACCCCAGCGTTCCAGCAGTTGTGCCCACCGAAGCGTCTCTAAACCGAGCCAGACCCAAATCGATGAGACGGGGATTTCCGTTATCTTCAATAATAATATTCGATGGTTTCACATCCAGGTGAAGCATCCCCCTGGAGTGCAGCATTCGCAGAGCGCGGGCCACCCCCACTCCCGCCTGAGCCACCGCCGCCAGTCGCTCAGCCTCGGGCAAAGACGCGATAAACTCATCTGCGCGCACGCCCTCGAGAAACTCTTCGGTAAAAAAGACAAGCCCTGTTTCCATCGTCCCTTGTGGTTCAACATGATGAACCCGCTGAAAATCGAATACTTTTGCCAGATTGGGATGATGCAGCTCCAGCAGATGAAAGTATTCGGTTTCCAGAGCGCACGAAGTGGCCGGCGAACATATCTTCAATGCCCGTTTTTGGGATTCCAGCAAATCAAACACCTCGTACACTGCCCCCTGAGTCCCGGTGCCCAGCCGACGCAGGGCTTTGTACCTGTGATTTACTGTGAACATCTCTTTCTCCTGCAAAATGCATTCGACAACTCTGTTGTCAATTTTACCGGGTAAGATGGATGATACCCCAAAAATATATTGCGGCTCCAATACTTTCTGAAATCTCTGTCAAATCCGGTATCTGTCTGGAAATCCAATGAAAACAGAGTTGTCATTCATTCCTGCGTGCAAATCACATGTCTCACAGTGTCTCAAAAACCCTGGACAAACGAGCGGATTTATGAAATATGCAGCATTATAAATTTTTGCATACTAAAAATTTGCATCCAAATAAAAACGTATCAAATTTACTCTAACGAAGGAGGATGAATGCTCTCGAACGAGACCACAACCGAAAATGACGAATTTAAATTTTTAGCCAACGCAGACTGGAAAACACAGCTGAAGCACCTAATCACCACACCTGAGCAATTGCAGTCATTTCTGTATTTAACCGAAAAACAGGTTCATGAAATCCGTCGTGCATCAAAACTGTTTCCTATGGCAATCACACCGTATTACGCATCGTTAATTGACCCCAACGATGTCCGATGCCCCATTCGCGCCCAGGCGGTGCCAACGATACAGGAAACACAAATTGGCAGTGCCGATATTGAAGACCCACTCGCCGAAGACCACGACAGCCCAGTCCCCGGAATCACCCACAGGTATCCGGATCGCGTTTTGTTACTGGTATCTCAGATGTGCGCCATGTTTTGTCGCCATTGCACCCGGAAGCGTTCGGTGGGAGACGACGATCACTCGCCTTCCAAAGAAATGCTCAAAAATGCCATCCAGTACATCAGAGAGTCGCCCCAGGTTCGCGATGTATTGATTTCCGGAGGCGATCCTTTTTTGCTTTCCACCAAACGGCTGGATTGGATTCTGACCGAACTGCACGCCATCGAACATGTGGAAGTCGTTCGTATTGGAACCCGTACACCCGTAGTGCTGCCGCAACGCATCGATGACGAACTGGTGGATATGCTCAAAAAGCATCATCCCGTGTGGGTCAATACCCATTTCAATCATCCGCGGGAAATCACACCGCAAAGCAAAGCGGCGCTACGGAAACTGGCCGATGCCGGCATCCCTCTGGGGAATCAGAGTGTATTGCTTAGAGACGTGAACGATTGCCCACTCATCATGCAGAATCTGGTGCACCGTCTGGTACAGAATCGCGTGCGACCGTATTACATGTACCAGTGTGACTTATCCAGAGGCATCGAGCACTTCCGAACATCTGTTTCCAAAGGCATCGAAATAATGGAGATGCTCATCGGCCATACCAGTGGTTTCGCTGTTCCCACATATGTGGTGGATGCCCCCGGCGGCGGCGGAAAAATTCCACTGACCCCGCAGTATCTGATTTCCATGGGAACGCGCAAAGTAGTGCTGCGGAACTACGAGGGCGTCATCTGTCTGTACAGTGAGCCGCCCCACAAAGAGGTGACCTGTCCGCCGGATTGCGAGTATTGCGACAAATTGACCCCGGGAGAATCGAAGCACAAGGTGCCCGAATCAAGATGGGCGCCCGATGTGGGCGTGGGCAAGCTGTTCGACGACTCAAATGACGTGATTGCCATCGTTCCCGAAAATCTGGAACGGGCACAGCGACGGGAAGACAGCGCGACGAATATTGACGATGAAGTCCGCTGAGGTAAATATTTCCGTCCCTAAAAACGACGGTTCACCGGAAACGCCAATCCCCAATGAGCGTGTGGCACAGCTGGATGCGCTGCCGGGGTATGGTCAAACGCTGCGAATCGCGGGCAATGGATATGAGTACGAGGCGTTTTTCAGTCTGCGCAACAGGCGGATTCGCGTAACAGGCTACAACGCAATGCATTATGAACGCATGATGCACAGCCTGAAGACCCATGCGTTGCAGCAAAACGCTGGGAAAATCTTCATTAAAGCACCAATTAATGACAGGCCGCTCCTTTGCGAGCTGGGATTCTCAAAAGAAGCGACGATATCCGGCTACTTTAACGGTCGCAGTGCAGTGGTGATGTCGGTGTTCCTGGATACGCAGCGCCAACAGCCAACTGTGCCACTGTCGAAACGCGAGGCAATTGTTTGTCGTGCGCAACAGCCCCCCACTGCCGGCAAAGCGCGGCTCTCACAAGCCAATGGTGTGTACATTCGCATCGCCACAGAAGAAGATGCACAAATGCTGGCGGCTTTATTCCGGGCCAATTTCGCCTCGTATCCGTTTCCGGTATTTGATGCGGCATATGTTCATTCGTGCATGAAAAACGACGTTGTTTATATGGTGGCCGAGATGGAAGGCACAATCGCCGCGGTGGCATCCGCAGAAACTGTCCCCTCATTGGGCAACGCGGAGATGACCGATTTCGCCACCCTGCACCGATTCAGAGGCAACGGACTTGGCGCGCTTCTCCTCAACGCCCTTGAAAAAGAAATGGCTCAAAGACATATCCATCATCTTTACACACTGGCAAGGGCCAGTTCCCCTTCCATCAATCGAATATTCGGCAAGGCGGGATACACGTACACTGGAACACTGATTCAAAACTGCCATATCAGTGGCGACTTCGAAGACATGAACTGCTGGTGCAAAACAGTGAACTCCGCGCCATGAACGACGCCGGACTGTGGAAGCCGAATCAAATGTTTTAAGGATGCCCGCAATAGAGGGTCAACAGCATCTGTATTGTTTTTTACTGATTGTTTTTTCACGCGCATCTGATATTTTAGGTCGTCCACTGGGGTTTCCAAATGGGAATGCCTGTTTTCATTGAACTTTTGAAGCAAATCTCTATGATCACAAATCACGAAGAAAGCATTCTCACATCGCTTAGGAAAATCACTCGCGCCATCGACCTCTACAGCCACCAACTGTCCAGGGCATACAATCTCACGGCCCCACAAATCGGCTGCCTGCGTTATCTGTTAAAGAGCGGCGCCAGGTCTCCTGGGGAAATTGCAAAGGAAATGCATCTGAGCCAGGCGACCATTACCGGGATACTCGACAGACTTGAAGCCCGAAAACTGGTTGAGCGCACGCGCAGCAAATCCGATAGACGCAAGGTTATTGTGGAAATGTCCGAAGAAGGCATGCGAATCGTGGAGAGCGCGCCATCGCCCCTTCAGGAGCGATTTGCCAGGAAGCTGGCTGAGCTGCCGGAGGAGAATCAGGCGGTCATTGACACCATTCTCGGACAGGTGGTGACCATGATGGAAGCCGAAAAGCTCGATGCCGCTCCTGTTCTTCAAGCGGGCTCTATTTTGGACGGCCCGGGCAAACCGGCCTGAAATGGCCCTCCTGCAGATATGAATCGCGCTCAACTATTTATTTTTGTCATACTCCTGATACCATGGCCCAGTGTGGCGCAGCAGAGCACGTCCTATTCCAATTCCGTCGAGCCCCGTCAGGTGCTGGTTCATCCAGGCAACCATCTGGAACTCGGCAGTCGCCTGTCTTCCGAATTACGTTTACAGGGATTTAATCCGATCATAATTGAATCAGATGAAAATAAATCGGAATCCACCGCCACGAGCAGTCTCTCTGCGGACGCAGCACAGCAGCTATTTAAGCTCCACAACGCCATCGCCATCATGGAAATATCCAAAAAAGGCAACAGTGTACGCATTCTTTTGGTGGACGATGCGCTGCGGCCGGAAGTGAACGCAACCGCGTTGGACGACAACACGCAGGCGTTGCTGGCATTCAGGGCGGTGGATCTTCTGAAACACGTATTGCCTGCGCCATCCAAATCACTTTCCGGTGAAACGAGCCCCGTTTCGGAGAACCAGGCGCCAGACGCCTCACCTGCGGATGTCCCCTCTTCCACACTTGCGGTTCTGCTGCAACCCGGAATTGTTTATGGATTCGGCAGCATGCCCCCTGCGTTTCAAGGTGTTTTGGGCGGTATCGTGCGCATTTCGACAGGAGTGCAGATGTCAATCTATTTTCAACTGCCGTTTATGGGGATGCACCTGGACAACAGAGCAGGCGAAACATACCTGTCGGTTGCAATGTCGGTATGTCAGCTCGAAAAAGTGTGGACCCCAAAAACCAATTGGGCCATTCACCTGGGCGCGGGATTCGGTGTGGCATTCATGAGGACCAAAGTCGAATTTGAGTCCTCCGATTCGGAACACAAGAGAGTCGTGGTATCGCCGTCCACGCAGTTGAGCGCGGGATTTTCACTGGAGACGGGCCCCCGCACCCGGCTGCGATTCGATTTTGCCAGCGGATTTCTGATTCGCGATATTGAAATTGAAGTCCCCAATGCCGAGCCCACCACCTGGGGGCGTCCATTTGTGAGCGGATTCGTCGGCCTCCAGCTATGGCTCCTTTAGCGACCGAGCAACCGATTCCTGAGGTTATGCTTGACGTTACATATGTGTATGTTTATCTAGAGCCATGCAAAGTCGCATTGAATCCTATATGGAACTCCTGGAGCGGGACGCGTCGAAAGCAGGTCTGGCCGACTTTCGACTGGCGCGGGAAGAATTTCACAAACTCACCGGTGAATTTGAAGAGGGAGAACCCTGGTTTGAAACGCGAATGACCATGTTCATGGACTGGTACCTCCTCGATAGAAAGGGACCCGGCGGAAAAACCCCCATTGAAAAATATCTGGCACAGCATGAATTTGAACTGAACGATGAGGATTTACGCATTTTCCAACGATTGAACGTCACGCTGCGTTCCAGCTTCCAGATTCAAAAAATAAAGGGCGACCAGCTTCTTTTAGAAGATCTGATACTCGGTGGACAGTGGAAATGCCGCTGGGTATTGCCATCTGTGGGCCTCAAGACCGATGATATTTTCAACTCCCGCCTCATCCTGGTGGGGGATGAAATCGAAGTGGGACGCGGCGCCGTACTTCACCCGGTAGACGCCCATGAAGCCCTCTTCGAAATACTGGATCGCGCCAGACGGGAACATCTCCCTGTCACGAAAACCGTATATTATCTGGATAAAGTGAAACTGAAACTGGATCGTTACTCAAATGTTAAAATCAGGCATGTATACAAATACCCGACAGAAGTCGTCTTTTAAACCAATGTTTACGACATCTGACATCCGGCGTTTTTCGCATCGGCTTGCAACCGGTTATTCGACAGTGGTCTTTTATCTGCTACTGCTGTCCCTGCCGCGTCCATCGTATGGGGTTAATCCGGCAGCCAGCGTCACTTCCACCGACACAAAATCGCAAAAGACCTCCCAGGAAGCGACGCCCAAAAAAAACGAACCGAAATACAAACAGCCACCGGTGCAAAAAGGTGTGGCCCTTGGTCTCTTCAGGCAGGAGCCCAATTGGAACTACAACGATTTTGTTCTTGAAATCAAACAACTGGGCGCATCCCATGTGGCGATAGTGGTTTCCAACTACATGAAAACCAGCGAGCACCATGAAATATACGACCTCAAAGGGTATACCACCCCCATGAAAACCGTGGAGAAAACCATCGCACAGGTAAAAAAAGCGGGCATGGAGGTATTTCTGTTTCCAATTCTCCGTGTGGAGGACAAATCCAACGGCGGCTGGCGAGGCACATTAAAGCCATCTGATTCAGATGCATTTTTCGAGAATTACACCCAATATGTCCTGAGATATGCAGAGGTGGCCGCCAAACACAACGTAACTCTTTTCAGCATCGGCTCAGAATTGAGTACTATGGATGTCCATACCGATAAATGGCGCGCCATCATTCGCGCAGTCCGCGCCGTGTATCCGGGCAAAATCACCTACTCTGCCAACTGGGATCACTACGACAAAGTTGAATTTTTTGATGATCTGGATTTTCTGGGGGTGACCGGCTACTTCCAGCTCGCCGACAAGCGGCTGCCCATCGAAAACAATCCTCCTTTGGAAATGCTGGTTCACAGTTGGCGCGAAGTGTATTTCAGATTGATGCGATGGCAGCACAAGTTCGATAAGCCACTGATTTTTACGGAAGTGGGATATCTCAGCCAGAAAGGCGCGGCCGCTGCACCATGGGCAGAAGGCGCCAACGAAACCGTGGATTTGGAAATCCAACGCCGCTGCTACGAAGCGTTCATCCGGGTGGTCGACAACTCTGACACGGTCGCCGGCGCCTACTTTTGGAACTGGTTTGACTGGGAAGGGGAAAACGACCGAGAATACACCCCGCGAGAAAAACCGGCGGCGGCCGAAATAAAAAGCTGGTTTACCTCCGATTCAACCACTCCGCCATCGATCAGTGCACTCAACGCCACAAGAGAATAAACTTCCATCTGGACGATGTGCTGAAAATTCAGTACTGTTCGTCCCAAATCATACCCAATTTAGAAAGGATACGTTGGAAATGAAAAGAGCGACTATTTGGGGTCTTGGAATCCTTGTTTTCTCAACAATAACGGCGTGCTCTCCCACTCCGGTGGCCATCAGATTTGAACAGGATGTCTATACTCTCGAAGGTTCGGGTGCAGAGGGGCAAATCGTGGCATTCACCGTGGACGCAGATGGAAAAAAAATAGAAAACGGACCGGACCTGACATTTTTTTGCGAAAGCCGAGACATTGTCCAGGTCTCCAACGACGGCAAAATCAAGGCAGTGGCCTCTGGTGAAGATAAAGTGGAAGTCGAAGTGGTTGGCCACGACATTAAAGCCACAGTGGGCATTCGCGTTAAAATTCCCTCGGATATTGAAGTCACGCACGAAAAACTGAGCCTCTGGGTGGGTCAGGAAAAGAAAAATGTGGCCGCATGGGTGGTAAGCGAAAAGGGAGCGTATATCGAAGGGTACACCCCCACCTGGGTTTCCGCAGATCCCTCCATTGTAACCGTAAAGGACATTCCCGATCCCTCTAAAGGAAAAATGCAACGCAGCTATGTGGAAATGCACGGTATGAAATCCGGTGATACCACCATTAAAGCAACCTTTCAGGATATGGAGAAGGAAATCGTCGTGCGCGTATACCGGGAAGACGAAGAACTCGATCTTTCTGGTCGCCGAAAAAAACCAGCTGAAGAAAAAGAAAAAGAAGAAGAATAACGCCTGATTCAGCCCATTCCAGGCGCGCCCCCAACAATTCAGTAATTCACTTTAAATTTATCGGTTTCACTCTGAATTGCTTTTCAGTATAATCACATTTCACGAAGTGAGGAGATGATGAGTAAACAGCTTTGGGCGCCGTGGCGCATGGAATACATTAAGGAACAAGACACATCGACATGCGTTTTTTGCGATGCCGCCGCAGCAACCACCGACGCGAATCGAAAAATAATGCGCGTTCTGGCCATGCGTCCAAACGAATATGTCCTGATTAACAAGTATCCATATGTTTTCGGACACATTCTCATATGCCCCCGGCGGCACGTTTCGTGTATCGAGGATTTGTCCGAAGACGAACAGCAAAGTCTTTTCCGTATGGCCATTGACGCCCAGGTAGCCCTGAAACAGGCGATACATCCCCATGGATTGAACTGGGGAATCAACCTTGGCAAGGAAGCCGGCGCAGGCATTGAGGCGCACCTGCATATTCACATTGTCCCCAGATGGATTGGAGATACAAATTTTATGCCTGTTGTAGCGGATTGTCACATGATGCCTGGACATCTGGATGACCTCCTTAACGAATTGCTTCCTGAATTCCGTAAGCTTGAGTCATGACCCCAAAATCATCCAAAGCCATGCAACGCCATCGACACACCATAGGTCTATCGTTTGTGCTGTCGGTCATCGGATGCATATTCGCCATTCTGCTGGTCATCTCAAATGTCCATTGGGTACCAGTCTATATCCCCAACCTGCCATGGAAATCGGACGCGGTGCTGTTCGCATTTGAGACGCCATTCATGGTGGCGCTCGGCGCAGCCTTTCTTTTGGGCTGCACCGTCACTTTCGTCATATGGCGGACTGTGTATCGGCAATCCCAAAAAAAAGAGGGCACTCTTCGTCAGCAGGTTTCCACTCTGGAAAAAACACTGGAAAAAACGCAACGACTTATCTCGTCCACTCAACCGGATGCCGAGTCGTCAAATGAATCAAAGGAACAGGAATAATCATGCTTACCGTTGTCAAGAGTTTCACCTTTCAAGTCATCCTTTTGAGTTTACTCACAGTGGCCGTCTCCGGATGCAATACGCCGCTGCAATCTCAAAAATATTTTGCCAGCGCGGTGGCAAACGATCCCATGATGGAACCCATCCACCAGACGGCCTTGTATACTGTGTATTTTGATCACGCCCTGCAACGCTGTGTATTGCATTCATCCTACACGTGGGGGGAAAGCGGCGGCGGTACAGGTGGTACAGGTCTGGGCGTCAGTGTATTCAATTGCAATCCAGAGGCATTAAAGGCGCATGCGGATGAACTGCGACGACAGATTAAAAGCGGTATACGGTATTTCGAACTCCCGGCCCTAAAAGCCGAGAAATCCCAACCCAAAAAAACAAAACAGGGACTGCAACCGGCGGGCAAACCATCGGTGGAGCCAGGGTTGACAGCTCCCGAGCCCAAAGCACAACCCACTTTGTCAGAACCCACGACGGCCCCGGCTGCCACGGCAGTGCCACTGGACACGGATCGCGCCAGTGGCGCTCCAGCCGTCACTACCGATGACGCAGAATCGAAGTTGCCCCCGAAAGGATTGTCCAGCCCTGGCGCAGCCCCGGCCCAAAGGGAGAAACAAAAAACCAAACCCAAAGCCCCAATGCTGCAACCCATTACAACGCCTTAAAGAGAGCGCAACATGAGCGACGATAACAACACCAAAGAAGAAAGAACGTCCAAAAATCCAGGTGAGGATTCCATTTTTGAGAAGGTCCTCAAAAAAGAGAGTATCGCCGGCCGCGTCAAGGCAGTGGTGAGCGACTTGAAAATGCCCAAAGAGGCGCTGAACTACATTTTCAAGCAGGTGGATGAGACCAAACATGCCGCGGTGAAAATAATCGCCCGGGAAGTGCGTGAGCTACTGGAAAAAACCGATCTCGCCGAAGAGGCAACCAAGGTGCTCACCAGCGTTTCATTTGAAATCACCACCAACATTCGATTTGTACCCAACCCGGACGGCAAGAAAAAACGCATCAAAATAAAAATGACCAGTCACAAAGACAAACCCGACGACGAAGCCTCTGCCGACGCCGATTGCGGCGAAGAAGCCGAAAGCCCCAAAGACAGTAACGTGTGAATCCGAATTCCCTGTAAGGGCGCACTCGCGTGTGTGCCCTGGCGTTGAACACTGGCAAGGGCAGACACAAGGATCTGCTCCTACGATTTTTTTTATAACAGGGGTAAAGACGGGCGGGCGTTATTCCTGGCTGGCTGCCTCAGCAGCGGCGCCTGCGGTCTGGGGGGCGATTTCTTCAATGGCGTTCTCATCTGACGGCGCGGGGGGAGCATCGGCAATCACTTTGCCGTGATCGTCCACCAGAGGTCCTTCCTGCAGCACAAACTCGATATTGCCCTGCTTGAGCCGAAAGTCCACGCGACGATTTTGGGCATTGACCACTTCTCCACCGCCGGACGCCAGCAATTTCTCTTCGCCATAAGCGGCGATATCCAAACGCTCCTTTTCAACTCCGAGACTGGACAGATACTTCACCACTGTCTGAGCTCTTCGCTCGGCAAGCGACATATTGTATTCGTTGGTGCCGCGGGCATCAGTATGCCCTTCCACCGCCAACGAAATTTCCGGCATCGCCTTGAGTTTTTCCGATGCTTCCATCAATGCCAGACGCGCGGGTTCGGTGAGCGTGGATGTGTCCATGGGGAAATGGACCCGCTGAAGTACCAGCAACAATTCCTTCATCTCGCCTTCTGCCGCTTTTACCTGTGGTTTGGTTTCCACATTGCCATCACCTTTGTCTTTTCCATCATTGGGATCCACCGTAATGGCATCATCAGCGGTCACCACCTGCGGCTGATTCTTATTGCACCCAGCCGCTGCAACCAACGTACACAACACTACAAACAATACTCTTTTCATGTCTGCCTCCCTCGTAAATTTGTTCGAAGGGAATATTATCCCGTATTTCGACAGCAGTTCAAGTTCCTGTCCATGGGAATTATTCCCCAAATATTTTTATTTTTGGATTTTTTATTTAAATTTTGAGCACAATCAGCACCCAATCCGTAAGCAGCATTAGGCCATAACTTCTTATGAAAATCTATCCATCATTCATATAACCGTGGTAAGATAACCACAAAAATCTAAAAAGGGTAAATTCGCTATGAAAACAAAAATTTTCCTGTGGGTAATTCTGATAACCGCATCGTTTGTCTGGCCATCCGCCGTTTTTGCGCAAAACACCGGCACCAATGCATCGATATCAAATGTCGCGGCGCCATCCGAAGCATCCGAAAACACGAGTGGACCAGCGTCAGGGGCAGATGCCACCACTCCCGCAGAGGGGACGCCTTCCGCCAGCGAAACCTGCTTTCCCAAATGCAGAGACGGATACCTGTGCCACAAAGGGCTCTGTATATCCGCGTGTAATCCCCCCTGCGCCGACGGATTCGCGTGCACTGCCGCTGCGCAATGTGTCCAGGTGACGCCACCCCCGCCACAAACCCGCCCAATGCCCACAGACATCCCAAAACCGCAACGACAGCGGCGAACGGCAGAGGAGAAAAAAAGGACACAGATGGATTACCGCCGGCGAATTCGACTGATGTTTGCATCAGACGTTGCTTTGGGAGCGTTACGGGATATGGATATTTCCGAAGCGAGCATCCACCTGGGATTGGGGGTTCGTAAAAACATCACAGACAAATTTGGTCTCATGTTTCGAACCAACCTCATTGCGGGCTTATGGGAAGACACCACCGTTTCCGAATCCGAACGCGCGTGGGATGCGGACAACAGTACGGAAGTTGTGGGATACGATATGGAGTTGATGCCCTACTTTGGGCCGTTTGAGCATTTTTACTTCGGTCCGATTGCAAACTTCCGGGCGATGTATCCCAGAAAAAATGAGGTTCTTTTAGAACTGGACAACATATACTACGAAAGCAACCAATACGTTCGGATTAAATTCCCCGATCAAAAGGCAATGACCTATGGACTGGGGGGCGGCTTTCTCATCGGCACTAAAGAACTCATCAACATCACCTGGCATTTCTACAGCAGCTTCACGAAGCGCATTCCCATCTACGGCCAAATTGGCATCTCCTTCGACCTTCCATTCACACGCTGACGTCGCAATGCAACTCCATCGCTAAATACTGGAGCACTCACAGTTCAAGCACCCGCGGAATCAGGGAATCCATGGTGAGATATTCAATGCGCGAGGGGATGACCTCCACCACCGCGTATTCACTGTCATCGGGGCCGTTAAACCAGGCCGATAAAAAATCCTCCCAGAACGACTTGCGAATCTCATCGTCGGAGGTGACTCTGGCCCTGCCCACAATCTGAACCCATTCTTTGGCACTGGCCAGTTCACCGCAGCCGCACGTCAAATGAACATTGGGGTTGGCGCGAATTTCGGCCACTTTTCTGGACCGCATGGGCGTGGCGAAACGAACCACCAGGTGGTCATCCCCGCGAACGGTCACATAGCGCACCCACGGAGTTCCATCGGCGCGGACGGTGGCCAGTGCGGCCAGCTGAAACGGCTCAATCACACCAGCTATTTTCTGTCGAATATCTTCCACTTGAACCTCCTTGTTGGGAGCAATCCAGGCCAGAGCCTCGGCTCTGCCGGCAAACACGTTCATCTGAAAACGAATGGCGCGCGCAATCACCGATGCAAATCGCCCGGCATTCAGTTGCGCCGGATGGCTGACAACAAAAGCCACTTTGCCCAAAAACGCCTTGCTCACCGTCTGGAACAATGCGCCAAACTGGCGAATTTCCTTAAATGTGGGAATGTACGAAAGTCCCGAAAAATCGGCCAGAATTGAAAAATGACTTTTAAACTCGGGATGGGAAATCAATTGCGTCATCAGTTTGGCCAATGACTCAAAGTCCGCACTGCCCGTCCCGGATATCTCCACCAACTCGCTTTGTGTACTGATGGAATACGAAAACGGCATATGGTTTCACGCCTCCTTTGTGCGAAACGGGCAAAACGCCTCGTTAAATGCAAACGGATAAACCACGGATGCCACTGTGCCGGCGGCAAAGGCATAAGTGATTTCTTCCAACGGAACGCCCAGAATATACACCCCAAAAAACTTTTCCGCATGCCAGTTGAGCTCAAATACATTGGGAACCAGCACGCCGAGAGCCTGGCAAATTAAAAAGTACGCTATCGCACTCAGTACCCCACCCCACGCCGCAGCCGAACGCAAATCCCGACGAATCACTACAATGGACAACGCAATCAATATCATGATGGGCACGCACCCCCAGATCATGGGAATGGAAAGCGCCGCCATAATTGCGGTCAGCAAAAAGGCCACGCCTATTGGCACAATAAGTTTCGTCAGTCGCTTTTTGCCCGCAACAGACCGGAGCGACGGGGTGGAAACCGAAAGAGGAACCCGCTTTTTAAAAAACACCGCCGGATACACGGTTGAGGTAAATGCGCCCAGGCCAATAACAAAAAGAAAGTCTTCGATGCCAAAGCCAATCCGGTTGGCGAGGTCAAATAAAAATTTCGGCTCCCAGTAACTGGGGTAAAAAAGGAACTCCGTAAACGCAAAGGGAATCGACAGACCGGCCATCACGCCCATGGGCTTTCGCAAATCACTGCGAACAACAAAAATTACCGCAGCGGGAATCATCAGCAAACCACACAGCAGCAAAAAAGGATACGCCACCGGATGTTGCATATCACTCACGGCCATTGCCCCTTTTTGCACTCAGGAATGCATATTCGACGCCACATAGGCCAGTTGCCCCATAAGTCCCAGAGTCAGCACGATGGAAAACATTACAAACAGAAATATGGCCCACTTCCCATGAATTTTTTTTACCAGCGAAAACAGTGAAACCGCCACGCCCAAAAGCACAAAGAGCGGCAGCGCCATTTTCAGTTCTTCAAACGATGCCCAGCGAATGGCGAAAAACGCCCCAATGGCAAGCAGGTTCAGACCAATGATCAACATGCGGACACGGGTTCGTCCAAGCAGCACCGAAAATGTGCGTTTATGGCTCTGTTTATCGGACGAAAAGTCAGGAATCGACGTGGCCATGGCGCATGCCAGTTGCGTCGGAAGTATCACCGCCAGGGTTTCCATGGGAAACTGTGACGGCGCCCCCCCCTGGGCATAAAAGCCCACCAATGGCAGAATTATCCCGATGCCGAGCATTTGTAAAAATTCGCCACCTCCCCGATAGGAGAGTTTTACCGGACCAAAGCTATACATCCACAACAGCAGTATCCCCAATGCAATCAGTAGTGGTGCATAGATGCGGTTAAACTGTACCGCAAGCCAGACACCCGCAAGGACACACAATACGGCCATTGCAATGGCGGCTATCCCCAGCGCCCGGCGCGACAAATCTCCATCCACCAAAACCCTCGATCCCCCCGAAAAGATAGTGAATGTCTCGTTAAGTTCATCGGTTTTTGCATCGGCATAATCGTTGGCGTAAATGATGTACAGCTGCATAAACAATCCATACAGATGCACAATGGCAAACACGGTCCAATTGATATGACCGCCCGTCATCACGTAAAACATCTCGCCCACAAACAGGGGAATAAATATGTATGATTGCGATGCAAATCGCGACGCCTTTATCCAGGCTTTCAACAGACTCACAGCATTCCCTCCCAGGTGGTGGCGGCGGGTTTTCCCGAACGAACAAAAAGCAGACTGCCAACGATAAAATTGATGATACCAATCAACGTTAAAATTCCCAGCTCAAATTGAACATCTGCAAACGAGGCCCCCAGGGTGAGAATTTTGTCCAGCGCGCTGCCCATATGCGTAGTGGGCAGTACATCAAATAAATCCACGGCGGTGGCGCCAACGGTAAACAGCTCCAATGTGGGCCGTGGAAAAATGATTCCCGAAAAAAGCACCAGCAAAAACATAACAATACTGGCCAGCAAAAACGCCCGGCCCTGCGTTTTGGAAAGCGCGGCCACCACCATACCGATTCCCACGCTGGCCATACACGCCACGGCGGCCGTCAGCATGGCCAGCCACAGAGCGCCTTCGCTTTTAAATCCCAGCGCATACGCGGCGCCAAAGGTAATCACCACAGAGAGTATTCCCACCACCAGCTGCACCAGGCTGAATCCGCCCACCATTTCGGCAATGTGCACCGGCGTCATCCGCAGTCGGGCAAATGTGCCCCCTTCAATTTCCTTTACCACCGACATGGCGCTTGAAAAAATGAGCATAATCACTGCGAATACCAGCAGCCCGGGGACATACGCTTCAAATGGCGTCTTATTGGCCGAAATTCCCAGCGCCCGGGTATCGAATGTCAAAGGCGGGTATTGCCGCAACTGCTTCGCCACATAACCGGATACAATTTTTTCGGCCGCATTGGCGCAAAACTGAAATCCCACGGACGAGACATCCCCCACCAATTCAACACGCGCAGCGGCGCCCGTGCTTTTCGTCGCGTTCACAAGAGGCGTGGCAAACACCATGGCCAAATCCGCTTCTCTTCGT
Organism: Deltaproteobacteria bacterium; assembly: GCA_016935665.1. Taxonomy (GTDB): domain Bacteria; phylum Myxococcota_A; class Polyangia; order JAAYKL01; family JAAYKL01; genus JAFGXQ01. The sequence continues at coordinate 12,140 of JAFGQN010000144.1, read as the reverse complement.
TTAAGGGCGTTTTCCACATCCGCCAACCGCTGCGCCGTTTCGAACGAAAACGTATAACCGCCCTGTTTTTGGGCCATGTTCAAAAATGCCTGGCGAATGGGCGCCAGATGCGGCGCATTCACTACAGCATCTGCAGATTCATCCAGTAACAGGATTTGATAATTGCGATGGCTGTCGTGGAACAGCACCCAGTAAAACAATACGAACAGGGGCGCGGTCAACATCGACAAAGAGAGCGCAAACAAATCGCGCATTTTTTGTTTGGTAGAGAGGCGTACAATGGCCGCAAAACGCGTCATGCGACACCCGCTTTCGTAGGACTGGTGAGCGTCAAAAACACATCTTCCAGCGATCGTTTGCGATGGCGAAGCTCCGCAATGCGAATATTTTCAGTCGCCGCAATGGTGCGTAAAGGACGAACGATGGCCCCATGGGCGTCGCTGTCCAAAGCAATGGTCTGTTCAGATACCCGCATTGGCACATTGAGCTTTTTCAATGAGGCAGCCAGACGATCGCGCTCTTTGGCTGATGCGCTCTCCAGCCGCAGCTCCACCAAATGAGACTTCCCCGCGTCCAGAATCAACTGTGGAGCGGTATCCAGCGCCAGCAGTTCACCGCGATTGACAATGGCCACCCGCGTGGAAATCAACTCCGCCTCAGCCATGTCGTGGGTAGATACAATAATGGACGTATGGGTATCCACACGCAGCTGGTTCAATGTATCCCGTACAAGCACCCGGCTTTGGGGATCGAGTCCCGCTTCGGGTTCATCGAGAATCAGAATGCCAGGGCTGTGCACCATGGCCAGAGCGATACTGAGTCGGCGCTGCATCCCTCCCGAAAGGGTTCTGGCCAGCGCATGCCGCTTGCCCTCCAGATTCAATATCCCCAATAGTTCGGTGGCGCGCGCCTCGGCGCGTTGGCGGGGTAGCCGGTGCATATCGGCCATCAGCATCAGTTGCTCAAAACACGTTAAATCCCGCCACACAATGATGCGTTGCGGACAGTAACCGATATGTCGACTGATAAGTGCCCTGCCCGGGTTTTGATGTCCATAGAGAACAACCTCGCCGCTATCCGGCTCAAGGATGCCGGTGAGCATACGCATCAATGTGGTTTTACCGGCGCCATTGGGCCCAAGCAAGGCCAACAGTTCTCCTGTAAGAAGCGCCAGGGATACCGATTTTACGGCATTGACATCTCCAAATGATTTTGATAACGCTGCAACCGTCATGGGCGCGGGCGTCTGGTTGTTACTGATTTGAACATTTACAGGCATACACGCGCTATATCACAGCGCTCCTTTTTTGGAATATTTTAAAAATGTTGCCACTTCCTTTTCTTTGAGGTGTTGCTACACTGCCAATATGTCAAAGAAGCTTTCCAGATTCCTTAAAATGAGTGCATTGACCACAGGGATGGCCGGTCGCCATCTGGGTGTCAAACTATCCGGGGCGTTGCGTCGCGAAGAAGTGCGCAAACAAAAAATAAAAGAGAGCTGGCAAAAGTCAGGAGAAAGCATGGCGCAAACGTTAAGCGTACTGAAGGGCCCGCTCATGAAATTCGGCCAAATGGCGTCCATCCAGTCCGGGTTTCTGCCCGGGGAATTTACCGCGCCTTTGGCCGCGCTCCGTCAAAACGCCACTCCGGAGCCGTTTTCGGTGATACAGGCGCAAATCGAAACCGAGTTGAACGCGCCTGTGGAATCCTTGTTTAAAGAAATCGAACAAATGCCATTTGCTGCGGCATCGGTGGGACAGGTCCACCGGGCACGAACGCTGGACGGACAGGTTGTTGCAGTGAAAGTGCAGTACCCGAATATGGAAGAATTTGTGGACGCGGATGTATCGTCCCTAACCATGGCCCTCAAAGCGATGGGAATTGCCAGCGGCCAGAAAGATGCCCTGAAGCGCGTGGCAACGGAGTTTCGAAATAATCTGAACAACGAGCTCGACTACACTCTGGAAGCACGTCATCAGCAGCTGTTGCAACAGTTCCATGCCATGCACCACCCGTTTGTTATCATACCGGGCATCGTTCCCGAACTCTGCACCAAACGGGTGCTCACATCAGTGCTGCATCTGGGCGACAGTCTGGAGGTAGCCGCCGGATATGCACCGAAAGTTCGCGATTTGTTAGGCGAACGCCTGCTCACAATTCTTTACGATCAGGTATTCGGCGCCCACATGCTTCACGGCGACCCAAATCCCGCCAATTATGCCTTTACACCAGAGGGGAACATTCTGCTCTACGATTTTGGATGCATCAAACTGTTTGCCCCCGAAGAGATCCGCGCCATCCGCAAACTGCTCAGGGGCTTTTTGTTGAACGATAATGACACCCTCACCGAGGGTTTAAGAGAAATAGGCGCGTTGCCGGCGGACGCCCCTGCTCCGGACGATAAATTTTTCAATCTGGTTGGTCAACTCATGGCGAAACCGTTGCATCCGACCGAACCATTCGATATGGCCAAATCCAACATGCACCTTGAGGTGTTGAGTCGCATGCCCCAGCTGCGACAATATCGAAAGCAATTCATCATCCCGGCCCAGCTGATTCTGTTGCAGCGGGTCAATGTGGGCAGCTACGGCAACCTGCGCAAACTGAAAGCGAAAATCTTTGTTCGCAACATCATCCAAAACGCCATCGACAGACCGCCTGCTGCGGCTACACCTCCTTCGCCGGATTCCACCGATGGGATGGGGCGGATACAAATGGATAGAGACGGATATGAGTAAACAAATTCAGGTTTATCTGGTCCCGGGGTTCTTTGGGTTTACATCCCTCGGGACGTACAGTTATTTTTTCAGAGTGGGCGAAACCCTTACGCAGTACCTCAAGGAGAAACATCAGCTGGACGTTGAACTGGTGCGCTGTGCCACCCAGGCGACATCGTCCATTCACCGACGCGCGCAGGTATTGCTCGAAGAAGTAAAACAGCGCGGCGGAATGACGGCGGACAGCATTCATTTCATTGGTCACTCCACCGGTGGGCTGGACATGCGCCTTCTGCTGAGCCCCGGGGTGCAACTCACCGGCACCGGCGATGAGGATGTCATTGCCTCAAAAACCAAATCGGCCATCAGCATCTCCACCCCCCACTATGGCACGCCGCTGGCGGGTTTTTTCACCACCATGCAGGGACGCCACATCCTGCAGCTCATCACCACCCTCGCCCATCACAAAGCCGGGCGACGCTCCATCTTCCTTATCTCAAAGCTGATTGCACTGGCGGCGCGCCTTGATGACTGGACCGGCCGGGATCAAACCTTTCTCGATCACCTGGTCAGAAGGCTCCTCAACCACGTCACCCTGGAAGCCGATGATCCCATCTGGACGTTTCTGGAGACCATGAAACGCGACCAGGGCGCCATATTGCAACTCACCCCTGAATCCATGCACCTGTACAATGCAGCCGTTATCGACCGGGTCAGCATTGACTACAGCTGCATCGTCAATGCGGCGCCACCGCCCACCATTAAAACCGCGGCCAGAGAAACCCGATCCCCTGCGGCAGCGTTCTCCATCTCGCTGTTTGCATTTCTCCACACCGTCACCGCCCGGGAGCACGTCAGCTACCGCTATCCCACCATGAACGACGATACCCGGGCATCCATCGAGCGAATGCTGTCGTTTCCCATTTCCCCCAAAAGCAACGACGGCATCTCGCCCCTGTTCAGCCAGATACACGGCGACGTGCTGTACGCCGCTGCGGCCGACCATCTGGATATTGTGGGTCAGTTTACCGGCGCGGGAAATGAACGTTTCACCGACTGGCTGGTCTCTGGCGCCCCATTCGACGAAACCCAGTTTCGACAGGTATGGCAGCACGCGGGCGACCGGATTGCAGCGGCGGAGCGTTAAAAAAAGCACCCTATTGAAAGGATGCGTTATCTACCGGTATCGGAACCATTGGACATGCGTTTCATTGTGGATTTGGTGGTATTTGATATTTTAATAAAACGGGCCATGCGTTCAATTTTCTGGAGAAGTTCGTCTTCGTCCACCGGCTTGGTGACAAAATCACCGGCGCCGTGCTGGTAGGCCTGTTCACTGATTTCAAAGCCCCCTTTTTCGGCAATCATAATCACGCGAACATTTTTTAACGAAATGAAGCTCTTGATTCGTCGGCAGCATTCATAGCCGTCCATATCGGGCAACTGCACCGACATCAGAACGATTTCCGGACGATGGGCCTCGGCCAGTTCCATGGCGCGAATGGCGTTGTACGCCTCAAACACTCGAAAATGATTTCGAAGCAGCATGTTTTTGACCAGTTCGCGCTCCTCAGCATCCGCATCAACAATCAGCACCGTTAATTTTTCTGCATTTTTCATATGCGCCTTCTCCAATAGTTCTGTATTACTTTTCAACATATTTGAACTTATGCAAGTCTCCTCCCGAATGGACACGTGTGGAATGTCGGTTGCGTGCGCTGCTTACTTTTCAAATAACGGGCCAAATTGTGCTGCTCTTTTTACTTACATGTGTTAGGACGCAAGCCTGGATGGAACGCGACACCATCCACTAAAGGAGCAGTTATCTTGTCCCAAAACCACAAACGACGCGTTGGACTCTTTCGCAATGTGTTTTTGCATTACTCCGAAACGTTCATTCACGACGAATTGCGGCATCACCAGCGATATGATGCCACGGTTTTCACTCGTCAATGGAAAAACGATGAACAGTTTCCTGGGCACGATGTGCAGTACGTGGAAAAACTGCCCAATGAACGCCACCCGCTGGCGTCCGCATGGTATGGGCTGACCGGACGCAGCAAGCGCTTTTTGCAAACCATTCGCAACGGGAATTTTGACATCCTCCACGCCCATTTCGGTCACAACGGATTGTACGCGCTGCCCTACGCCAAAGCGATGAATCTGCCCCTGGTGGTGTCGCTCCACGGTCGGGATGTCACCATATTGCTGGGAAACGATCGGTTCCACCCCGGATACTGGAAATATCTGCTGGGCTATCGCAGATTAATCAAAGAAGCCGATCTGTTTCTGGCGGCGTCCACCGAGCTGAAATCCCTGATGGAACAGATTGGTTGCCCTCCGGAAAAACTGGTGGTCAATACACTGGGTATCGACCTCAATATGTTTCACCCCCATCAACGCCAGTCCACCAGCGACAAACCCGTTATTTTAATGGTGGGTCGATTTGTGGAAAAAAAAGGACACGTATACGGCATTCGGGCAGCGGCCATGGCCAGAGACGCGGGGTGCCAGTTTGAGCTGGTGCTGGCAGGCGATGGACAACTGCGCGCCTCCTGCGAGCAGTTGGTGGAGGAGTTGCGCCTGAAAGACCACGTGCGCTTCACCGGCGCCCTGCCCCATTCCGAAATCAAATCCCTCATGAGTCAGGCGTTCGTTGTGATGGCGCCCAGTGTGGTGGCCAAAAATCTGGACCGGGAGTCGGGTATTATTGTGCTCAAAGAGGCAGCGGCCTCCGGCGTGCCCGGCATTGGTACTCAGCACGGTGGCATTCCCGATATTATCGACCACGGCAAAACCGGATTTCTGGTGCCCGAACGGGATGCGGCTTCCATTGGCAAACACCTCATCGCCCTCTTGAACAACCAATCCCTGCGCGAAGAAATGGGGGTCGCCGCCCGCCAGAAAATGGAGCGCGAATACAACATCGTGGAACGGGTCCAACAACTCGAAAACATTTACGATGACGTGATTGCCCGTTTTAGAGGATGAACGACGGGGCGTTTTCCTACTTGAAAATATCGCAGTTGAGCAGTGGTTCGTCGAAGGCGGTAAGGACTTCGACGCCGTCGTCGGTCACGGCGATAGTGTGTTCGAACTGGGCGGATAGCATGCCGTCGATGGTAACGGCTGTCCAGTCGTCATCCAGGATGCGAGAGCGAAAATCCCCCTGATTAATCATGGGCTCAATGGTAAACGTCATGCCTTTGAGCAGACGTTGTCCGCGTCCGGACTTGCCAAAATGGAGCACCTGGGGCGCCTCGTGAAAATGGCGTCCGATGCCGTGGCCCACGAAATCCCGCACAACAGAATACCCGTGGGATTCCGCATGGTGCTGAATAACCGCACCAATATCTCCCAAACGCGTCCGGGGCTTCACTTTGTCGATGGCCAGATTGAGACACTCCCTCGTCACCGTTACCAGCGCCTTCGCCGCATCGCTCACCTCTCCCACAAAAAACGTGGCCGAGACGTCCCCGTGCCAGCCGTTTAAAATGGAGGTCACATCCACATTAATAATATCGCCTTCCAACAACCTGCGATCGCTGGGAATCCCATGGCAAATCACTTCATTAATGGATGTACATACACTTTTGGGGTACCCGCGGTATCCCAGCGGCGCCGGTTTGGCGTTTCGCTTAATAGTATAGTCGTGAACAAAACGATTAATCGTATCGGTGGTCACGCCGGGTTCAATCAATTTGGCTGCCTCGATCAGTGTGCGGGCCGCCAGCTTGCAGGCTTCGCGCATCTCCGCCAAATCGGCGTCGCTTTTAATAAAGATGTTTCCCATCACTTCTCCCTGTTTTTTATTCAGCATGCGAAATACGAGCCGCATTCCTGTGGAGACAGGCCAACCGTCTCAGTCGGTGCACGGCGCCCGAAAGCGAATCAGCAAGTGAATTCGCTGCTGTGGGCAGCTAGTTCGCTACAATATTTACCAGTTTTCCAGGCACAACAATGACCTTTCGAACGGTCTTCCCTTCTATATGCTTCTGAATGTTTTCGTGGGCAAGCGCCAATTTTTCCATTTCGCCTTTTGAACAGCCGGCGGGCGCCTCCACAGTGCCGCGCATTTTGCCCATCACCTGAATGGCAATGGTGATGGTGCTCTCTTTGACCGCATCTTCATCATACGTGGGCCATGCCACGGTGGAGATGCTGCCTGTCTGCCCCAGCAACTGCCACAGTTCTTCGCAAATATGAGGCGCAAATACCGACAATAGATTAACCAGCACCAGCACGGCATCCCGCTGCACCGACGCATCCTGTGCATTGCCCGCTTCGCCTCTGAATTTGGAGATGGCGTTCATAAACTCCATACTTTTGGCAATGGCCGTATTGAAATGAAACCGCTCATGCACATCCTCGGTCACCCCTTTTATGGTCTGATGGGTCAGCTTGTGCAGTTCTTTTCCGTCACTGCTCAATCCAGCGGTATTGCCATCAAAGGCAGCGGCGACTTTCAGATCATCGAGACGCTGCTGCACCATATTCCACACCCTGGACAAAAAGCGATGCACCCCTTCAACGCCTTCGTCTTTCCACACCAAATCGTTTTCGGGGGGCGAGGCGAACAACACAAACATGCGGGCGGAATCCACGCCGTATCGGGCCATGATGGCTTCGGGGTCCACGCCGTTGTACTTGGATTTGGACATTTTTTCCACACGACCGGTAAGCACCTTTTGACCATTCTTTTTGCTCATGCCGTTTTCATCGATGTCGTCATCGGTATGCCACACCGGATTGCCATTTTCATCTTTGGTGAATCGGGTTTCCTTGCACACCATGCCCTGGGTCAGTAGTTTGTGAAACGGCTCCGGCGATACTGATTTTGGGAAAAAACCCAAATCCTGCATCAATCGATGGTAAAACCGACTGTACATCAAATGGCCCACCGCATGCTCAATGCCGCCAATATACTGATCCACCGGCAACCATTTTTCAATGGCCGCGGGATCCACCGGCCCCTTTTCGAACCTGGGGGAGGCGTATCGCAACTGATACCACGAGGATTCCATGAATGTATCAAATGTGTCTGTTTCTCTACGGGCCGCGCCGCCGCATTTGGGGCACGTGGTATGCACAAACGACTCGCATTTCGCCAATGGAGAGCCGCCTTCGGCTTCAAATTTCACATCTTCGGGCAACATCACCGGCAACTGGTCTTCGGCAACAGGCACCACATCGCATTTGTCGCAGTAAATGACCGGAATGGGCGCGCCCCAGTATCGTTGACGAGACACACACCAGTCCCGAAGCCGATAGTTGATGGTTTTGCCGCCCCAGCCTTTTTCTTCCAGATAATCGGCAATTTGTTCAATGGATTCGCGATTGTTTTTACCGTTAAACATTTCGGAATTCACCATGACGCCGTCTTCCACATACGCTTCGGTCATTGCGGCCGCGTCCAGCGATGTGTTTTCATCGGGATGAATGACCACTTTGATGGGCAAACCGTACTTTTGGGCAAACTCAAAGTCCCGCTGATCATGGGCCGGCACCGCCATCACCGCACCGGTGCCGTAATCCATCAGCACAAAGTTGGCAATGTACACGGGCACTTTGGTGCCATTTACCGGATTAGTGCAGTATTTACCGGTAAATACCCCCTGCTTCTCGTAATCTTCCGAACCGCGCTTGCGTTTGTCTTCGGACAGCGTCTTTTGGATAAACGCATTCACATCGGCTTCTTTGTCGGTGCCCTCCGCCAATTTCAGCGCCATGGGATGCTCCGCCGCCAGACTCATAAAAGTCACGCCCCACAACGTGTCGGGACGCGTGGTAAATACCGGCAATGTGGTCTCGCCTTCAATGGCTTCCTCCAACCGAAATTCCACCCGGGCGCCGTGGCTTTTACCGATGCGCGAGCGCTGTTCCAGCAAAACGCGACGGGGCCAGTTCTCTTCCAGCACATTGTCAATGCCGTCCAGCAACTCTTCGGCGTAGGCGGTGGTCTTAAAAAACCACTGGGTCAGCTCTTTTTGAATCACCGGCAGCCCGTAGCGATAGTCCACTCCGTCAATCACCTGCTCATTGGCCAGCACCGTTTGCATTTTCTCCGACCAGTTCACCAGCGCCTTTTTGCGGTACACCAGCCCTTTTTCGTACGCACGCAGAAAAATCAGCTGCTCCCACTTGTAGTAGTCCGGGTGACACGTGGCGATTTCCCGGTCCCAGTCGTACCCCAGACCTAGCTTTTGCAGCTGGCCGCGCATATCCTTAATATTGGCATAGGTCCAGCCCGCCGGATGCACGCCACGCTCAATGGCCGCGTTTTCCGCCGGCAACCCAAAGGCATCCCAGCCAAATGGATGCATCACGTTAAAACCACATTTCACCTTGTAACGGGCCACCACATCGCCAATGGAATAGTTGCGCACATGACCCATATGCAATCGGCCAGAGGGATAGGGAAACATCTCCAGCATATAAAATTTGGGCGCCAAAGATGCCTCATTAGTGTAGAACGTCCGCTCATTCTCCCAAAACTGCTGCCATTTCCCCTCAATTTCATTCGGTTGATACTTCGCTGCCATATACATACTCCATTTAAACCGGCCATTCACCAGATGCCGTCGTTACTGGGGGGCCTTTATAAAACGACTTAAAAAATGGTACAAGTAAACAATGGGAGATTGAGCATCGCGCGTTTAAATTCGTAAAGAATTCGCCCTGTATTGGCCCTTCCCGCTCACAAGGGGCCGTGAAATCACTGCATGTAACCCAGGTTTTCAAGGGATTTGTTGACGTCGTCCGGGAGCCTTGTGGGCGCGTTGGGCAAGGTTATTTGCTCCAGGAGGGGCTTTCGGTCCTTCATATACTGAAACATGGAGCGTACCGTTTTCACAGACGCGGGATGTTTCGCCCTTAGCGGGTGGCGCTCCAGGGCGTCGTTGTCCATGTCGTAAATCCGCGTTTCGTTGCCGTTGAGTGTTTGAATGACTTTGTACCGACCATCAAACCAGGCGTGTTTGCGAAACTGATCTTCCAGCGACGACTGATGCACATCCCTGACCAGAGAATTTTCCATGTAACACTGCCGGTCCGTTTTCGATTTTCCCGTCATCATCGGCAACAGGCTTTGGCCTTCTATGCCCAGTGGGATTTCCGCATCGTACAGATTTAAAATGGTGGGCATCACATCCTGCTGACAGGCGCTGTACACCACCTGATTGCCTGCGCCCCATTTGCCGCCGGGCGCCCGGATAATCAGGGGGACGCGAATCACTTCGTCGGTGTACTGCATGGCATGAAATACCGAGCCGTGATCAAAGTGTTCCTCACCGTGGTCCGCGGTTACAATGAGCCAGGTGTTGTCGCTCAGTCCCAGCGCAGCCATGGCGTCCACAATGCGCCCTATCTGGGCGTCCACCTCGCGTATCTGCGCATCGTATATCCCTTTAAGAAAGGCCAGCTCCGTATCTGTCAGGTGCATTTCTTTTAATTCCGACACCTTCTGCGTCACGGATTTTGTCAGCCGACCGCTATCCATGGGGAAAAACCGTCTGCGGTATTTCTCGTCGGGATTGTACGGCTGATGCGTGTCCATAAAATGGATGAGCGAAAAAAACTGCTTTTGCGCATTGTCCTTCAGCCAGGCAATGGCTCTATCGGCGATTTCGCCGCCCGCGCGATTTTTCTGCCTGTAGTCGTAAAGCGCAAACCCGCGGTCAAACCCCAAAGACGGGTGTAAAAATGGATTGCTCACAAACGCCGCCGACGTATCCACACAGCACGACATGGCCTCCGCCAGCAATTTGATGTCCGTTCGCAATGGGTAAAGAGAAATGCCCACCCGAGATAACGCCGTTTCCTTGAGCGCCGGATTATCCCTGTTGTCCAGAATGCGGCCGCCCATGTGCAACGCTGGCGACATGCCACTAAACAGCGTGCCAAAGGCCGGCGCCGTCCAGGGAGACGCCGCATAAAACCTTTGAAACAGCGTCCCTTCCCGGGCAATGGCATCGATATTGGGGGATGTGTCCCTGCCATACCCATAGGCGCCCAGCCGGTCCGCTCGCAAAGTATCCACCACAATCATCACCACATTCATTCCGGCGGGAGGAGACGGCTGATCCCGAAACGCCGCCGCCGCCGCAAAAAGCTGCTCCGGCGGCACCCCCAATGATCGCACCTTTGATTTTTCTTTGTCTGATGTTTTCTTCGTCCGGGGTTCGGTCGATGGGACGTCGCGACAGCAGCTGCCGCACGCCAGGACAGTGGCCAACCACACCATCAAAGATATCCACAACAGTCGCCTGCCCTGGGTGCCGACTACCAATTTTGGGTTGTAACAGTTCATGACTTTCCTTCACGCCAATCCAGCATACCGCGCCCTTTGTATCAAAAGCCGCGCCTGCACACACCCCTTTTTTATGGGAATCGGTTGTGGTAAGGTGCCCTCATGAAACGACCGACTCATCCGCACATGCTAAAGAACCACCGGTTATTGTTTACCTTTTTCCTATTCATCGCCCTGACGTGTGCCGGCGCCTGCGGGAGGAGTAAAGACGATTCGCCTCAAAAAACAAGCGATGCGCCGAATACGGGCGCCGGTCCCACAGCACCTGTGCCTGCGGCGGATGCTGCGCCCAAATCCAATACTCCCGTTGACAGTGAAACCACCGCAGACAAAGCGCCACCGCCCCCCGAGGGCATGCGGCTGGTCAACGGGGGCGCCTTTACCATGGGCCTCGACCATCCCCGCGCCATTGCCGACGAGATGGCAGAGCATGAAGTAACCGTAAAATCGTTTTATCTGGATACCACCGAGGTTACCAACCAGGCGTACCAAACGTGTGTGGACGCCAATATATGCCGACCTCCCCGGGACATCGACACCCAAAAAAGCGGGTTTGAACCCTTGCGCCTGTTTCGCACCCCACAGCGTCCGGTGACCGGGGTCTCCCGGCACGACGCCATCACCTATTGCGAGTGGATGGGCAAACGGCTGCCCACCGAGGCCGAATTCGAACGGGCCGCCCGGGGCGACGACGGCCGAATGTACGCCTGGGGCAATGCCTCACCCAAAGCGGATTTGGCGGTATACGCCGGTAAAGTCACCAAGGATGTGGGCAGTTGCCCCAAAGGCGTCGGCCCCTATGGACATCTGGATTTGGCGGGGAACGTGTGGGAATGGACCGCCGACCTGTACGATCCGTACGCCTACACCCGCCCCACCGCCAACACGGGCGTTCCCGCCGACTGCGACACCATCAAACAAACGCAGGACGAGCTGCGCAAACAGGGCAAACAGGGGTTCACGGGCACCAATCCTATTCCAGAGGAGTGCGACCACGTATTGCGGGGGGGCGCCTTCAATTACTTCGCCTGGGGATTGCGGGCCTCCAACCGGGTACACCACCCCGAAAGCTGGCGTCTCATCATGGCAGGATTTCGCTGCGCGAAAGATATTCC
>JAFGQN010000143.1 GCA_016935665.1 Deltaproteobacteria bacterium | reverse complement strand
CCCTTGGCGACGTGCAACGGGCAAGGTTCCTTTGGGTGCGCACCATGAATGTCCTTAAGAGCCTCATCGAGCTCGACCCCAATATCCCCGAGGAAATCCAGGTCCAAATCCTCCAGCCGCTTAAAAAAGCCGAGGAACGCTACTCCCGCAAAAAATCCATCACCGACACCGACACCGACAGCGACACCGACAGCAAAGATGACGACGCGATTCCCTCTGTTGGCTAGCTTTGTCTTAAAAGGGTATTGAACCCTTTGATCCCCTGTTTTTGCCCCGAAGGGGCCCATGCATCATAGCCCCGGGCATCGCCCGGGGTTCAGGAATATCAATAGAGAAGAAGCCCTGAAAGGGCGCTACATTTAGAGACAGGTCACCTGCACTGCCCTTTTTTGCTTTTTCTATTTCATTTTAGCACTCTGATTTCACTATTTTTTTGTGAGGTCCAGATGTCATAAACTGTATGCATATCTTGCCGGCGTTTGCCGGGGAGTCGGCGCCGAAGCCTTTCGTGTCGGTGCAACAGACGAGCTTCTCGTGGTTTTGGAAAAATATGGAGTGGCTTATGATGAAAAATACCTCTGGGATTAATCCATATGGAACGCCCTTTCAGGGCTAAAATATTAATCAATTACCATTACCCCGGGCGCTGCCCGGGGCTGTGATGCTTTGGCCCCTTCGGGGCGGGTTGAACAAAATAACCTTTTGAGACAAAGCGCTGGCTTCAAAAACAACCCCCATCGGTTTTACCCCCCCAAAAAGCCCACAAAACTAAATCTCAGCCGCCCAAAACCGGTTTTCAAATAGTTCATAATATATTTACCCCGGTCCAAACCGCCCCCAAACCCCACCAGACTAAAAAGCACCCGGTTCACTCCGCTAAAAAAGTATTCCAAAACCCATTTATCCCAGTCAAAACCGCCCTCAAGACCCACTCAACTAAACAAACCCCGGTTAAAACCGACCCAAAAATTAGTTCAGGAGGATCAAAACCCGGTACCAACCGACTTTCAACCCATCCAACTAAACCAATCAGCGGTTAAAACCCGCCGAATAAACAGTTTGAAGAGTTGAAGGTGGGTGACGACTGAGTTTTGAATAGTCTGAATTAAATAATGAGCGGTTAAAACCGACAAAACTTTGGTGAGAGAGATTGGACAATTATTCGAACTTAGATGAAGCAAAAAAACGACTTATGAAAACCTGTTTGATAGGGAGCTTTCCTAGAGGATTTGTCACGGTTCACAATCCAGCAAATCATCCAGCCCTGAAAGAGGATACTCCTTCGCGAATGTGCACCATAAACGCTTCCAGCTGCCGAGAGAATAGAATGCGGTTCCAATGCCTTTTAGCTGTGCTCTGTCCACATCCAGATTTGTCTTGAACCACAAGATAAATTCTCCCCAGTCAATTCTGTCTCCCTCTTGTAGTCGCTCATGTATTTCGTCCAAATGGTCTTTTACCAACAACATTTCCGATTCTCCCCAATTATTGGCGATTACCATATGAGCGACCGGATCACACACGTTGGGCGTTGCGATCAAGCCTTTCAACTGAAATGCGAGCTTCTCTACTTTCTCTTTTAATTGTAAAAATTCCTGTTCATCTATCATGGCTTACCCCTTTTGAATTTAGTTTTTTTTCTATGGAAGGAGCTTAACGAACGACATCAGCCTTTACACAGTATTAACACTAATTTTTTGCCCAATGTCCTGCTTCCCTTATTTTCCTGGACAAAGCATCCGACAGCGCAGCAATCATCTCTGTAATTTCTATAATTTTTAAGAGATTGTCGTCTGCAGCCGCTATTGTTATATGTTTGATATCGTAACGTGGTATTTCGCTCGAACTACGAGGACTGAAACCACCCTTTGCAGTTGGATATCTATTCCGAATTGATGTTTGTTTCTCTCCATCATCCCACGTGGCTGTTCCAATTTCAATGCAATGGCCATTACCCAAATCAATTGTTTTTCTTACATCCATGATGATTTCCTTGTTTAAATTGTTGTATCTGAGTGCCGAACGCTGTTTGTACGACACGCCCAACTTATCGATTATCTTTCACCGCGTACCTGATTCCATTATCCTTCACCGGGTACACCATCCAAAAGGCAAACCACCCTGAACAAAAAAACAATTGCGCTTACCTGACAACCTCTGGGGAACCTGTTTTGCCGGATGATCTGATCGCTAGTATTATTTTAACTTCAATATATTATGAATTTCGATTGGTGCAATTGATGGCGGGTGCCCTGTGTGTTGAGTTGGGGGGACTGCATTGCACAGTAGTGTTGGAGTGGGATGCTGCGTGTCATTGGTTTGTGTCCGTCCACCGCGGATTTGAGTTTATCCATAAGGGATTCCTTCGAAATTTTTCATTGCCGTCAGCCTTTCAGGCAGGGCAATCGCGTTTTGCCAATCTGGGAACGCGGAGCTCCAGCTTTGCCCATCCGTATTCTAACAATTTGCGGCGCAGGAGCGCCGCGTGCCCAGGGTATAAAACAGAGCGAGGCACACCTGGTCTTTTGGGGCTGACTCATTGGAAAAATTTTTAGCGTTAAAAAAGGCGAAACAGGTAAGTGAGTCGTCCTCGACGATGCGCGGAGACGTTGCATGCAACGTCTCTACGATAAGCGCTTCCTGTATTATCTGTAGGACAAAGACGGGGACGTAGTAACGACGGTAAAGTTGTTCTACCTAACCGCAATTCGCTGACCATACAATTGCTCATTGCCAACAGATTCACGGTAACTTATTTATGAAAACAAAGACGGGGGGAACAATACTTGCCGCTTTTTTAAAAAACGCTTGCGCAAGTTCGCAAATGGTCTATGGATGTGTCCGCGTGGTCTCGCCAATAGTCATTTCCAACTCGGCCGTGCAGGCACAGCTGGGAGTGCCATCCACTTCGGGCCAGGTGTCGTCTGGGCAGTCCAGCGTGCATATTTGCTCGGCTTCCGGACCGCAGTCGCCAGCCAGTGCATCGTAGCGCTGACAGATGCATTCGCAGCTGGTGGGCGCAAAACAGGGGTCCATTCCCACATCGACAGTGGCGCAGTCGCAGTTGTTTTGTTGCGCTGTTTCGAGCAGCGTCTCAAAAGCGGTCTCTTCCTCTTAAACCTCCTCCAGCTGGGATTGTAGCTGAATTTACAAAAAGATTGGTACAAAAGCATGGCTGACGCCCAATGAATTTTAGTCACTCCGCCTGTCGATAAAATGATCCCTTCTCCCGAATTGGCGAAAGACAGCTTTGAGGGCGGTTATTTTTCAGGCCAGTCCCCAATGGCACGCCGTGGCAGTTACATTCGGAGCGGTTAAGATTAAAATTGGGACGTTGTTGATGGGGCCAAAGTTGCGTCGTTTGAATCGTTGAAAAAGTCCCACACGGCGTCTGCGGCGTCAATGTCGCGATTGCGGAATCCGCTGCTTTCAAGCGCCTGCGCATCTCCTTCGCCAACTGTGGACGAGGGGAAGAGATGACCGCTTACTACAAATTTTAACACCCGAAGTTTGCCGGGCGCATTGGGGGCGCTCATATCCTGCTGTTGCACATAACTGTTACGCGTTTCAAGTACCATATTGTTATCGCCGATATAGTTTTCGCCTTCAAATACCGTATTGGGAAGTGTTGTTGCTTCTGCATTTTCGATTGCATCTGCCGGGAGCCCCAGCGCCTGTCCGCACGCTTTGGGCAATTGGGGCATAATGTATTCATATTCCGGTGGTAGCAGCGGGTCGTTTGAGGACATGCCGATGATGATTTTGTTGAGTCCATGGTCCGTTAAGTTTTCACCACAGAACGCTTCAAAGCCAAAGAAGGGCATAAACGGGGCAATTCCTTTAAACAAATCCGGTCGTTTCGCAGCAGCTGTCAACACCATTCCGCCGCCGTTGGAGAAACCCACCAGATAGACATCGTTGTCTCCGGAAATCACGCCGCGGGTGGTCATATCGTTAAGCACCTGTTCCAGGTACGCCACATCGTCTACCTGACCATCATCATAGCTGCCAATGGCGCGCCAGGTATGGCCATTGCGCGTACCTGGAATAGTGGCGCTGAGAGGACCGGGAGCGCCATTGGCATATACCACAATAAATCCGTCCCGTGTCGCCAGCTCGTTGAATCGACCATGGGATTGGTGACTAAGGAACGATTCGGCGCTGCCAGTTGTGCCATCCAACGCCATCACCACAGGTGCACTGCTGCCGGCGGGGACGCTGAACGGCACAAATTGCAGATAGCGCCGTCGTATGGCGCCGCATTGGGGGGTATCCTGGTTAAAGGTGTGCAATGACAGCTGGTCTGACATGGGCAGCGTTGAGGTTTCCGGGGCCACGTTTTCAAGTAACGGCTCCAGGTCCAATGGGCATGGGGGCGTGCAGGAAACGGTGTTGATGGCGGTTTCCTCAGTATAGAACGACAGATCATCCAACCAAAAATCGATGTCTATGCCGGGGCCAAAATAAAAACTGATGTCGACAATTTCTGCCGGGTCAACTGGCGCTGCCTCACCTCCCCAGCCTTCGGGGGCCATGCTGCAAAACGGAATTTCAAATGTCTGCCATTCATCGGACAGGCGCGCATAGCCGGCTGGCCAGTCGTAGCAGTTTTGACCGCGCAGGCAGGTGCCACCGTCTGCCACCGGGATATTTGAAACCGTTCCCACGCGTACCTGCACACGACCTTTGCCCTTGCCTTTGAACCGAATTCCCACATAAGGACTGGCGTCGTAGGCGCAGTTGTCCGTATCGGACAGTCGTGGTGTGATGCGACAGTACACCGCGCTTCCCCAGTCATGCCAGCCGGATGATGTCATATGCGCTGCGCTCGATTCAATGTTCGCTGTCAGTTGACCGCCGGTCCCATCCTCATCATGCATCCAGTTCACATCGCGACCTTCGTTGGGTTGTGCATTGGCGGTACAAACATTAAAATCTGAAATGACCGGATTTTTCCCGGTGGCCACCGCGTCCGGGCAGGAATGAAAAGGACTGTCTTCGCTGCCCCATGGGGGGGTGTCCATCTGCAGTTCCTTTGTTGGACATTGTTCGTTTATAATGCTTTCAAGGTCGCATCCGGTGGTTGTGAGCAGCGTCAGTACGACGCAGCATGCCCACGTTTTTGAGAGTTGCTTCATGATGAATCCCTTTCATCGGTAAAATGGGGTTGTGGTGAACGCGGGGCGGGAAATAAACAAGGCATCGCCGACATCAGCGAAATGAGCCCCCCCCGGCAAAATTGTGTTCTACGACTGCTCAGTTGTTGAACAGGGATGGATTGGTTCAAAAAGAAATTTTTTTTTGAATTCAATATAGTCGTGACTTGCAAACGACGCCGGCAGCTTATTGGGCGAAGCCAAATGAGCGAGAGGGTGGCAGTTCATCCAAAAGCAGGTTTTGAATTGAGCGCCAGGGCGCCATGGGTTCGAAAAGCACGCTGCTTATGGCATTAACACCCCGAGTAGTCGGATTCACAGTCGTCGGCGCTGTTGTCCATGATGCATACCGGACTTTCCTGTGGATTCAGTGCATCCCGCAGTTTCAGCGCTTCACAGGTGGGCAATACAGCGTTATCCAAAATCTGAAATGTGATGTCCGAATCATTCAGATCGAATGAGGAGATATTCATGAGGCCACTCACATCGGTCAAATATGGGTTGTCCACCAGGGAAACGGATGCGGTCAATGCGGTGACGCCTGCCAGCCCGTTCAGGTTTTCAAGGGTGGTTTTTTCCAGATCAACGGCATACTCGGATGATTGGGTTCCTACCGTCTTTAAACTGCTCAGTCCGTCCAGGTTGGAGAGCGGTTCGCAGTCGTACATAATCAGATCGGCGATGGAAGAGAGGCTGGGAAACGACAGGTTTTCAAGGGAATGCTCATGGGAAATGAAGAGGCTGCCATGGATTTTTTCCAATTGAGGCATGGAGACTTCGGTCAGCGCTTCGCTATACCATACCCACAGTGAGCCCTGAATCTCGCGAAGTGCCGGCATCGACACCCTGGTGGCCATCTGATTTTCCATAAACCATATATCACCGGCAATATATTCCAGATTGGGCAACTCGATGGTTTCAAGGTACTCGGTAGTTATGTTGAGCGGGCCTCTAATGCACTTGCAGTCCTTCAGCTCATTCAATTCGAATTCATTGGACACTTCAATATAAACCCAAACTGATTTGTATCGCAAATCGAATGCAAATTTGTCAGAATACTCTTAATACATCTTCAAATGCCACCGAACTGCCGCATGCCATTTTGCCTGAAGCCACCTGACAAACACAGATATTGTTACTGATTCCTGGTAACTATGGTTTTGATGAAACTGACTTTTTTTAACAATACTACTCTTGAATAATGCTGTATCGGATATAAATTATAACATCTGACCTCGATAGACATGTGTTGCTCAACGCTAACAACGTGTGACAAAAAGGAGACGTCTTGTGCACCATCTGATCGGTTGTCGAAATGTTCTATTTGTTTTTTTTGTATCCGTTTTATGTATCGCACCGCTCACAAAGGCCGCAGAGCCGATACAGGTAAATGTCGACGAGACCAAATCGCTGTCGCTTGTGAAGCTGGTCCTTGCCAAAGGCACATCCGAGGGCGATATTATTGCCACGGACGGATGGCTCTCCGAGTTGTCGCAACGTTTGAAAAATTCAGGGTACAAGGTCATTGGCGCGGTGGATGATTCCAGCGTGTTTAAAAAAGATGACAAATATTCGGCCGACATGCTGCTGGGTGGAACGGTGACCGATCTTAGCTGCAAACGCAATCAGGAATGGGAAAACGTATGGAACTGCGGTGTCAGCATTCGCTGGGAATTGTTGGATGTGACCTCTGAAAAGGTCGTATACAGCGTCGTGACACGTTACTTGCGGGAAATGTGTATGGATGACGGGAGCGATGAAGATGATGGGCTGATAACCGGCGCCATTGATTCGTTGCTGTCGAAACCGGGATTCGTTGATGCCATGAAAATCAGGGAACCCGACCAGGGCGCCAGCGATGCGTCAATGGCGTCCGCGCAACCGCGAACCTTTGCCGCCTGCCCCACTCAGAGTTGGTCGCTTCCCGATGATATGAGCCAGGTAAAAGACGCCGTGGCCACTGTTCTTGCTGGACAAAACATCGGCGCCGGCTTCTATATTGCACCGGATGGCATCATGCTTACGGCGGCCCATGTGATAAGCGATGGTGGCAGTATTACTGTTAAAGATCGGTTTGGAAATCAGCATGGTGCAACTGTGCTGAGAACGGATGATACCCAGGACGTGGCAGTGCTGAAGGTTGACATTTCTCAATCATCCTGTCTTCCACTTGTCGCGACAGCTGCAGAAACCGGTGCGCCAGTCTATGCCATTGGTTCTCCAGGGGGCGAAGAACTGGCATTCAGCGTGTCATCGGGTATTGTCAGCGCGCTGAGAACGTGGAATCAGACACAACTCATACAGACAGATGCCAGCATCAATGCCGGCAACAGCGGCGGTCCGCTGATAAACGACAGGGGGGAGGCGATTGGTATCGTTCACGCGAAAATTGTCATTCCCGGGTTTGAAGGAGTGGGATTTGCCGTTCCTGTTTCTGCAGCGACGCAGGCCGTCTCCATCTCCGCGGGAGATGTAACCACCTTGAATGTTGCTGAAGTTCAGGAGAAAAAGCCGGTAGCCGATGCGGGCCCGACCATCCGGGATACGAATGATCCTCCCATCAGCCAACTGCAGCTGGTGCCCACCAGAGATGTGAAGGTTCCCAGAATTCATGCCAGAGACCGCTATCTGCACAGCTTCGGCAGGTGGTTGCTGCTGGTATCGGGACCCGCGCTGTTCGTTACCGGTGGTATTATGACCGCAGTATCATGGAAAAAAGTTTCGGATTCAAAAATGACCCTGGAAGGGAGCTTTGGAGTCGATGACGAAGGCACTTCGTTATCAAAGGCGGATTACGACAAATACACGATGATGAACAAGGTTGGGCTGATCATGATGGGAGTGGGCACTGCTGTTGCCACCGTGTTCATTTCCACCCCGAAACGTCGCGGCACCATTATCAAAGACTACCGAAGGGAACACGCCGGCGGCCTAAGGGACGCATCCTGGGACAGACAGATTCGCCTGGGATTTGCCGGAAACGGGATTCTATTGAGCGGGGAGTTTTGATGATGAATGTCTGTACTGGAAAAACGGAGACTTGGGCCATGAGGTTACTGACGATGAAGAACATGTATATGTTAATTGCCACCATACTCTTTTCGCTGCCTTTTCAGGGATGTCTGATGCTTGAACAGGATCCGGATTTTTATGGTGGAACCAATGAAGAAAGTGAAAAAAACGACAGCAACACTGAAAATAACGATGATAGCGACACCGCTATCATGTGTGGCGCCAGGCAATGTGAATGCACCCCGCAACGTATTGGCGCCATAGAGGATTTTAAGCCCGGCGGGACCCTTGGAGGAGCGGTGGTCGCCGGTGGCTATTTGTACACGCGAACATCCGCGTCGACATCGTCCGGTGAGGTCAATGTCATCGATCTTGGAACCGAGGAACCCGAATGGATTGGCGGCATGAAAGACTTTTCAACGGTTTATGATATTGAAATCGTCGGTGACACGCTTCTGGTTCTTGAAGATAGAAGTTATGGAAGTGACGGATCGTATTTGCTTTTTGTAGAGGCGACCCATCGAACCAATCTCTCATTGGCCTATCCGAATGGAACCTGGGATTTTGGCTCGTCTCGACAACTGAAACTGGTGGATGACACAACTGTGATGGCCATCTATGGCGGTAGCGATGGGAAATTTTCGAATACCTTCGCAACTGACTACACCGGCCAGCGCTGGACTGCCGATTTCAGCACGCTCTCCAACCCGCAGATCACGGATGCCATTTTGGAAGACTCAGTTATTACTGCAATTGCGGGGAATAAAGGGGCTTACATCTACGCGCGTTTTATCGATGAGCTTCCACCAGTGCATGAACTGCGATACCGTTCCAACAATCCGGATGCTTCTGTTCAGTGGCTGGAGGTTGACGATCCCGTTGTGGCGCTGGAATTTGATGGCGAATACGCGTTTGCCGGTTTTGACAGAGATGAAGACAATTTCGCAATATACGAAATCAGTGACGATTCATCTCCAAAACGGATTGATTCGATAACATTTGATTCGAACGTTACCGATATTCAACTCTCCGGCAACCTGGCTTATCTGACGACCGTCGGGCATGAGGTTCATATTGTGGATATCTCGAGTAAAACGTCCATAAAACCGTATGGCTTTTTGGAACCATCGGGCATTTCTGTGGGGATTGCACTGGACAAAGTCAACCCGTCCGAAATGTACGTCGTCACACCGGATGGAATTGATATTTACACTATCTGCGAACAACCGTAGTCTCCCCGCCCGCGCCTGTCCCCGATATTTTTAAACATTTACTCGGTTTTAATTAAACTGGTATTGGTATGACAGTTTAGTGACAAAAAAGTCGAAATTGCTGACGAAACTGTGACTTTCTGTGCCTACCTGTTCAGATAGGACACCCGTCCGTGACCGTGTAACGGTGTAGGGACGGCCATGAAACAGGAGCAGGATATGAAGGCGAATCCGGTATTTGATGCAGCGCGGGAAGTTGAATTTCGTAAAGCGAATAAACGGTGGGATATTATTGGGATGTTTGCGGGCACCACAGCGGTGGCGTTGATTGGGGTGCCGTTGTATGGCTATTTTTACGGATTCACGGCATCGGCGTGGATAGCGTTTGGGGTACTGTTTGTCATGTGCAATATGGCTATTACCACCGGATATCACCGGCTGTGGAGCCATAAAACATTTAATGCCCATTGGTCAGTGCGCGTCTTTTTAATGCTCACCGGAGCGTTGGCTCTTGAAAATTCGATTTTAAAGTGGGTGTCCGACCATCGGCGTCATCACGGGCATGTGGACGACCCTTATAAAGATCCATATGCGGCTACCCGAGGCTTCTGGTTTTCCCACATGGGTTGGATGCTCAGAGACTATTCCAGCGCGCCCATGGATTTTTCCAATGTAAAGGATTTGGAAAAAGAACCCATTGTGATGTGGCAGCATAAATATTACCTGCCGCTGGCGGTGGGGCTGAACGTTGGGGTTCCGCTTGGTTTGGGGTTTGGTTTTGGCAATGTACTTGAAATGTTTTTGGTGGCCGGTTTTTTTAGATTGATCGTGACCCATCACACCACATTTTTTATCAACTCGCTGGCGCATATCATTGGCCGTCGCCCCTGGTCCACCGGCAATACGGCCAGAGATAATTTCATTCTGGCACTGCTCACATTTGGGGAAGGGTACCATAACTACCATCACGCCCACCCGGGTGACTATCGAAATGGTATTCGATTCTGGCATTGGGATCCCTCCAAATGGGCCATTCGATTCCTCTCGTTTTTCGGCCTGACCCGCGACCTGCGAACGGCCACCCCGCAGGTGCATCGTAGACGTCAGAAAACGTCTCATCCGAAAGACGGTTCATTGGTTGCGAAGACTTCGACGGTTGGCGTCAACAGTTCCGTGTCGTCTCGCCCGGCCGCATAGAGGGTCTTTTCCTCTGAAATGTAGTCCGCTCGCCGATATCATTTTCGATGAAATCCATTAAATTCTGGATAGTTCCGATATGCACGGGTTGTTGTTACTCGAAGAGCCAACGAATGAAAACAGTTGACTTTCGCGCTGGAAACCGTGACATCAAATAATTGTCGATAAGAGCGGAGCGAATGGCCCGTAAATTGCTCGGACACTTTAGAGAACCGGGTCGTGAGACACGGGAAGGAGCCAACACATGGTTGCGATGACTCACGGATTGGGCAAATGAAAACGGAAGGGCCAGTTGATGTCGCTACCGGGAAAATGAAGAGACCACATGAGCCGAAAAAAACGAAAACGAACAGAATCAGTAGAATCGACACTGAGCGGCGGATTTACTTCAGCACAGCGACGATCCCATGGGTTGCCGACGTCGTCGACAGAAGACAAATTGTCGAAGAAAATTGAAGTCATGGCAATTCAGCTCCTGAACGATACAGAGGCGTTTGGCATCGATGCAATGCGGGTTGCAGTGCGTTTCGCGCAAATTTCCTGGAACCTGGCCAATGACGACGATGCAGCTTTGGAAAGTGATTTGGAGCTGAAGGCGGTCATTGATGATAGCGTTGCGGGGCCATCCAGGTCGGTTATCCAGAACGAGTTTAAAATTAAAGATCCGGAGCGGGCGATATCGCAGCTGGTGAAGTACAAAAAACGGCATTTTTCGGACGATAATCGCCGCATTCTCGCTGCGATGGTGGACGCCGACGGCTATGCGGATTCTGAAAATGCAGGGCGTATCAATGTCTCATGGGCATACGGGGGAATTGAAAAATTGCGTGAAGGAAACACTCTTTCGGACTGTCTTGCCATTGCCAGACGCGCTGAAACCGGGCCGCTGGCCAAAAAGATAGTCCGCGAGGCAGGTCCGTTTCGTAAAACCGACGTGGTGAATTTGAGCACATATAAAACCGACATGTCCAACTCAGAAGCGCTGCGAAACACTGCTGCCGTGAATGACGCTTTGGAGACAAATGAAATCGATCATGCGGTGTATACGTTTGTGCAAAATCAAATGTCGGTTATATCCGAACAGGTGCTGATGCTGCCGCAAATGTCCTGGTTTCGGGATGCGATCGATAAAGCCGAAGAAGAATATAGGCCCAGCGGCCCACCCATGAGTCCACTCTCTCCCTCGTACTTCTTTTGCTGGTCCACATTCGATATGTGTAAAGGCGCATCCCGGGAAACATTGGGATCGGTGTCCACCGCCATTTACGAATCATTGAATCCGGACCCGGATATGTTGCGCATTCAGCGGATTTTTCATGGCTCCAGGATGGGGCTGCATGAACATATGGGGCGGCGCGGCGACACCATTAAATTTAGAGAGTTGTTCATTCAGCGGGAATTTACCGCCCGTTGTCCCGCCGGATACAAAGGTCGAAAGGGCGAAGTGTGGTTCGCCAGGATTCTGCCACCGCACGATTTTGCGGGCAAAGATCCGCATGTGGTGTTTGGCACGCCATACGTGATGTGCGAAACTTCAGCGGTGAAATGGGAAGCATGCATCGCCAATGAAATTCAGCGCACGCGCACATTTGGCCGGTGCACCGATTATCAATCCTATATGAAGTACGGCCCCGGATTTCTGTACTGGCCCGAATACGTGTTCGAAGCGTACGTCGACCACACCTCTGAGGTCATTCGTTTGGAAGGCCTTCCCAATCAACCCCAAAGCCGGCCCCATTCTTCAGAATACAAGTAACAAAAGGTTGAGCCATCCGGTCCGGGTGGGCGTTGCTTTTTAAAGCGCTGGTATCGTCACAATCTCCTCGCCGTTTCGCAGTTTCCAGCGAATGTCTGCAATGAGGGCATCGAGCTGTTGCAGGGTGTGCACGTTGGCGCGTTCTTTTTTTGTGGTGGTCACCACTTTGTGGATGCCGCCGTTGCGGATGACCACACGGCGGTGGGCGTTTAATGCCAGCAGTGGGTCGTGGGTTGAGATGAGGACGATTTTGTTGCTTTTAATCAGCAGGGCCAGCGCTTTGATTTTGTCGACGCCGGCGTTCTCGATTTCGTCGATGAGAATAATGGGCGCGGCGCTGAGCAGGGCGGTGTCGGCAATCATCAGGGCTCGGCTTTGACCGCCGCTGAGCTGGGTCACGGCGGTGGTCATGGTGAATGCTTCACCGGACAGTTCATTGGCGGTGGCAAAAATCTGCTGCACGATGTTCGACACGTTTTCCACCATGCGGCTTTCTGCATGCATGGTGAGAAAGTCAGACACCTGGAGGTCCATCACAAAGTTCATGTTTTGAGAGAGCTGGGCCACCATGCCTTCGGCGCCAAAGCGGGTTTCTTCGTCTGGCACGACGTTGTTGATGAGAATCCGGCGTTTGGTAGGTGTATCTTTTTGCGCCAGACATTCCAAATCCTCGAGCAGACGACTTTTTCCCGAACCGGTGGGACCCACCACTGCTGTAATCTCACCGGTTTTCAAGGTAACGCCACAGGGTTCGGGCGTCCCGGATTTGTCCACACCGGGAATGACCGTGATGGATTCCACCTTTGCGGAAGCATCACTTTTAAGCAGTTGCATCTGCACCATGAAGGACGCCAAATCTGCCACAAAAGAATCCCGGGCTGTGGCGGACTCCGTAAAAAGATGTTCTTTTTGGGAATCCATAAGGTCACCAAGGGTAATGGACATCTTTGCGTGGGCCTGCATATTGTGGGATGCAAAAAAATCGGCGATGGCGGGGCAGCGGCGATACAGTTCGGCGATGGTGTGGTTGAGCAATTGATACGTCATGGGCCTATCTCGAAAAATCCATTAGTTTGGATATGCCAATCTGTTTATCGGGGCCGATTTTGCGTTCGCCAAGGCAATATGAACACAACGCGCCAGGCATGGTGAATCGCAACGTCGCTTCCAGCAATGTTTTTACCTCTGGCGCTTCTGAAAACACACGTGCCAGATAAAACGCGCCCTGACCGGTAATGCCATTCATTGAAATAATGCGTGCGCGGGGATTGACCTGACGGACTTTAAAGGCAAACACCTCGCGTTCGGCCTGCGACACAATATCGCCCCGGGTAATGACCACCACGTCGGCGGAACGCAGCATGGGGCCAATTTTTTTGGGTGTGTTCACGCCTGAGAGGTTGTCAATGACGCAGATGGCCAACACGTCCCGGATGTGGGGGGAACATCGGTTGCAAAGGCCCGCGCTTTCGGTCACCAGATAATCAAACTCTTTTTGGCGAGCCCATTCCAGCGCGGCTTCGATGTTGCTGACAAAGAAGTGATCCGGGCACAGGCCCCCCGATATGCCCGTTTTCACGGGAATGGCCATGCGGTGGTAGTCGGCGGCGTCCTGCGCGGTTAAACAGTCAAACTTGACCACACCTGATGTGGCGCTTTGCTGTTGCAATTCCTTGAGCGCATGAATGATGACACTGGTTTTGCCGCACGACGGCGGGCCGGCCACGGTAATCAGTTTCATACCGCGCCACCGCTTTCATAAAAACTTTGCATGAACACTGCTTCGATGTCCTTTTTGGTTTTCCCCACGTCCACGCTGCCGATGTAATCCCATCCCAGCCACAACAGGGGAGATATGTGGGCGGTGGGGTTGTGCACCTTTGGATGAACCGACGGAAAGTACGCATCCGCGCACACTTGTCCCAGGGATTGGCTTAGCAGAAAATCGGTAATCTCGGATACGTCGTTCAGTTTGTCTTTTTTGACCAGCATCTGTACCGGGCTGACGATGGCGCCTTCTTTGGGGACGTGAATGGTCACCCGCTCTTTGTGTTTGATTTTCTGCGCGAAAAAGTAAGGCATGATGTAGAGAGGGGCCACATCATTGTCACTGCTGTCAATCATCTTGACCATTTCGGAGGGATGTACGCCGGTTTTCACCGAACGGCCCATTTGACGCACTCCGTCTTCTTTCCATATCTTGTAAAATGGCATGAGCACGCCGTTGCAAAAAAAATCTTTTTGACCGCGCATCACCACACTGTTGGTGTATTTTTCCTCCAGAATATCTGCCCATGATGGCGACGCCGGGAAATCCGGTACTTTATCTTTGATGGCCACCAGTACCAGCAGATTGGCGCTGAGCATGGTGAACTGCTTGCGGGGATCGGAGAAATCAATGGTGGCCATGTCGCTGTTGAGGTCGGCCGGGGTCAGGTCTGCAAAATAATGTTGGCTTAGAAAGCGCTGTTTAAAAGACTCATGATAAAAACTGTTGATGTCGGAACTGATGATAATGTCCGGCAGCTCTTCGATGCGCTCAATGGATTCGATGTATGCGTAATATGACACTTCGTGGTTTACATTGCCTTCCACCAGATAGTGCAGCCGGGTTTGGTGTTTGGCGTTGTATTGCTGGATGAATTCATCAAATGCCCGATTGAACGGCATTTTCATGCCGCAGGGCAAAAGGGCTAAAACGGTGAGATTCCGTTGCAGGTGCGGCGCGTCCATGAGCGTGGGCGTGCTGCTGTCCGCATGTTCGCTGATAGCTTCGTTCAGCAGCGACAAAAAAGTGTCTTTGTGAATGGACAGAGCGCGCATGGCAGTGCCCAGTTTTAAAAATGGACCCAGCTTTTGCAGCACGTCCGGTTTTTCAAATTTTCCAAGGCCATTTTGTTTAAACACATCAATCAGATACGGATATTGCGAAAGCAATTGCTGGATGGTCATCTCTTCAAGCTGGACGGTCATGGACGGCGCCTTTCAATTTGGATAGTTAACTGTCAATTCATAACACTGAGCAAAGGGTGTGCCATGGCGCTGCGCCCTCAAATGTCGCACCGTTAGGGCGCCTGCCGGAATGGGGGAGGCATGGGAGACTACAAAAATGTCGTTTTGCGGGGAATGTGTCCCTCCAAATGGTACATCATTGTTACCATTTTAAATGCGATTAATGGGTGTACGGACGAGCCTGTTTGATGACCAGAGCGCGGTCGCCTGCCCGCAGTTTGAATTCCATGTCCAGCGCCAGGTTGTATTCGTTGATTTCGTAGAGGGGGGCAAAATGCTTTTGAACAATTGTGGCAGCATCAAAGAGCGCTCGGATTTCCGGGTCGGTCATGATGGGTTTGCCGGGAGAGAGCGATGAATACGCAATAACTGCGGGTTGAATGCTGCCCACTTCGGTGCCGCGGATGATGGTGAATATCTCGGGCGTGGTCATGCCTTCGGGGTTGGTCACCGAAATTTCGCCCAACTGCACGTTGACGTACATCCCCTCCAGTGTGGGATTCTCAATGTTTTGTGTGATGAGCACGCCGTTGACCGCCTCTTCGCCAAACGACTGATTGACCGCCACACCCATTTGTGTGGACAGGTGATCGATGTGCCAAAAGCTGCGTTCTTCAAAGGCGCGCCAGTTCCATACGGACGCCCAGACTTTGCGAATAACTTCTGAGGCCCGCTCTTCTCCCTGGGCATAAGCGGATTTGGAGTCGTACAGGCCGGCGCCTGAAAAACCGGGAATATCTTCGGTGTTGGTGCTCGAACGCAGGCGTACTTTGGAATCGCCAAACACGTTGGCCACTTTGGCGTTTAACGCCTCTGCAAAATCGGCATCTGTGGTTCCCTGAACCATCAGGTAGCGCAGTCCCGAAAGAGTGGCTTCCCGGATTTTGGTATCCTGACTAAATGTGTTGGTCTCAAGCAGTTTTCTCACATACGTCGCCAGCGTTTCACCGGCATGGGCAGTGCAGAGTGTGTGTGCTTCCGCACAGGTGGCCGCGTCCCGGTTGTCAGACACACAGTCGGTTTGCGCGTTTGCGCAGGTGTCTGTGTCCACCGTGTTGCCTGCCATGAATCTCTGATAATAGTGGAACGGAATGGCAAAACCGCGCGGGCCACCCGCTCCCGGAATCTGGTGCAGCTCCGCCAGATTGGCTGCCTTGGCCCCCACGGTAATCCAGTCTTTGAAGCCGATTTCAGAAAAGAGCGGCAGCGCGTTGTAGCTGGTGTCGCTTTTTAGAGTGATGGGGTCTTTCGATTGGGACGTCCAGAACGCCTCGGCTTCTTCGAGGGTGGTTTCTTTGAGCGTGTAGCTTTCGTCGGTGACTTCGAATCGCACCAGCCTGCCCAGCAGCGCCTGTATCTCGGGTTTGGCCGAAGCCTCTGCCAATGTGAGATTGGGGGTGCCGCGATTCTTTGCCATGACGTTGACATGAGACAGCGGGGTCTGGAACTCCTCAGTGATGGTGCCGCCCACAATGGGCAGTTGAATGGGCAGCCCTGGTAACAATACAATATCCTTAAACGAAAACGCCTCCGCTTCCAGCTCCGCCAAATCCGCCAGACGCAGCGTGCCATAGGCCACACCGGTGTTCATGATCTGCCATGATTTCTGCCGGTAAATCTCACGGCGCAATACCCACTCCGCGTCCCACTGCTGGAACAGCTCGGCATCCGTTTCCAGTTCAGTTTCCTTTTTCTCTCCCGCAGGCATGTAATACAGTCGGCGAGTGTTCCCCGTGAGCGATGCCACGCCAAGTCTTTCTTCGATGAGTCGATGGACGAGACGCGCCTCGGTGACGGATAAGTCGTCACTGGGAAAGAAGCTCAGTTCGAATGGACTGGTTATAGCACCCCCAAACCGCTCACTTTCGGCTTCCACATTGGCGTGATACATAATGGCGCCCGCCATGATTTCCCTGTCGCCATCGGCATACACTTTCTTTGTAAATTCTGTGGAACTGAGTGGTAAATGGAGTACGTCCCGTGCAAAGAAGTAATGTATGGCAAAATTCTTTGTATCCATAAAATACACGGTGGGGGTGGTGTGTGGATTCATCACAATGAATTTCACCGCGTCCACCGCGCCTGTCTCGGATTTGGTGCGAAACGCCATGTTTAAAAATGCATCGATCTCATCTGACGCAAATCCGGTGCGATAGTGTTCGGCGACTTCAAATGGCGCCAGCGCGGCAAGCGTTGCATGGTGAACACGGCTGTGACCATTAGCGGGCAGCGACGCCACCTGGATGGTTTCCGACCCAAAGCGATAACCTTTGGCTTTTGCCGTCAATTGTATTGCACCCTTAACGGCATCCAGTTTTATGCCATATGATTCGCAGGTAATACCCTCGGACGTCTGTCCCCTGGTGTCACCGCATGCCGCTCGCAGGGTTCGACCATCCTTTGAAACTGCCGTAACCACGTAGCTTTTGGGCAGCGTTGCATTGTCCAATGAAAGATGGAGTTCTACAGGAGCGGATACCGTTGTGTCCGTATCCGTTACAGATTCGTTTTTGCCTTTACTCGTGCAAGCGGTACATCCGCCACAGAAAACAAGAATGGTCCAGACGCACCATAACCATTTTATTCCGTTCATTCTGCTCCTTATATTTGCGCGCCGGTCATGTTCAGAAAACGCCTGCTGCAATAAAGCCTGCGCAATGTATTATCTCTCCATGTGCACAGACGCAATGCTTGATAACCGTTAGGGTGCGATTGGGACACCCACGTGGAAAAAGTTCGGCGTTCTGGCAATATCTTTTGCCGATGGTGTATCCGGGATGCGCCTTCAGAGCACTCCATGCGCACAACAATGGTAAAGACCTGGTGTATAGGCCGTCAACTGCATCGTTTAAAATGTACTGAAAACGGGGTGAAACTCAGGCGGGGACTTCACAATCACCAAAGAAAAAAGTGCCCGTGCGTGTCTCTAAAACAGGCGTTACCCGAATTTTCCGCTGCTGGATGGTTGTCAGCCGGCTGTGTACGCAATTGGCACACAATGGTTGGTCCGCCACCAGGGCCAGCGCCAGCGAATCACACCCCAGGGCGCAATATACCGCAGGGATAGCCGTTGGATGCACGTTCGAATCAGCAAATGCGTCTTTCAGTTTGAATATGCTGGAGAGATTGATTTTTTTCATGGCGGTTAACGTTGATTCCTTTCAAGTGACTCAGTTGGGAGCAAAGTCTATTTGTCCGCAAATCCTAGCGAAAAGTGTGCCAAATATTGACGTTTTATAAGAATCAAGGGCCAACGATTTTTTTATTGGATTGTTGATGTAAAATGTGCCGTCTCAACGTATGAAATCTTACATAAATGTGTGCCATTCGGGACCCAAATCACCTGAACGTCTGACAGTTGTTTTGAGGTGTCATTCCACTTACCGTGCAGGTATGCGAAAGAAAAACATGGATTTGTTGCATAAAATGCGTTGGGGGAGTTGAGCAGGGATAAAATTGTTACATATTGTTTTGACACTCGGCTCATGAACGCTCGGACGGACTTTGTCCGAGATTAAAGCGGGTATCTATTCGCTTTTGCCAATTGTTTCTCAAAGGTTGTCGCGGACAACCCTGACGGTTTTAACGAGGCGCTCTGTGACCAGTTGCAAATGCCAAAATTCAATTCCTTTCCAACATATTTGGCCTCATTCGTCTGCGACGGGACATTATCCGTTTTTGTGTTCCGAAGGAGAGGTTTGCCCATGTTGCAAGTAAAGAAAAACTACTTTGAACAGAACCGGTTGTTGCTATTTACCCTTGAGGGAGAAATCACTGACCCTCAAATGGCAGGGGACGAACTGAATACGCCGGATGTTGCGTTTGAGTCCGATTGCCTCCAGGAGATTGTGGATTGTCGTCGACTGGAAGTGGCCGAATCGGTGGATCCTGAAGATCTCGTGGATTTTGCCAAAAAAATTCTCTCCTGGCGCGATTGTGAAATGCTGCTCCTGATTCCCGCGGACAGTCCGCTGCACCAGGGAATGGCGGTGGCGTTTCCATCGGTCATTGCCAAAAAACGAAGGCGAATCTGGTTGCACTATACAGTGGATGAGGCCATTAACCTGCTAAATCTGATTCAGATTAACTCCCCCGTAAAGGCCATTATGCAATTGAAAGCCGTAGGATAACGGCTAAACCACTTGTCATTGTCTGCTGCAGCGGTGCTTTCACCTGTGAGTGCTGCTATACTCTGCATTCGGAGGTGGAGAGATCAAACTCTATGGTGAGTGTAGTGGTCTCGTCCTTTTCATCCAACGATTCAAATATTGGAGTGATGTGTATTTGACGTTCCGGAACCAGCATGAGCACTTCTCTGAGGCATTTGGCACAGAGGGGTACGTCGTTGGCAAATGCCAGCGCCAGAAAGGTACAGTTGTTTTCGCAATAAATGGCCTCTGCTCCGTTGGGTCGTTTCATGGACACTTCCGTCTTCGCTTCTACGTCAACCTGATATATGTTTATATTTCGCATTGGTTATTCCCTGTGATTCCGTTCATCAGCGGTTTGTAACTATACTATCGGTCGAATGGCACTGATCTTAAGGTCATAAAAGACGATTTTCGATTTATTTGCGTTGTGTTTCACGACATGCGGCATTGCAGTACGGTAAACGGTAAAATTGCCGTGACTGGTTTCGTGTTGCAGAGTATTCAAAGTCGCAATTGGTGTGATGTAACCAGCGGAAATGGGCTGATACAGACAAAGGATGGGAAGTGGGAGAGATGTTTCGTTTCAGTTAACAACGCCTTTTTCAACCCATCTGTTCATTTCGTTTTGCCAGTCCGGATCGTCCGCTGCAAAATACCGCTCCCACTCAATGATGCCCGACTCTTTGGCGATGCGTTCAAACTGAATTTTTACCAGAGCATTGGGAACAAGTACAGCGGAACGAACCATACCTTTTTCCTTGTAGAGCTTTTGGCCTTCTTCCATCTTATCCTGAGCGTCTTTGGAAAGTGGCTTCAGGTCATGCATGTCCACAGCCACAGCAAACTGGCTGGGGCAATTGGATAATTCACTGCGGGAATCCGCAATCCACTGTTCCATTTCGTCTGCTTTGACGAGTCCGCCAAATTCCAGGCGATACACATCCATATTCCCGACACGATCTTTCTCTATTTTGTACATATTCAGCTCCTTATGCGGCGTCAAAAGTTCGTCTATGTATTCTTGCTGAAATGTGACGGCCGAGGCGTTGAAAAACTTAGCATACTGTGACGCATTTTTTTTATGCGACAAAAAGCCAGAGCGATTTGCGGGTGGAAACGGCGCATCCTGTTGCGCTCAATTTCGCGCAGTCCCCCAACCGTTTCAGTGTTGCGGCACACGACGGGTATCCATTTTTATGGAGCATATAAAGTAGCTTCTCCGATGGACGTTAGAACAACTTGTAGTTCCTTGTGCTCTAAGAGGTACCCCTCAGACAATGGACACCGCTACCTTTTTTGTTGGCCTTTTTGGGTTGAGAATTGCGGAGCGAATGAAAAAAGGTGCAATTTGCGGGAAATGTTACAAAACTGAATGGGATTTAAATTTTTTTTGCAGAGGCATTATATGCAGCATATTCACACACTGATAGTAGAGGATTCCCGACCGGATGCACTGATACTTCAGGGGTTGATGGCGAAATCGACACTGTTCGATTTTGATTGCCGACTCGTTGGGAATGGCAGTGACGCCGTTGACAAGATGGCATCACACCAGTTTGATTTGGTTCTTCTCGATTTGGGACTGCCCGATAGCTCAGGTAATAGTCCGCTTGAGAACTTTTCGACGTTGCTCATTAAAACACCAACTATTGTACTTGCCGCTGACAAAGACATGGAACTGGCAAAGCATGCTTTGCGAATCGGGGCACAGGACTATCTGGTGAAAGGCCAGGTCAATTTGTTAATTTTGGAAAAGTCTGTTCGCTATGCGTTGGAGCGACATGCGTCAAAAATCGCGAGTGAAGCCGACGAGCTTCAAATGAAAGAAGCTGTTTTGCGATCACAGCGAATGCTGGCAGCGTTGGACAAGGCAAACCAGAATTTGGAAAAGGAAATCGCACGGGGAAGACTGTTGACCACCGCCATTGAACAGTCTGTTGAAACGGTTGTGATTACCGACACTGACGGAACGATTCTCTATGCCAATAAATCATTTGAAGATCTCACTGGATATACTGTAGCCGAGACCATTGGTCAAAATCCACGGCTACTTAAAAGCGGCCTTCACGATGACGCCTTTTACAGAGAGTTGTGGAATTGCCTCAAGACAACAGGGATATGGCAGGGGCGAATAAAGAATCGCAAAAAAGATGGAACGATTTTTGAGGAGGACGCGCGAATATCCAGTGTCAAAAACACGGCTGGCGTTGTGACAAATTATGTGGCTGTGAAGAAGGATATTACTCATGAAGCCGCACTTGAAATGCAGCTGATTCAGTCGCGAAAGATGCAAACCATCGGGCAGTTGGCCGCTGGTATTGCCCATGAAATAAACACACCGGCGCAATATGTGGGAGACAACGTGCGCTTTCTGCAGGAAGCGGTGGATGGTTTTGTGGAAGTGTTGGCAGAGTATGAAAAACTGACAGGTGAATTGTATCCGGAACTCAAAACGGATGACGGGGTTCAGGCGTTAAACAAAGTAAAAGAGAATGTGGATTTGGATTTTTTGCTGGAGGAAGCCCCTGTTGCAATCGCTCAGTCTCTGGAAGGAATTGAACGCATTTCAAAAATTGTGTTGGCCATGAAAGAATTTTCTCATCCCGGAACAGAGCAAATGACCATTCACGATATTAATAAAGCATTGAAGAGTACCGTTACGGTTGCCTCCAATGAATGGAAATATGTGGCTTCTGTTGAAATGGAACTGGCAAATGATTTACCCCTTATTCCGTGTTTTGTGGGAGAGATGAATCAGGTGTTTTTGAATGTGATTGTCAATGCGGCTCATACTATTGCAGATAAAGGAGGTGAAAAGGGGAACATTCGGATAAAGACGCTCCTGGAGGAGCCATTTGTTCGTATCGACATTTCGGATACCGGATGTGGGATTCCGGAAGGCATACGCGACAAAATCTTTGATCCGTTTTTTACTACCAAAGAAGTTGGAAAGGGCACTGGCCAGGGGCTGGCCATGGCGTTCACCACAATCACCGAACGGCATCACGGCCAAATTCGAGTGGAATCGAACGTGGGAAAGGGAACGACAGTTTCCATTTTACTCCCGTTGAAAAAGGTGGAGGTATCCAGTGACGCCGAATGACATATTAGAGATGTTTACTCCCCGTATTGTAATCGTTGAAAACGACGAGAATGACGCGATAATTCTTTCCAGGGTATTGCAACATGTGGGAACTGGAGTGCAGATTCACTGGGTCAGCAGTATTGATGCGTTTGTAAAATATGCCAGGACAGAGCAGTTGGATTTGATAATCAGCGATTACAATCTGCATAATTCCAGTGCGTTAAATGTTCTTGAACTGGTGCAACAGGATTACCCGGGACTTCCTGTGATTGTCGTTTCACACATGATTGGTGAGAAAGCCGCCGTGGAAGTGATGAAGGCAGGGGCCAAAGATGTGGTGAACAAAGTTGATTACAAGCATTTAACTGCCACTGTTTCCAAAGAGTTGATAGCCCTTCGTCATATAAGAGAACGCACTCAGCTTAGAACAGAAATTAACAACATTGACATGGAAAGGCAGGCACTTGCAAAAGCGCTTGAAAAGGTCAGGGATGCAGAAGCACGCGCCAATTCTCTGTTGTCTCAGTTAAATAAAGTATTCGAAAGCTCGCCGGATGGGATACGGGTGATAGATAAGGATTTTAACGTTCTTAGAGTCAATGCCAATTATTTGAAATTCACGGCGTGTTCAGAGAATGAGAGTTGTGAAGGAAAATGTTATGATTTCACGCCAAGAGAATGGTGCAATACGAACCACTGTGCCTTGAAACGCGCACTAGGTGGTGAGACGAAGATTGAAGATCAAATTCAGTTAACGGGGTCTGATGGCGATGAGAGGCAGTATGTGCTGAGTGTATCTGCATTGATTGGCCAGCACGGCGAAGTGGATGGAATAGTTGAAAACCTGAAAGATGTGACACAGTGGCAACAAATGCAACGACAGATTTTACACGCGCAAAAGATGGAATCCATTGGCCAGCTCGCTGCGGGAATTGCTCATGAAATTAATACACCGACTCAATTTGTGGGAGATAATATTTCCTTTTTAAAAGAAGGTTTTTCTGAATTGGTCAACCTATTGAACCAATACGAGGCAACTATTGAGCAGGTGCGAAATGGTGAAATGAATGATGCGTTGTGGCAGCCGTTGGATGACGCGAAAGAAAATGCGGACCTCGATTATTTAAAAGAAGAAATTCCCCAGGCATTGGCTCAATCAGAAGATGGAATCGGCCGTATTTCGAGCATTGTGAAGGCGATGAAAGAGTTTTCTCATCCGGGTTCGGAGGATGCGGAGTTATTCAGTGTTAATCAGAACATACAGAATACGGTTACTGTGGCGAGGAACGAATGGAAATATGTATCTCGTGTGGAATTGGAGTTTGGGTTTAAACTGCCCCTGGTGAGAGGGTATCCTGGCGAGTTCAATCAAACAATTTTAAATATGATTGTGAATGCCGCTCACGCCATCGAAGCGAAAAGTAGTGAAAACCAGAATTGGAAAGGCACTATTTCAGTTAAGACGTATCAGCGCAACGGAAATGTCGTTGTAGAAATTAAGGACAATGCCATTGGCATTCCAGAGGATATTCAAAATCGGATTTTTGACCCATTTTTTACCACCAAAGGTGTTGGCAAGGGAACGTGACAGGGGCTGGCGATTGCACATTCCGCTATCGTGGATAAGCACAATGGTACTGTTAAAGTGAGTTCTATTGTGGGCGAGGGAACCAAATTCACGATAACCCTGCCTTCTGCGGAAGCGGATGGCTTGAAGGAGGCTTGAAATGAAACGGATTCTGTTTGTCGATGATGAGCCCAATGTATTGCAGGGCCTTAAGCGGATGCTGCGTTCGATGCGAAAAGAATGGGATATGTCGTATGCCGGCGGCGGAGAGGAGGCATTGAGGCTGATGGAAGAAGCAGAAGCGCCCTACGATGTCATTGTCTCCGATATGCGAATGCCCGGGATGGACGGGGCTCAACTGCTGACAGAAGTGACACGTCGATTTCCCAAT
Source organism: Deltaproteobacteria bacterium (assembly GCA_016935665.1). Taxonomy (GTDB): domain Bacteria; phylum Myxococcota_A; class Polyangia; order JAAYKL01; family JAAYKL01; genus JAFGXQ01. The sequence goes on along the minus strand of JAFGQN010000143.1, from coordinate 47,142 downwards.
ACTGTGAGAATTGTTTTGTCGGGACAATCGGAAAAGGAAGCTGTTTTCAAGGCTATCGGCAAAACACATCAATATTTATCTAAACCATGTAATCCCGAGATTTTGAAACAAACGGTCGCGAGAGCTTGCAATCTTCGGGATTTGTTGTCCGATGAAGCTCTAAAATCCCTGTCGTCCAGGATGGAGCAAATGCCCAGCATGCCGAAAATATATCTCGAACTGATTGAAGAGCTAAAAGAAGAGAGTCCCTCAATGCAATTGATTTCCAGATTGATTGCAAAAGACGTTGCAATGACAGCCAAGATACTTCAACTGGTGAACTCCGCTTTTTTTGGCATTCGACGACGTATTACTACCGTTGACATGGCGGTCAACTACCTTGGACTGGAGAATGTCAGTTCGTTGGTATTGGCTGCCAATGTTTTTAGTCAGTTCAATACGGATATACCAATAAGAGGTTTTTCTCTCGAAGCGTTATGGAGCCACAGTGGCAAAGTTGGCCGCAATGCACAGACCATAGTCAAACTGGAGGATAAAACCAAAGAAGAGGTGGACGACGCCATGACTGCCGGTTTGCTGCACGACTGCGGGAAAATCATTTTTGCAGCGAATCTTCCTGAAAAATACAGTGAGGTACTGCGACTTTTGGAATCGGAAAAAATATCCCTGATTGAAGCGGAGGAAAAAATCATTGGGACAAATCACTCTGTAATTGGGGCGTATCTTTTAGGAGTATGGGGATTGCCGGACGCCATAGTTGAGGCAGTGGCGTTTCATCACAATCCTGAATTCTGTCCTTCTGTTGGATGCTCCGCATTGACTGCGGTACACGTCGCGAATGGGGCATGTCACGAGATGGACGGAGCAGGGTCAATTAATATGGCGTATATTGAAGAATGTGGCCTTGGCGAGAACGTTCAGCGCTGGTTGGCGAGTATATCCAATTGACCAGGAGACTATTGGATGGATTATTCGACAAGAAAAGAAAAGATACTGCTGGTGGATGACGAACCCAACGTCCTTGCTGGATATGTCAGGGGATTGCGGCAGAGATACAATGTTTTCACTGCAGAGGGAGGAGTGAAGGGACTGGAGACAATTGAAGAATCCGGGCCTTTTGCAGTGATTGTTGCCGATATGAGAATGCCGGTGATGGATGGAGTAAAGTTTTTAAAGAAGGTAAAACGAATCGCTCCCGAATCTACCCGAATGATGCTTACGGGAAATGCTGATCAGGAAACAGCAATGCAAGCGGTGAACGTGGGCGCTATCTTTCGATTTCTGACCAAACCGTGTCCAGCCACAGATTTGCTTGCCGCATTGGCGCTCGGCGTTCGACAATACAGATTGGTTACTGCCGAGAAGGAAATTATGGAGAAAACGCTGTCCGGTAGTATAAAATTACTTACGGAACTGCTTTCCATTTCGGAGCCGGTCCTGATAGCAAAGGCGGAGAAGATCAGGGATTACGTTCAATTGACATCAAAGATCCTGGAAGTGGAAAATGCATGGGAACTGGAAGTGGCGGCGATGATGGCGCCATTGGGTGCACTGACTCAACCTCCTGAGCTTCGGCAGAAGATGAGGGATATTGCAACTTTGAGTGAAGCGGAGAAGGATGCGGTTATGGACATTCCCGAATTGAGCGGTCGATTACTGGCGCATATCCCCCGCATGGAAAATATATCCAGGCTAACAGCAGTTGCGGCCGGGATTCCAGAAATCGAGTATTCCTCTCAGCAGGTTGACACGCTGCCTTTTGACATAAAAGTGATGAAAACCCTTGCCGATCTGGTGGAGCTGGAACTGCGGGGAATGAGTGACAAAGACGCATTTGGCGTGTTGCGAACCAGAAATACAATTTATGATATTACAATCACCCAACGAATTGAACAGATTCTGGAGGAGTACAAAGTCAAACAGGCAATGGAAAACATGCAATGCCTTGAGGTGCGAGTAAAACATCTCATCAATGGGGATATTCTGAATCAGAATGTCGAATCGCAGGATGAAAGATTATTGCTAAGCAAAGGGACGAAAATCACGGACGTATATCTGGCGCGTCTTCATAATTATCGACGCCTTGTTGGTATTCAGGAACCTATTCAGATTCTTCGCAGAAAATTCGAGATTAAACCACATTGAGCAAAGGCAAAGGCATGTCAAATAGCCTTAAGTGTTGCTGTTATACAGCGATGCATTGCCTGCAAATTTTTTTTTTCAGTGCAATGGTGTTTCGGTTTTATGCTCACCGATTGACGAAGCTGGGTAACATCCAGACTGGTGGCAATTCCTTCCAAGTGCCAATGGGCTTTGCAACCCATGCAAATTAGAAACCCAAATCTGTGTCAGGTAGATAGTGAGAGAAATATCATTGTGCTGCCTGGTATTTTTTTGGGATGGTTGCTTTTTATTTGTTCTCTGCCATATCTGTTATTCCATATTCCCGTTCTGCGCATTCTGGGCAGATGCTATGGGTAAAAAAAGCACCTGAACGGTTGGCGATATACGTTTCTATTTGCTCCCAGTACCCATCCTCATCTCGAATTTTTTTGCAGTAGGCGCATATGGGTAACATGCCCTTTGGAGACTGAATCTCCTCGCGTGCTTTTTTTTGCCTGGCCATCAGCGCGTTTCTTTCTATGGCAAATGTTATCGCCCGCTCAAGACAGCGCAGATTGAGATCGGATTTGACAACATAGTCCTGAACTCCGCATCGCAATGCTTTTTTGGCCCAATCCACATCGTCATATCCTGTAAGTATCAATACGGGGGTATTGTGTGCCTTTTCGTGGATTTTCATGCAGGTATCCATACCTGTGGAATCGGTCAGATTCAAATCACAAAGTATCACATCAAAGAGCGCCATATTCAGCATTTCAACTGCCTCATGCAGTGAAGTCGTATACGTCACTCTATAATTGTGAGCCGTTGACTGTTTAAACAATTCCTGCAGTAATACCTTGTCATCACAATCGTCTTCCACGGCAAGTACTCTGAGCAGAATGGTCTTTTCGCGTGGCATTTTTGTTTCCCCCTGAACAAAACGAAATGGCGCAGTTTGGAGCATTATGAATACAATTAAATATACCTGTTGGCCCGCGGTGTGCAACGAATCGAACGTACGGAATGAATAATGCAGAAATCCGACAATTTTCTTTTTTCTGTAACGTTAGCGAATTGGATATTTGCTGAATGTTATATGGAAGCAGGCGCCCTTGCCCGGATTGCCAAATGCACATATGGCGCCCGAATGTCTTCTCACAATTCGACGACAAATGGCCAGCCCAATACCCGAACCGGAATACCTGGTGTCCCCATGTAGGCGATGGAATATCCCAAAAATACTTTCGGACTGAGACTGTTCAAATCCAATACCATTGTCAGAAATTTTAATGATAACCTCTTTGTCATGGAACGTTGTGTTTATATTGATGACAAGCGGTCTATTGCGGTGACGAAATTTGATGGCATTGCCGATAAGATTTAAAAAGAGCTGCCGCAGCTGCAAAGCGTCTCCCTGAATCTCGGGAAGTTGGTCAATATTCAGTATGCCGCCGTCAGACCGTATTTCTTCATCAAAATCAATGGCCATTTTTTTTACCAACTCGTTCAAATTCACAGGCTCGAAGGTTATATCCTCCGTGGATATGCGGGAATACCGCAGAAGATTGTCGATTTGCGATTGCATTCTCTTTGCAGCACTTTTCATTCTGTCAAGATAGTCTGTTCCCTTTGCATCCAATTGATGTCCATAGTATTCGGAAAGCAGGTTTCCGAATGAGACAATTTTGCGTAAAGGCTCCTGAAGTTCGTGGGATGCGATAAACGCGAATTGCTCCAGTTCAGTGTTTGAACGAGTTACTTCAGTCAGAGCCGCCTCCAGTGCAATGGTTTTTTTGTCAACCATGTGCTTGAGCACAGAAAGTTCAAGAATCGCCTCCGGGGTATTGTCGTGCACGGATTTCATGTCAATCAATTTCTCATACCAGCGACAGGAGCTTGCGTTTCCCGCCAGGCAAGTCGCAACAATTTAACTCAATTGGTTTTACATCAACGTTTACGGTAATAGAATTACTATAACCATACTCTGGAGAGACGAACGCGCAATGGTGTACCTCTTGTGCGCTATTTCCGCCTTTAGGTTTTTGGCCAGACGGATAGGACGAACTTATGAATAAAAGCAACAAGTTCAGGGACGCTGAAATGGCGCTTGAAAACACATCCATGGCTGTTTCGCCAGGGCACTATATTGGAGTCGGTGCGTCTGCCGTCGGTCTGGATGAGAATCTTTCGATTCGCCGATTCTTTGCGGAAATCAGAAATGTTTTTTTAGCTTCTCGAAACAGACGTTGGTCGTCCGGTAACTCATTTGGCCCATCATTTGATCGATGTCTTTCCCGTTGATGAAATGACGTCGGTTCATAACGAAGGTATCGCGCGTGAAAAAGTGGTGCATACCAAAGACCATCGGCAGTACCTGATGCGTATTCTGCCCTATCGAATTGGACCTGAGGCATACTTCGGTGTGCTGGCAACGTTTGTCGACTTAACCGCGTTGCAGCATGCGACCCATTCATTGATGGATGTCCGTTGGAACACAGATCGAAATACGGTTGATTCAGAGTGTTGTGCGGTTAGAAATTCTGACTTTTGAAAAAAGAACAGTGGTAAATCGCGATGCCGGGTAATATTTGACACACTGTCTGAACTAACTATCTTTCAGGATGCAAGCGGAAAAATTGTTGATATAAACCCCGCCGCTTTGCGACTGTTTAACGCCCGACTGAGCGAATTTTCCGATATTGCATCACTGGTTAGCGGATTACAGGCCTTTAATGCAGATAACGAATTGCTTGAAGTTGGCGCATCCATCTACGGTTGCATTGGACACAACAGCGCCAGTACGCAATCGCATAATGGGTATTCGCAAAAGTGAACAGGATGAGATGCGCTGGTTAATGGTAAACTCGGTGCCACTTTTTAAACAAGGAACATTTGACCTGTACGAGGTATATACTACATTTTCAAATATCACAGATATCGCAGATACAACTGCTTCGCCAAAGGTCAAAGATCATGGAACCGACCAATAGCCGTTCCCGAGAGCTTCGAGACAAAGCAATGCATCTTCTCGCGCTTTCCTGCAGTTCAGGCCCTAAAACACTAGTCGCTCCGGAAATTGAAAGCCTGGTCTCCGAACTTCAGATTTATCAGATGGAACTGGAACTGCAAAACGAGGAACTGAGGATAACCCAGCATTCGCTTGAGACAACGAGAGCCCGATATCAGAACCTGTTTGAAAGTGCACCAGTGGGATACATGGTACTCAATTCTTCGGCAATGATAGTCGATGCCAATATCCTGCTGGAGAAATATCTGAATACGCCTGCCTACGCTCTCATCGGAGCGCCGTTTTCAAGATTTCTGACCAGAGACAGCGAACAGCTTTTTCGCAGTCGATATCGATCTTTTTTTGAAACTCCCCATCAAAAAACGTTTGAGCTTGAGTTGAAACCCAATCAATCCGGGACGACGTTTGTTCGTATTGAAGCTTCTCATCCGCCCGCCAACGAAGCTAACAACCTCGAATTGCTTGTGGCTGTCATCGATATCACGGAGACCAGAAAAGCCTACAATCTGGTGGAGGAACGGGAGCAGCAGCTTAGGCAGGCAGAAAAGATGGAGGCAATAGGGCATCTCGCAGGCGGTATCGCCCATGATTTTAACAATATTCTTGCCGCTATTTTGGGATATGCGGATTTATCCCGCGATGTGGTTGAGTCCGGCTCGGAGCTTTACGAAAATATGAATATGATTATTTCAGCGTCAGAACGAGCCAGAGATCTGGTACGTCAGATACTCACTTTCGGTCGACCTCAAAAAGGAAGCCGCCAGTCGGTGTACCTCTCCAATGTTATCCGGGAAACCGCAACACTGTTGCGCGGCGCCACACCACCCTCTATTACTTTTCACATAGATTTACGACCGGAGAACACAACCACTGAGGCAGACGTTACAGCGATTCACGAGATCCTTATGAATCTGGGAACAAATGCGGTATATGCCATGGGAGAAAAGGGAACCCTGCATATCGGGCTGGAGGATGTTGAACGAAAAACGCCGTTCAGAGGACGCCTTGGCGAAAGTCCTGCCGGTAAGTATACGCGTATTACCGTGCGTGACACGGGCAGTGGTATGCAGGAAGAAACCATGAAGCATATTTTTGAGCCGTATTTTACCACACGCAAGCATGGCACGGGTTCCGGGATGGGGCTTTCCGTTGTGTTCGGGCTGGTGCGACAGCATGATGGAAATATTGTGGTTGAAAGTTCTTTGGGCAATGGGTCTCTTTTCGAAGTTTATATCCCCAAAAGTACACGCACGTTTTCCAGACATCCTGCGCAACCAATCTGTGTGGCAGATCGTGGCACCGAGCGAATTCTGCTGGTGGATGACGAAGAGATGCTGGCTCAGCTCGGGAAAAGAATTCTCGAAGAGTACGGTTATACAGTTGAATGCCATACCGAACCAGAGGAAGCGTTGGCCTGTTTCCAGGCAGATCCCAATAAGTATGATCTGTTGATTACAGACCAGGCGATGCCCCACATTACCGGATTGGAACTGGCGCGAAAAGTTAAACAGATTCGAGATTTGCCCATTGTACTTTGCACCGGCTACGCCGAAGCGTCATCTCCCGAGGATATAAAGTCATCTGGAATTGTGGAGATATGCAACAAACCGCTCAGGAAAGACCGTTTGGCCCAAAGGATACGATCCATTCTGGATAGATCGCCGTCAGCGACGCTACGAGATTAGGCATCCTTGGGAACCAGCCATTTTTGTAACGGTAAAGTCAAACGCCATGCAAGCAAATTAGACGGCCAGAGAGTGTGAATTGCTGCTGGTTTTGGCAAAAATGCAATGTTGTCGCTCAAAGGCATATTTGATTCGGTCCAGCCGCGTTCCCCCCACACCTTCAACCACAACTGATGCAGCAGCGGAACCGAGTCTGGCAGCGGATTCAATCGGATATCCGTGGGCCAGTGCCATGGCAGTTGCAGCACCAAACGTATCTCCTGCGCCAGTTGAATCCACTGCATCTACCGGAAATATGTCAACGTCAACAAGGGTGTCTTCATGATATATTCTGCAGCCTCTTTCGCCATCTGTGACCGCAACTGTTCGCACCCTGGTCGTTAATTTTCTGAGGAATTCAGTGGACGCGAACAGCTCGATATCTTCCCTGCTTAAAAATGCAGAATCGACATCCCTGACCATCTCCCAATTGAATTCTCCATCAAATGGAACGACAAGACGTCGTCCGTTTCGAACTTGTGTATGGGCCTTTTTCAAATAGCCCTGAAGAAATATTGCAGTATGCCGAGCCCCGCGAATTTTTGACCAGACCACCTCATTCAGTTCACCCATGACCGGTGCGAGAATGCATAAGTCAGCACTGCGCCATCCCTGGGGCAGAAGCTCATCAGTGATATTGGGAGCGCAATTCTGAACGTATTGAATTCGCGGACCCACGGATGGATACACATTGCAAAACTCGGTTGTTTTATCACCAATCCGCATGATGCAACGCAATCCTTCCAGGTGGCGTGCAAAAAGGAAGTCCTGACCAACACTGCTGACAAGAGACACATTGGCTCCCAGTCCCTTAAGCGCGATGGCAGCGTAGTATGCACATCCGCCGGGATAGAGCTGGTCATAGCGATCGTGCGTCACCTGCCCAATAACAGTGACGTTGCTTTCACCAAATGGTGAGTGTGTTGTGGCAAGCTGTAAGCGTTTCATAATCCAAATTCTCCTCCTGAAATATTGTAAGCCTGACCGGTTATTCCAGACGACTCGTCGCTGCATAGCCAGCCAATAAGATTGGCCACTTCCTTTGCCTGGACGAAACGGCCGATGGGGATGCGCTCTGTGGCACGAATACCTTCGATGTCTATACTGGTTTTATTGCGTTTAGCAGCTCGCCTTAAATCGGCCATCGCCATTTCTGTTTCTACCCATCCTGGACATACCGCGTTAACTCGAATCTGTTTTGGGGCCCATTCCAGTGCAAGAGATTTCATTACTCCGAGCATGCCGTGTTTGCTGGCGGAGTATGCCGTATAGTGCGCCCGACCCAGTTTTCCAAGGCCCGATGATACCAGAACAACTCGGGCGCCATCTGTTAGTTTGTCCGCCAGTGTATGCAGCGTGTTCCAGCTTCCCGTGAGATTGGTGTGAATGACACGCTGCCAGACGGTTGCAGCCTTCGAGGCGTTAATGGCTGCTGTTTCACAAATGCCCGCGTTTACTACTACAATATCTACTTTTTTCAATGGGGTAAACGCCGCTTCCAATTCCTCTTCCAAAGTTACATCCGCGCAAAGTGGAAAAATGAATGAATGGGTAGTATCCAACGATGCAGTCCCGTTCAGCATGGCGGGTTTTCTGCCAACTGCAAATACCTGTACGCCTTTTCGCGCGAGCCATAACGCCGTTTCTCGACCAATACCGCTACCCGCGCCGGTTACCACTGCTGTTGATCGTTTCATGATCCAACTGCGTTCCATTGGGCAGCTGTATGATGAAATGCATCCGTTCGCGAATCGCTGCGGGACCAAAATTCAAGAGAGCATTGGGAATTTTGAGTCTCTAAAAACGCCTTTCGAATTACATTTTCACAAACGGGAATGGCAGTATTCCCATCCACTTTCCAAAGTCGGCCAATATCCTGCAATAACACCATTTGAGAGCCTTCCATGAGGTGTCGTTTGTTAAACCGCAATGCGTCTATGAAGTCGGATACCTCTATTTCGCGGGGAATCTCTGTTGGTAATCCAAATTTTTGAAGTAATTCCATGTGCAGATGTACAAGCCGATCATCGCAGGCGCCCAGGTGACGTGCCACTCGGACAGCAACCATCATGCCCATGGCAACCGCTTCTCCGTGGTACAACGCATAGCCCGACAGATGCTCCAGTGGGTGTCCCGCGGTATGTCCATATTGCAGCACCATGGCGTCATTCAATTCCCTGGGATCCTCGCGTACCAGCTCACATTTGAGGGCAATGTTCCGCTGAATGACATAATCGAGAAATGGCAGCGAACAAATATCATCTCCGTAAGACAAAAGATATTCGGCAAGTGATGGATCCTGTCCCAGTGCGTGTTTGACAATTTCTGCAAAGCCATCCTGTATTTGTCTTTTGTAAAGCGTTTTAAGTACGTTTATATCGATGATTACTTTATCGGGCGGATAGTAGGCGCCCACCATGTTTTTGCCAAAATGCCCGTTGATGGCCTGCTTGTGGCTGATGGCGGCATCTCCCTGCGCCATGAGAGTAGTTGGAATGTGAATCAATGACAGACCTCGATAAATAGTGGATGCGACAAAACCACATACGTTGCAAACCACACCGCCCCCCAGTGAAATGAAGACGGAACGTTCATCCACGCCCCGGCTGAGGACCCGTTCCACAAGATAGACATAATTTGAAATGGTTTTGGATTCCTCACCATCTGGCAAAACGATTGAATGAATATCATATCCCTGTTCGCGCAACCGTGCCGCAAATGCCTGGCCATACAACGTCGAAACAGTTTCATCGGTGAACAGAAAAACAGGCGACGATGCACTCTGGCGCGGAATGATGTTATACTTTTCGGGACTTTCCACCAGTCCATTTTGGACAATCATCTGTGTGCAATGATCGGTTTTCAGCCGGTAATCCATGCCGGCGGACATCGGGACCTGCGGGTCGCGTGCAACTGGGCGCACGCTGTGTTCACGTTTGATTTTACGAAGGTGCATTTCCGCGCGAATGACATCGGCCGGTGTATCCACATCAAACCAGTTTGCATCGCTGATGAGACGCGCACACAGACTTTCTGTTCGCGCCAGGACGCGGAGTCCATCCATCAGTTCGCCTTTTCTTCCGTGGCGGGTGAGGGTGGAGAGTACATCGAATAGTACATTGGACGCTGCGAAAAGACCCGCGTCAATGCCCGTCGCATCCGTCAGTGAAACGCCAACATCCTCGATGCTTCCCCATTCTGTTTGTCGCACTTTCAGCGCTGTTTTGAATATTTGCGGGGGGATGGGACGATTGTCCACCATGGCCAGAACTTCGTTGGCCCCCGGGGCCGCATTCGTTATTTCAGCGATAAGTGAATCGTCAAATACGTGGTCGGCCATCGCCAGTATAAAATTGCCGGGAATCCATTTTCTGGCGGCCAGTATACTTCGGGCACTTCCTTTTTGCCAATCTTCCACTTTGTGAAACGCCAGTCCGGTCTCGTACCCGAAATAGCTGGATAGCGCATGCATGATGCGTTTGGATTCGTACCCGACGGCAATGTGAATACGCTCCACGTTCTGTTGTTTCAGTTGATTTATCAGACGGACAATCATCGGCTGCCCGCCCACTTCCACCAGCGGCTTGGGAGTATTGGGTCTATCAAGGCGCGCACCCCGGCCTGCCGCAAGAATCAAAGCCTGTTTCATGCTTACTCTCTCCTCTGTTTTTCAATGCATTCATTTGTCAGTTTGCAGAGCGCTTTGTGTCAACGGGTTACTTGAGCAAACAGCGTACCAGGACTCCTCATAAAGGTATTTGGCAGAAATAACGTTGCATTGAAACAGCGCAGATTGAGACCCTGTGAAGATTTAACACATATCGAAATGCTATTTTATTGCATCACCTTTGCGACACCATGCGTCAACCGATGAGGACGCTGTTCGCTGTATCCACTGCCACGTGACCGTAGGGCACGGTGAACAGGTGGGCCTGGGGGGGGCCATTCAATGAATCGGTGGATAACGTATCTATGGACAAGGAGAACAAATGACTTCGGATGCCGACAAGAAACAGAACTTTCGATTGGTCATTGGCGGTGTGCTGATTGTGACTGCTGTGCTTTCCGCATCCATTACCGCGTTGCTGGTAAATATCTTTGAGCGTAAAAACGAAGCACTCACGCCGTACGTTCGTGTGCAGGAAGTGACAGAAGACACGACGGACCCGGCACAGTGGGGGAAGAACTGGCCCAGGCAGTACGATATGTATAAACGCACGACGCAACCCACCCAAACCCGATTTGGCGGTCATGGGGGATCAGAATCATTGCCTGAGGAAAAAATTGAGCGCGACCCCTGGCTCAAACGCATGTTTTTAGGGTGAGTGTTTCTTTGATTATAAGCACAAGGAGACCGGCGCACCGATTCTCAAAGCCCAGCACCCGGAGTTCGAGTTGTGGTCTCAGGGAATTCATGCGCGCAGCGGCGTTACCTGCGCGGATTGTCACTTGCCGTACATGCGCAATGGCGCCACAAAAATTTCCGATCACTGGGTGCGCAGTCCGTTGCTGAACGTAAATCGGGCCTGTCAGAATTGCCACCACGTGAGCGAAAAGGAACTGCTGGCAAGAGTCGACGGTATTCAGGATAAAAACTACAAGCTGCTGCAACGGGTCGGGGCGGCGCTGATGGACCAGATTGATGCCATTCTAAAAGCCAAAAAAGATGGTGCCACCGAGGAACAACTTAAAGCATCTTTGGAGCTGCAGCGAAAAGCGCAATGGCGTATCGATTTTATTGCCGCAGAAAATTCCATGGGATTTCATGCTCCTCAGGAGGCCGCACGCATTCTGGGCGATGCCATCGACTATGCCCGTCAGGGAGAAGTGGCCGCATTGAAATGGGTGACATTCCCGCCATATGTTTTTCCCGCAGCAGAAGGAACTCCCAGCATGGACAGTGATTTGGCAGACGACCAGAAGACTCCGATAGACAGCACGCCTCAGGAAGGCGCAAGTCATACGCCATCCGCCGATTCGCCATCTGCCAATCCTGCAGCGACGCCCGTCACATCGGATTCAAATGACGCCTGAATCTGCGAGTAGAAATTCCGACCACTTTTAATTGCTTCGAAAAAATGAGGTCACACCGCAATGATGGTTGCATCAGAATCGTTGGGATATATGACGTGCAGGAAATCCTGATAATAAGTCCGCGGGTTATTCGACTATAACATTGCACCCTTCATCAATGATGCCGTCGCAGTCGTTATCCACATCGTCGCATTCTTCTGTTTGCGGAACGCAGCATCCTTCATCAATTGTGCCGTCGCAGTTGTTGTCTTTGCCGTCACAAATCTCAACTGCGGGAATGCAATCAGCGGGACAATCACCGCAGGCGGTGCTACCGGTAACGCACACGCACCAGGCATCGCATTCTTCATCAATGACGCCATTGCAGTTGTTATCGATACCGTCGCCGCATGTTTCAACTGTGTCACAGGTTTCCTGGCAGGCCACCCGAATTTCCAATCCCACTTCCTGGCCGCTGCCCGCGGATGCCTTGAGTTCGTCGCAGGCGATTCCGGCAAGCGCCATGGTTACCGGCGCCGTGGTGTTGATGGTGTATTCGGTATCGGCTAAAACCCGTTCTTCTGTGGGGGAGAGAGTCATCACCACGCTGGCTCTTTCCCAGTCCGGTGGAGTGGATGCATCGGCCGCCACAGACAGCGAACAACCAATCGAGGCGCCGGCAATGACCATCAGCGCCGCGCTCAGACTTTCCACGTCTTCGGCGGGAAACCATGTTCTATCCGGATCATTTGGATTGTCACCGCCACCCGCAACAGCAATGCTCTCCATATTATTTTCGTTCACGCCGGTCATACCAATAACATATACCGGCACGCCGGCGTCTGCGAGGGCTTCGGCTGCCGCAACGGTATTAGTCATGTCACCGCTGAGGTTGCAGGTGTCCCCTCCGGAGTTGGGGTCGCCATCGGTTATTAGCACGACAGCACTTGATCGCTGAGCGGCGAAGGTGTCGCCATCCAGTTCAAACACGCGGTTGGCCAGAACCTGAGTCAGCGCTGTTGCAGTTGGGGTGGTCCCAAACGGTGTGATGGATGCATAGGTATCTCGAATGACCTGTCCCGCGCGACCAGCCTGCATTGGCAGAATTTCGTCCGGAAGTTTTGCGGCACTGCAGGCACTGGGAGTATCGTCACATGTGTAGGAACCGGACTGGTTCTCACAGCGCGCCGGGAAGGTGCCAAGGCCAATATTGAATCCTGCTGCCAAATCATCACTGACGCCATCCAATGCCGTCGTTACAACCTCCCACCGGGTAGATGTTCCGCCCTGTGCATCAAATGTCATTGAAGTGGATAAATCAAGAAGGATGTACAGATTGGAGGCAAGGCGCACACTTTCCGTTGAGCCGGATGCACAGATGGGCGTGCCCAGCGGGATGACCAGCGCTTCTTCACAATGGTCACCGGTGCCGTTTGCATCCAAATCCTCCTGGAACGGGTTCCAGGTGTTGACGCAATTGTCACAGGCATCCCCCATGCCGTCGCTGTCGGCGTCCAACTGATCCGCATTGTCAATGAGCGAACAATTGTCGCCCGCCGCCACGCTGTCGCCATCCGGATCGCCGGGCGCCAGGAGCTGGCAGGCATCACCTGTTCCATTGCTGTCCGTATCGGTCTGGCTGGAATTCCCCCATGTGGGGCAATTGTCGCACGCATCGCCAACGCCATCCGCGTCCACGTCAGCCTGATCCGGGTTGGCGATGGAGGGGCAGTTGTCCTGCAAATCGGCGGCGCCGTCGTTATCGCCGTCTGGGCCATTGGCTGTGGAATCGGTTCCATTGGCTGCGGAATCTGTTGATTGATTATCCGTCCCATTCGCCATTGTTGATGTTGTCGTATCAGATGATGTTGCTGTATCGCTGGAGGAATCACTGCCTGAGATAGTGTTCGAATCGTTCGAAGAATCTGTTCCTGAACTTCCGCTATTGCTGGGGTCCGAACACCCAATTGCAATTACCAGTACTGCCCACCACAAATATTGTTTCATCGGTTTCCTCCTTCTTGTTCGCAACTTTGCTCGCAACAAAAGTCACGATTGTGGAAATTAGATTATGGAAATTTACAATATTTACGAACAAATTCAATTTTATAGGATTTTTACAGTGAAAATTTATCTTTTTTTGGGGAACCACTGAACGAACCAACAGCTTGTTGTGCAGTTGTGAGCGAAAACAGAGATTCTTTTTTCAGGAAAAGCGAAGTGAAATCAAGGGTGGAATGCCGCCCATGCGGCCTTCTCTGCCAGCATCTGAATGATTGCAAATTTATTTACGCAGTAATGTGGATACTCAGTGATGGAAAAAAGGTTGAGATGTTTTAAATAGACGTTATCAATGGTAATAAGTCATCGGCTGACAGCGCCGTTTGCAATTGCAGTGGACGCCAAAAAGAATGCGAGTAATGTGATTCCTGCGAATATATCTCTGAATGAAGCCCTGGCTGCTACGCTGCGTGCAGCGGTGACCTTACCGTTGGAGCGGGTGCCACTCTGTGAGGCGTTGCATCGTATTTTAGCCTCCGATGTGGCATCCGATATGGATATGCCGCCGTTTGCCAAATCCGCCATGGATGGTTTCGCCTGTCGGCGTGTGGATATAACGAAACCGTTGACCGTTGCAGGGGAGGTGCCAGCGGGCCAGGTTCCCACTATCGTTGTCGGAGAGGGCCAGTGTGTCCGAATAATGACGGGAGCTCCGGTGCCCACCGGCGCGGATTGTGTGGTAATGGTGGAACATACACAGTTATCCGATGATGGCGATGTGATGGTTGTCGCACCGGATGGCCAGTGCACCAAAGACAATATTTGCACAAAGGGAGAGGATGTGCACAAAGGCGACATAGTGCTAAAGCGGGGGATTCGGCTTGGACCACCCCATATTGCCATGCTTGCGGCGGTGGGGTTTGCCGATGTTCCGGTCATTCGCCGTCCAGTGGTGGGTATTATTGCCACGGGGAGTGAGCTGGTGGAACCCGAAAAAGCAATTGGAGGAGCGATGATTCGCAACAGCAACAGCTGCCAGGTGGTGGCCCAGACGCAGCAGATGAACGCGCTTCCAAATTATTATGGCATCGTGGATGACACACTTGAGGCAATCCGCAGTGCCATTGCCAGAGCCCGGGAGGCGTGCGATGTGGTCATTGTTTCCGGCGGTGTATCTATGGGCGCCTATGATTTTGTTCCAGAGGCACTGTTGGCGGAAGGCTATCGTTTTGAGTATAAAAGTGTGGCGATGCAGCCGGGAAAGCCCACCTTGTTCGGTACGTCAAAAAATGGTCGGTATTGCTTTGGGCTGCCTGGAAATCCGGTGTCCGCGCTGGTGGTTTTTGAATTGATTATAAAACCCTTTCTGTACAGGCTTATGGGACATGACTTTGCTCCCGCAATTATAATGGCAAAATTGTCAGACACATTCCGCCGGAAAAAAGCCAAACGGCAAAGCAGCCTTCCGGTGCGATTCACCGGGCCGGGAAAAGTGGCCCTTGTCGACTATCATGGGTCTGCGCACATCGGTGCTTTTTGTGATGCGGATGGTATTTTAACGGTGCCAAAAGGCGTGAAGGAAATTGAGAAGGGAACAGTGGTCCATGTTCGATGCCTATAGCCGCGCCATCACATATCTGAGGGTGTCAGTGACCGATAGATGTAATTTAAAATGCACCTACTGCATGCCCGCAGAAGGAATCGCGACCAGTCCGCGTGCGGCCATTTTGAGCCTGGAGGAAATCGAAAACGTTGTTGCTTTTGGGGCCAGACTGGGCATTCGCAAAGTGCGTTTGACAGGAGGAGAACCGCTGGTGCGCCGAGGCATTGTAACGTTGGTTAAAAAGCTGGCAGACATCAATGGAATTTCGGATATGGCCATGACCACCAATGGTCAGCTTTTGGGGCAGTACGCTGACCCGTTGATTCGCGCCGGACTTCAACGCCTGAATATCAGTCTGGATACACTGGATGCCGGCGCCTACGCGCAAATCACTCGCGGCGGTAATTTGTCTCACGTGCTGGAAGGAATTGATGCTGCGGTACGTGCCGGTTTTACAGGCATCAAACTGAATTGTGTGGTCACGGAATCTCCCCGCGAACCCCATGCCCAGTCGGTGGCCGCATATGGGCAAGATAAAGGATTTGATGTGCGCTACATTCGCAGGATGAATACCGAAACAGGTGAATTCTGGCCGGTAATGGGCGGGGAAGGGGGCAATTGCGATCGCTGCAATCGACTCCGGTTGAGCAGTGCCGGAGTGATTTTTCCCTGCCTTTTTAGTGATGAATCGTTTTCAGTGAGGCAGCTGGGAATTGAAAATGCGTTTAAAATGGCGTTGCAGCATAAACCGGAATGCGGCCTCAAAAGTGGCCATCGATTTTATCAGATAGGGGGGTGAATGAAAAATCGATTGTCGCATATCAACGCGCAAAACAGGCCGGAAATGGTGGACGTAACCCGGAAGGAGCAGAGTGTGCGTCAGGCCAGAGCCGCAGGTCGCATTTTGCTTGGCGCAAAGGCGCGTGCCCAGATTGCGCAGAACACGGTTAAAAAGGGGAATGTGTGTATCACTGCGGAATTGGCGGGGGTCATGGCGGCCAAACGAACGCCGGAATTGATTCCGCTGTGTCACAGTCTGCAGCTCACAAAGGTGGATGTAGAGGCCACATTGACCGATACAGGGGTGGACGTGGTGGCCACCGCAAAATGCGTGGGGCAAACGGGCGTGGAAATGGAAGCGCTCACCGCCGTGAGTGTCGCCCTGCTTACGGTGTACGATATGTGCAAGGCGGTGGATAAATCCATGGTGATTGAGGATATTCGCCTTTTGGAAAAAAACAAAACATCGGCAGAGGGAGACTGAATTGGCGTCTGTTGTATCTTTGAATATCTCGAAAGTAAAAGGGGTGGCTAAGACCCCTGTGTCCGAAGTGCGCGTTTCACAGATGGGAATTGTGGACGATGCCCACGCGGGCAATTGGCATCGACAGATAAGTCTGTTGCCCATTGAGCAGATACGCGATTTTGAGACGGAGTTGGGGCGGTCGCTTTTATCGGGGGAGTTTGGCGAGAATATTACGACTGAAGGCATCGACTTTTCTCAAATCGCCGTGAGAGACACATTGACTCTGGGGGACGTGGTGCTGGAAGTCACCCAGCTGGGCAAGACATGTCATGGGACAGAATGCGCCATTTTTTCGGAGGCTGGAAAATGTATCATGCCACAACATGGGGTGTTTTGCAGGGTGGTTGAGCCGGGAAGATTGAGGGTGGGGGACGCGCTGGCACATCATCAAAGGCCGTTGAAAATCATGGTACTCACATTGAGTGATCGCGCCAGCCAGGGGGAATACAAAGATCGCAGCGGCCCCGCCATTGTTGAAATGCTGAAGTCGTTTTTTTCGTCAACCCCTTGGCATTTACAGGTGGACACCGCCATTATTGGCGATGACGCCACGTTGTTGCGTTACAAAGTGAACGATTGTGTCGCCCGGGAAGTGGATGTGCTGTTGACCACCGGTGGGACGGGAATCGGCAAAAGAGACATCACACCAGAGACACTGTTGTCACTTTTTCACAAGGAAATTCCTGGCATTATGGATTTTATACGCATGAAGTACGGGGCCGATTTGCCGCAGGCGCTCATCAGCCGGTCAGTGGCCGGTGTGATAAATGAAACGCAGGTTTTTGCACTTCCCGGTAGTGTGAAAGCCGCAAGAGAATACATGAACGAAATTTTACGGGTACTTGAGCACAACATGTTGATGCTGTGGGGCATTGATGCGCATTGAACTGCTGTTTGGAGTGATATGACCGCCTATCAGACGATTCCCGTTTCATTAAATGTCACTCACAATAATCGGGCGCTGGTGGTGGGGGGAGGCCATATCGCGCTGCAGAAGATTGAGTGGCTCCTCAAATTTAATATGGCGGTGAATGTGGTTGCCACGGACGTGCGAGAAGAAATAGACGCTTTGGCAAAGGCAGGCACCATTCGTTTGCAGCGCAAACCATACGACGGCCTCGATGAAGGGTTGGCCCTGGTCATTGCCGCCACAAACGACGAATCCGTAAATCGTGCGGTTTTTAGGGATGCCCGCGCCAAATCGATTCCTGTAAATGTGGTGGATGTGCCGGAAATGTGCACATTCTTTGTGTCGTCAGTGATTTCCCGCGGACGGCTTCAGATGACCATTGCCAGCAACGGTGACGCGCCGGCGTTGTGCAGGCGTCTTCGTAAGGAGGTGGAGGCGTTGGCCCCGCCATTTTACCAAACCTATGTGGATTGGCTGGCAGACGCGCGCAGTCGTGTTCGAAAAGTTATCAAAGAGGAGGCTAAACGAGCGACCATTTTAAAACACATGGCATCGGAGCGGGTGGCCAATCAGCTCGAACAGCTGCCAAAAGAAGCACGTCAGGACTGGTTTGAAAGTGAACTTGCTGCACAGATGGCTGTCGCAGAGACCGACACTTCTCCCGTCGGGACAGTTTATCTGGTGGGGGCCGGGCCGGGTGATCCAGGTCTGATATCTGTTAAGGGGCTGCGGGTTCTGGCCAGCGCCGACGCGGTTCTTTTCGACGGACTCGTTAATCCCAAAGTGCTCGACAGTATTTCTCCCAGCGTGGAACGCTTTGATACGTCCAAACGTGCCGGGTGTGCATTGAGAAGTCAGGACGAAATTAACGATCTGATGGTCAACCTGGCACAGGCGGGTAAAACCGTTTGTCGTCTAAAAGGCGGCGACCCGTGCGTTTTCGGTCGACTGACGTCCGAGGCGCGTGCCCTGGCACAGCATAATATTCCGTTTGAAATTGTACCGGGGGTATCATCTGCCATTGGCGCTTTGGCCTATGCGGGAATACCCATTACCGACAGAGATGCGGCATCGGTTTTTCAGGTGGTCACCGGCCACGAATCGCCTTTGAAAACCGAGAGCCGTGTCAACTGGCAGGATATTGCATCGAGCAAGGGAACAGTTGTTTTTCTGATGGGCGTGCATCGACTGACGGATATTGCTTCCAAACTGATTGCCAATGGTAAGCCTCCGGAAACGCCGGTGGCCATTATTTCCCACGGAACCCTGCCCACTCAGGCTGTGTTTGAAACCACTCTTGGAGAAGCAAATAACCCATCCATCGCGATTCCGGACATGCAAAGGCCCGCACTTATCGTGGTGGGGGATGTGGTTCGATTGCGCCGGCAGCTGAAGTGGTATCGATAGTCAACGGCGAGTCGAGTGGCGAAAAGGCACCGGACGCGCTGCCCCCGCATAATCGCGTGCTATAGTAACGCATTAACCTTTCAAACACAGGGAGACGTGACGATGAATCGTGAACTGCACATTATTGTGGCCATCCATATCACGGACCGTATTCGCCATGCGGGAGAGTTGCAACAGATACTCTCTCAATACGGCTGCTATATCAAAACCCGGTTGGGTCTTCATGAGGCCAGTGATTCGTATTGTTCAACCAATGGGATTATTATTCTGGAAATGCTTGGCAATGAGTCCAAAGCGGACAGCATGGTGGCTGAAATCGAAAATATAGTCGGAGTTGAAGTTCAGAAAATTGTATTCGATCACGAATCGGATAATATGAGCAGCCCAGCATAATCCGTACAACTTGTGATTATTTTATTTGTTGCATCAAGATTGATATTGTTACGATGTAATATGCTGCGTCCCGCCTTTTTTGGGGAAATTTCGCGCTTCAAATGGACGCCGCAAATGGTTGTATGCTATAGTCGCCACATTGTACTTTTCCGCCATTGCTGGAGGTGAGATTGGTCAAACAAAAGTCTGGGGGCAAAACGGTCTTTAAATATTTATTTCGAGTCGGCCTCTTGAGCGCTGTCATTGCGCTTCTGGTGACGTGTGAAGATCAGGCGGACACACCGGATGGCGCAACAATCAGTGGAATCAGACCAAACACTTCCAGTCCCGAAACAAGCACTCATTTAACCATCCAAACCCGTGGATATTTTCCCGTGGCGTATCGCAATCTGAGTTGCGGCGAGACTGCTATCGATTTGGACTCGACGGTTCGCGCCTTCATTGTCGCCAACGGCAAATCGGTGGATGTGGATAACGAACAAAAGGTTGATAGGGTCAGTTTTGCCACTCAGGAAGTCTGGGTAAGTTTGGACGAATTCAAGGGCGAAGTGGACGTTGAGTATACCGTCATTCTGAGTTTACCGAGCGGTGAGGATATCAGGGAAACGCTGATTCTTTGGCCCAGTGAAAAGAGTGATTCGGAATCGCTGGAAAACGATACCGATTCGGATAGCGATCAGACCAAAACCTTGCGAATTCAAGCGGAGTGCGCGTTTGGTGCAAATCAGGGCGACTGCAACGGTGTGGTTGAAGGTGATTATCTGGATATGGTAAGCGCATTTGGACTGGGCAGAGTGCCTCGATGTAATAATGCCAATTGTCAGGTCGTGGTTCATCTGATGCCGGGGACCTGGTTGATGTACGAGCAGATTGATTTCAACGGATATAATTCGCTTACACTGAAGGTGGCCTCTAATCAGCCATCCGGCAAAATTACATTCCTGTTGGACGATCCCCTCGCAGGTACTGAGATTGCCAGTATAGATCCGTATAACAGTTCGTTGACGGTATTTCACACGGTCTCAAGCGATCTGGTGGAGGTGACGGGGGTTCACAACCTGTATGTGACAGGAAGCTTTGGCGTCGCTCCTTTGGCCAGCGGCAATCTTGACTGGTTGGAGTTATCGACGCGAACGTTTGCTGAATTGAACGAAGATCTTTTGGAATGCCAGCTTGAGGAAGATTGCTACAACGGTTGCTGGGAGTGTGCCATTGGTGGATATTGCGCGATGCAGGAGGATACCTGCCTCTACAACCCGGAATGCCAGGCCATATACGACTGCCTGGATAACCGGTGCAACCGACGACAAAATTCCGTTTCCTGGGACTGCTATGGGGACTGTTTCGACCGGCATCCGAAGGGACGGGATGATTTCGTGGCATTGCGCCGATGTGTGATGTGTGATGCATGCCCCAAAAGCTGCTTTAACGATTTCAATTGCTTCGACGACGAAAATTTTCGAAGCACCTTTGGGGCGCCGGAATACTGATGCTCCTGTTCGCAAGTGGTGTGATTCGTTTCCGAACTCGGTATTCCTTAAATTTGGGCTCTCCCACGAAATCTATGGGTAAAATTTCAAAAGATGTAGATGCTCAAAAGATATTTTGGTAGATTTTTCGCAGTAGCATCCACAGCACGCTGCTCAGATTCCGAGAAATCCTGCATATACGGCGCTTCGCCATTTCGCGACAGTCTCGCTATCGTATTTCGCATTGTCGTATCCGATATTCGTCCTGGAATGCCAGGCTTTCTCCTCATCGCCAGACCTCTTTTCTCTTTTTGCGAATTTATGTCCAGTTGATGAACTCAACGGAGCACGCGGGAAATCCCGACTGTTTCCACGGATAACTGCTTCAGGACAAATGACTTTGAATCAAACCTGTCATCCAGAGTGAAAAAAATGAGGTTTGGGGGACGAAATGGATGGCTGTGATTGTACCGCAGGACGATTGCATCGGTTCGGTCCCGCAGACCACTCTTTGTTGCCTGAATATATCCTATTGTGCCGGGTTGCTATTCTGGTATATGTGCCATATGAACTATACTATCTCAGAAGATATTCGCGGTTTGATTTTTGATTTCGATGGCACAATCGTCGACAGTATGCCCATCCATATGTTGTCCTGGAAAGAAGCATTCGAGCATTATAATGCAACGTTTTCCGAATCTTTTTTCTACAGACATGCCGGAGTGTCTCTCCCTGGTGTCGTGATGAATTACAACCGGGAGTACGGTACAACACTGGATCCGGAGGGGGTGATTGCCCAAAAGGATTTGGCCCATAAAAAATATTTATCCAGAACCCGTGTTATTCCAGAAGTATTCAATGTTATTGAAAAATATTTCCATAAGATTCCCATGGCCGTCGCCACGGGAAATTCGCGAAATTTAACGGAACCTCTGCTGAGACAGCTTGATTTAATGAAGTTTTTTAAGGGCGTGGTTTATGGAGATGATGTGATACACTCTAAACCGCATCCGGAATGCTTCTTAACCGCCGCATCTATCATGGGGGTTGCGCCTTCCCACTGCGAAGTGTTTGAGGACGGTGACGCCGGCCTGGAAGGGGCACGGCGCGCCGGAATGAAAGCGACAGATGTGCGCTCATGGATTCTTCGGGGCGATTAGGGAATTCGAGAAGGGGCGCTTCGTCTGGCGCTTATCGCTGATTGCAATACATGAATTTTTTGGATTCGTTTTCCCCACAGGCGGTTGAACACGCTTTGCAGGGCAGACAGGTGGCAATATCCAGTATCTCGCTGACGGTACTGTACCTGGTGAGACTGCCGCAGGCGAGAATGGTTGCCGGCGAATACAACAGGTCGGCGCTGATTATGCATTCGGCGATATCATCCGTCCTGCAGACGCTCTGGGTCAGACAGTCGAGCGTTTGAGCGCACCCGTTTTTGGAAGAGTCATTGTAACATTTGTCGATATACTTTTGACATTTTGTTCCCAGCGCGGCGCACTCCCAGCAGTCATCGCAGTCCACATTTTTGCCGTCACAGGGGCCGCCCGGTTGGCTGTCTCCGTCTGAATCACCATCCGCGTCGCTATCCCCATCACTGTCGCCGTCACTGTCCCCATCCCCATCTCCATCCCCGTCAGAATCGGTATCGCCATCGGCAGTGGTTGAGCTGTCATATGCCGGGTCTTCCACGTGGTCGCAGGCGATGAACAGTACAAGAACGGGTAAAATAGCCAGACGAGTCCAGATAACGGTCCGAAATATCATTGATCTTGTCATAGGTCTCCTTCGTGGGATGCTCGCGCCAGTTGCTGCAGCTGTCGGTGAAACCAGCGAGTGCCCGATCCTTTGGTTATTGGGTTGTTTGCTTCACGACGAACATAGCACAAAAATGAAGCGCCGTGGATGGTACGCTGAGCGAAACAGTCGCTTTTTAAAGAGATAGTTGTCATATAATGATAAACAGGGTCTCTATATCGTGATCGGATTTTATCAAATCAGCCACATTCGCTCCCGGTAGTAACATTTTTGTCTCTTTCTATTAGTGATACATCACAGCGATTTTAATTATACTGTTTCCCTTTTTATCGAAATCAGCGCCAGCGGGTCGGTATTCTGGCGCTGGTTCCGTCAGTCCACTGACAGTCTCATGTCGGAGGCAATTTTAAAACAACGTTAATTCAACAGCTTACATGATGAATCAGCTGGCATGTCAATTGTATTCACTATTCGACGAAGACGGATCCCGAGATGTCGCGCCGGGAACGCAAGGTGATTATGGCTGCTTTGGATGTACCAGAAAAAGGAAACAAGGGCGAATACGCATTGCCAATTCTGCTGGTATGCGTACTTCTGATGATGGTGCTGCCTATTCCGGCGTTCATCATCGATTTTTTTCTCACGCTGAGTATCGGGTTTTCGCTGATGATTTTCATGGCGTCCGTGTACTCCTTTCGCCCCATGGAACTTTCTTTGTTTCCCACACTTCTGTTGGTATCCACACTGGTGCGATTGAGCATCAACGTGGCGACCACGCGGGCGATTTTGCTCAAAGGCGGTGAGGGCGCGGATGCTGCTGGGCACGTAATCCGTACATTTGGCGAATTCGTGGTGGGGGGCAACTATGTGGTGGGTATCATCATCTTTCTGGTGCTGGTGATTATTAATTTTGTTGTTATCACCAAGGGATCTGGTCGTGTGGCAGAAGTGGGCGCCCGCTTTATGCTGGATTCCATGCCTGGCAAACAGATGGCCATTGACGCGGATCTCGCCGCCGGTATCTTAACCGAACAGGAGGCCGTCCGCCGACGTCTGGATATTCAGGAAGAAGCGGATTTCTACGGATCCATGGACGGCGCCAGCAAGTTCGTTCGCGGGGACGCCATGGCTGGTCTGTTGATCACCGGCATTAATATCGTTGCGGGATTTATTATCGGTGTTGCGCAGTTCGAAATGACCGCGGCAGAATCCGGGGCCACATATACGATTTTAACCGTAGGCGATGGCCTTGTCTCTCAGATACCCGCGCTTCTGATTAGTACTGCCGCCGGTATTGTGGTTACGCGGTCCAGCTCTGGCAAACAGCTGGGCAGCGAAATGGGTCGCCAGATTTTTTCCCATAAACGCGCACTTAATATTTCAGGAATTGTGCTGGTTGGGTTGGCGCTGGTTCCCGGATTGCCGGCAGTGCCATTTGTGACACTGGGGGGAATCATGTTTTACTATGCCCGCAAACCTCGGGCAAAAGAAGCCGAAGAACTGCAAGAGGCTGCTGAAACAAGTGAACCTGTTACCGAAGGGGAACGTCTTGCCGCGCTGTTGCCGCTCGATATGCTGGAAATCGAAGTGGGCTATGAGCTGGTGCCTCTGGTGGATGTTTCTCAGGGGGGCGAACTGACCGATCGTATTGGCGGACTGCGTCGAAATCTGGTGACCGAGATGGGGATTATTCTGCCTCCCATTCACGTTCGTGACAATCTGCAACTGTCGCCTAAAGAATATCGTTTCCTGCTGTCCGGTACGGAAATAGGCAGAGGCGATGTGCGTCCCAATCAACTGCTGGCCATTGATCCCGGTGGCGGCGCCCCGCACATTGACGGCGAACGCACCACAGAGCCGGCCTTTGGTCTCGCGGCCTGGTGGATTCCGACTGTCAATCGGGCCCGCGCCGAGAACATGGGCTACACGGTTGTGGATCCCGCCACCGTTATGGTGACTCATATTACCGAGTTGGTGAAAACCAATGCCCATGAATTGCTTGGCCGCGCCGAAGCGCAGGATCTCTTCGATATTCTGGCGAGATCTCATCCACGGCTGGTGGAGGAACTGATTCCCGCAGTCATGAGCGCCACCGATGTGATTCGTGTTTTGCGCAATCTTCTGGCGGAAGGTATCAGTATTCGAGATCTTAGATCTATTTTTGAAGTGCTGGCGGAGTTCGCCCCCCATACAAAGGATACAACAGAACTGACCGAGTACGTTCGCGCGCGTCTCGCACGCACCATTACAGAGAAGTTTGTCAGTGAGAATCGGAAAGTGCTGGGGCTGGTGCTCGATGGCGGTTTGGAAAATGAGTTGCGTCAATCTTCTGCCGGTAAGCCTCTGCACCTTGTGGGCGTGGAGCCGCGACTGGGCAGAAGATTGCTTGAACATGTTGAAAAATTGGCGGTCGAGTTCAGCCGTTCGACGGCGCCACCGGTTTTAGTGACGTCTCCAGACGTTCGAAAAGGCATCTCCGATTTTATAAAACCAAGGGTTCCGGGCCTTTCCGTGATTTCGTACGCCGAAGTCACAACTGGTACGGAAATTGTACCTCTGGGTGTTGTCGGGCTACCCGACGGGCAGATTAGCAGGTGAGAAACATGGAAACCAGACAATTCCGGGCAAAGACAATGAGTGAAGCACTGCGTGAAACCAGGAAGGCGCTTGGAGCGGAAGCCATGATTATTTCCGCTCGAACCATGGAAGGGCCATCCGGGTATGTGGAGGTCACTGCTGTCGGGAATGGGGAACAGAATAAAAAGAATTCCGGTCTGGCCGGGAAATATGGAATTGGAAAAAAGGCGGACCAGAGTGCTGCGCCCAACGACAATATCTCACCACAACTGGTGAATGAAGAACAGATTCAAAAGAGTCTCGAACCGTTGAAGCGAGAAATGATGTCGCTTCGAAAAATGATCGCGGACCTCAGTCAAATCACCAGTCAGGCCGTTCTGCCCGGATTCAATGATCTTAGAACATTAATACTGGAGGCGTCCCAGGAGCAGGAAGCATCCAGATTGCTGGGCCCGGTGTACACGGAGTTGCTGTCGCTGGGACTGTTGCCCGAGGTTGCACGGGATTTGGTGCGCACCGCCGAAATGAAGCTGGGACTCAAAACGGTCGATCGCAAAGATTGGATGAACCTGGCCAGAGGCATGGTGCGGGAACTGATTACCCAGCGCATCAGACTGGCGGGTCCCATGGTGGCGGGAGAAGGCAGTCGGATTTTCGTGTTTGCCGGCCCGAGCGGCGTTGGCAAAACAACGACGCTGGCCAAGGTGGCTTCACGCATGGCGCTCTCCGAAGGGCTGGACGTGGTCATCATTACTACGGACACCTACCGGGTGGGCTCCATCGATCAGTCCCGTCGCTATGCGGAATTAATTGGAGTACCGCTGGTGGTGGCCGACAGACCCGAAACCATGGCCGCCGCGCTGCGTTCCTATTCCAGCGCAGATGTTCTGCTGATTGATACTCCCGGGCGCGCGTTTGAGAACGAGCAGGTGCGCACCATGCTGCAGGATGTTCTGTTTGCCACGGGCGAACCCATGGAAACACATTTGCTGGTGAGTGCCACCTATTCCACATCGCAGCAGGAAGCGGTGATTCGCAATTTTGCGCCAATGCGCCCCAGCCGTTTAATTATGACCAAAATCGATGAATGCGTGGAACTGGGATCTCTGGTGAATATACAGCAGATGACCGATTTGCCTTTCTCCTATCTGACCCGCGGTCATCGCGTTCCCGAAGATATTGAAGTTGCCGGAGCCGGGCGTATCGCTCAGCTTCTTTTCAGGACGATTATGGAGTAAATGATGAACAGTTTCTCCGAGCCAGTCAACGAGCCCATACAGTTGCCCCGAGTATTTCGCGGCAAGGGATTGAGTCTTATCTCTGTCACCGGCGGCAAAGGCGGCGTCGGAAAGAGTTCTGTATCTGCCAATCTCGCCATCGCGTTGTCGCATCTGGGCGGGCGCGTGTTGCTGCTCGATGGCGATTTGGCCATGGCCAATGCGGATCAGATGCTCGGCGTTCATGTGCCCACCACCTTGTGGAATGTGATTCAGGGCGAAGTCAGCCTGGAGGATTCCGTGGTTCAGACCCCATGGGGCGTCTCGCTGCTTTGCGCCAGTTCCGGCCGTAAGGAAATGGCGGAGCTTGATGAATCTGTCCGCAATGCGCTGTTGGATCGTGTTCGTGAATTGGGCCGGAAATTCGACTACGTTGTTATCGATACACCCGCTGGTATTGGCGGCGTTTCCATTGACTTTGCCGCAGCGGCGGACCTGGTATTGGCTGTGGCCACGCCAGATCCCGCCAGCGTGCGCGATGTGTTCGCAATAATGAAAGTCCTGTCGAAAGACAAGGGCGTTAAGCGCATTCATCTGGTTGCCAATATGGTTTCCTCCAATGGTGAAGGTGTTGATTTGTATAAACGCGTCTCCGGGGTGGCATCGCGATTTCTGCCGCTGTCTCTTGGACTGGGCGGCATCATTATAAAAGATCCGTCCATGCAAAAGGCGATTCGGGAACGACTTCCCGTGTTGAGCATGTATCCCGAGGCAATATCAAGTAGACAGATCTCAAAGCTGGCCAGTCATCTGGTCACCCTGGAAAGAGAAATGCAGACCGAGCAAAGTATCATCGGGGAAAAGGAGTGAGCGATGACCAAGGCCCCTCCAAAAAACGAAACCAAGGTTTCCATTGAAAAGCGGAATGAACTGGCCACCAGTTATCTTCCTATCGTTCGGAAAATCGCCATGGGTTTGTCAACAAAGGCGCCGTCCAGTGTGAGCTTTGATGACCTTGTGGGCGCGGGATTGATTGGACTGATGGATGCGGCCAGCCGCTTCGACCCCGAAAAGCGGGATCAGTTTGGCGCATTTGTAGCCACCCGCGTGCGTGGCGCCATGATTGACGAACTGCGCAACAATGATCCGTTGTCGAGAGACTTGCGTCATAAATCCAATGCGCTGACCAAAACCATTCACAATCTCACCCATGAGATAGGTCGGCAGCCATCCGAAGAGGAAATCGCCGACAAGATGGGGATTGGGTTGCATGAGTACTTTACATTGCTGGTACAATTGCAGCAGGCCACTTTTTTGTCGCCGGTGAATGTGGAGCAGGCACTGGAGGCATCGAAGGGACTTCTCGATACCGCACCTGGAAATCCTCAGGACAATTATCTGTTCTCAGAGTTGACCGGTCGCCTTGCCAGGGCCATTGCGAAATTGAGCGAAAAGGAACAGCGCGTTCTCTCCATGTACTACAAAGACGAATTGTCTCTTAAAGAAATTGGCGATCGTTTTGGTGTGACCGATTCACGGGCCTGCCAGATTCGCACCCAGGCGATTCACCGCCTCAAGGCATTGATTGACGAGGAAGATAATGGGTAGTGGAATTTATACAGCGTTGTCCGGTGCGGTGGCCAATGAAACCCGTGTGGATGTTCTCTCGCACAATCTTGCCAATGCGAACACGGTAGGATTTCAGGGGTTCAAAGTGGCGCTGGAGACAGCGAAGGGAAAAGTAAACAATAATGAATTGGTTTTCGCCGGTCCCTCCGCTATTGCGACCGATACCACGGCGGGTCCCATCGTAAACACGGGCAACCCACTCGATATTAGTCTCTCCAGCGATGTATACATGCGGGTGACGCAAGGCGATAGACAGGGCTATGTTCGCGGGGCCACACTGGTTCCCACAGAAGATGGCCGTTTGCTGACCGCGCAGGGGCAGGTGGTATTAAACAGCGACGGTGAACCGATAGCGATTCCGAGTGGCGCGCGAGACATTCAGATTCTGGCCGACGGCACGGTCTTTGCGGATGGCGCTGATGCGGGTCGGCTGAATCTGGTGCAGTTTGACAATATCGCCAATTTGAAACAGGAAGCCGGACGACTGATAGTCGATAGAGGAAACGCCGGAGTCAGACCCGCTGATGTACCACAGCCCATCATGCCCGGGTACCTGGAAATGGCAAATGTAAATGCCGTGAAAAGCATGACGGATTTAATTTCAGCACAGCATTCATATTCGGCCGCAATTAAGGTCATTGAACAATTCGACGCCCTTGAAAAGAAAGCCGCGTCCGGCCTTATTGGCTGACGTTTTTAGAGGAGTTACGCCATGATAAGAGCACTATCCAACGCCGCCAGCGGAATGAGAGCCCAGGAAACCAATATTGACGTTCTCTCAAACAATCTGGCCA
Source organism: Deltaproteobacteria bacterium (assembly GCA_016935665.1). Lineage (GTDB taxonomy): Bacteria > Myxococcota_A > Polyangia > JAAYKL01 > JAAYKL01 > JAFGXQ01. The sequence goes on along the minus strand of JAFGQN010000143.1, from coordinate 18,207 downwards.
ACGTGAATACCTCCGGGTACAAGCGTGCGCGTGCGGAGTTCGCCGACCTGCTGTACAGCCAGCAACAAATGGCGGGTGGCAATTCCGGTACAGGCACACCTCTGCCGGTGGGAGAGGAAATTGGAAATGGTGTTCGCACTGTGGCCACATACAAAAGCTTTACCAATGGCGAAATGAAAGAGACGTCCAATCCGCTGGATATGACCATTGAAGGCAAGGGCTTTTTCCAGGTGTTGTTGCCGGACGGTAATACCGCGTATACGCGCGCCGGTAATTTCAAGACCAACTCGGAAGGGGAACTGGTCAATTCCGATGGGTATCCTTTGTCGCCCTCCATTTCTATTCCCGCGGATGCCACTTCCATCAGCATTTCGGAGTCGGGAACGGTGAGTGTGACGTTGGGAAACGACACCACTCAGGTGGATGTGGGCCAGATTCAAATCGCCACGTTCGCCAATCCCGCCGGAATGATTTCCATGGGACGCAACCTGTTTGGCGCCACTTCCGCTTCGGGGCAGGCACTGACGACGACACCTGGCGAGGAAGGCTCGGGGCGATTGCTGCAGGGATTTTTGGAAATGTCCAATGTCCGCGTCGTGAGTGAGATGATCGATTTGATTTCGGCACAGCGCGCATATGAAATCAATTCAAAAGTAATTAAAGCGTCGGACGAGATGCTGGGACAGGCCACGCGTCTCGGAAGAGCATAGGAGTCAGGTTAAAATGAAAACGGTTTTCACAGGATTGACAGTCACCATGCTGCTGATGATGTCCCTTGACGGCGAAGCAGCGGTGAAACCGGTGGAAACGCCTTTTGTTTACGCCAAAGATCTTATCTCCAAATGCAGTGACTTCTGTCACGTGCAGTTGGCCAAATCGCCGGCGCCAGGGCAAAAAGCCACTATCTACGCGCGTGAGATTATCACATCTCTGGATGCGGCGGGTTATAAAGTAACTCAGCAGCGTCTTCCCAGATCATTCCGCATTGTGCGCGTTTCCAAAAGCGTGAATGCCGCGCAAATGACAGAAGCCGCGCGTGGGGCCATTATGGATGTGCTGCCCGAGGGTGTGGTGCTGGAACAGATGGGAAAAGTGCATGGTGGTGAGGTTCCCACCGGTGAGTGGGAAGCCAGAGCCATCTACGAAGAATCCACTGGCGCACAGCGAACGCGCAGTATCGCTGTTGTTTTTCTGGCGGATGGTGTGCCGTTTCGCAAAGCGTTTGTGCTGTGCCGCATGTCGTATGTGGTGAACGTGCCAGTGGCTGCAATGGATATACGGCGAGACGAAGTGATACGTTCGGGCGCCATCGTGCTGAAAAAAATGAAAATGGATACACCTCTTAGAAATGTGGTGCTGGATGCAGACAAAATCATTGGCAAGAAGAGTCGCGGTGTGATTCGGCAGGGAAGTCCATTTGAACTGCGCGATCTGGAGGAAATACCGGTGGTTCACCGCGGAGACATGGTCACTTTAATCAATCAGGTCAATGGTATTCGTGTAACAGTGCGGGGAATCGCCCGTCAGGACGCCGTGCGCGGAAATCGCATTGCTGTTGAAATACCAACCGTTGGAAAAGTACTTTTCGTCAGAATCGTATCTGCAGGACTTGGAGTGGTTCAGCAATGAAGTTGGGATTGCACATGTTATATGGAAATTCATGCATACATTTTTTAGGTATGGCAATGGCGGTGGCATTCCTGTCTGCTGCCTGTGAGCCGCGTCACATTCGCGCGTACACGCCCAGGGAACGCATTTACGATCCCAAGGACTATGAGGAAGTAAAAATGGCCAGTCCCGAATCCACCGGATCCATCTGGTCGGATTCCAGCCCCAGTTTATTTGAAGATCTTCGGGCATCGCGCATTGGCGATATCCTCACAGTTGTCATCGACGAAAAACAAAAAGGGTCCGGTGATGCGGCCACAACCTTGTCTGACGAATCTTCGATGGATGCGGGAATGAGTAAATTTTTTGGCCTGATGACCGCGTTGGTGGACGCGTATCCGGATATTGAATCTGAAAAGCTGATGGGCATCCTTAGCAACAGTGATTTTGCCGGCGATGGCAGTACTTCCCGCAGCAGTCAGCTGGAAGGGCGCATTGCGGTGCGCGTAAAGAAAGTGTTGCCCAATGGCGATTTGTTTGTAGAGGGACACAAGGTGATTTTAATTAACGCCGAAGAATTGCATTTTTATGTGAGCGGCGCCATCCGCCAAAGCGACGTGCGTCCGGACAACTCTGTGTCGTCGTCACTGATTGCCGACGCACAGGTGGAATTCTCAGGCCGCGGCGTGATCTCGGACAAGCAGTCTCCAGGATGGCTGCAGCAGTTGGCGGATAAGTACAGTCCCATTTAGAAAGGTATGGCAATACGCATGCGAAGGTTGAACGCAATACTGCTTACATTGATGACGGGGGCATTTATCTGTGCCGCCAGACCGGCCGACGCGGATTCCTTCAAGCATATGACAGATCTCGTTGGCGCTCGTCCCAATCAGCTGGTGGGGTATGGGATAGTGGTTGGTCTTGATGGTACGGGTGATGGCGCCAAAGCGGAATTCACATTGCAATCGGTGGCCGCCATGCTGCGGCGACTTGGGGTTCGCGTGGATCCGGCGCGCATCAAGATTAAAAATGTGGCAGCGGTAATTGTGACAGCGGAAATCCGGGCGTTTGCCGCCATGGGACAGGAAATTGATGTGACTGTTTCGTCGCTGGGAGATGCCAAAAGCCTTCGCGGCGGCACTCTGATTCAAACGCCGTTGCGCGGTGCGGACCGGCAGATTTACGCGGTGGCCCAGGGCCCGGTCAGTGTGGGTGGTGTGTCGGTGTCGGGTGGCGGCAGCAGCAAAACAGCCAATCATCCCACTGTGGGGCGTGTACCTGGTGGCGCGCTGATAGAGCGGGAAATCAAAACATCCCTTGCCCGGGAAGACGTGATTCGATTTGCGCTGAAACAGCCCAGTTTTTCAGTTGCGGCAGACGCTGTTATCAAAATCAACGAAGCCCTGGAAGGGCATTATGCCGTTGCACATGATGCTGGAAATATCACGGTGAAGGTACCCAAAAAATTCAAAAACAACACCGTGGGATTGATTGCGACAGTGGGAAATGTCCAGGTGCAGGCAGAAGGGTTGGCCAAAATTGTTATTAACGAACGTACCGGCACGGTGGTGGCGGGCTCCGAAGTGCGACTGCGCCCAGCGGCTATTGCCCACGGCGGACTGACGGTTGAAATCACCCGGGAAAAAGACGTGGTGCAACCGGATACGCCCCTGGCGGGCGGGAAAACCGTGGAAACCAAAAACACCGATGTGGACATTGCGTTTGAGCCAGGAGATTTGCATTACGTGCCACAGACCACATCTGTGGGCGATTTGGTCAACGCATTAAACACACTGGGCGTGAAGCCCGCAGATATGATTATCATTTTTCAGTCGCTGCGATCGGCGGGAGCCATTAACGCTGAAATAGAGGTACAGTAATGCCCGTTGGCGCCATAGGTGCGGGATTTGCGAACAATCCCAACATAAACAATATCCAGGATGCGGCCAACGCGCTGGAGGCCATGCTCTTTCGCGAATTGATGAAGAGCATGACTGAATCGGTGGGGAAATCCGGCCTTTTTGGGTCGGGATTTCAGTCTGAAATGTACCAGGATATGTATGCATCGGTGATGGCGGAACAGGCTGGGGGACATTTGGGCATTTCCGATATGCTGCAAAAAGCGCTGGGCGGCAATACGCCAACGGGTGAAGCAGGCGAGAATGAACTGAATGGATTGCGCGGTATTGGCGCAGCAGGGGCACTGGGAGCGTATCGTGCGGTGGCGAAAAAGACGGGCACGCCGCCATCCAACATTGAGTTGTACAAAACGGCACTTTCATTTGTGGATGATGCAGCAGCGTCACGCTGGTCGAAAGACGGCGTACTGTCCACTTCGGATTTGGGCGCGAGCATTGCCACTCGTGAGACGGATGGCATTGCGGCGTTCAACGTGAATGACGCCAATGGCTACGAGGGATTTCCCAAATGCAATCTGTTTGCCTTTGAAATGTTGCGACGCGCCGGATATACGGTGCCAGTGACGGGACGCAGTCACGGTTGGGGATATATGGGAGCGGATACGGTAACCGGTTTGGCGACCAGTGGCCAGACTGAGAACTGGGCAACAGTGGTGACGGACTTGTCCCGTGACCAGTTGGATGGCAAGGCGTTTTCGGGCGCACCGCTGCTTTTGTCGGGAAGTGGCGCCGGCGACCGTGTGGGACACATGGCGGTGGCCGACCGGATTCATCATGTGCAGCGCAACGACGATGGCGCTATTGTGGCGCTTGAGTATTCCGGGTGGGAAGCAACCGGCAATGGTGCGTCGTATGGTCGTCGCATGTGGCGTGTGGATGGCGTGCCGGGTAACGGTCGCGGTGGTCTTGAACGAATAGAAGTGCTGGAACCTCAAAAATCAATGGGGACAGCAGAAGCATATGTGACGGTGGGGAGCCATCGTCCTGGAGCGAGCATTACAGATAAACCTGTTTCGTCTCAAGGATTGAGTGGAATTACCGACTTATTAGAATAGAGACGATAGACCCTTTTGCAGACCTCTGGAGGTGCAAGGTGAAGGTATCAAAAACAGGCAGCAGCTCATCGGTGAAGAAAACCGGGGGCGCACAAAGAAAAACCGGTGTGAAATCGAGTGAACCGCGGAAGGTGGACAGTGTGGACTACGTCGATTCGGTGCAATTGAGTGACGCCGCACAGGCGGCATCTCATGCGGATCCGGTTGAAGCGACGCAGTCGGTGGAAACCACAGTGGACGGACCGATGCCAGACCCATACGAAACCAGTAAAAAGATGCTGGAAAAAGAAATGAAGCGCGTTTTCAAGGCAACCTATCTGACAGAGGGAGCAAAAGATGGAGAACAATATGACCACCCGTAACAACGGATTCGCCCCATCGGACACCACGATGATTGACGCTTTGCAGTTGATGCGGGATGTGCTGGAACAGGAAAACAGTGCACTGATTAAAGGAGACGCGCGGACCGTGGGTGAACTGGCGGACGAAAAGCTGCGATTGTCGGCCATGCTGGAACAGATACCCTCGCCAAAAGAAACCATGGCGGCGGAGATTCGCCAGTTGGGCAGACAGGTGCGCGATTTGGCCAATTCCAATCACATGCTGATTGAACACATGCACCAATATTACACCGGCATCCTGTCGATGATGCTGAAAATGAATGGCCATACGCAAACGTATGGCCAAAACGGCTGTATGAACAGACCCACAACGCTCCAGGCGCCCACGCGCCGGGAAATTATCGCATAGGGGATGCGGACGGGAACACCATGACGTATCTTTCAAGCAATATCATCGCAAATCTTCACATTGCCAGGCAGTCGCTGATGAGCCAGCAGGTGGGCCTGAATGTGGTGGGGCAGAACGTGGCCAACGTGAATACGGATGGCTACACCCGTAAAATGCTCCAGCTGGAAGCCCAGGGCTACTGGGGTGGCGTGGATGTGGCCGGGATTAAGCGATATACCGATGAGTTTGCATCCGCGCGTCTGGTGGAAGAAGAGAGCACGCTGGGATTTTTTCAACAACAGTCGGAGATTCTGGCGCATGTAAGTGATTTGTTTAACGATTTGCAGGATACGGGCATTGGCAACGCCATGGATAATTTCTTTGGCGCCATGCGAACGCTGGAGTCCAATCCCGCTGATTTAACGTCGCGAATGGAAGTGCTGGTGCGCGGCGAGGAATTGAGCGAAACATTCAACCGGGTCGCCGGTGAGCTGGAAAGTGTCCGTCGCGGTCTTGATGATTTGCTTTTAGCCAGTGCATCGGAGGTGAATTCGCGGGTGGAGGAAATCGCGGAACTGAACAATCAGATTTCCCTGCAGCTGGCGCTTGGCCATGATGCCTCCGACAATCAGGATACCCGAGACCGTTTGATTCTTGAATTGTCGGAGCATGTGCACGTTAATTTTATCGAAAACAGCGATGGCCAGTACACGGTGTTTCTCGAAGGTGGGATGCCTCTCGTGGAGGGAAGCACTTTTTCAACTTTATACGTAAATCCCAATGCGGCGCCGGGAACCGCCCAGGTGGAGTATGTCTCTTCCAACGGCGCCAGCACTAACGTCACCAATCGCCTGAGCGGATCCCGCATGGGCGGGACCATTGAATTGCGCGATAACATCATTCCCGGGTACCAAACGGAACTGGACCAGTTGGCCTACGACATCGTGGATGCATACAATACGCAACATGCCGCCGGGTTTGGCCTGGATGCGGTGGGCGGACGCAATTTCTTTGCGGATTTAGGCGGAGTAGTGGCCAATGCCGCCGCCAACATGGCACTGTCGGCGGATGTGGACGGTATTCCTGAAAATGTAGCGGCAGCGGGCGCGGCCACGGGTGCCGCCGGTGATAATGTGAACGCCATTGCCCTTGCCAATCTGCCCGAGCAACTGCTGGCTACCGGTGGCACGCTATCGTTCAATGAAGCGTATGGGAATCTGGTGGGCTCGGTGGGTGTGGATGCCAGACGGGCCAATGACTCCACGAAGGTAACGCAAAACACGATTCAAAATGTGGAGACCATTCGGGATTCTACATCAGGGGTGGCTCTGGACGAAGAGTTGACGTACATGCTGGCGTATCAGCGCGCGTACCAGGCATCGGCGCGCGTGGTCAATACAACGGATCAGATGATTCAGGTAATTCTGGGATTGGGAGCGTAAAATGAGAATTACGGATCAAATGATATATCGGCGCGGGACCCGGGATGTGGCCAATCAGCGCAGCAATCTGTTTGATTTGCAGCAGCAGTCGGCGACCGGACAGAAGTTTCAGTCCATCGATAAAGACCCGGTGGGCGCCGAGCGGGTGCGTATGCTTAGGGAAGCGAAACAGGCGACGCTCCATTATGAAACCAATATCACGCGCTCCAAAACGCAATTGGCAACGGCGGACACGGCGCTTGATGAAGCCACGAATCTGCTGATTCGCGCCAAGGAAATTGCCCTTGCCATGGGCAATGAATTGACGGCTCCGCCGGAACGCACCATCAGCGCGCAGGAAATCGAGAGTCTGTACGAATCGATGTTGAACGTGGCCAATACCGAGGCCGCGGGTGAATTTATATTTGCCGGCTATATGACCGATACACGGCCGTTTTTATCGGACGGGACCTATGTGGGCGACAGCAATCTGAAGGAAGTGGATGTGGGTCCTTCCAGTCGTGCGGAAGTGGGTGTGTCGGGTGAAAACGCGTTCACCATTGCCGGAGGCATTGATGTATTTGCCGAGCTCGAAGCGCTGAGGACGGCGCTTTTGGCGGATGACGATATAGGGATACAAAACGCAATTGGGACACTGGATGACTGCCTCGCGCAGGTGACTCGATCCCGGACCGATGTGGGTCTGAAGCTTAATCGACTGGACGTATCTGAAAATGTGCGCCAGACTTTGGAAGACAGCTTGACGAAAGAAGAGTCTTCTGTAATCGATATTGATCCAGTGGATACATTTATGAGGTTGAACGAAACCGCCAGCGCGTTACAGGAAGCAATGAGCGTTGCCCGAAAGGTCACCGATAACTCCCTGCTGACTCATCTGTAGCCCGTGAGCAAAGCCAGGAAGGCGAGAGGCACATATGTTAGTTTTAAGCAGAAAAAAAGGAGAAAGTATCGTTATTGGTAACGATATCGTTGTAACAGTTAAAGAAATAAGAGGCAGAAATGTCAGATTGGCCATCGATACACCGCGAAATATTCCGGTGAATCGAATGGAAATTCACATGGAAATCATGGAAGAAAATAAACGCGCTGCCACCGCCGCCATGGAACAACTGGACGGCCGGCTATCCATTGGCAAACTGTCGATTCAAAAGAAACCGACTTCGGACGGAGAGAAAAAGTGAAGATTTCAACGACCCGATTTGGCGAGCTGGAGTTGAATGAAGCGGATGTGTTTCACTTTTCGGATGGGATCATCGGCTTTCCTGATTTTCAGTACTTTGTCGTACTGGAACACAATCCCGGTTCGCCGTTTAAATGGATTCAATCGACCACTGAACCCGAAATGGCGTTTGTTGTGGTGGATCCACTCCTGCTGGATCCCGACTATCCAATGGACAAGGTCAGGGAGGCCATTGCTACAGATAAACGAACACCAAAGGATATTGGCGCCGCCGTTATTGCTGTGGTACCCCCGGCGCCCCATCCCATCACTGTAAACCTTCTGGCTCCGCTGGCGCTTGATCCCGAATTGCGCACCGGACGGCAGGTTATTCTCAATGGCACCGACTACACCACTCGCCATGTAATCGTTCAGGAAGAAGAGCCTTCTTCTGAAACAGGTACGAAGTAAATTCGTAAATCCCTTTTAAAATCGTGTGTTTTGCTCAGGTCTATTTGGAGTTTTCGTTTGTAAGTAAACTTTCCTAAAAAAATATTCTCCTTTTGCGCTGGATTGAATCCTTTAAGGCAGTAGAGCGTATAGAAACGACTGGCGGTACTTTATCTTTGGATATTTTCGATACTTTATTGATTCGCAATAGGTCAATAAAGCCTGTGACCGCCCAATAATGTCGCATGTGGTGGAAATTTGTTTTCTGTTTCACCGGGTTATAGAGGGACGGCAGTTGTTTTGTTTTAGGACGTATATTGATATGCATAGACAGGAGATAACGATGAAAAGGCAATGGCTCAGTACGATTATCTTCCTGCTCGTTGCGGCCGCATGGGCAGGATGCGGCAACAACGCCAATAGCGGGAACGATGGGGATTCATCCTTTGACCCCGATGATTCGGGGGACTTCGATGATAGTGAGGATGATGTGGATAGTGAGAAAGGGGACGATGATGATGATGATGATGATGACGTGACAGAAATGCCATCAGATGATGACGATGACGATGACGACGACGACGATGACGACGATGTTAAAGACAGTGAGCTCGAAGATTCTGACGAAGACAGTGAAATTGAAATTTGCGAGAAGCTGTCCACGGAAATTGAGCGGGTGGCCAGCAAAGTGATGCTGCTGGAAGACAAATCCCAAAGCATGAATGAAGACAACAAATGGACTCTTGCGCTGGGCGCCATTGACGAGATGGTCACCGCCTATGAAAATGACATCCTGTTTGGATTTGACCTGTTTGCAAGGGGGGCAGAGGTCGCTGAACCGGATACTGAGAATACCTGGCCCGGGGGGATAGGCGGAGGCGCGTCCTGCGCCGTTGGCGACGCCGTGATTCACGATGTTGCGGTGGGCAACGCGGATACCATTAAGAATGAATTGGGCAACTGGGCTCCCGCAGATGCCACGCCGCTGTTGCTCGGGATGCAGAATTTTCTGGATCCATCGTATGCGCCACTGTTTATGGAAGGCGATGGGGATCGGTATCTGGTGGTTATTTCAGATGGTAGGGACAGTTGCGGCGCCAATGGTCAGTTCGACCAGAGGGGTGGGGCAACCGCAGCGGAACTGGCCGACGTTACGCAGAGTTTGGCTGACATCGGTGTACAGACCATTGTTATCGGGTTCGGAGAGGGGGCGGATCCGGATCAGCTGAACGCCATTGCGGGGGCCGGGGGAACCATGTTTACCGAGTATCTTCAGGCCAATGACGGCGAAGAGCTTAAGGCGGCGCTCAGCGAAATCGCTGAAAAGGTGGTGGCGAGCTGTGAATTTGAGGTGGGCTCCTTTTCTGAGGAAGACATCAATTTCAATCAGGTAATGGTGTCATTTGACGGCGCCCAGGTACCGAGAGATGACAATTGCGCTGCCAAAACAGGATGGACCTGGAAAGATGACTCTCATACCATCATCGAATTCTGTGACGATGCCTGTGGCGCACTTGAGGGTGGATTTGTGGATGAAGTCAGTGTTGAATTGGCGTGCACCGAAGAAGAAGTAATTGTGGTGCAAGTAGAGTAATCGGTATCCTTTCTGCGCGATTAAATTTAAAGTGACAGCAATTGCCTGGGGCAGAATATCCCGTACCTTACGGAATACGCTGACCGCTTTCAAGGAAAATAAATGTACCAAATGGCTATCCGATGACCGGAAACAGGGAGTGGTACATCCGATGGATTCCCAATGGAGTCAGGACCACCGGGCGCCCTGAAATGATTACCGCGGGATGGAAATACTGGGCCACTCTTCTCCATCGCTGACTTGAAAGGGGGTTGTCTTTTAGCTTCATCATTTTTATAACATTGTTCCAGGTTTACTTCGTCTGGGCAGGAGCAGAAATGAAATTGAGTTCCAGGGGACAAAAGTGGTTAAAAGCGTTTCATGTGTGGGTTTCATGCGGCTGGGCGGCTGCGGGGTTTATTTTACTTTTAATGAATCTGGGATTGAGGGCCAAAGATGGGATGGAATTGTATGGCTACAACATCGCGATGAAATTTATCGATGATTTCATCATTATTCCCTGTGCAATGATAACCCTGGTCACTGGAATTTTTTATGCCCTGCTTACAAAATGGGGCTGGTTTCGTCACACCTGGATAATTGTGAAATGGATCATCACGGTTGGCAGCATTCTGTTTGGAACCTTCTTTTTGGGGCCATGGCTGAACTCCCTGGCGCCCATATCATTGCAGGCGGGGATGGATGCGTTAACGATTCCGGAATATGTGGAAGCAAAGCAGTTGAATCTGTACTTTGGAATTGTTCAGGTATTTCTTTTAACGTTTGCGATTTTCATTTCCATCTTTAAACCGTGGAAAAAAAAGAAAACGTCTTAAAGTTTTTTTTTAACCGGCGAAGACATCGCTGCCGTACGTTATTTGTGTATCGGCGTTTCCAGTCGATTTTCGCAATCCGGCTTCGGTTTTCAGTGGCGCCATACCAATCCAGTTTGAAGCCAACTATTTCCAACTCTTCTTGAACAGCAATACCAATTTTGATTTTATCGGGGATGTTCCCTTTATTCCATTTGGGAGTCCGCCATCGCTATTTCGATTGCTTTGTTCATCAGTGATGGATCGTTTTTTACCTCGTCAATCAGCGTTGAAATATTTTCCAACGGCAACCGTTTGCTCGACCAAATGGCTAAGCCATCCGATTCGGGATCAAAATCGATTTGACGGAATATTTTCTCATCCTTTAATTTGATTAATCCATAAATGATTCCTGCCCAACTCGGCCCGCCGCCATGAAACCCCCTGGAACTTAAAAATTCATATGAACTGTCTTTCTCGTTCACATCGTAATAATCGAATCGAAAGGAATCCTCCGACAATTTCACTATTTTGCCACGTCGATTCTTTGATCCGAATTGAAATTTGATTACATTCATTTTATTCCTGCTCTGGTTTGCCGATCATTTCGAATCTATTGCAATTCACTTTGAATACACTTTTTTCGATACTTAATCATTTTTACAATTAACTTGCTGGGAATCGGTTCATTTAAAGGAAACTGAATCGAACCTTTGCCCTTTTTGTATTTCGAAAGTTCCTTTTCATATTTCACAATTGTCGTTGGATGAGGATAAATCCCCACGTGATTTTTGAACGCGCCAATCATAATTTGCTGCTCCCCTTTTCCGTTTTTCACAAGACTGAATGCGGGTACACCATAGTTAAACGTTTCTGTCGCGTCCGGTACTGCTTCCAAAATGGCTTTTCTTAAATCCCGCAGCAATTCCGCCTGCGGATGTGCCTGTGCGTCAATGTACTCGTCAATTGTGTTGTACTTTGGCAATTGTGTCCCTCCATTCATTTTTCACGAACGCCAACGCATCGAAGCATTTGCAAAGGCGGGCATTGGTTTTTTCGCGACACCGGGCATTCCCGGAAACAGTTTCCTTTTCGTTTTGCTTCTTTGCTCTATCGCAGTACGTTTTGTCCCACGATTCTTTCCTTCAACAGTTCATCACTGTAGCAACGCAGTTCTGCGTAATTTCGTTCAAGAGTGACAATCCAATCTTCTGTTATATCTATCATCTCTTTATACAGGTCTCGTTTATTGTATCGAACGGCGGATATTCGAGCGTCATCCTCAACAGAAAATTCGATGGATGTACAGCAACCGTCATATCGGGAGAGAAAATCTCCGGATTTTTTAAAACAATTGACGCATTTTCTTGCTGCAATCTGCAACTGCGATGAATTTCTCTTTTCAATCACCCAGTCCGTATCTGCCAGCGAACTTTGAATAGCAAGAAACGCGTGTTGACGCACATCTTCAATGTTGTCTGCCGGGCATGGATGAAAAACATATGCATGATCCCTGTCCAGATAACTACCATTGTAGATACCTGTGCAGCCCGCTGTTGTGAATATCAGTAACAATAATGAGACAACCTTCATGCCTTAAGACTCCTCGTTTTAATCATTGTATTTGTAATTCATGTGTTCGAGAGTGTATTCCGTCCCTGTCACTTTCGCCAATTATCGTCCCATTCCTTTCTGGTATCCTGGGACCGACCCCCTTTACCCATTTCCCTAAGGCGCATCCCCTGCCAGGTCATACAGGGTTATATCCGCGCGCGTCAGCTGGCCCGCCACCAGTTGAATGTCTTGCGCCTCCCCATGCAGACCGTCTGTAAAGGCGTCAATACGATAGGTGCCGGCATGTGGAAAACTCAGCAGATATCGACCGTTATCGTCAGAAACGGCCGGTACGAATGCTATCGATGTGGCAATTATCACAGTTGCATTTGGAACAGGGGTACCGTCGATATCATATAAGTATCCCCAGAATCCGGTGAACCCTTCTGTTTCAATTTCTGATTCCGTATCACTTTCCGTGGCCGAATCGGCGCCTGTATCAGTGTCGCTACGGGTATCGATGTTCGAGTCGGTATCGGTATCGCTATCTGAGTCGGTGTCGGAATCGGCGTCCGAGTCGGTGTCGGAATCCATGTCCGTATCGGCATCAGAACTGAAAACGTCCTGTTGACGGGTACATGATAATAATGTCACTCCAACGATGTAAAACCAAATCAGCCAAAAACACTTTTCAGGCGCCATTTTTGTCCTCCATGGAAATATAGTGCAATAAAACCGAATTCCTTAAAAACCTCAATATCCGTTTTCAATCACACCTCAACATTGGCTGGGGCTGGTAAAAAAGATTCCCATGGCCGCCATGAATGATAGATTATCCGCCGCAGGAAAAGAACCCCCAATATATCCGTCAGCCGATGTGGCGCCATCCGCAACGATTTGTGGGGATGTGACGATTGGGCCGCATTGTCGGGTGATGCATGGTTCATCCATCATCGCCGAGGGGGGCAAAATCGAGCTTGCGGTGACACAATCGTAAAGGAGCAATAAGAAACAGGTTGCAAGGTGGATTGGTATTTCCGAAGAACACATGAGAGAACGTCGCGAATCCAATTGTGGGGACAGACCCGCGTGTCTGCCCGGGATTGAGAACTTGCCATCTATTCATTCGTTCGACGGAACGGCGCAAAGCACTGGCGCCGTGTCCACCAGAATATTGTCAAAGTAGAAAACCGCAGTATTCTGACCCTGTTCGGTCCAGCCGATGCCGGTTCGAAATTCGCTGACGCCGCCGTTGATGATGGAATCGATAGTGGCGGTTGTGCTGACGGCCAGCTTGTTATCTATCCAGATGCTGGTTTCTCCTGCGGTTTCGGAGATAGTGTAGCTCCCCTGCAAACAGAACCAAATGTTTTCCAGGACGGCATCCGGAGCGGACTGGAATCGGAGCTGATTGCCGTGCTGGTAAATCTCAACGCGTCGATTGCTGGAAATGTTTACATCGATGCCTCTGCTCGTTTCCAGATCGGAGCTGGCAGTGGAGGTTAAATTGAGTACTTTGGTGGTGCCGGTGATGGTGCCCTCTGGAATAAATATGTGAACGCGAAAATAAATGATGCCTTGTGAGATGGGTTCGAATCTGTTTGAGATGTAACCAAAACTTTCAATTGCTGTTGTTTCGCATCGCATGGATGCATTTCCATCGAATACATTGGTTTGCTCCAACGCAACATCGCCGTTTCGAAGTTGGCTTGGCGTGGGGGGATTTAATTCAAAATTCTCGCAGACAAGGGGCGTTGTGCCTGTGGGAGCACATTGATCATTGTCTGTCTCGGATGTGTCATTCCCGTTGTCGGATTCCTTATCGTCATCGACACCATTGAGATCGTTGACAAAAACCACCGACTGGCACGCGGCCCAGCCAAATGCGGAAGAAACAGCAATAGCAATTATGCGCATATAAAAATACAAACGTTTCATTCTGCTATCCTGCATCGTTCAAACGAATGATACTGTCAATCATGGCAGCGTTTCCAACTGTTTGCGTGCACGATTTGCCACGGGGGCACGTCGGTATTCGTCGATAATTTCCTGCAAAATGGCTTTGGCTCTCTTTGTTTCTCCCGCGCTCAGCAGCGCTTTGGATAAACGGAACTTTGCTTCACCCCGGTTGGGTGAGGTTTCAGACGCATTTAACAGATAATTTTCAAACTGGATAATTGCCTGTCTGTTATTTTTTAAATGATTTTGCGCCAATTCTCCCGCCAAATACCGGGCCTGATTGGCCTGTGATGCGTTTGAAGACGAAATCACCTTTTGATAGGTTTGAAACGCGTCGTCATACGCGCCTTCTTTTTGTTGAACTGTGGCCAAAAGCATCAACACTTCTGTATCGCCAGGCGCACCTCGCAGATAGGCGCGAATTTCGGATATCGCTTCCGAATACTTTCTTTCGATGATCATTTGCCGCCACTGCGCCATATTTTTTTGATTTTGGCCACGCCGTGATGGTTGGTGCAATGAGCGAGCAGGGGGGGCGACTTTGGAAGAGATGGAATCTGTATCGCCCGTTTGAATATCCGCATTGAATACAAAGAGTTGCTCCAGCGACGCCCATTTTTCCGCGCTCAACAAGGTGGATGCGTGCGCCAGCGGGCGTTGGGGGATGAGATTGGCCAAGTGTCCGGCGTGCAACATCAATTGGTCATTTTCCCGTTGAATCTTCACGGTTCCTTCCTGAACACAAACGATAACATTATCGTTGATGGATTCCACGGAAAAACGCGTCCCAATGACGCTGACAGTGATGTCCCGCACGTGAATGATGAAATGTTGACCGGAAATCCGCGGTGAAACATCAAATACGGCCGTTCCGCGCTGCAAACTGAAAATGGCGTTTTTCTCGTTGATATTCTCAATTGTCAGTTGGCTTTGACTATCCAGACCGATTGCGTCTTTTGCGAGATTCACAATCACCCGGTCATCCGTTTGCGTATCCAAAACGGTTGCGTTCGTTACGTGTACGGTCCGCGTCGTATGCGAGTTGCCCCATATCCGATTGAGCGTCATATCCAGGCGCATCAAAGGCGCAGGTTTATGGGATTCGGCGCCGCGCGATGCCGCAGTGGATATGGGGGATTGGGGGTGGGGAGTGCGTCCGTACAAAAAAGCAATGATGCCAGTAATGAATACCGCTGCCGCCAGACCCAAAAGCACAGCCCGGCGAAATAGTATTGGTGAGGGAGATTTTGTCGGGGAAGCGGACTCAAGCTTACTTTGCAATCTGTTGATAAAAAGCGACGCCTCGGCCAGTGTGGGCTGTGCGGCCATTTCGTCCATTTGCCCCGTGGTCCACCTGGCATATCCTTGCTTTATCAACTCCCAGTTTTCGATGTAATTTCTGCATTCATTGCATGTTTCCAGATGTAATTCGAAGTGCAGGCGTTCGCTGTTGGCAAGTTCTTCGTCGAGGAATGCCTCTTTTTTCGAACATTGAATATCTGTTACCGGGTTCATCACTGTTTATCCTGCCGTCACATCTTTCAATGCGTTTGAAAGCGCCTTTCTGGCGCGGTGTAGCCGGACCCACACGGTATTTATTTCAATTCCCAGAATATGTGCAATTTCAGCGCCTTTGAATCCTTCAACGGCATGGAGAATCATGACATCATGCTGTTCTTTGGGCAACACGGCAAATGCGCTTTCCAGTTGGTGTCGCACATCCATCTTTGTATCCACGTTTTCGCAGTGCGTTTTGTGGGCCGCCTGAACCGATTCACTATGCCTGCCAAGCAAATTGGCATGAAGACAATCCGTTCGTCTGTTGTCCAGCGCCTTGTTGGCGGCGATGCCATACAACCACGGTTTGAACCGCTTGGCCCCGTCGAACTGCCCCGCCGACTTTAAAAGTGCAATAAATATTTCCTGTGTCAAATCATCGACATCCACGGCGTTGATGTTTGGGACCACTCGAAAAATCACAGATTTAACCATATTGCCATACCGCACATACAGCTCTTCGAGCGCTTTCATGTTCCCGCGTTGCAAAAGCGTCATTAAATCATTATCACTAAGCGATTGAATGTCGGCCCTGCTGTTCGTTTGTCGGCTTCCCTGTATATTCATCAGCACGTTGTTAATTCTGAATGCAGTGGCCAGAAGATTCAAGCTTAACTTTGTCTATTCGTTTGGGCGGCATAAAAGCTTTCACAAAAGATGCGATTCATAAAAAATAGCGAAACCCCACCGCTACATTTCCCATAAACCGCGGAGTGGTGAATACGGCAGATCCATCTGACATTCGCTTGAATACTTTTTGTTCCAGATACACATTTAGTGCCGGGTGCAGGTAAATGTGAAAATGCCTGCTCAATGGGAACTGCATCGATACGCCACCAGATACGCAGCCATTCCACCACTTATCTTTTGTTTCAAATTCATTTTCCAGCGATATACGGATGGCCTGGTAGGGAATCGTTAATGTCACAAATGGTGTCAGTGCAAGCATTCCCGTCGTCCATGTGACACCCAGCTGGACTCCGGGACCGACGCCGACGAATTTGCGAATGCTGTCGGATGAACCCCATGGCGATGCGCCAGATGCGGATAATAAGAGTGCCAGACGAATACGGGATGAGTATTGGGCGCCCAGGCTCAGGGAGCCGTTTAAAAAAAGGGGTGAACTGTCACCCCTTTTGAAATCGCCGGCCGCGCCGCCATCGATGGAAAAAAAGGCCTTTGCCGTGTGCGCTCGCTGTGCTGAGGGAACCGGTTGCCCCGGGGGCGTCGTATCGTTTGGTGTATTTTGTTGTGGCTTTTGGGATTCCACTTTTGGGGAGTGCACCGGAATCTGAATGTCATTGAGCAGTTCGCGAGCGGCGATCATCAGCTCCCCAATGCCATCGCGCGCCACATTGGCTTCCACCGATTGAATCGTGAATTGCCCCGGCGCCAAAACAACCATCTGCAGCGTCACCGCGTGCTCGCCGCTTTTTTCAACCCACACCACAGCGTCGCAATCCGTCGCGCTTTCGAGTTTTCGAATCTCACCGATTTTTTCAGTTATCGTTTCTGTCTGGAAAATGAAATCCGGCTCGATTTTGAGGCGATGGGTGTCAATGTTCAGTTCCAGTTCGTTGCGCAACGCGGATTCAATTGATGAAATTTCGGACGATGCCATAAACAGCATCAAAATAGTGGGTTTCTCAGCCGCGTCGTCCTGTGCATCACTCGGATGTGCAAACACCATCAAACATGTCAGCGTCCAAAGGCTAAAAATGATTGCGTTGAGACACCCTTGATTCAATAATAAACTGCTGGTTTCGAGATAAGCAGAGCCCTTGTGGCAATGCGGCGCCGTCACAGAAAAAATACCGGCGAATTTGTATGATCTAAACACTCACTCAAACTTTCTGCTTTTTGCACATCCGTCGTTGCCCCCCGCAAGGGAATCCGTCTTTGAAAACTTTTAAACCGGGAGCAGACGGGATGAAAAGAAAAATGTACACCAGATCTCTTATGAAATTCGAATAATTAGCTGAAGTTGTCATGAAGTGCGGGTTTATTTTTTCTCTAATCGGCACTTGACAGGTATTTCAATATTGTCGCAATTTCCGTCTATTGCAAATTGATAGGATGTTGAACCAATCACCGAGAGGTAGCTTAAATGGCTGAACTTACAAGTGAACAGGCTTATGAAAAATGGTACGAGACCTTCATGGCATGGAAACCGGCCGCTTCGCCTTCGAGGGCACGGACCGGTACCCCAACTATGTGAGTGAGTATCATCAAAACATCGGTAAAAAATCCGCCAAAATAGCCGCCGCCAAAGCCGCCGCAGCCGATTCCGACAACGACACCACATCCGAAGCCGTATAACTCACAAAATCCCAGACCCACCGTCCAATTTTTCAACTGCATTAAAATGCTGATACACTTATTTGTCGATT
>JAFGQN010000142.1 GCA_016935665.1 Deltaproteobacteria bacterium | reverse complement strand
TGGATGACTCATCCAATTTTCTAAAAGCAATCACCTGCTTTCTTTCCACTGGACCGGCATTGCTCGGTCGCACCAAGTGTAACCACCCCACCCATTGTTCTTACTATTTGGCGCTCACTTACGCTCTCTCTTTGGGATGCCAACACACGATACACACTACGCCCGGTCCACCGTGACATTACGAACTCTTCCTCCAGGAGATGTTTCAACAGTCGAAAATCCTGGAGGTTCATGGACAGGGCGATGGAGGTGGGATAAGCTACGGTTATGTTTACTGGCTATTTTCGGCCATATCACTAAAATTATTTTTATTGGGGGACTGACAAAAAGTTCACCCGAGTGGACTTTTTGAAGCCGTGTAGCGAATTGCTGCGGACCTGAGCACTCAATACGTGACAATTTACGTTCAGTCGTTGCCCGGATCAGCCCTTTGACCGCCCGGAGAACGGTGATGGTTGGCTGTTGCATAATAATTCTCGGTCTTTTTGACGACCTACTGCGCTTTTTAGGGTTGTTTCGTAGATATGCAGGTGCAGTGGTCCTTCTGTGCCGGTGAAGTTGCTTTGGGGATAGGTGAACACCTGGGTGGCGTGAATGCGGAACACCGGGGTGATGAATCGGTGCCAGGTGGACGGGACGGCTACCAGTCTGGGCGATGTGACGGCGAGGGTGCAGAGTAATCCAGTACCTTTGACAGAGTGGGCGATGGTGTGGGTGTTTAAGCCGTTGAGATCGACCACGTATTTTTGGGAGAAAAACGCCATGGCGCCCGCGCCTTCGACGGCAAGTGTGTGGTCATTGGGATAATGGTCGCGGATGAATTTGGCAGGCAGTGTGTGCACGGTGCGCACTTCTTCGCAATGGGACTGGTAAGAATTCAGCTGGGCGGGATATGCGGCGATGCACGTTACGACAAATGGCAGGACCGCCATACCGGTGAGGATTATTTTAAAAAGACGTTTTGAAAGCACGGCGTTGCTCACCATGACGGCCCCAACAGCAAACAGGGGCGGAACAAACGGGATGTAGTACCGGTACTGATAAAACGTAATGTTTGGAAGAAGCGGGCGGGAGGCGAATACCGCAGTGATCGACACGATACAGATGGCCACCAGTATCAGTGCAAAAGGTCGCTGTGTGCCGGTATTAAAAACGCGGAAATTCAAGAAGATACCAATCGTCAGAACCGCAGTTCCCCAAAACGTAAGAGGCAACACGCTGGACTGCAAAAACGGCTTGATGAGCTGCAGATTATTCATGGGTGAAAAACCCGCTTTAACATAAAAGGTGTTGGGTAGGGGATAACCGGTGACTGCGACATTGTACCCCCCCCAGATACTGAACGCCACAAGCACCGGCACAACCAGCGGCAACACATGGCCCCACCATTTACCGGCAGGCCTGAAACGAGGCCACACCCCCGAAACCACGCCAATTCCCATTGCAACACACACCGCCTCTGGTCTGGCCAGCGCCGCCAACGCCAGAAGACACCCAGCCTGCCATATGCGTTGCTGCATCCATTTGAGCAGGGCAAAAACAATGGCTGCGGCGGCGAGCGTGACTTCCATGGCCGACGCCATGGAGAAGGCAAACAGGGGCGACAAAAACAACAACACCTGGGCCATAATGCCGTCGCGGCGGTTGCCGGTGAAGTGCATGGTCAGCCGCGCCACACCCAGCGCGGTGACAGCGCCAAATACTACCGACGTGTACTTTATCCATAACGGCAACGCGCCAAGGGCATTGCCAATCAAAAATGCGGGCATCGTGACAATGAGCCACAACGGGCTGCTGAAACCGCTTTCGGCCACGCCGGGATTGTAGGAGGGATATCCACTGGTCAGCCATCCCCGCACATACACCATGTGAATCCATGCGTCGTCCAGGGGAAAATCCCAAAACGCGGCGCCATTGCCGCCGCCGCAAAGCAACATGAGGGCCGCACAAACGATACTGCCCAACAAAGCAGTAGTGGTCAAAACCGCCACGTCGTTTTGCCACCATCTGCCAATCCATTTTGAAAGAAACATGCCTCCTCCCAAATGTGTTTACCGCAGCCCCGGATATCCCATCTGCTGCAGTCGCTCCCCGATGACCCCCGCCGACTTTGAAAAACCGGCCCGGGACAATTTTCGCCGCAATGTGATCAATTTGCGAACATTTGATCCCTGGGTTACCATGTGAGCCGTTACATCCATTGCATCGTGGCAGTCTCGATGCTGCGTGATGCAATCCTGTTCAAAAGTGGTCCAGAACACGCCGCCCAATGCAGAGGGCGACAAGGGACGTATGGATCGTGCGGCCCGATACGCCTGTTCGGCCAATGTAAAGTTTCGGTTTATGCGCAGGGTTTCGCCGTATTTCATTTGCGCCCAGAAGGAATGGGGCTGTCGTGCGACCGCGGTGGCAAAGAATGTTTCGGAGTCCTGCCATCTGGCCGCATAGAGTGACGCAGATACACCATTGATTGCAATGCCAGCAACCACCACCACTGCCAGCCCAATGCGCGTCCATTGATTGCGCATGGGCCACTGTATTTCGGCTGAGGGGGATTTCGAGGGACTTTTTGCCTCCAGCAAAAGAGGAACCGCGAGCGCAATGGCCAAAGACGGAAACAGCAGATAGCGATCGGCCACCAGGTAGTACATGGGGACAATGTTTAAAAAAGGCGCCAGTCCGATGAAAAACATCAGTAGCAGCGCCACCCACTTTATGTTCAGCCAGCGATGCCGGTGCAGCCCAATAAGGCCTGCCATGAAAATCACAGTGACAGCCATCCCCACCCCAAAGGCAATACGAAGGGTTTGCTCGTCGGGGGCGGCATACAACGGCGAGAGGGAAAACGGCCACAAAATGGAGTAACAGAATCGATACACGCTCCAGAACACCAGCCCTGTTCGCATGAATACGCCGTCCGGCACCAGTATGTTGATGAGCTGACTCTCCTGCCACAGTCGGGGCAAAAACACCGCGACGCCAAAACTGATCAGTATTGGAAACCCATTGCGCAACAGTGCTTTTTGCCATGATATGCGATACCAAAGCACGTCCATAACCAGCAACAAAAAGGGCAGTACCAGCGCGGACGATTTGGCCAGCAGCGCGCAGATAAACAATAGGTACTCGATTGCCCAGATGATTGACCGGCCCGCCCGGCTTTTGGGTTGCAGCAAATGAAAATGCCAGGCGAAAAGCGCCAGCGCCAGTGTGAGCACATCCTTTCGGGCACTGACCCATATCACCGATTCCACGCGGCTGGGCGCCGCCACAAACATCAGTGTGCCCAAAAGAGATGCAAAGGGCGAAAATCCATGGCGTCTGAGCAGAAAAAACAGAAGCACCGCGGCCAGCATAAATAGAATGACACTGTGCAGTTTGTAGCCAAAGGCATCGGATGGCCACAGGGATCCATCCACCATATAGGAGATGAACTGCAGCGGCTGGTATGCATCGAAGCGAATGCCGGCAAACGCCCATTTTATATTTTCGATGGATAAGTGTGCCACATTGGGATTGTTCACAATGAACTGGTCATCGTCCCAGGCCAGAAACTGCCCGTCCAGATGCCATCCGTAAATGCCCAAAACAGTCAGGCAAATGACGATGTAATCCATCACCGCCACTCTGTTGAAAACTCGCCGATTCATGAACGGAAATATACAGGAAACCCAATACAAAGTAATCAGCAAACTGGCGGGTACGATACATTGAAAAAGGGGAATGTCGTCGTTGGAAGAAGCGATCAGTGGCGGGGGGTAAAGGTGGCGAGTGCTTCGTCGCGGACCTTTTGGAGCTGTTCCCAGTCGGAGACCAGGTCACTTTCGCTGATGCCCAGTACCTGTGCCTCGTCTCCACGCATCAGCAACTGAACATCGCGAACAAAGTCGTCCGCCGAAAGGCTCAACAGGTATTCCAGCTGGTCTGCGAGGCGCAGCACAGCGACCGATACTCGAAATGCGTCGTCGGCAAAGGCCCGCTGCTGCTGATGGTGCCATGCGATGATTCGGGCAATGGTGTTGCCAAAATGCCAGGACGAAACAATATGCGCCGCCAGCACCGCATGGTCGTATCCCAGCCGCTTGCGTTCGAACTCATGCATGACGTCCGGTGCGTATCCCATCACGCCATCTTTTGGATAATCAATCTCGTGGGAATCGATTAACATCAGTTTGCCGCTGTCATGCAGCAGTCCCGAAAGGAAAATGCCATCCGGCGGGCGTCCGCAGAATTGCCTGCCCAGAAATTGCGCCAATCCGGCCACTGCGGCGCTGTGGTCCCGCACCCGCAACCCCAGTCCAGAGGCATCGCTGAACATCTCCATGGTGGCCAGGGCGCAGACAATTTCTCTCACCTGCGATACCCCCACCCGAACAAATGCCTGCTTCATTTCGGTAATGGGACGACTGGGCATAAAAAACGCCGAATTTGCCACCCGCAGCACCCCCGCCGCCATGGATGGATCCTCCTCAATGAGTTTCGTGGCATCCGATATTCTAAAGTTGTCGTCGGCAAATACCGCCAGAATTTTCTGCGCCACAGCCGGAAACGTTTTCAGGCCCTGCGCCTGGGTCAATTTCGCCGCAAACGACGCCGCCGCCGAACGGTCCGCGGTTTCATCGGGCGCGGTTTCAAACCAGAATTCCTCATTGATACCCTGCATGTGTCGCACTGCCTCCCCGTTGCGCGTACGTTTTGTGTGTATCCATTGTATCTTCCGTTAGTGTAGTCGACGCTATCGGTCAGAAAATTAGGCGTCGTTAGCAAATAGTCTCTTTTTGGGCGGACAAAGGAACGCAAAACGATACAAGTCGATTATGGAGCAGCGCTTCGCCGTGGGTGATGCGCAGGGATGTGGCGAGTCCCAGCACCGGGCAATCAAACGAAAACGGCGCCAACCTGGGTAAATCCTTTGCGGTGGTCAAAATGGCTTCGGCCCCATTTCGCAGCGCCTTTTTTTCCACGATACGCACATCGTGGCTTGAGAACCGATGATGGTCTGTAAATACAGACGTGGACACCACCCAAATCCCCAGCTGCATCGCCGTTGCTGTAAATCGCCAGGGAACTTCGATGGCCGACAACAGGTGAATCCGTTTGGGCAAAGTGGACAGGGGCAGGCATTGAAAGGTCTGTGTAAACAGATGGTTGGGCTGATGCTCAAACAGTACAGGGGGGGTAGTTTCGCTGTTTCGCCAGTCATCTGTATAGCCCACCCGCAAATCAGCACGGGCCAGAGAGCCTGGAGATTCCCGTAACCGGCCTACCGGAAAGAATTTGGCGTCGGGGGCAACATCGTCAGGCGTAATGGACACTATATCCAGATGTCGACCCAGTCTGCGATGCTGAAATCCATCATCCAGCACGATGACCTGGGCGCCGGCCCTGGATGCGCACGTGGCCTGTTCAACACGATTTTTGCCGACGCGTATGGTGACCTTAGGGCATTGGAACGCTGCGGCATAAGCTTCATCCCCCGCCGCCACCGCTGAAACCAGCGGCCCCTCCCCTTTGGATACCAGTCCGCCGGCCCGCTCCATGTTTCCGCGATATCCCCTCAGCAAGAGGGTAGTTTCGCATCCTTTTGCCGAAAACCAGTTGGCAAGATGACATGCCAGTGGCGATTTACCCCGACCTCCCACGGCGATATTGCCCACACTCACCACCCAGGTATCCGGCAAAATAAGCGGTGTGACGGCCCCCTGGTCGTATCGCTCCATATTCATGCGGGATGCTGTGGCAAACAAGTGAGATAAAACCGATCGAAACATGATTGAGTTGTACCAGATATAGGTTGAAATAAAAAAGCCTCATCAACAGAATCTGTGGGTGAATTCCGGTTCAGGAAGACGCTCAGGTCTTGATATAACGCTGTTTCGGCTACGTGATAGCTTTTAAAACCGCGTGCTTTTCTGAGAGCCAGTTTTACATTCGTGTTCAATCCCTCAACGACACCGCTGGATATTTCCTTTTTTGCCTTGGGCCCGTTCAGGGGAAGTTCTTTGTGCTCTCTGAGAGTTCCGACGAATTTTTTAATTGGACCAGGCCGGGACTTCATCTCTCGCGCACACCATTTGTCGAGATACCATCCAGCCCAGAATGAAGACGTATATGTCCAGAATGCATCGAAAGATTCCTTAAGCAGGCAGGCCCTTCGCATGAGAAGGAGCTGCGCCAGGCGCGCGCAGACTGGCAGGACCAGATAGTGCGGCACGGTGCAGGAAAGGCGAGGTCATGGGG
>JAFGQN010000141.1 GCA_016935665.1 Deltaproteobacteria bacterium | reverse complement strand
TTTTGCGGGTCAGTCTGCGCGAACACGCCTTTCATGCCGATAGATTGCTCAATAAACGCATTGCTCTCTCGTTTTCGAGGCAAATCCACGAGCATTTTTTACCCGGTAAAGAAACAACGGAAATGTCACTGGCGGTCGATGACATCATTGCCGAAATTCATCGCGCCACCGTTGCCGAAATCGAAGCTGAGATTCAATCACGGCGATTTCCTTTTAAAATACAGTGTGTAAAGTGATCTTTTGAATACCGGAGTATACAACGCTGCTTTTTGCGTATTCAAGGATAAAATCCATAACCGATGTTTTTTGGGTAGGGTGTATCCACTGGAGACAGGTGCGTGCGCACCCATTTGGCCTGTCACTTCACCCGCAGGATGAACTCGGAGGTGCTGAGGAGTTTTTTGGAGGCGTCCAGGACAAACAGTTTGTATTCGCCGCTCTGTTTGGGAACCGCGATGGATGTGGCGTCACCGCTGGCGGTGGTCATGGTGTTCCCTTCGGTAAAATCGGTGGCGCCTTTGGGGGCCAGCCAGATGGCGTGGGTGGCGTCGTTGGCCGGACGAATGTCTATGGATGCGGCGCCGCTCGGGACTTCGCAACTGGCGGGGAAGATGTAGTCGGCCAGGGAGACCAGTCCCTCTGGTATCATGTGCCGATATTCATCGCCGATTCCCGATTTCAGGCATACATTGTACTGATCCAGTGGCCACACATTGTCGGCGACCACCACCGGGCGATCGATGGTGCTGTCGGGTGGGTCGACGCCCATGCGATTGACGGTGGCATAGGTTCTTAAAATGGTCAGATGGTGTTTCTCGCCAAAGTCTTCGCAGTTGATGGTGTATTTCACATTGGGATCGATGTTGAGCACGTTGTCGTTTTCAACGATGTATGCGGTGCCCTCGTCGTTGTGCAAACCGTAGGTGGGGCCGGAAGCTGCCGGAGGGATTCCTTTGACGTAGTTTTCGTTGATTTCGGTGCCGGGCATCTGACCGATGGTATAAATGGCGCCGCTGTCGTGGAGCCGGTTCATTGTATCGAACAGCCGATTGTTGCTGACGGTGTTTTCTTTACACGTGGTGGAATCCTTGAAGTTGCGCCATCCCCAGCCCAGGCTGATGCCATTGTAGGCAGTGGTGTGCACGAAATTGTGGGTAATGGAGATATTGTCCACAAAGAACGACATGATGCCCGAATGACCGCCAAACCCCGGTTGCGTGCTCACATTGTGAATAACATTGTCGTGAATGGAAATGTTGGTGCAGATTCCTTCCACACCCGGCCCAAACAGGGCATGGGCGCCGCCATCTCCCAGATATACGTGCTGGGGATGGCCAATGGTCATGCCACTGCCCGCAATATCTTCGATGAGATTGCCCACAACGTTGACGTCCACCACATCGTTGATGAGGGAGAGCCCCTCGCTGCCGCTGTGTTTGATGACGTTGCCCTCGAAGTTGATGGACGCCGCATTGCTGACATTGATTATGCCAGGGGGCGTGTCGTTGATTTCGTACTTGCCGGCGTGCCAGTCTCCGTTGCCGAAGGCGCGATAAATGGTGGAGGTTTGCACCGTGGCTTTGCCATACGAATCGCCTACCTTGTAAAGCCGATAATCGGAATGGGCGAATGAAAGCCCCTTGAACGTGATGTTTTCGACTCTGTCTGTATTGGAACTTCCTTTTACAACCAGCAGTTTTTCCACGAACGGCGCTTCCACCTGGGCAGTGGCCATGTCTTCGCCCTCTTTGGGATAGTAATAGAGCGTTTTTGTGGTTTTATCGAAAAAGAATTCCCCAGGGGACGACATGAATTCAAATGCATTGTAAATCGTATGGCTGCCACTTGCCTTGAATCCGGAGTTCCATCCCGGCAGCTGCGCGATGACTCCATAGGGTTGTTGAAAGAGCAGCGCTCTGCCATTGCCGGTGTTGGTCATCTCCCTTACGCACACAATGTTTTCGTTCCAGGTGGTCCCATTTACAATTTCCAAATCGTCTGCATTGTTTTTTATATCGGGCAAATCCGACGCCCGGTACTGGGCGCCGTCGCTGCCATCGCCGCTTTCCCAAGCCCAGTCCGCCTCGCCTTTGGTCACCGCGAAGGTACCGTATCCACCCTGGGACTGCACTTGTTTTCTGGTGAGCGCCGCCCGCCGGTCGTTCACATACAGATTGCGCAATTTAAACGTGCGATCAAGGCTGGCTTTGTAAATGCCGTTGCTTGCGGGTTCCCAGTCCGTGACAGGCACTGAACCATGCAATACAGGCGTTTGTCCGGGGTAGGCTTCGTAATAAATCCGAAATCCATTGGTGCCGGAATCCTTAGCGTCGAACGACAGGGTTTCGGTGAGACGGTAATCGCCGCCCCGTACATACACATAAATATCGCCGGTCATATCGCCATTGATGGTGCGCACTTCATCCCGCGCCCGGGCCACGGTTTTAAACGGTTTGCTCTGGGAACCGTCGTTGTCGTCATCGCCTTTGGGCGATACAAAAAACAGTGCCTGCGCATCCGGCCAATTGTGAGGTTCCGTATCCGTGTCGGAATCGCCGTCACTGTCAGAGTCGGCATCGGAATCCGAATCACTGTCTGTATCACTATCGGTATCGCCATCTCCGTCGGTATCCGAATCGCCATCCCCGTCGGTATCTCCATCAGTGTCGGTATCCCCATCGGTGTCGGTATCCCCATCCGAGTCCGAATCCGTATCCATGTCGGTATCCCCATCAGTACTGCCAGCGTCGTTTTTTTTACCGCCATCATCCGAACAGCTGACAAATGATAAAACCAGAATACATGCCCATAAAAATGTACAATATGTTCTCATAAAAAAGGCTCCACTTCTGTTAGAGATCAGGTGTCGCTTCCCAAAGAAAAGCGGGCGGAATGGCAAAAAGAAACTTTTTGGATTGAGAATTCTGCGGTCAGTAACAGTTCAGGATAAGTTTCAAGTTACTCGGCGGGAAATAATCCGTGCGGGAGTCGATGATTATTTCCGGAGATGGCTGGGCGCTATTGAGGGGAATACCTACAAAACCGTTGGGCTGGCGTGCAGTGCAGGTGGACCAGTTGCAGATGTTGGCATCCTGGAAAAGCATGAAATCCAGCGTTCCAAATGCATCGGATGCGTCGGTGTCGATGAGCAAATCGGCTGTGAAGTCCGCTGCCGTGTCCGGTTCGATGTATATTACCGCTTCTTTACCAATGAACGGTTCATTCAGGGGCGCCTGGCAGTCATTGGTGGTGTCGGTGTCCCCATCGTAAGGACCGGTATAATCCGAATAAACACGGGTGGCAAAATGGTTTGGGGTCAGTATGACGCCATTTGTATCACTGCACCCGATGGACACATAGGCGACATTGGGCTCATTTGAACACGTTGCCGTCTCGGTCAGGAAGTTTTCGCTGCACGTGTGGGTGTAGCAAACACCGTTGTTGGTACAGGGAGATTCAACAGGCACACATTCCACTTTATGAGGAGGTAGAGGATTCATTTGACAGGTCCCGTTGTCGCCGTAACAATTGTACTCAATGCTACAGTCTCCGTTGATGGCAATAACGCTGTTGGAGCACGAGAGTGAATCAGTATCACAGGCATCCACCGTGCACGGATCACTGTCAAAACAAATTGCCGCATCCGGGGGGCCGGATTCACATATACCGTTCATACAGCGATCGTCGGTGCCGTTGCACTCGTCACTGTCGTTACAGGGTGTGGCATCTGCCACGGGGTTAATCTCGCACGAGTAGGTATCGGTATCCACACTGTCCACCACGCATTGTTTCGTATCGCACACATCGGCCAGGGCATCGCAGGGATTGGCGCCGTTGCAGGTTTTGCCGGTTTCATCACATGTTACTCCCGTATAGCAAGCGTTTTCGGCGGGACAGGCATTAACGGGCGTATCGAACTTGCACTTGCTGTCAGCGCCGCAAAGAAACGTACCGTCGCAGAAAATGGTATTCAAATCGCAGTCGCTGTTGACGTTGCATCGACAGTCCCGAACCACTTCGCCTGTATTGCACGACCATGAATCCATGCCAGTGGTGCCACTGCAGTTGTCGGTAACGGCAGCGCAATGCCCTACACCATCGCATCGATTGCTCCCTGTGCAGACCGCATCCTGCTCACCGCAGGCAACCGGGTCTCCGGTGGAGGCGCATTGGAATATATCGGTGTTGCATGCCACATTGGTTTGACAGGGCAAACTGCAGTCGCTGCTTTGTGTGCAGCAGCTGCCAGAGGTGCAACATATGCCGTTGCTGCAATGGGCACTGGCGCAATCTCCGTTATCGATACAGCTGCCCCCATTGGATACCAGACATACGCCTCCTTCACACTGGGCGCCGGAAGCGCACTGGGTGTTGGAGGTGCACGAAGTGAGGCACGATTCGGTCACCGAAGTGGCGTCGCAGGTGTAGTCACCGCTGCTGCCGAACCAGACGCCCTGTTCAGCGCAGGTGGAGACCGCCACGCACGCGCCCTGACCATTGCAGCGATTGGCGCCGCTGCAGCTGTCCAGGCCGTTGGTATCTTCGTATCCACATCCCAGATTGGTGGCAAAGCACTGATTGTTGCCGCCGCATACCACGGTGGCCTTGCATTCATCGCTGCAGTTGGCATCGGTGGCGCAGCACTCGCCAGTGGCGCAACAGAAACCATCGCCGCAGTGGCCCGAGATACAATCTCCATCGAGGGTGCAGACGGTGCCATTTTCAGCAGGCAGCACACTGACACAGGCACCTCCAACACAAAAGGCGCCGGTCACACAATTGGTGGACGCGTTGGCGTCGGTACAGCTGGTGTAGCATTCGAGTTGAGCGTCGAGTGCGTTGCAGGCGTAATTGCCCGTTGTGGCATACAATCCGCAGCTGGCGGTGGTTACCGGCAGACAGACGCGATTACCGTCACACACATACCCGTCCTGACACGTTTCACCGCTCACATCTTCAGTGCCGCACACATAGGGTGAGGTGTTGTATACACACGAGCCGCTTTGACAGGTGGCGCTGGCGCACAGATTGTCGCCACAGTCTCCCGCATCCCCGCAACACTCGCCTCCGGCGCAACAGAAGCCATTTTGACAGTGCTGTGAGGCGCAGTCACAGTTGTCGGTGCAGCTCAGCCCATTGGGAATTACACCGACTTCGTCACAGACCAGAGAATCACTGGTGGAGTCACTGCCCACAGACGTCGAGTCCGAACCGGCACTTGTTCCCGTGTCGGAGGTGGAATTTGAATCAGATCCTGTTGTGTCAAAAACCGAGTCGCTGCCAGGGGAGGAGGCGATGCATTTACCGTTTATGCAGATTTGGTTTTCACCACAATCTTTGTTGACCTTGCAGGAAGACGAGCCCTCCGAACACGAACTGCAGCCGCTGACCATAATGGCCAGTGTAATGGGGGCCATCCAGAACATGACCGCAACGGTGTGACTCAGTTGCGATGTTTGGGGACTCACTTTTTTTTGCATGCCGTTGTGTTTGAAATCATTCATCACGGTGTCCTTAAAAAGAAAGTGTTGGTGCTGGTGCATTCCGCCTGACATTCAGCAGTTTCAGCGGGAGTGAGATTTGTTGGATATGTCCAGCCAATCATCATATTGACAAATACGTCATGGGTTGGGTCGTTGGGGCATGCCTGAGGCGTGGGAATGACGCCGTCGCCATAGTAGCCGCCCGTACAGGTATTAAAGTGACCATCGAAGCATTCCACATATCCCTGAAGCCGGCATTCGCTGGTGCCGCTGCTATCTGTGTACAACAGGTCGTAATAGAACCGGAATGGGAAGCAGTGGGCGATATTGCCTGGGATGCCCGAATCAAAGCAGCGTCGGTTCCCGGGATTCACACCACTGGTGTTGAGGCGGATGCCGCGGTACGGTCCACCGTTGTGTGGCGGATCACCCGCTTCGAACCAGTTGCGATCGTCGTCGGTCACCAGCACACAGCCGTCGGGATAGAAGCGCAGGTCGCCCATGTTGGGATTGCCCTGTTCAATATCAGTCCAGAAATTGAAAACACTGGCGTCCGGGTCGCAACTCAAAATGGGTGGCGTCCCCGTATCTGTATCCGTGTCGGTATCACTGTCTGTATCGGGGATGGGTGGTGTAACCCTGGGGTCATAATAGAGGGACGCGTCGTACTTGAATCCTCCGGAACTGCCGCTTTGATCAATCAGCAAATAATATGGGCCCACATCGGAACTCAAGGTTGGCGAAGGTTCGATGGCAGAGCGGGCATCGCCGCAGCTGCTGCCGTCATCGTTCAGCGCCACCCGTTCACCGTGGCAATTGAACAGTGCGATGGACGGATTGTCGCCACTGGAAATGTCCACATCGCCGCCGAAGTCGCACAGACTGATATTGACGCGTGCGCCATCGGTCACCGGTCCCAGTTCCCACAGTTCATCGTTACCGGCGAACAGCAGGGTGCTGTCTCCATCTTCACCGGTATAGGCATTGGTGGTGGTGCGCGTATCGCCGGACAGCACCACTGCATTGGCCACGATGGTGCCGTCATTGCTGATTTGTGTATTGGGATCTATGTCCGGGAAGTCCACACCATTGATGGGGATTTGCACCAGTTCGGTTAAGAGGCTGGCGATGTTGGTGGTAATGCGGAAATTGGATCCGGTCTCGTGGCGTTCCGCGTGGAAAATGTCCATTTTGTACGTGCTGCCGTGGACCAGTCCAAGTGTATCCATATTAATGGTGCCCGAAATGGGACCGTGGATACCGCCGATATCCATTACCAGTTTGTCGTTTACAAAAACCCAGAGATCGTCGTCTCCACGGAAAGAGAACGATTGGCCTGGCTCATAGGTGAACTCGGTGTGAATCTCCGTGGTGAAGTGGAAATTCTGTTTCTTTCCATCATCGTCCTTCTGTCCTTCTCCACCAAAACCGTCACTCAAAGAGAGCGGGAAGAAACGATCATTGTCATACTCATAAACATTGGGGTTGCCCGTGTTGGGCGTGAGTTCAAACTCCATGAGTTTTTCGTAATTGGTGCCTTCGATGGTGTTGTACCAGTCATCGAAAGTGTCCGTACTTGTTATCATGCAAACGCCATATGTACTGGCGCATCCGGTGGATTTGAATACAGGTTTTCGATCTGGGCCAATTGTATCCTGCACCAGGCCTGTGGTGGCGCCATTGGCGTAGGTTCGCTCGAAATCCGGATGATCTTCTGAAAAATCGCGAACCGTGGCCTGCACCGTACGGGTGGTCTCGTTATTGGCGCCCAGTTCCAGACGATTGTGAATGACGCCGTCGTACCAGGTGGAGGGATGGGGGCAACCCACCTGTTTTTCCACTGATACGTAGTACAGGCCTTCTGCAGAAGCCGACTGACTGTCCACAAAAACGTAAACGGTTTGAGTGGCATTGTCGCTGGGCTCTTCGGGTACCTCGGTGGTGGCCATCTGCTGACCAAAACTGCCACTGACCGCCGAACAGTTAAATGGTGAGGCGCAGGTATCCTCCGCCAGCGTATTGTCCTGAGTGGTGCTGCAATCCCTCGAATTCACGAAAGCGCCGCCGCAAGTATCCTTGCTGACATACACCACTGCATCAAATGCGGATTCCACTTTGACAATATATTTATTGGGGCACAGGGTGCCGCCAGTACTGGTTCTGGCAATATCGATATAATTCAGATTATTGTCGTATGAATTGAAATATACCCGCAGTATGTGCTGCCCAACGCCCAGGGTTCCAAGTACAATTTCGCGATCTTCAAAAGATTCGGAACCGCCGGTGGATGACGTATACGTTCCAACGTCCACGCCGTCCACCGAGATGGTGGTGGTTCGACTGCTCCAGTAGTTGGCCACTCTGAACGTGGCGGTGTACTCGCCCACCTGGCTGACCAGAAAGTCGTATTCCAGCCATTCGCCGGTAGCCGTGTCAACAACTTTGCAGTTGGCGGCACCATCTGCATCGGCTGTCTTTTTCATGTCCACGTCTATGTTGACAGTGGATGTGCATCCACTGCCGGCCCCGCTGTTGCCCGCGCCTTTTTCATAAGCCCGATGGAATGCCTCTGCCTGAATGCGTCCCGGCACAAAAAACAGGTTGGCACAGGTGCCGTTCGATGTGTTCACGCATTCGCCGGAAGCGGTGTCACAGCTGTCATTGGTGCACGTGCTGCCGTCGTCGCAATCGGCATCGCTGCCGCATTTGTAGGAACAGTCTTCCGAGGGTGTATAGGTGAAACTGTACACGGCATCCTTGCCACCGCGTCCCATGGCGGTGCCCGCCAGCAGACAGGTGTTGTTGGATGAGGCATGCTGGTCTGAGGCACATTGCGTACTGCCGGAAACGCCGTACACGCCACTGTCGCCAGCGGTGAATGCGTGAATTGAAATGGCGTTATCGCATGAGTCATTCAGCGCGCCCGCGTTGCCGCAGTAGCCTTCCTCATATCCCGCCAGATTCAGCAATGGATTGGAGTGGGCGACGGATTGGCACACTGAAATGCAGTTTGCAGCAACCGTGTTTTCACACGTTTGGGATGTTTCGGCCACATACGCGCAATCGGTGATTTCTTCGGCGCACACATACGTATTGCACTCCGGCGCCACACCCCCGCAGCTAACGCCAACGGGCTGACATGCACCGGCCGCATCGCAGGCGCCATTTGTGCAAAAGAGTCCGTCACCATCGCTGCAAATATTGCCATTGTAAATGCTGGTCACTTCGCAGGCGCCGCTGGTGGCATTGCAGGCGTACTGTCTACAGTCATCACCTGAATTTTCGGTGGCGCAGATATTGAACGTGCCTTCACAACTGCCAGTGACAGTGCACACATCGGACAGGGTGCAGGGCATGGCGTCGTCGCAGGATTCGCCAAGCGCGGTGGGATCAGGGACCAGACTCCAGCTACCGTCCACAGGGGTGCATTGCAGATTGTTGCATACATCGGTTTCCACAAATGGGGGGGGCACGCTGTAGTCTTCACAGGTGGCCACACCGTCGCCGTTGGGATCGGCGCAACTGGCGGCAATGCATTTGTTGGCTGGATTGCTGGAGGTGCAGGTGGCGCCGGTGTGCATCGCAGTGTTTTGGCAATTGTTTTTCGCGCCCAACGGATCGCAGCTGTACGTGTTGCAGGTGTCGTTGAGACTGGTGCAGTCGGTTCCCACATATACAGGGATGGTGGGGTCGCTGCTGGAACACGTCCAGTAATTACACGATGGGTCGGATGGTTTGACATCAGAATCGGAGGGTTGGGACAACGGTACATGGCAATCATAGAAAATGCCATTGCCGTCCAAATCGGCCCGATCCTCAACGCAGTCTGTTGTGCAGGTGTTGGGCGCCACGGTTCCGTCGGGCTGAACGTAGGTATCCACCGGGCAGGCGGGAGAAACAGTGCTGCAGGTTCCGTCCGACAAACAGGTATCGATGGTGCAGGTGTTGTCGTCCGCCTCACAAATGGCGCCGGTGTCCGGAGTGTTGAAACATACTTTGAAAACCCCGGTCCCTTTGCATTCGTCGATGGTGCAGTCGTTGTTGTCATTGCACTCTGCGTCTGACGAACAATAACCTTCCATGATGTAGTCCGCACACTCCAGGTTGGTAATGTATCCATAGGTGCCGTCTACGGGATAATCTTTCTCGCAGCAAAACAGTCCCATGGCGTTGGCGTGGGCCTGCGGCGTATAGGTGGGACTTTCAGCGCTCCACCAGTCACATCCACCCCAGCAACTGCAAATATAATAGCCGCTGCAAAATGAGGGTCCACAGATGCTCTGATTGGGATGGCAAACCCCAAGGCCTTCACCGTCATCGCCGCGACAGTCTGAATTGCTGTCGCAGGTGCACCGGCCCTTGAATCCCCGACCGCCAAAACTGGTGTTGCACACCTGGCCCGCGGCGCAATCCAGACTACTGTTGCAGGTAATGCGTCCCCCGTCTCCCAGTACGTCCTGTGCAAAACATTCTTCGATTTGCCCCGACTGTTTACAGCATTCATTTTCCTCGGCGCCGGTAAATTCGGGAAACAGCGCCAGAGGCGCCGCTTCTTCTGCCTGATTTGCCGTGTTTTGTGCATCTGCAACAGTTAAAGCGGAATTCGTCGGCGCGGACTCTTGAGGCGCATTATTTGCCGGCGCAGGTTGCTGACATGCGGTCAGCGCGAGTGCAGTCAGGCAAATTGGAAAAATGCCAGAAACGTTGAAGCTAACGGGGAATTTCATTTATCGACCTCGCATATACTCGGTCTGCCAGTGATGGCGACCGCAAAAGAACGGCGCTATTGGGAGAAACAGAGTCCATCCAGGGACATTTTAAAGAAGTTACTCCCTTCCTATTAGAGTTATAATCGGCAATTTTGAGCGAATGTTTAGTCATTTTTTACAGCTCAGCGCAAAATTTATTATACTACTGAAAATGATATTGGGGAAGGGAACTGGCTACGATTAGGAAAATTTGATTGTTTTTAATTAATTTACCGATCTGAATCGGATTAAGATACAGTTCTGAATCTATAAAATGATTGGCGGGATGTTTTTATTTTAACAGCCGAAAACACTTGTGGGGCGTTTTACCGCTGAAGTCCGGGGGGGTGGTGTGTGCGGTAATGTCTTTGACCTCGAAAACGGAAACAGCATCCGGGTCAAATTTGAAGCTGGACAGATTGCAGGAAAAATAAATGATGCCGCCCTTTGAGACATTTTTCAATAGCGCATTGAGCATCCAGTCGTAGTCCTTCTGGATGGCCAGATTCTGTTTCATGGATTTGCTTTTGGACACAGTGGGTGCGTCCATGACCACGAGGTCGAACATCTCTCGCAGTCCGCCCTCTCCAAGTAACTTCAGAATATCGTGTTTTTGGTAGCGGTGGGTGCCGCCTGTGAATCCGTTGAGTTCCATGTTCACCCGGGCGGCGTCCAGGTATGTGTTTGACAGGTCCACAGTGGTGGTGGCCACTGCCCCGCCCGCCGCTGCATACACCGTGAACGACCCGGTGTAGGCAAACAGATTCAGGAAGCGTTTCCCCGCTGCCTCCTGGGCGATCATTTTCCGGGTGAGGCGGTGATCGAGAAAGAGCCCTGTGTCCAGATAATCCGACAGATTGACCACAAATCGATGCCCGCCTTCACTCACATGACAGATACGTGCGTCACTGGCAATTGGCGCGTACTGGGTTCCCCCTTTGCCTTGGGCTCGGAATTTGATGAAAACATTGTCTGCCGCTACGGCGAGTGCATCGGCCAGTGAATCCACCAAATGCTGAATCCATTCATTTTCCAAAGTGGCATCTGTGGCGCCTTTGATTTTAACCCCCACATGCAAACGTCCCTCGTACCAGTCCACCATTAGTGGAATTTCGGGAATATCGAGATTATATAGTCGGTAACAGGTAACGTTGTGCTGTTTGCACCACGACTTCAAACGGCGCTGGTTTTTCCGTACGCGATTGATTAACATTTGCTCCTGGGCGAGCCATTTTTCTTTACTGGGAGTCATTTCCATATCCTATCGACGCTGGCCGTCATGCGTGGCGATGCCATATAATTTGAAAATAGCGTTATTGGGGCAATTTAAATTCCAGTGCGGTGAAGGGACGTCCCTCGCTATATAGAAATCGGTAAGTGGCGTAGCTGGCCAGAACCCGTTTGGTGTAACCGCGTGTCTGGCTGTAGGGAATGGATTCGATAAACAAATCCAGGGATTGGTTCCCCCTATCCTTCAGCCAGCGACTTACGGCGCCGCTGCCCGCATTATATCCGGGAATCATCAGTGATGGATGACTGCCAAACAGATTGGCGAGGTTCTTCAGGTAATTGGCTCCCAGGCGAATGTTGGTCCGCGGGTCGGTGAGTGCCTTGCGATTTACGCCAATGTTCAATTCTTTGCCCATGGCGCGTGCAGTGGGCAGAATCAGCTGCATCAGGCCCATGGCGTTGGCCCACGATTCAATTTGCGAATTAAAACCACTCTCTTCGCGCATAATGGCCAGAATCAGGGCCGGGTCCACACCACTTTCGTTGGCGGCGAATGCCACTTCTCTTTCAAATGCCTTTGGAAACGCCAGGGTCCAGGCCGTGTAATCTTCTTTGGCGGGATAGTGATTCTCCCAACCGTTGTCGAGAGCCACGGTGATTTCCTTTGAATCGGCAAAGCTGCCCACATGGCGAAACAGTGCCGCTGCAGCGCGGTGAACCGATGGAGGTGTTTTGGGCTTTCGCAGCATTGCTTTGATGCATTTTGTGCCCCGTGTCGTCAGTCCCAGACGAATGAGTTCGACGCCTTCGGCGAATGGTCCCTTTTCAACAAGTGCCGCTGGGATGTTGTTCTGTTCTTCTCCCGGCTCCGGAGTGAGTTCCTGGGCCAGCAGTTTGGCGCGCAATTCATCGAGCGCGCTCAATCGGCTGTAGGCCAGCACCATGTAAAAAGTAAAAGGCGTGGTGGTGATCACGTACTCATACTGACGCATGGCGTTCGCCTTCTCCCCCAGCAATTCCATGACGCGCCCATACCAGTAAGCGGCGCGGCCGGCGGTGTACCACCCCTTTTCGATGGGAAACATGTTGAAGTATTTTTCGAGAATGTCCTTTGCCCGGGAAAGCTGATGGGCATCCAGTGCCCGCAGGGCGCCGGTCCACAGCGCCTCGGCGCGCATGTCCCCAGTTGGATAGTCGTCCGGAAGAGACGTGATCATCTCCAGAAATTTTTTTTCATTCCCAAGCGACAGATACGACCTTGCGCCGTGCAGACGGGCGTCATCAGCAAAGGAGTGCGTGCTGAATTGTTTTTCAACTTCGGCGAACATGGCGATGGCGTCTTTGTGCTCGCCGGCGCTCATGAAACTTTTACCGGCTTTGTACAACGATTTGAGTCGGATTTCGGGCTCATCACAATCGTTGGCCACCTTGCTGAACAGCGATGCCGCGTCGCCGTGTTGTCGTAAAAATGATGTGACCAGAGCCTCTTCGTATCGGGCGCGACATTCCAGCGCACCTCCTCGTTTGGCAAAACGAATGGCCTTCTGGTACCCTTTGAGCGCTTTTTCGTGACGGCGTTTGAGCATATCTTCATGGGCGTCTTCGAAGAGATTTTTCGCCACGCGGGTTTCCTTGCGTTCCTTTGAAACGGTTTCTCCGATACGGCGAAGCAACTCATCCTCGAAATCGCAGGCTTCGCGAGTCCACTTGCCCGCCGGTGATTGAGCGCTCATGGTGGCGATGAGTTCCAGGGCTTCGTCGATGAGCATGCGCTGATAGGCGGTTTCATCGGCGGGTGTGGACGGGGCCGTTTTTTTCTTTATCAGTGATGCCAGACCGGCCGCATTTTTGTCAGAAACGGGCGTGTTTTCATCCGATGATACCGCTGCATCCGTTTGAGCAACGGGCGTGGTTTCATTTTCGGCCGTCTCTTTGAGGGATTCAGGTGGCGTTTTGTTGTCCAGACTAAAATTTCGAGTGAGGGCTTCGATGCATATAACGATTTTCGCCTGGCATTCCGCTTTGGTATCCCCGGGCCATTTGGCCATCACCTTTCGGTATTGAAGCAAGGCATCGTTGGAATTTCCCTGTGCAAACAAAGCATCGCCAATGAGCAACGCCGCCTGGGCATTGTCGTCAGCGATATGCGTTGCCAGCAGGATACACTGGTCGTATTTTTCCAAACGGCATGCCGCCAGCGCACTCACCTCAAACGCCACGTTTGCCAGTAACGGCAATCGTTCAGCCATGGATGGCAGCTCGGCGTACGCCCGTTTGGCATCTCCGGCGTAAAAAGAAATATAGGCGGCCAGAAAACGGGCGCGCAAACGCAGGTTATCGTCCCTAAGCCTCTGGACCATGGCATCAAACAGGACAACCGCTTCATCCAGACGGTTGTCCGTCAGCGCCTGCGCTGCGTCACCGCTTTCTATCTCCTGAAACCAGGGCGTGATGGATGAAAGCGAAACCTCATCTTTCCTGGGAGGTTTTTGGGGCAAAGTCGATGGCCGCTCTGAAGCTGACGTTTGGGACACGGCGGTGGTGGTGGCCTTCTTTCCGGAGCCGGCGCATGATATGGTGAACAGTGAAAGAAACACGCGAATCAATAGAGTGAGATTTAATTTACAACAACGCATCCGGTGTACTGTAACAGGCGCTTTGGGCAGAAACCAGTTTTAATCCATTTGTTTCACGTGGCTGGAAATATCCACAGACCCCGGACGCACGCCAATAAATCACCAAATGCTCGTCGAGAATTTTGCTGCACAATTTGTGTTTCGTTGGTACTGTTCGTTCCGCGCATTTGATCCGGAAACAGGAGCCAATTCAGGCTGGAAAGGAACCAAGATGTCAAGATTGAAGTATATGTTACTTTTTACAGTAGTAACTGCGCTGATGTGTGTTGCCAGCGTCAGTAGCGCCATTGATTTGAATATGGGGGTCGGGGCGAAATTCACCTGGGACAATTACAAAAAAGCGGTGTTGGACTATTCTGCTTCAAGCACTCCCGCGGAGGAGGATGAGGAGGCTACAGGAGGTGTCGGATACGAGCTTGAAGACTACCCACGTCCAAGGTTTGGCGGAAATTTTCAGGTGGTCATCAATCGACGATTTGTGGGGTTGCTCAATCTGGATTTTGGAACTTTCAAGCATGTTATCAACACCTTTCCCGATGAAGGACATCCAGAGGATCGAGTAAAGTACACGCAAAAGTTTTTCAAAATCGGCATTGGTCTCGAAGGCAAATTTTATATTACAAAACCAGCCGACAAAAAGGCGGCGCCATATGTCTTTTTGGGCCTTGGCAAGTACTTTTCAAAAGTAAAGACCCCGGTTGAGGGCGCAGATCTTTCGTCAACCGTTATGATGACGAAACTCGCTTCTCCATTTTACGTGACGCTGGGTTTTGGAGCTGAGTTTATTGTGAACGAATCTTTCTCGCTGGGAGCCGATATTTTTGGATTCCGGCTGGAGGCTGCGAAGGGTGACGTTGGCCCGGCTGTCGACACAGATCTCAACGATTATTACAGTGGTGAACAATCCATCACGAGTTTCTATATGTATACCGCGCTGACGGTAAATTTCACGTTCGTAAGAGACAAATCCGCCGAACCGGCCCAGCAACCCGCTGCCGACGTTTGGGGGTCCGGACAGCAGGACGACGGCTGGGGCGCCGGTGGCGATGCGTCCAGTGGCTTTGGCGCCCAACCGGCGCCTGCCAATAGTGGTTGGGGACAGCAGCCTCAGCAGCCCGCACCCGTCAATACATGGCAACCCCCGGCGCAACAGCAGCAGCAACAGCAGGTGGCGCCGCAGCCGCAGCCGCAGCCACAGCCGCAACCACAGCCGCAGCCCAGCAACAACCAACCAAAACCCCGGAAAAAGAAAAAAGGCGGAGGTGGCGGCGCCCAAAACAATTCGGGTGGCGGAGGCATGGCGCCACCCCCACCCGCCCCCTGAATCGAGTCATCCACCGGCTTCTTTTCGGTATTTTTCCAGCCTGTTTTTTGATTTTTTCGTCTAAAAATGGCTAATATTTTTGAATGGTTGAAGAGTGATTCGCACAAAAGTCCTCAAATAGTGTGCGGAAAACTTGATCTTTGGGAGCACATGTGTGTACATTATCCTACATGTAGTCAAGGAGGCATCATGCAGGATTTGAGCCGATACAGAAAAAAAGATCATTTAGAAATCAGCACCAGGTACGTTTCACCACTGATTTTTGGCCTGGTTACGCTTGTTGGGCTGGTATTCGCCGTGGGCGTTCTGGTGGGGAGTCGTCAAAAATCCGATGTTCAGTGTCCGGAACCGGATTTACTGACGCGTTTGAATCAGCAGTCCGGGGAACCTGAGGTACCGGAAAAGCTGGAAGGCGTTACGTATCACACCTCACTTCAAGCGGAAGCTGCCAACGTACCGGTCCCGGCGTCGTTAAAATCAATGGATGCGGAGTCTTCGCCAGTCAAAGGTGAAATCTCTTCTGAGAAAGAAGAACTGAAGAAGGTGCAACTGACCGAACCCATCGGCGATGAAATGCCGGTACCCGAAAAAGTAAGAGACGATGAATCCGGTACCTTCACGCTTCAGGTGGGATCGTTTCAGGATCATAGAGAAGCCAGTCTGATGGTGCAGCGGTTGCAACGCGCTGGGCACAAATCCTTTCTGGTCCGCGTGAGCATGCCCGACAGCGGTATGTGGTACCGGGTACGTGTGGGACCGTTTAGTTCCAGAAGTAAAGCCTGGAGTTATAAAGAAGAATTTGAAGCCAAAGAGCGCCTGCCGGCTTTTGTGGTAAAAAGAAGAGGATAGATTCGGAAAGTGCCGAATCATGCCTTCAATCCTTGACGTGGCATGACGGGTAAACGTACAGTTGGCTAATATGACGGAGGAAATATGTTTGGCTCCATTTTGAAAGACACTGTGAATAACGTGAAAGGAGCGCATGCGGCGATCCTGATGGGTTTTGACGGCATTCCTGTGGATATGTATACCGGAGGTGAGGACTCTGATTCAGATATCGAAGCTATCGGTATGGAGTTTTCGGTGCTCCTTAAAGAAATTCAGTCCGCGGCACAACAGCTTGAAGCCGGCAACGCCAATGAAATAACTGTACGTACCGAAAAATTGTCTACCATCATGCGTGTTCTCAATGACGAATATTTTTTGGCAATTGCCGTGGATGCCAACGGAAATCTTGGAAAAGCGCGCTATCTGCTGCGCATGGCAGTTCCCAAATTACTTGAAGCATTGTAATTTTTTTCTGCCGGTGATAACGAATATTATTTTCCTGCCGCCAGCTTCTCTGCGTCCGATGTATCCCAATGTAACAGTGATACCCCCAATTCTTCGTATTTTTAACGGAATGTGCAACCGGATGTTGACCTTCGCATGCTGCCTCTTGTAAAGTGCCCGTTGAATTCGTTTAAAACCTTGGATTTGTAATTATTGTCTTATTGGGAATTGGTTGTCGCGCGATGAAATCGAGTCAGAATGTAAAAGATTTAAATTATGAATTCTGAATCAGGAAAAAATACGTGTCCAACAAAAGCAAAATAATTGCAGCAGCTCAGAAGTACGCCGGCAAAGGAAATTTCGAAAAAGCGGTCGCTGAATACCAAAAAGTACTCAAAATCGATCCAAACGATATTCGAACATGGCTCAAAATGGGGGATCTGTATACGCGCATGGGTGCCAGGGGCGAGGCCACTGATACATACCTGAAGGTGGCGGAACAGTATCGACGCAGCGGGTTTCATTTAAAAGCCGTCGCTGTATATAAACAGATTCTGAAACTGGATCCGCTTTTAACCGATGTATACGAACTGCTTGGCGACGCATATCTCAGTCTGGGGTTGACATCTGAGGCGCTGATTCAGTTCGAGCAGTTGGCGGATATTGCTGCCCGCCAGAACAAACCCCATATTCTTGCCGACACGCTTGGAAAAATTCTTGAACTGGATCCCAACAATATTTCCACGCGGTTGCGCGTGGCGGAACAGCTTTCATCCGTGGGCGAGATACGGAATGCGGTTATGCAGTTTAAAACATCCTGTGAGCAGCTGAAGGCGCAGGGGCGAATCGACGACTACCTCAAAGTGGCCGAGCGATTGCTGTATCACGACAACACTCAAATCGACATTGCGAGGGAAGTGGCACAGCGCTATCTGGAACGGCAGGAACCCAAAAGAGCTCTGGCCAAACTGCAGGTATGCTTCAATGCCAATCGCAGGGATGTGCTGACGCTGGAAATGCTGGCGGCGGCATTTAATATGCTCAAACAGCCACAAAAGGCGATTTCGGTCTACACTGAGCTGATGAATATTGCCATTGAGCAAAACAACATCGTCCAGAAGCACGGATACGCCAAATCCATATTGAAGCTCGATCCCAACCATAGAGTGGCCAGACGGGAATTGGGCTCCAATGCGGCGCCGTCGGTCACTGACATGGATGAGGCGCAGGAGTCCGAGCTGCCATCGGGGCCGGAGGCGATCGTTGCCCGGTTGCTCGATGAAGCGGACGTTCTGATTAAATATGGACTCGTAGAGCGCGCCACAGAACATTTTGACAAGATTTTCGCCGTCGATTTTTACAATCTCGAAGCCCGGGAGCGATTCAAGGACGTTTTGCTGGAAAACGGGAATCTGGAAGGGGCCAAGGAGCAGCTGTTTATTCTGGTCGATGCGTTTACCGAATCGCAGCCGGAAGGGGCTGTTTACTACCTGCATCAAATACTCGAAATCGATCCCATGAGCCGACGGGCGCGCAATACGTTGCTGGATATTGGCGGTGTGATGCCACCGGGATTGCCTGAGTTGCCGGAAGAGGGCGACGCCGATGAGCATTCGGGTCTGCTGGTGATGGAACCGGTTGATATGGACGCCGTTCCCTCCGCTGATGAGACAGCATCTGCAGGCGAATTTGATATTTCAATTGCCGATTTGCCCTATGTGGATGATGCGAATTTAATTCTCGAAGATTCTCAGATTGACATCGAGCCCCTGGATGAGGCAGCAGAAGAATCAGAAGCGACAGCCACGACACCGTCGTTGCCCCCACCATCTCCGGCCGATGTCGTCACACCCA
Organism: Deltaproteobacteria bacterium; assembly: GCA_016935665.1. Taxonomy (GTDB): domain Bacteria; phylum Myxococcota_A; class Polyangia; order JAAYKL01; family JAAYKL01; genus JAFGXQ01. The sequence goes on along the minus strand of JAFGQN010000141.1, from coordinate 10,815 downwards.
GCTTGCCGCCACCCTCTATGCCGCCGGCTCCTCCTGATATGAAGTCATCGACGCCACCCCCACTGCCGAGACCGCCATCCATTGCGCCTGCGACCCGGCCGAGGCCTCCGGCACAGGAGGTTGTGGTTCGTCCTTCTCAATTAAGTACGGGAAATGAGGATGAAACCAGACCGGTGCCGCAAATTACAGATGGTACGGATACTATTCCGCCTGAGATGAATCTGGATCACACGGCGCCTCAGGAAATGGAGGCGGATATTGACGAAGAGCTCGAAGAGATTGAATTCTTCCTGGAGCAGGGATTGGTGGATGAGGCAAGGGGTATTTATGCCGATTTGATTGCCACTTATCCCAGAGATACCCGGTTGCTCACGCTGTCTTCGCGGTTTGTCGAAGCAAAGGATATTTCGGAAACAGGTGTATTGGACGATGATTTGGTCGTAGGTGAAGGTGATGAGCCTTCGACGATGGAAGAAATTTCTCAGGAACTGTCGAGTGATTTGAATCTGGACGAAATTGCGGCGCGCCAGGGTGAAGTGGCCGTGGATACGGTTTTCTCCAAATTCAAAGAGGGTGTGAAGAAGCAGATTTCAAAATCAGACTACAATACTCATTTTGATCTTGGCCAGGCCTATAAGGAAATGGGGTTGTGGGATGATGCGATTGGCGAGTTTAAAATTGCATCGGAGGATCCGGAGCGCGCTGCCACATCTGAACTGATGGTCGGCATGTGCCATCTGGGCGCCGGACGTTTCGAGGAAGCCCTTGAAACATTCGAAATGGCCCTGCAGCTGCCCAATATGACCGAAAGTGAAAAGCTTGCTCTGCTGTATGAAAAGGCCAAAGTATTTGAACTGATGGAACTGTTTGAGGACGCGCTTGTCATATACCGGGATATTCTCAATGTGGATCCCGGATTTGCCGATGTGGTGGATCGCATTGATATGCTGGAGTGATGACGCGTATGTTACATTGGTTGGTTTTGTTGATAGCGCTTTGGAGTTTTAGCGCCTGTTCTGCTGAAAAGACAGCCCCTTCCCAAAAAAAAGAAAAATGGACTGCTGCGGGCCTGGGCGATGCGGCGAAGCCAAACGCCATGGCGCCCCATGATTCAGCGGCAAAAAAGCAAAAATCGGTTCCGGTTTCCCAAAAAGCAACTGACCTTGCCGGTAAACATGGCTGGACTATGTTTCGCGGAAATCGCAGGCGTACCGGCGCGGCGGATGTGGCCGGGCCAACAACGGCAAATCTGAAATGGGTGTTTCGAACCGGCGGTCGCATTTATGCCGATGCCGCTGTTTCAACGGACGGGCAAACCGTGTATGTGGCGTCCCATGACCATTCGCTTTATGCGGTGGACACAGATGGCCGCAAGAAATGGTCCTTCGATACGGGCGGAAAAATCTGGACGAGCCCGGCGATTTCCGATGATGGTCGGCAAATATATGTGGGCAGTGACGAAGACGCACTGTTCGCCCTGTCATCAAATGGAAAAATGAATTGGAAATTTGTGACCAGGGAGCGGCCGCAAAAAGGCGAAGCCAAACCCGAGGCCGGTCGGTTCGATGTAGATACATCTCCTTTGCTGCTGGATGATGGAACCATTGTGTTTGGCTGCCATTTAAAACTGATTGCATTGCGGCCGGCGGCCGGTGATTTGCGGTGGGCGTTTGCTGCCGGTGTTGGATCCGCAAAAGTATTTTCCAGCGCGGCACAGTCGTTGGATGGCACCATTTTTTTCGGCACTCAGGGGGACTATTTCTTTGCCATAAATCACGCCTCAAACGTTCTGTGGTCAAAACAAACGGGTGGCGACAACGACAGCACTCCCGTGGTGGATATCGATGGCACTGTCTATTTTGCGTCGGATGACGGCATTGTCCGTTCCGTGGCGTCTGGGAATGTTCAGAAGTGGCAGGTTAAACTGGGCTCAGCGATTCGCGCACCGCTGGGATTATCAACCCATGGAACGTTGTACGTGTCCACGTATGGTCCAACGCCCTTCGTGGCTGCTCTCGATAAAAATACAGGAAAAGAAAAGTGGCGATTTCATATTGAACCTGGTATTGGCGATTTTTACGGTATACAGTCGGGGGTGACAACGGACAGCGCGGGACGTGTCTATTTTGGCGGTCGTGATGGTTATGTGTACTGTCTGGATTCATCGGGCAAGCTCATCTGGAAACATCGCACGGACGATCAGGTGGATGCCAGCCCGGTATTGGGGCCGGACGGAACGTTGTATATTGGCAGCGATGACGGGCGGCTGTATGCGTTCGCCCGATAATCCGCTTTTCTTAATTGGGAATGTCGCGCGTCCTGCGTTTTATGTGTAAATTACGTTGTATGCGCTTTTGAGCGGAGAACTGTGTTTCTTCAGGCAGGTTTGTATTGGGGGATTGAAAGAATAGGGTATGACGGACCATAGGGAACAAGAGCGATTGCTCAAGGAACTGGAAGTGGCCATCGAGCGTCTGCAGGCGCTGTACAACCAGTATTTTATGGGCATTGAAAAGCTGGAGCCCCTCATCCATAAAAAAAATGTGGAGCGAAAATTCAATGAACTGCGCAAAATTAAATTTTACAACACAGCGCTTCGATTTCGATTTCAGACGCAGGTACAGAAATATTCCACACATCTGAATCACTGGCGCAGGGTCTGTCGCCAAATCGAAGAGGGAACATATCGGCGTGATGTAATGCGCGCCAAAGCGAGGATGCAGCGAGCGGATCAGATTCACCAGCCTGAGGCCATGGGTGCGGCCGGAGAACGGGGCGTGAATGAGTCGTCCGATGATGCAGTTTTGCCGGTTTTTGATTTGCAGGCCATGCTGAGCGAAGTGGAGGACGCGTTCGAACAGGGATTTGATTTGGATGAACAGATGAATATTCTCGCATCCATGCCTCCCCCTCCGGCATCGAGACCGGCACCGTTGCCCTCCGATGAGGTCAGTCCAGTGGGGACGCCATCGCAAACGCGCGTTTCAGAATCACCAGGGGCACGTCGAAGTGGCATCCCAATTCCATTGTCATCGCTGAAAGCCAGCCGAAAAACGGATGAGGTGCGACATGGACTCCAGAGCGATGAAGAATCCGCACGGTTGGGGCGCCGAACGCCTGCTGATGCCGTCACTGCATCGCAATCGCAGGCACAGGTAGTCTCGTCCGCCGCCATTTCATCCCCCCTTCCGCCGTCTCAAACAGTTGGCGACAGACGAGCGCCAGTGCAGACAACGGCGGCCCCTTCCATGCGGCGTGACGTGAAACCCGCAGCTGAAACCCCAATCGATGACCGGAAAATTCAATCCGTGTATCGGGCATATATGGCGGCGCGAAAAAAGACCAATGAAAGTACGGACAATATCAGTCTGCAAAAAATATCAGACCTGCTTAAGAAAACCGATAAGGCCAAAGGCGGGGTATCTGATTTTAAAGTGGTGATTCGCGGTGGGAAAGCGGTAATTAAGGCAGTGAAATAAGACGCTTTCCAACCCAATTTCTGTTGGCGTTGCGTAAGTCCAATTTCGGGGTAAACGCACGGGAATCGGCAGGACTGAAAGCGCAGGCAAGGCTATTTGAAACAGATCTATTTAATTTTGCGCCAGCCACCGGGGCCCGGCATGACCGGGGGAAAGTTTGAAATAATGTAGTCCGCGCGCCTGTTGCGGATTTCATCCACATCATCTTTGGTTTTCACCGCCAAAAGTTCTTCGCCAAACCCGCGAACGAAAATAGATATTTTTTGTTTGCGAAGACCGTTGTCCATTAGATATTTGGCAATGGCCTGAGCACGACGCAGAGACAACTCCCGGTTACTGGCGGTGGCGCCAACGGTGTCCGTATGTCCGGCCACAAACAGGCTGTAACTCATTTGAGAGCTGAATTTTTGGAATTTTTGCACCATTTCAATGATTTTGGGAATGACCGTGTCCAGTTTGGGCGCCTCGGATGGCAGAACATCTGCCTTGCCCGATTCGAAGTTGACTTCTTCATGGGGAATTTCGCCAAAGAAATGAACAATTTCAAATCCCACCCAGAATTCGTTTTCATCGGTGGCTTTCAGCTCAATGCGGAAATTGTCGGGATCGCCAGGGATGAGTGGCCACTGGATGCTCAATTTGGTGCCCGCTCTGGCGCCGTGATAGCTTTGCATTTTTTCGGACAACACGTTGTTTTCGAGATCGTAAACCTTGATTTCCGCAAAGGCTGCGGCTTTGTTGAGCCGGAAATTCAAGGTGCGATTTTCAAGATCCACATCGTCCTGATTGATAATGATTCGCAATTGATTTTTGTTTGCCAATGCATTGTGTGAAAACGCCATAAGGCAGGTGGCCAAAGTAATTACTCCAATTATTTTTTGCATGGTGTCCTCCCAAAGGGTTTGTTGCTCAGACGTAAACAGTACAATATATGTTCAATTCATTTTATCAAATTCCACGACAAAACTGGTGGATGCCACAAAGCTGAAAACGCCAAATGTAATAAATGGCGCAGCGAACGATACCTGCCGTATCCGTGAAAGTCGCATTTCGTACGTCTGGTCGGTGAGCTCGCTGCCCATTTGCTTCGTAATTACCGCAGGAATCACAAAACGGCCGTCGTCTTTCATGTGACATTTCATTGTCCAGTTTAATCCCATGTCAGACCAGTTCATATCGGCAATTATTTCGTCACCGTATCCCTCACCTTCCCAGGTGATCACCGCCGGGGCGCCAGATACGATAGTGGGGACGCTGTCGCCCGGCGATGTTCCGGAAACACTGATTTCTCCAAGATCATTGGGCGCTTCCAGTACCACTTCGAATGAACCAATATTGTCGGCGCCGGTGTTTTTAATGGTGTAGGTCTGGCCAGGAATAAAATCAATGCCGTGATTGGGTGAGGCCGAGTAAATAACGCCATCGATCACCTTGAGCAAATCCGGAAAAGTGCGCGTGGGAATGGGCATTTTGCCCGAACCCAACTCTACAAACATGTCACCGGCGTCCACAAGTGAAACAGTCACATTGTGGTCGTCTTCGGTTTTGTTTGCGAACTGTGGCTCTGGAATGGAGCACGTGTCCAAGGGAAGGTCTGACTGGGGTACATGGGTTTCCAACAGTCTTTCCACCAATTGCTGTTTTCCAGTTTCATATTTGGGAAACATGGCAATAAAGTCAAATTGCTCCAGTGAAGCGTCGTTGCTGTCCGAAATAAATCGGGAGGCGGTCGCAACGATGATTCCCTGGCAGGTGTAGTCTTTCAGCTTCGGTGGTGACGACACCTGGGGACTGCAACCCACCTGTGAGACCGTTGTGCACAAAACGGCTGCAACAACAAGGAATCCATTTTGAAAAAAGCGACGCATTGGCGCAATGGTATCAGTCTTGAAAGGCGAATGCCAGATGTCAAAATGTTGAATTGCCCCCGAAAAGACTATTTTTCCTCTTCGATAAAGTCGAGGGTCTCTACTTCATGGGTGGTAATCGCTGGAATATCGTCCGTATCCTCGGCAATGAGTTCGTCCATTTCCGCAGACGCAACAGCTACAGGGGGTGGGGGCGGTTCAATGTCGGATGATTCACCTGGCGCAACGGCCGTTGGAGGTGCTGGGATTTCGAGATCCGCTATTTCTTCGTCTCCAAACGCGTCCAATCCATCCATGGGTATTGCGGGATCGGTGCCGCCCGGTTCTGCCAGGGCGTTGTCGTCAAATCCATGGTCGCTCATACTTGCTTCATCATAATTGGATTCCTTTGCAGCTGCGTATTCCGCTTCCCCGCCAAAATACTGTGGCGCGGCAAAATCTTCGGCCGTTTTTTCGGCGGGAGACATCATTTCTTTTGATGCAGCTGTCATAAAACCGTCGTTCAGTGTTTCCTCTGAGGTGAACTCCGGTGCAGCGTCTTCGGGCAACTCACCAGCCTGTCGCATTTTCCAGCGATTTATTCTTTCAACCAGTTCTTGAAGCTCCATGCTTTCTCCTTGCGTGTTTTCCCTTTTGGGCCAGTATGGAGAACCCCTGATAAGGAAAACAGAGTTCTTCGCGATTCGATATGGAATCGTCAATTATGCTGGAATCATATTCGATTTCACCAATGGTGGCAAGTTTGAGGTGGAACTGGTGGTTTTACCCACGAATTATATGAACATTTTCCATTGCAGAGTTACCGCCTGCCTTTGAAACCCATCATATTCTGCACGACGGATTCGCTCTCTTCGGCAATTTTTTCCTCTTCTTCCATTCGTTCCGAACAGTCTTCACAGACTTTCACGTTGCGACCGCCATAATGGACAGAGACCAAATCCTCCTTCTCAAAATCCTCTTTACAAATGCGACATTTGGGCATGATGTGACTCCTTTGCGCGGTTAACGCTTACCATCTGCTGATGATATTCACTTCATTGGTTTCTTCGTTGTATTCAAAACTGCCGCCATCGCGACAGTGCCAACAGGGGGCCCAGTATACCTCATCCCGATGTCCTTCCCGATACGCCAGCGCCAGCGGAATGGGGTTGTCCCAGATAATCATGCTGGATTCATGTACGTATTGCTCGTTGTCCTTGACTTCGTGCAGCGCCACGACAAACGAGTGGCGATTGGAACGGCCCACCGCCAGCCACAATTCCATGCCCTGGCGAGGGATCCAGCGCAGGGGTTTCCAGATAAAATGGATACCACGGTCCGCTTCGTCTTCCCGAACGGTGCTGCGTTTGGCCAGCACGGAGCGGACATCGGCATTGCTGAACATGTGGGGATTATCGTGTATTGCTGCCAATTGTGGAATACTGCGAATGATCCGTGCAAATTCTTCGGGTTTTATGGTTTTGTAGACGCTGTGGGCGGGACGCGGACGCTCAATAAAAAAGGATGCCTTATTTGGAGTTCCCTTGCAGCAGCGGAATCCCAGAGCTTCCATTGAGTCATCCGGATTGAATCGCCATCGTTTGGCGCATCTGGCGCCGTGGGGTGCATCGATTATTTTGCCCAGAAATTCCTGACCGTCTGTAAATCCACGTACGGCTGTGCGCACCAGCTGATCGGCGTCTTTGCCCCAGGGACTGGCGGTCCATTCCAATTGTTTATTCATCGCCCACACGCCAAACGGCGACGGGGCGCCATGGATGCCGGAATAGGAAGCGGGATTAAACAGATTTCCAGAGATGTATCGGCGGTTGTCCTTTGATTTGCACGCCCACTCCCACTCCGCTTCGGTGCACAGGCGCTTGCCGGCCGATTCACAGTATTGCGCCGCCTGCATCTGTGTGACGCCGGTCATTGGGGGCAGCGCCGGGTCGTTGGGCCAGGGGAGAATATCCATTTGGAAAGGAGTCATTTTCGCTTGAAGATGGTCGTTCTCGGCGAACTGTTCTCTGAGGACATCGTCTACCGGGCTGCCGCGAAGCAGCGTACCTTCGGGAATATCTACCATGGCGCCGGCCTGTGGCGGGGGGAAAACCGGCGCTTCGAGGGTTTCGACCTGCGGTGCGGCTCTGGGCGGACGGACGCCCCGATCCACTGTATTTTTGTTCTCTGTTTCAGCCGCGCTCGATTCTGAGGACGACGTTGTTTTTGTGATGGATGGTGCGTCGGAGGAGGCGGTGTTTTCAGTCGATGTGCTTTTGGCGGCCATGTTGTTTGGCGCTGTGCCATCACCTTTTTTCTGGCAGGAGAGTGCCACGAGGGAAATAAACAGGGTAATGGTGATGCGTTTCATAAACTCCCCTATATCAGGAATAGCAAGGTCATCTCAATAATTAATAGAAAGTCATTGACACTGGCCCCCGGACCAAAAAAAATGAGCAGCGAATTATCGACGTCCGTGACCGAAAGGGTTTTATGGAATATCAGAACTGTTGGGTAGAACTGTCAAAATCCGCATTGTATCACAACATTGCCACGTTTCGGCAACAGCTGTCCCCCAATCAGCGCCTGCTGTGTGTTGTGAAGTCCAATGCATACGGCCATGGCCTCGTTCCTGTGGCCAAAGAAGCCGTGGAAGCCGGCGCCAACTGGCTGGCGGTGTTTAATGTGGAGGAGGGTGTCCTGCTTGGAAATGCCGGCATACAGGTCCCCATTCTGGTGCTGGGGCCGTCCTATGGCACACAGCTGGCACTGGCGTCCACCCATCAATTGCGCATCACGCTGGCGTCCATCGATGGAATTGAGGCGTATCTGGACAACGTAACGGCCCGGGATGTGCCAGTGCATCTCAAGCTGGAAACCGGAACCCATCGTCAGGGATTCATGCCCGATGAACTCAAAACAGCCGCACAGCTGCTGCAGCGTCATCGGATTCCGGTGGAAGGCGCTTACTCCCACTACGCGGACATCGAAGATACCACCGATCATACGTTTGCTGCGGGGCAGCGGGAAAAATTTGAACGGGCCATCGATACACTGGTGTCTCTGGGAGTGAACGTGGCCATCCCCCATACCGCGTGCACGGCTGCGGCCATATTGTTTCCGAATACATATTTTCAGATGGTGCGCGTGGGCATTGGCACATACGGTCTTTGGCCATCGAAGGAAACCAACGTGTCGGCGCAAACCCTGGGACGCCCGGAAATCGCCTTGAAGCCGGTAATGAACTGGAAAACCCGTATCGCGCAAATCAAAACGGTTCCCGTGGGCGAATTTGTGGGGTATGGGCGAACATTTCGCGCCACACGGCCCACTCGCATTGGAATACTTCCGGTGGGCTATGCGGATGGGTATCGTCGGGCGTTTTCCAATACGGCCAACACCCTGGTCCATGGCATGCGCGCGCGGGTGGTGGGACGGGTGTGCATGAATCTGACCATGATTGATGTTACCGATATTCCAGATGCAAAAGTGGGAGATGTGGTCACGCTGCTGGGGACAGACGGGGATGAAGCCGTGACAGCAGAGGCCCTGGCCGCCTGCGCCGGAACCATCAATTACGAAATAGTGACATGCGTGGCGCCATATGCGTCGAGGAAGTGGGTGTAAGTCTTTCCCCCATAAGCATCGGATGCAGTTTGTACATGCAATCCGGTGATAATCCCGAAACAAAGATGTTGGTGCTGGAATAATATTCTTGAAGTTTGTTCAAGTGCGGGTCACATTTTTGATGCGGTTAAGCCTTTTTAAAAAGTGCCGAAGCGATTTTGGACAGAAGTAATCCGGACCGTTGAAACAGACGAAAGACGATTTATCAGGAACATGTTTATGACAAACGTTTGTGCAGCCATTGTTCTGGCGATGCTCGTCGTGTTTTGTACGCCGCTTGTCGCCAACGAAAGCACTGACACCAATGCCGCTGCGGCGGATGCGTATCAATGTACCGCACAGCGCGGCATTTAACGTTGCGGTTGATTTTTTTCGATCATTGTTTGTATGCTGCCACAAAGAATGAGTATACGTTGTCAACCCCGATTACATGTTCCGAAGATGTCTGGAAGTCCAAAATGGCTTTGCCGAATATATTGCCAATCAAAAACAGCGATTCCTCGTTGGCTAAAATAAATGGACCGCTGTCTCCATGTACTTCTGTCGCTACGTATACAGTATTTCGGTTATATTTCTTCTTACCCGGCCCGGACAGCGCAATGCCCATGCCTTCAACGCCGTTATTTGGGGTCGTCGCCATCTCCGAATTGATTTCCTGGGCTGTTGCGGCCACAAACAGGGAATCGTCTTTGCCGGATGCAATGTCGTTTATTTTTCCGGCTTCAAGCGTATTGGAATCTATGATTTCACCAGCGGCATTGAGGCGAAAAAGAACCTGATTTTCGTTTTTGTCATAGTACCCAACGAACGTGCCATTGTGCTGGTACACCACCCAATCGCCAAACCCAAACTGAATAGTGAAGAGAATTTCATCCAAGGGAGTAATTGACATGGAACTGCCCATATCGTCCTTTGGTCCGCCAATGGTGATGAGCCAGTCGATTTTGCTATTTGGCAAATATTGAACAATGTAAAAGTCCTTTTTTCCAATCGCATCAACCCGGAAAGAAGATTTATTTACATCTGTCCATTGGAGGTCGCTTTCATAGGTACCAATCATCACCAATGCATCTTTGACGGTGCTGCCGGTTGCCTGATAAACGGCCATGTCTTCAAGTGTGTCTGCACCGGAACCACCAAAGGAGCGGACGGCATGCAACTCGCCATTGGGATGATACCAGGCAACAAACACATCGGACTTGCCACTTGATTTCAAAAGGTCCGCAACATCGCCCTGTCCCCCAAAGTCGACCTGGCCTTGAAAAAGTCCGCCTAACACAAAACCGTCTTCCGTGGGCCGTATGACCTCCACCCGTTCAACCCCTTTGCCGCCAATCTGTCGTGTCCATGCGTGCGTGCCATCGGAGAAATATTTGGTCATCAGAATATTTTTGTTCTTTGACGAATGTGCTTCAACCCCGGCCACATTTCCAGACATCACTTCGCCAGTGAACGTACCTGCGATAATCGCATCACCGTTCCTGTCGACAGTCAGTTTGACGTCGTCGAAATCCCCCAAATCGTACCGGAACCACTGGAGTGTGGATGAAGCGGCCATATCGTATTTTGCAAGAAACCGGCACCGGCTGTTCTCACAATCAAGGACCTCGGTGTCGCTTTTGTCGCCATCGGTTAATTTCATGGAGGACTGGCCGTTTTCAAGGACACCGGCGATGAACAGAATCGCTTCAGCGGGCGCCAGCGCCACATCGGTGATTTCGATGATGGCACTCTCGGGGGTTCCATTGGAATTCAGATTCAGACTGTGCACCCAATCCAGCCGACACGGAAAGGCGTTGGGGTGACCCACAGGATTCTCGGTGACATCAACTGCGGTGAGTTCAAGCGGGGCGCACTGGAGA
>JAFGQN010000140.1 GCA_016935665.1 Deltaproteobacteria bacterium | reverse complement strand
GTGGCAAGCGCTGCGGCGGTTTGCGGTGGTGGCGGTTTACATGAAATACGCGACGGTGAATCTGCCACGGACAAAAAATGATGGGACTAACGCATGACAATCACGCATGGTAACTTTACCGTCCTGGCTACGTGCCCTTGTCCCTCTCCCATTACATTAGCTCCAAAAGCTATTTGTTCAGTATGACACAGTTTGTCCTTGCCGCGGATTATACTGACTGTAATTTTATGAAGTTAACTCTTCAGCGTGGGGGATTCGAATGATATATTGGCAAACGAAAAACGCAGGCCGCTCGAATTGGCAGATGCAATGAGAAGGGTAGGTTAACCATCCGCTAAACTCATGCATCCAACACGGAACCGCGAACATGGACAAATCAAAACTCAGCGAACGCGACATTTGCACTAAATTTATTACGCCAGCCATAGAAAAGGCCGGTTGGAAGCAAGCCATGTTTCGTGAAGAGGTCAATTTGACCGATGGCCGCGTAATGGTGCGCAACAATCTGGCGTACCGGATAAAAAGTCCCACAGCCAAAGGTGGCCCCAAACGGGCGGACTATGTGCTGTATGGCAGGTCCAATGTGCCCATTGCCATCATTGAAGCCAAATCCAATCAGTTCGAAGTGGGCCACGGTATGCAGCAGGCGCTCGGCTATGCCGAAATGGTGGATGCGCCCTTTGCTTTCAGTTCCAACGGTGACGCGTTTTTGTTTCACGACCGCACGGGGCTTACCAGCCCGGCTGAACGGGAACTGCCTTTGGACAAATTCCCCACCCACGAGGAGCTATGGGCGCTGTACGAACAATGGAAAGGGATAGCATCCGCACCGGATAAGGCACTGGTGGAACAACGCTACTTTTCAGACGGTTCGGGCAGGTCTCCAAGGTATTATCAGTGTGTTGCCATTAACCGCACCATTGAAGCTGTCGTAAAGGGACAAAATCGAATTCTGCTGGTGATGGCTACCGGTACCGGCAAAACCTACACTGCGTTTCAAATTATCTGGCGGCTCTGGAAAGCCAGGCACAAAAAGCGCATTCTCTTTTTGGCAGACCGTAACATTCTGGTGGACCAGACCATGCAGCAGGACTTTGCGCCCTTTGGGGAGGTGATGCACAAAATCACCAATCGCGAAGTAAAAAAGAATTACGAGATTTATCTCTCTTTGTATCAGGCGGTCACCGGCAAAGAGGAAGAACGCCAGATATTTAAAGAGTTTCCAGGCGACTTCTTCGATTTAATTGTCATTGATGAGTGCCATCGCGGCAGCGCCAAAGCCGATTCCGCCTGGCGCGAAATATTGGAGCACTTTGACGCCGCTACCCACCTGGGGCTCACCGCCACGCCCAAGGAAACCAAAGAAATCAGCAACATTACCTACTTTGGAGAGCCCATTTACACCTATTCCCTCGCCCAGGGCATTGAAGATGGATTTCTCGCCCCGTATAAAGTGATTCGGGTGGTCAGCGATGTGGACGCCCTGGGATACATCCCTGAAGCGGGCAAGGTGGACAAGTATGGCAATGAGGTGGAAGAGCGCCAATATAACACCATCGACTTTGACCGCACCCTGGTGCTTGAACAGCGCACCCAGCTGGTGGCCCGGCGGGTATGGGAATATTTGTCTCAGACAGACCCCATGTCCAAAACCATTATTTTCTGCGACGATCAGGAACATGCCGAACGCATGCGGCAGGAGTTGGTAAAGATCATCCCCGAAGCCGCCAGCAATCGACGGTACGTGATGCGCATCACCGGAGACGACAAGGAAGGCAAATCCCAGCTCTCGTATTTTATCAATAACGACGAGCCCTATCCGGTGATCGCCACCACCTCCAAATTAATGACCACAGGTGTGGATGCCAAAACCTGCAAGCTGGTGGTGCTCGATCAGACCATCAATTCCATGACCGAGTTTAAACAGATTATCGGACGCGGCACCCGCATTCGTGAAGACTACGACAAGCTGTACTTTACCATCATGGACTTTAAAGGCGTTACCCGCCTTTTTGCCGATCCCGACTTTGATGGCGAGCCCGTGGTGGTATACGAACCTGGCGATGAGGACGATATTGTTCCCCCGGAAGGATTGGAACCGCTCCCTCAAGAATTGCCTGTCGACGAGTCGGGAATTGCCGAGCCAGATCCGGACCCGATGCCAGTATACACCAGCCCCGAAGAGATGTTCCCCGATGCCCTGACTGACGAAGAAAAGAAAACCCGCGTGAAGTATTATCTGAGCGATGTGAAGGTGAAAACCGCTGCCGAACGATCTCAGTATCTCGACATTAATGGTCGCCTTATCACCGAGGATTACCGGGTATTTTTAAAGACCGAAATCAAACGGGCCATTCGCGAACAGTACGATACGCTCAGCGATTTTCTGCTGCGCTGGCGGCAGAGTGAGCGCAAAAAGGCCATTGTCGAAGAACTCTCTGACCACGGCATTCCGGTTGAAGTATTGCGTCAGGCAGTGCCCGGCAGCGAAGAGATGGATGTATTTGACCTGGTGGCCCACATCGCCTTTGATCAGAAACCACTTACCCGCAGGGAACGGGCGCAAAAGGTTCAAAAACGAAACTACTTTGGCAATTACGGCAACAGGATGCGCCAGGTGCTGGAAGCGTTGCTGGAGAAATACGCCCATAACGGCATTGTGGACATCGAAGATCCCAAAGTGCTGGAGTTGCCCCCCTTTGACCAGTTGGGAAGCAAAACCCAGATACGCCGGGGAATTTTTGGGGGAACCGACAATTATGCCAAAGCATTAACCGAACTGGAACAGGCCCTCTACGACGACCAGACTGCATAATCAGTGCGATAACATAGACGGAAAGCAAAAATGAATCTCAGCAGCAGTATTAAATCCATTCAGGACATTATGCGAAAAGACGACGGTGTGGACGGCGATGCCCAGCGCATTGGCCAGCTCACCTGGATGCTCTTTTTAAAGATATTTGATCAACGCGAGGAGGAGTGGGAAGACGACGCCGCGGATACTGGCAACACGTACACGTCCCCCATGCCCGAAGAATGCCGCTGGCGCAACTGGGCCAAATATGTGGACGGCAAACCGCAAATCGCCGCCAGTGAATTGATTAATCACGTGAACAGCGTAGTGTTTCCTGCTCTGAAGGATCTCCACGTTGACGGCTTTAAAGACACCGCCACCAGAGAGAAAGGCAAAGTGATCCGCGAAGTGTTTGCCGATTCCAACAACTACATGAAATCGGGCACGCTGATGCTGGGGGTGATTGAAAAGCTGGATGAAGCCATTAACTTTCACGACTTTAAAACCAGACAGAATCTGGGAGATTTGTACGAACAGATTTTAAACGATTTGCGCAGCGCCGGAAATGCGGGCGAATTTTACACCCCAAGAGCCATCACCAGGTTCATGGTGCAAATGGTGAACCCCAATCTGAAAAAACGGGAGAAGGTGCTGGACCCCGCCTGTGGTACCGGCGGCTTTCTTACTGCAGTGATTGACCATTTCAATTCCCAAATCACTAATCGCTCCAGCGCCAAAGATAAAAAGGCGGTGGAGTCGTGCGTTTTCGGATATGAAAAGAAGCAGCTGCCCCACCTGCTGTGCACCACCAATATGCTGTTGCATGGCATTGATGTCCCCTCGCAGATTGAGCGACGCAATACCCTGGCTAAAGCATGGAACGATTGGTCAAATAAAGACAAAGTAGATTGTGTAATCACGAATCCTCCTTTTGGCGGTATGGAGGAAGACTCCTCAGGTTCCGACTACTTGATTCAAAGCCGGGAAACAGCAGACATGTTTGTGTCGCTTATCACTGGTAAATTGTTGAAAGACGGAGGACATGGAGCAATTGTTTTGCCTGACGGATTTCTATTTGGAGAAGGCACAAAAGCGAGAATAAAAGAGGGGTTCCTGCGAGATTGCAATCTGCACACCATCATTCGGCTGCCCAACGGGGTATTTAATCCCTACACCGGCATTAAAACCAATCTGCTCTTTTTCACCAAGGGCAAGCCCACCGAAACCATTTGGTATTACGAGCATCCCTACCCCGAAGGATTCAAGAGCTATTCCAAAACCAAACCCATTACGCTGGAAGAGTTCGCCCCGGAAAAAGAATGGTGGGGTAAGGAGTCCGACGGTTTTGCCTCACGCACCGAAAGCGAGTTCGCCTGGAAGGTCGATTTTAAACAGCAGTACGACGACGCACAGGCCAAAGCCCAACCCCACAGGACAAAAGCCGAGCAGCTCAATAAACAGGCGGCCGACCTGGAACAGCGGGCTAAAAGTGGCAGCGCCAGTGAAAAAGCAAAGGCCAAACAGAACGCCGACAAGCTGCGCCAGCAGGCCAAGGATGAGCAGGTGGCCGGAGACAGAATCTATTGGCCAGTGTTCAATTTGGACATTAAAAACCCCAACAGCCCGGAAGCCGAATCCCATGACCCGGACGAGTTGCTGATAAAGTACAAAAAACTGCTTGGTGAAATTGAAGAGACGGAAACCCAGTTGAAAAACGAGCTGGCCGAGGCGTTGGCCCACCATTTTAATGGAGAGGAGGCCTGAGATGTCTCAAAAAGAAATCGCAGGCAAGCTGACGCTAACAGAAGAACAACTTTTGAATGATCTGAAAATCCTTATTCAGACGACTCAGGAACAGGTAGTTCATGCGGTCAACAGTTCGCTGACGCAGTTGTATTGGCAGGTGGGAAAGCGCATCAGGGAAGAGGTGTTAAATAGCAGCCGAGCCGAGTATGGTAAGCAGATTTTATACGCACTGAGTATAAAATTGACCTCGGCTTTCGGAAAGGGATGGAGCGCTGGTACGCTCTCCCATATGGTTAAATTTGCAGAGGTTTTTCCGGATGAAGAAATTGTCTCCGCAGTGCGTAGAGAATTGAGCTGGACCCATATTCGAACCCTCATTTATATCAGCGATCCGCTAAAACGCTCCTTTTACATAGAGATGTGTCGCCTTGAAAAGTGGAGCACCCGGATGCTGCAGGAGCGTATCGATTCGATGCTGTACGAGCGCACCGCGTTGTCAAAAAAACCTGAGGAAACAATTATAGCCGATATTGAGAAGTCGGCGATGACCGGTCGTCCCACAGCCGCAATGCTGTTAAAGGATCCGTACTTGCTCGATTTTTTGCAGCTCAATGACCGTTACATGGAAAAAGACCTGGAAGACGCCATTCTGCGTGAGTTGGAACAGTTTTTACTGGAGATGGGGGCCGGATTTACGTTTGTCGCCAGACAAAAACGAATTGTCATCGACGGGGACGATTTTTATATCGACCTGTTGTTTTACAACCGCAAACTCAAACGCCTGGTGGCGCTGGATCTAAAACTGGGTGCCTTTAAGGCGGGATATAAGAGTCAGATGGAGTTGTATCTCAGGTGGTTGGCCAAAAACGAACAGGAAGTGGTGACAGGGGACGGGTGTTGACATTTGACATATTATGACGGAACAGACACGCCACCATTTGCGGCTTCGCTTCTAGAACAGGGGGCTTTGCTTCTAAAGTAAATATCCCCCGGCATAGCCGGGGGCTTTAAAAATGTGAGCCGCTCAAAGCGGCAATTTATTTGGTCGCTCACGAGCGACCTTCATGCGCCACCTAAAGGTGGCATGGTCGTTGTTAAAGTAACTTCAATTGATCTAAGCGCTTGTCTTCCTGTTCCTGATGCTGAATGTATTCGCGTATCACCTTCTCATCGCGCCCTACGGTCGAAACAAAATATCCGCGTGCCCAAAAATTTTGTCCCGTGAAATTTCTTCTTTGTTCTCCGTATGTTCGGGCAATATGAATTGCGCTTTTTCCTTTTATATATCC
>JAFGQN010000139.1 GCA_016935665.1 Deltaproteobacteria bacterium | reverse complement strand
TCGCGAAAGTGGCGGAACTGGTAGACGCGCAGGCTTCAGGTGCCTGTGTCCGCAAGGATGTGGGGGTTCGAGTCCCCCCTTTCGCACCATTTTTTTTCCTTAAATTATACTGTTTTTTCCATCTGTGGTTAGGCGTGATTTCTCAGCATCAGTTCTGCGGGGTGTGGGTTCAGGTATGTCTGCTCCTGCAGATACGACTGACGCTGTTTCCGAACATGATGGCGAAGAAGGGTGATGGGAACCACCAGTGGTACCAATCCGCTGTAATATTGCGCAATAGTGTTTTGGATTTCGGCGCTTTCCGCCGTATCGGTTGTATTTTTGAAATAACCGGCGATATGCTGCAGAACATTGGTGTGTTTGTTGCGGGTCGCTGTTTTTTTCATTCCCCCAAAAAATATTGCGGGATATGATTTTTCAAGTTCTGCCTGCGACATATCGTTGGCGTGGGCAACCAATTGACCCAGTTCTCGATATGATTTTTCATCATGCGCCAGCAAAAGATACTTTTCCCGGGAGTGAAATTTCACCAGATCTCCGATGGTCCAGCCTGGAACAAAAAGCTGCCGGATGCGCTGGTAAGCAAAAATTCGCGCAATGAAGTTGTCTCGCAACCCCGGGTCATTGAGGCGACCGTTTTCTTCCACCGGCAAAAAGGGAAACTCACGCAACAGCGCTGCTGTGAAGAGGCCGGTGCCCAGGTGGACCGGTGTATTTTGATGGGGTAAAAATATTTTCACGCGCTGCATCCCGCAGGAAGGCGATTTCTTTTGCACGATATAACCACATAGATTCTGATGGGCCAATTCATCGAGGCGTTTTTGGCAATAGTCGACCATCTGCCTCGTCCAGTCTGTTCCGCTTTTTGGGGCGATCAGTCTGGGCGGTAACGCATCGGCATGTTGCTCAAGGCGAATGGGCTCTCTGGGAATTGGGAGCCCCATCTCCACCTCTGGACAGACCGGGATAAAGGTAACGAACTGGCCCAGCGTATCGCGAATGAATCGGTCGAGTTTGTGCCCGCCATCGTTCCGAACGCTGTGGCCCAGGATACATTTGGAGATGCCAACCGCCGGGACATTCTGATGTGCAGTATCGAATAATGCATTGTTTTTTGTTGTTTCGTTCATCTTTAATAGCCGTTTGTGGGCAGTCTGGTCGGCCCTTTGTCAAAGTTAGAACCAGAATCGCAAGCCGCCGCCAGGACCATGGTATGGGACGGGATTGTGGTTCCCCAGGAAAAGTTGTGCCTCGTAGCCCACAAACAATTCCGCGGGACCAATGATGACTCCCACGGTGACCTGTGGCCGAAGATATGCGGCCTTGCTGATGTAGCCGATATCGAGATCGGTCCCGGCAACCAGAGGACGAAAAGGAAACAGACGCACTTGTGCGGCCAGATATCCACCCAAATGGGTATCGTCGTCATAGTGCATCACCAGTCCTGCCAGACCAATGCGAAACAGGCCGCGGTGTTCCGTCACCACGGGCACACGAATCATCAGGTCAAAAAGAGCCATGGTATCGAGGGTATTGTCATCGAGACGCTCAAAGAATTCTGTCCAACGAAATTGAACTCCCACGGTGTCCGCACTGTCCGCGCTGATTCGCACATCTGAAAGGTGGACGCTGTCAAAGTCATACCAGTAGGCGGCAGTGGCGGAAAATACGGCTGTTTTTCCGTCTGCAACACTCAGATTGGCAGGGGTGGTCTTTTCTTTGGTCAGTTTTGTTGCATACCCGCCGGTTTCCTCATCGGGAACCATTTCGAAGTGTCGTTTCTGCACAATCGCATAACCCGACGCACCTCTGGCATATGGGTATCGCAGAAAAGCGCTGCTGGTTTCGGTTCGGGTACCATCCGTGGCAGAATATGATGACTCGTCGTCATCTTCATTTCCCAGAAAGCAGAATAGACAGAATGTGATGCCGTCGTCGTTATCGTCGTCTTTATCATCATCCACCGCGTCATGGGTTTCGCTTAACTTACCCGCTTTTGCATCCAGACTGTACAACAGTCCAACACTCACCATGTATGCAAACAGGACAGGCGCCAAAGGGATGCCAGCGGCAATTGGGGAGAATAGTGCAAAAAGAGATGGCGCCAACAGCTTTCAGCTCATGTTTTCTTTCCTTTGCCCAACTGAATAACAGTTGTTTAAATTGCGAAAAAAGAAAAGGCAATATAGTGATATATCGGCAAATGCCGCGGTTGGTTCACGTTTATTGCAAATGATTTGGTATATCTGCTTGCGAATCTTGTGGTTCAAGGCTATTATTCTCTGAGCAGCCATGAACAATTTGTGTCAAAACGTTGTCCCTTTCTTATGCCGCCGTCAGGGTGGACCAAAGGTGACGCAGTGCCAAAACAGGAAACACAAATGACACGCAGAATTCTCCAACTGGCTGTATTCACAATTGTGCTAAACACCAACGCCGAAGATACCACCCCCCAATACAGTTCGATTCTCATTCCCAATGTGCCTCATATTCAGCAGAAGAATGATTTTTGCGCCGAAGCCTGCGCGACGATGGTCCTGCAGAAGCTGGGAGAAAATGTGGACCAGGACTATATTTTTGACCGGGCGGGTGTGCCTGCGACCGAAGCCAGGGGGCTGTATGCATCGGAACTGGCGTTTGCTTTGGAACAGATTGGGTTCGATGTGGGGGCTATCTGGACACCGCACTCGGATGAAGCGGATTTGGATAAGGCGTTTTCCAGACTGCACGGCGATTTGCTTTCCATGATTCCTTCCATCGTGCTCATGCATACCAGTAAAACAAATCCCGATGAACATTTCAGACTGGTGTTGGGTTACGACGCTGTTGGCGACAATGTTATTTATCACGAGCCGGCAGACGCAAACGGCGCTTATCAGACCATGCCCCGAACCACTTTTCTGGAACTCTGGTCGATTCAGGACGAGTATCAGTGGGGGACTATTCGCATTCGGATGGCGCCGGAAGAGCTGGAGTACGGGGATGTGTCTGGAACCCTCACCGAAGCGGATTATGCGCAGCATTTGATGGCGCTGAATGACCGGGTGCCGTCGGAACTGTTAATCCAGGTGGAAAAGCCGTTTGTACTGGTGAGCGATTGTCCGGCAGAGGAAGTAATGGACTATTCCGGGCGAATTGTGAATCAGGTGGTCGCGCTCTTGAAAAAAGACTTTTTTTTAAACGATCCGGAACAGATTATCGATATCTGGCTGCTGCGCGACAGTGAGAGCTACCGGTTTCATTCCATTCAGCAATTTGGCATAGATCCCCAAACGCCTTATGGCTTTTACAGTCCCGCCCATCATTCCCTTGTTCTCGACATATCCACTGGTGGCGGTACGCTGGTGCATGAAATGGTGCATCCTTTTATTGCGGCAAATTTCAGAGAGTGTCCTGTTTGGTTTAACGAAGGGCTGGCGTCGCTGTATGAACGTCCTTCTCAGGTAAATGGCCATTTGGTCGGGATGCCCAATTGGCGTCTTAACGGACTCCAGAATGCGATTTTGCGCGGTGACACCATTGCTCTGGACAGGTTGCTCACAATTAGTGAATCGACTTTCTACGATGATCCCAGCGGAATTCCATACGCACAGGCCAAGTACATTGCTTATTATTTGCAACAGCATGGGGTGCTGGTGGATTATTATCACGCCTTTTATGAGAACCGTGATTCCGATCCCTTTGGTTTGGAGACACTCGTTTCGCTTCTGAATGTGAATGATTTACAGATGTTTCAGAAAGAATGGGAATCGTGGATATTGACATTGCAAAGTGACGGCGTGTGATTCACGGGGCCGAAGCGCCCGCGATTTTTTAATTCAGGATTCGCGATGTTCGGGCGATTGAGGTGGTATTTCCGTGGGAAGAGGTGTCAGACGCTCAAAAAGCGTGGCGTCGCTTGCGCTCATGAGTGCCCCCATGAGACAACCGGCACAAAGGTGGCGTCCTTCCAGTGTTGCTTTCGCGATGTCTGTACAGTTATCGCAGATAATTACGCTGGGTCTGTTGTCCGCTTGTTCAGATAGTTGGTTCATGTGCGCCTCCTGTATTTTTTTTAACGTCCAGGAACACCAGCTCTTAAGATGTTTTTGAGAAGATTGACGTACTTTTGTTTGACGCATAATATCGCCTGCCTGTTGTGACGCGTCAGGAGTATGTATGTCGCATTCATCTTTGTCAGTTGGGCTGTATTATGAAGATTACATTATCAATGGAGTTTACATCACCACCAGTCGGAACATTGGCCATGTTGACGTGGAAGCGTTTTCCAGATTGACCCTGGATGTCAATCCTCTGCATGTCGATCCCGTTGAAATGAAACAGCATCCTTACAAAAAGCCAGTGGTGCACGGCATGCTGGTGGCGTCCATTGCGGTGGGGCTGATTTCGTGTCTTGGATTAACGCGCAAAACATTGGTGGCTATGCTGGACCAGCGCATAGTGTACAAAAAACCTGTTTATGTCGGTGATACTGTACACGTAAAGATGGAAGTGATAGATAAGCGCGAAACGGGAAACCCAACGCGGGGCATTGTTGTATATCGATATGAAGTACTGAACGAGGCCGGTGTTGTGGTTGTGGAGGGAACCAATACAAACATGGTGTTTCGAAAAAACACTCTGAAGCAAAATGGAGAGAAAAAATGAAGAGACTTGATGGTAAAACCGCAATTGTTACCGGGGCTGCAGCGGGGATTGGAAAAGTGACCGCAGAGCTGTTTGCAGAGGAAGGCGCCAAAGTGGTCTGTTGCGACATGGCGCTGGATGCACTGGAAGCCACTGTGGCAAGCATCCGGGACAACGGTGGTGACGCAATTGCAGTGAAGTGTAATGTTGCGGATGAGGAAGACGTCAAAGCGCTGATTGACACAACCATCAAAACATACGGTGCGTTGAACATTTTGATTAACAATGCCGGGATCACTCGAGATCAGTTGACTCCAAAAATGAGTGTTGATGATTGGGACTTAGTGATGGCAGTGAATTTAAAAGGCACGTTTCTTTGTTCGAAGCATGCGCTGCGCAAAATGAAAAAAGGGTCAAAAATTGTAAACACCGCGTCCATATCGACGCTTGGCAATGTGGGGCAGTCCAATTACAGCGCTTCCAAAATGGGAGTGATTGGATTGACCCGAACGCAGGCGCTGGAATATGCGAAAAAGAAAATCTGTATCAATGCCATCGCGCCAGGAGCCATCGATACGCCCATGCTGGCCGAAGTGGCCGAAGCGGCACGCGACAATATGCTTCGTTCCATTCCCATGGGCGAGTTTTTACCTGCCATCGAGATAGCCAAAGCGCATCTTTTTCTGGCTTCTGACGATGCCAATTTCATCACTGGTCAATGTCTGTTTGTTGATGGTGGCATGAGCGTGGGCATATAACCCGTCATTTTTCCTCGAGACGGTTTTTTAGCAGTCTCATAAACACTGCCGCGACGCGTGTTTGGAAAAAGACATTGCGTTCAGATCGTTTTTCTTTACGGCACGTCTGTTTGTGAAAAGCAAGGGAAGCGAGACGCTTTCTCCAAAACAATGAGCAAAAGGAGTGGTTGTTATGAGGACTGCATTGATGTCCGGTGATGCCGGAGTGTATGACATGACCCGAAAAAGTGGTAATAGTGGTTGGAAAGTGCCGGTCATTTTTACGTTGAGCGCAGCATCGGTTGTGGGGCTGCTGCTGTTCAGCATGTACCAGCGAACCGAGGCGAAACTTCTCCGTATGCAATATATGGTGGAAAGCATGCAGGCAGACGCGGACGAACAGGTAAATGCGACACGGGCCGAGGTTAGTGCAATGACAAAAAAGTTTCATTCGGTGGAGAAGAATCTTGAGAAGCTCACCGAAGAGCTGGTGCAGCTGAAGACGGCGGCGAAGGGAGCGGAGCAGAAAAAGCCGTCCAATGGTCGTATGAACGCCCAACCTCGAAAAGATTCACGGACCAGGCAAAACAGCATTGAGGATTTACCGATATCCGGAGAGCTTCGTTTATCTTCGGCGGATGATGATCCCTCCAACGGGTTCAAACCCGGAGAACTGCTGTGACAGATGCGTTTAGGGAACAAAAGCATCTGTTTTCATGGATTTCCTGCCTATCGTTGACTGTCATAACATTCTGTTGAATTAATCCTGTTGCGATTTAAAAATGCCATTAAAACCATATTTTTGGTGTCATCTATTGCTATGCTTAAAATGATATGATATGAAGCCAGCGAAATTGGGTATTGTCACGGAAGGTGGATCCCGCAGCAGGACCCGCCTTTTTTATTATTTAGGACAAAATGACCGATACCGCACAACTTCTTTTCCTGGCAGAGCCGGTGGTTCGCCGGTACGATTGCGAGATAGTTCAATTGACGTTTGTGCGAGAGAAGCCAGGCTGGGTATTGAGGCTTCTTGTTGAGAAAAGTGGAAGTGATCCGTTTGTCAGCTCAGGTATCGATCATGAAATTTGTTCAGGAATCAGTCGTGAGTTCGGGGAGTTGCTGGAGGTCGGCGAAGTGATAGACAAACACTTTGTACTTGAAGTGTCTTCCCCGGGAATTGAGCGACCGTTGACATGCCTTGATGATTTTCGCCGTTTTCTTAGCCGGAGAGTAAAACTGAAAACGCGGGATGCGATAGATGGAAAAAATAAGTTTACCGGTACGATACAGGAAGTGAGACACGAAGTTGTGTTTCTCAAAACGGACGCAGGTAAGAAAACAGTGGTTGAGATTAACTACGATTTAATTACCCGGGCGAATTTGGTCTTCGACATCAGAATGTTGGAGAAGAGATCAGGAGAAAGGTGATGCAGGACGGCGCACTGCCATTGAACATGATTTTGGACCAGGTCGGTCGCGACAAGGGCATTGACAAAACTGTGCTGGTTGAGGCGATTGAAGCAGCCATTCTCACTGCAGCGAAACGGTCGTTTGGTGCAAACCGGGATCTGGAAGCAAGGTTTAATGATGAGACCGGTGTAGTGGATTTGTATCAGTATATGACGGTTGTGGATGTGGTGGAAAATCCGGATCGGGAAGTGGCTGTGGAAGCAGCAGAGAAAGCCGGACTGCACTCGGAAGTTGGGGAGGAACTTGGATTTCAGATCTTTTACAGAGAAGAAGACGAGAAAAAGGCCAAAAAGCAGGACAAGGAATTCGGCAAGTTGCTGGATTTGAAAAGCGTTGGCAAAGGTTTCGGACGTATCGCGGCGCAAACGGCCAAACAGGTGATCATTCAGCGGGTGCGAGATGCGGAACGCGAGAACATCTTTAACGAATATAAAGATCGTAAAGGCGAAGTCATCGCGGGCATTGTGCGTCGTTTCGAACGCAACAACAGTATTATTGTGGACCTTGGACGAACGGAGGCTGTCATTTCCCCCAAGGAACAGACGCCCAGAGAATCCTATCGGCCCGGCGACAGGGTGCTGGCGTACGTGGTGAATATCGATAAAGAAACAAAGGGCCCGCAGATTCAGCTTTCCAGGACAGATGTGGGACTGCTGAAAAAGCTGTTCGAAATGGAAGTGCCCGAGATATATGAAGGTATTGTTAAAATTATCTCTGCCGCCAGAGAGCCCGGTTCCCGTTCGAAGATTGCGGTAACCTCCAGAGACGCGGACGTGGATCCAGTGGGAGCCTGCGTGGGGATGCGGGGCGCGCGCGTTCAGTCGGTTGTCCAGGAACTCAGAGGCGAGAAAATCGATATTGTTCCCTGGGATTCAGATCCGGCACGATTTGTTTGCAATGCTATTCAACCCGCAGAGGTTTCACGTGTGATTATCGATGAAGCCAATGGTTCCATGGAACTGGTGGTTCCTGACGACAAACTCTCCCTGGCCATTGGCCGAAGAGGTCAGAATGTGCGTCTGGCATCTCAGATTACCAACTGGAAACTGGATGTTATCAGCGAAACCGATTTCGATAAACGGGAAGAGGAAGCGATTGCCAATCTGGCGATGGTGGATGGTATTTCCGACGATGCGGCGATGACCATGTACAAACTTGGTTTCAGAACCGTTGAAGAGGTGGCAGAAGCCGACCCTGCTGAATTGATTGCGATACCCGGTATGGGTGACGAAGCCCGTATCACTCGTCTGCAGTCATCGGCTCGTGAAACAATGGAAGTTCAACGGATGCGACGGATTCGCGATCTGGTAGGGCGTCGGACGTCCCTAAGCGAACGTGAACGAATGTTTTTTATCAGTGGCATTGGCGAGCGGACCATTGAGTTGTTGCTGGAAGCGGGTTATAGACGAGTGGAAGATCTTGCTGGCGAAAAAGATATGGATCGATTGGCTCTTAGTACGGGATTGGGATTGCAGAAAGCACAGTCCATTTCCGAGCGGGCCCAGGAGTTTCTAAGCAGCGAAAAAGATATTCTGGAGAAACTTCGCGAGGAAGCGGAACTGATTGCGGCAGCCAATGAAGAAGATTTGGATGAAGAGTCTTTGGCTGAGGAATTCGAAAAGGATGCTGCAGCTGAAGGTGATTCATCTGAGCAATGATAATTAAAACGGTACAGACGTTTTACACTTCAAATCAGTTGATGTGGTTTTTGAATAAGAAAAGGCAGCGGAGTTGACGCTGCCGGGAAAAGTAGTTCGGAGGCATAATGGCGCAGAGAGTTCGGGTTTTTAAACTTGCATCTGAGTTTGGTCTGGAGAACAACCAAATGGTTGCCAGAATTCAGGAGTTTGGTTTTCCTGTTCATAATTATATGAGTGCGTTGGACTCTGAGACGGCTCAGGAGGTCCGAAATCTGCTGCAGAAGGAGCGTGAAGCGAACACGGTGGAAGAGCAGATTCGGCCAACGGTTGTACGTCGGCGAACGCGAACGGGGGCACCGGTGAAACCGGCCAAAGTTCAGCCTCCCCGAATTGTTGAAGAAACGCCGGCACCTTTAAAACCTGAAAAAACACGAAAGCCGTCTCCCAGTGCGGAGCCACCCCGTGTGAAAGCCAAACTTAAAGCTGTGCCTGTGGAGGAAAAAGCAGTTGTTGCGGAATCTCTGGTTGAAGAAGTGGCTGTATCCGCCATACCTGAGGTTACTGCGCCGCCTGTGGAAGCCCCATCGAAGCGCGAGCCCAAAGAAAGTTTGGAACCGCCGTCCACAGAGATTTCTGCTGAGCAAACTTCGCCGGTTGAAGAAGTCGCGCCCAAACAAATGGACAGCGTCGAAGATCGAGCGCAATTGGCCGCTGAGTTTGAATCGGACAATGTCATAGTGGATGAGGGCAATGAAGCTGCCGCAGTCGAGATGACGGACGCAACACCTGAGCCGATAATGCCTGAAACCACGGCGCTGGAAGTCAAATCCACAGAGCCGATTGGTCCCGATGTGCTGCGCCCGGCGTCTGAGGCCCCCATTGTTAAGCGGCGGATTCAGCTGCAGGAAGGCGCCAGGGATTCCAAGAAAGGTGCAGCTCGACGACGCAAAGTTGAAAGTCGAGAGATGACACCGGCAAGTCGGAGAGTTCAGCAGGTTCCCGCTTCGCGAACCCGCACCGCTGCAGCGCCTGTTCCCGCTGGTCCGGGACGTAAACGCAAGATGACTCCGGGCAAAAAAGGCAAGAAGACAGAAATTACGACGCCCAAAGCCATTAAGCGTGTTATTAAAATAGATGGACAGGTAACACTTCAGGAACTGGCCAAGCGAATGAGCGTGAAGTCGACTGAACTTTTGATGAAGCTGATGTCGATGGGAATGGCCGGGATTAACATCAATTCAACATTGGATGCCGATACCTCCAAGATTATTGCGGAAGAATTCGGATATGAAGTGGAAGATGTGGCCGTGGACGAACAGGATCTGCTGTCCGCATCCCGCGCGGAAGAAACCGATGAGGAGAAGGCAGCCCGGGAAACCAGAGCGCCGGTGGTGACCATGATGGGTCACGTGGACCATGGCAAAACATCACTGCTGGATTACATTCGCAAAGCAAATGTTGCCGAAGGGGAGGCGGGCGGTATTACTCAGCACGTGGGTGCATATCGCGTGAAAACAGATATTGGTGAAATCGCCTTTATTGACACTCCCGGTCACGCGGCCTTTTCCGCCATGCGAGCCCGTGGTGCGCATGTCACCGATATAGTCATTGTTGTGTGCGCGGCTGACGATGGCGTTATGCCGCAAACGGCCGAAGCTATCGCACACGCCCGGGCATCAAACTGCCCCATAATTGTTGCCATTAACAAGTGCGATCTGCCAACGGCAAACGTGGAAAAGGCGCGCCGTATGTTAATGGAATACAGTCTTATCCCCGAAGAACTGGGAGGCGACACCATCATCGTTGAGGTGTCCGCCAAAACCGGTCAGGGTGTCGATCAGCTGTTGGAGATGATATCCCTTCAGGCGGAAATCATGGAATTGACGGCCAATACTAAACGCGCAGCTGCCGGTGTGGTTCTCGAGGCCTACCTCGACAAGGGACGCGGTCCTGTTGCACATGTTCTGATACAGGATGGCACGTTGGACGCGAATGATATTCTCGTGGCAGGACAGGCATTTGGTAAGATTCGTGCCATGACAAATGAACGCGGGCAAAAGGTTTCAAAGGCAGGTCCTTCCACGCCAGTGGAAATATTGGGGTTGTCGGCGGTGCCATCGGCGGGTGACACGTTCGATGTGGTTTCCGATATGAAACTTGCGGAAAAAGTGGCCAGCCAGCGCGAAGAAAAAGAGAGAATGAGCGCAGCCGCTGCGTCCAGACCGTCTCTGGATGCGCTCTATGCCAAAATGCAGGCGGGTGAGCAGGCTGAATTGAAGGTGTTGGTGAAAGCCGACGTGCGGGGAACACTTGAGGCCATCAAGGATTCTCTGATCAAACTGAGCAACGAAAAAGTTAAAGTAACAGTGGTTAGTGCCTCTGTGGGCGGTATTACCGAATCCGATGTGCTGCTTGCGTCCACAGCGGATGCCATTATCATCGGGTTCAACGTTCGACCCGCTGGCAAGGCCAGGAAACTGGCGGATGAACAGAGCATCGAAATTAAGATTTTCAGCGTTATTTACGATATTATCGATGCTGTGCAATTGGCCATGAAAGGATTGCTGGCACCAACCATCGAGCAAAAGGTTATTGGCGAGGCTGAAGTACGTGAAGTTTTCAGAATTCCCAAAGTGGGTGCCATTGCCGGTTGTTATGTGACCAATGGAAAAGTGATGCGTAACTGTCTTGTACGGCTGATTCGTGAATCTGTGCAGATATGGGAAGGCGAAGTGGATTCATTGCGTCGGTTCAAAGACGATACCAGGGAAGTGGCATCCGGTTACGAATGCGGTATTGGTCTCAAAGGATTTAACGATATTAAAGAGAGCGATATTCTGGAATTTTATCTGGAAGAAGAAGTGGAAACGGAACTGTAACCGTCGTTTTCCCGAATCCCCCGCCCAGGTGAGTTAATTTGCAATATATAATGGAACTGTCATGTTTGTAGCTGTGGGTCGACTTTGCTTTCATCTGGCTGGTGTGTCGTCTTTGAAAGGCAAACGCTCCATTGTGCGCAAGATGATCGAAAAAACGCGTGCCCGATTTCAGGTGGCCATCGCCGAGGTGGGAAGCAACGATGATCACCGAAAAGCGGATGTCGGAATTAGCGTGATCGGCAACAACAGCAGTCATGTGGATGCGTCGTTGTCAAAAGTGTGCACATATATCATCAGAATGGGATTGGCAGAGCTGGTTTCCCATCAGACGGAAGTCATCGCACTTGGCGATAACTTTGGCGAGGACCGTTTTTTCGCCGATTTGAATGACATGTATTCAGATTATGACGACGCGTTTGAGGAGTTGGATGAGTAAAGAAAAAGAAAGACGATTATTGCGGGTTGGGCAATCCATTCACAATGAATTGTCATTGTTGTTGTTAAAAGATACCAGGGACCCCGCTCTACTGGATGTCACGATTACCGGCGTAAAAATGGCACAGGATTTTCGCGCTGCTAAAGTCTTTTTTTCCATGTTGGATTCGTCAAATAAAGAGCGCGTGCATCGGTCGCTTAAAAGAGCGGCCCCCTTTTTTCAGGGAAAAATTGGGCAGTTGCTACAATTGAGACATACGCCCAAACTGTATTTTGTATTCGATGAAACCCCGGAAAAGGGTGCTCGAATTAATGAAATCGTGAATGAGACGATGCTGGATAGACAACGGGAAAAGAATAATTTGTCCATTGAACAGTTTCTTGCAAAACGCATTTCCGAAGCGAATTCGATTTTTCTGTGCTGTCATCGCAAACCTGATGGTGATGCGCTTGGCAGTGTTTTGGCAATGAAGCGAATATTGCAGCTGCTGGGTAAAAGCAGTGTTGCTTATGTCCCGGACGAGATTCCCGCGACGATGACTTTTTTGCCGGGGCTCGAGGATTTAGCCCACACAATCGACGACGGCGACGTCCCGGATTTGACAATTGTACTGGATACGGCGTCTCCTTTGCAATTGCACGCGGAGGTGGCAAATGCCATTTCGCAGCAGCGCATGGGGCATGTTGTTGTTATCGATCATCATGATCGTTTCGATGAAAAATTTGGGCATACTGTCGTACGCCGTGCCTCCAGCGCCACCGGGCAGATTCTATTTGATCTGATTCGTGAATTGGTTTGGCCCATGGATGATGTAGTGGCGGTGTGTTTATATGCAGCCATTGTCGCCGATACAGGCAACTTCAGATTTTCGAATACAACAAAAGTGACGTTTGAAACGGCAGCTGAATTATTGAATTTCAAAGTGTCGCCCACTCTTGTGGCCAAGGCACTTTTCGATACGTTCACCCTGTCCAGACAGCGTCTGCTCGGCAAAGTGGCTGAAACGCTGGTGCTTCTCAATGAAGGCAGGTACGCCCGACTTATATGCACGCGAAAAATGTTGGCGGATGCACAGGGCTCGTTGCAGGATTTGGAAGGATTTGTCAATATTGGCAGAAATGTGATTGGCGTGGAAGTGGCCATTTTAGTGACTGAGATTGAAGGCGGTGCCAAAGCATCCCTGCGCTCCAATGGCATGTGTGATGTTGCGGCAGTGGCAGCTTCTTTCGGAGGAGGGGGACATAAGGCGGCTGCCGGGGTTACATTCGGTGATTGTTCGGTTGAAGAAGCGATAGCCAGGCTCGACAACGAAATGGCTAAATTATTTTAGCCCTCCTGTTACTATTGATACAGCATCCCCTTTTAATAACTGGCAGGATTCTGTCGGTCAGTCGGTAAATCGTTTCCAAATATTATCGAATTCCTCGTTTTGCTCGACAAATATTTTAACCAGAACGGGATCAAAGTGGACGCCGGAGTCTTCAGTGATGATTTGAAATGCTTTGTCGTGAGTAAATTCCGGTTTATAGCATCTTTGGGAGCGTAATGCATCGTAAACATCTGCAATGGCCATGATGCGCCCACACAACGGGATATTTTCGCCTGACAATCCATGTGGATATCCGGAGCCATCCCACTTTTCATGGTGGGAAAGAGCAATGTCCGCACCAATTAACAGATACCGGTTGTGAAAGTTGGAACGTGTAACCGATAGGAGCGTTTGCGCGCCCACAACTGTGTGGGTTTTCATCGTATCGAACTCTTCTTTGGTGAGTTTTTCGGGTTTGAGAAGAATCGCGTCAGGGATGGCCACTTTCCCGATGTCATGAAGAGGACTTGCTTCGGCCACTGTGGCAACGAAATCTGACGTGGCAGAATAGAGACGCTTTGCCAGCAGTTCGTCGCCAATGGTGCGACAGTACTCGGCGACCCTGAATAAATGAGTGCCTGTGTCTTCATCCCTGTACTCTGCCAGAGTGGCCAGCGCCTTAATGGTGCCCAATTGCGCATTTGTGATTTCAGCCACCTGTTCTTCCACCAGATGTTTTAAATTCCGATTCATTTCATGTTGCTGTTTCTGGAATTGACTGAGCTGCAAATGGGTTTGCACCCTGGCAATAAGTTCTTCTTCATGAAAAGGCTTGGTAATGTAATCGCGAGCCCCCAGGGCAAAACCCTTTACCATCACATCTTTGTCGGCAAGCGTGGAAACAAAGATAACTGGGAGACTGCTGAAGCGGGGCAACGTTTTTAATCTGGCCCACAATTCATAGCCGTCCAGTTTGGGCATCTCAATATCCAGCAGTAACAGATCCGGAATGTTTTCGGGAAGCTTCTGGAGCGCTTCGACACTGTCTGTAAACGTTTGAATTGAATATCCAAGGGAAGAAAGGACATCTGTGATGTACATGGCGATGGATCTTGAATCGTCCACCACAGCAATTTTAAAATATCGATATTTGTGTTCTTTTGCCATTTTTAATCTCGTTAAACTGTTGCATCAACAGTTTTATAAACGGCATTGGAGCGATTTTTTTAATGATATGGTGCGAATGTTGCGCCCGAGAATCAGGGATGGGAATTGTCAGCTGTACTTTCAATGATCCCGGGAAGAACGCCCAACAGTTCGGGGGTGCCTTCAATGGTTTCGGAACTGATGTATGGCATCCCATCCTTTTTGTCCCGGCGGACTATAACTGTTTGCCTTGTTTCCAAATCCGACGTCTCTTCCGCTACCACGGTGATGAAATTAACGCCCGGTTCAAGAGGAATGTTGGCTTCGAATGCCAGTTTTTTACCGTCATTCGGTGCAAAAAACACCTTGTTCTGGTTGTTGAATATATACAGATCCTTCACGAGTTGTTCATCGAATGCGGTGCCTTTCAGGATGATAGAGTCGGTGCGAACGACCTGCTTAGAGAATATCATATCGATATTGGGCGGTTCGTTCACCGAAATGGCCACCGGCTGTCCTTCGGTGTTTTCGGCAGTGACACAATCGGATACGCGAATCCAACCCCACATGCGTTCGGATAACGCCACACGGAAAAAGCCATTAACTTCACCCAGGATGGCAATAGCGTGTCCTCTTGGGATTGTGCCCAATTTTCGAGTTTGTGCTCCCTCAATCGGCGCTGCCCAAAGGACGGCTGGAACTGTTGTCTGTACAACCCCTTTAGTGTCTTTTACCGCGAACGGTGGCATCACTGGATACTTCAGCGCCTGAGTGGTAAACACTCTCATTTTCACATCCATCACCGAAAGTTTTAACCGAACATCTTTTTTGGTAAATGCTTCTTTTACCTCGAATTCGAATTCCGCTTTTTTGATTTCCCCAGGTTGCATCTCCTCGAGCTCCTGGCGCCCTTTTTTAAGGAAAATATTGTGTCCCGAATCGTTGCTGACACTGGCGAAAACAGAATGCGCTTTTCCTTTGCCGGCGTTTTTGATGGTGGTTGTCAGACGGATGATTTCCCCGGGTTGCAAAACACCGTCACTGTTTCCTTTTACATCGTCCATGAATACAGTACTGAATGCAAATACCGGTGCGGCCAACTCGACAATGGAAAAACGCCTGGCAATTGCGGGATAGCTGTTTTTACTGGAATCCTCAAACTGGATTTTTACATCGTCTGTTCTGGACAAATAATTCTGGGGAATCTTAAACGGAAGATTACGGGTCACTGTTTGACCCGCGTCCACTTTCCCAAAAGCCAATTCCTTGTGATTTAGCGGAACAAAATCGGAACGGGTTTGGGCCAGTAGCTGGTAGACAGTGTTGCTTCCATTGTTGGTAACTGAGACCATCAGTTCATTTTCTTCACCCGCTTTGAGCTTTTCAGGATTGGCCAGTTGTGTCTCAACGGTGATTTGGGGAGACACAGTCTCGCCCTCGCGCCAGTCAATGCCCAGTTTAGACAGCGCATTTGCCAGCCGGTTTTTTTCCTTCTTTTGCAGGCGACTAAAGACATCGACCAGAGCCTCTTTGTTAAATCCAGTTTGCTTCGCACCATTTAGCTGTAGTGCAATCTCTCTGCCCAGGTTGATTTCGAAATCCGGTTCAAATTTGAAGTTGTAAGTAGATTGTTCCGTTATGTCTTCACTATCCTCTTCGAATCCTTCGTCATCATCGGTGTCATCTTTGGAATCATCATTTTCCGGTTTAATTTCGGGCGTGTACAAATATTTCAGTGTCACCTCCGAGGCGCCTTTCTGAGTATTTCCATTGGTATTTTCAAAATGATGATTTAAGTCACCTTCTCGATATCGGATAGATTTGCCCAGATGGATGCTCTGCTTGTCCGCTCGCAATCGTATCAGCTCAATGTTTGGTGCGATGCCTACGGATTGAATTGAAATATCCCCTGGCGTTAAATACTGCGCGGTAGTCAGTTTAAGAGCCGAATTATCGGGAAATTCATTCAGTACCTGTACAGAGCCTTTGCCAAAAGTTCGTTCGCCAATAATGATAGCGCGATCATGTCCTTTTAATGCTCCTGCGACAATTTCAGAGGCACTGGCGGTTCCGGAGTTGACAAGAATGACAATGGGATATTTCGGTTCGGTACCAGTATTTCGCGCTTTTTCAACTTTGCGTTCTGAAAGTTTTTGCCCCGCTGTCGTAACGATGACGCCTTCGGTTAGAAATATATCGGATACGTCGATGGCCGCAGACAATAGACCTCCTGGATTGGAACGCAAATCCAGAATCAGGCCATTTAATCCACCATTTTTTTGGGCCAGATCCTGAAGATGTTCCCAGAGATCACTGGCCGTGTTGGCCTGAAAGTCATGTATGCGGATGTATCCCACTTTTCCAGGCATGGATGCCGAGTCAATGCTGCGAACTTTGATAATGGCCCGTTTTATTCGGAACGATTTTTCCTCAGACCAATTTTTCCGCTGAATGTCCAGGGTGACGGACGTGCCGGGTTTGCCCCGCATGAGATCGACCGCATCGTTGATAGGCATGTTAATGGTGGATGCCTCATTTATTTTGGTTATGATATCACCCGCTTTTAACCCGGCGCGCTGCGCGGGAGTGCCGTCAATGGGGGATATGATGGTCAAATTGCCGTCGCGGATGGAAATGACGATGCCCAGACCGCCAAAATTTCCGTGTGTGCGGTCTTTCATGCTTCGATATATATCCGGTGTCAGCAGAACGGTGTGTGGATCCAGTGCCTTCAGCATGCCATTGATTGCGGTATATTGAAGTTCCTTGAAGTCAATCTCGTCGCCGGGGATGTTCTTTTTTAGGAATGTGTAAATATCTTTAAATCTGGACAGTAGAAGCCAGGTGTTGTTCAGGTCGTCCAGCGGAAATGTTTGTTCGGCATTCCCGATTTTCACATTCAGTTTGTTGCCATCCTCTCGGGCGATAAGCATGGCAATATCCAGTTCCAGCTCCTTCATTGCCTCAAGAAGCATTTTCCTGGGCTCTATTCGTTTCGCATCCAGATAATGTTGCTGTACAAGCGTAATCGTCCGGTACATGGTGGACAATGATTGCAGTTCCTCTGAGTCGACGGTGAGTGATCTGGCGATGGGATTACTTTCCGGATCTGGTTTTCTGTCCAGCCCGGACGGTTTATCCAGAACAAAAACCACTATAATGGCAAGAAAAAGCGCAACTGCTACAATACTGATACTGGCAAGTGAAAGAGTCCTTTTTTTCATCGTATTTTCTTATGAAGCGTCCGTATCAGACGGATTCTGTGAAGTGTTTTCGTCGACAGGCGCAGTCTCTGCGTCAGTTGAAACATCATCCGACACATTTTTTGAATTGGGGGCCGCGCCTGGCTTGCCCGAATCCGATGGGTCCTGCGCGTTTTGTTTTGCGTCTGTTGTCGCAATATCTTTTTTTAAAGAACGGCCATCGCTATCAGATGACGGCGTTTCTCTTTTTCCTGAATCCTCGGCATCGGTCGTTTTCGCCGCAGTGGAAGAAGCAGGGGCAGCTACGGAGGTGGCTACGGATGGTTGTGTTGGTTCAGCCGTCGGTTTCAAGACGCTGTAAAGGGTACGTCTCTGTACATCCTTTTGCAGGATGCGCTCAATTTCCAGCGTGATAAGAGTGCCTTTTCGGTTCACTGTGACCGTAACATAACTGCCAGCCGGTCCCTCGATGGCATCTAATATGGCTTCTTTGGTCCAGTTGGATACATCGGTGTCATTCACGCGAACGATGAAATCACCCTTTAAGAGCGCAGCGTCGGGATTGTTGAATGTTGGCGCGACTTCTTTAATGATGACACCATCTTCCACCTGGGCGAGATGAACACCAAGACCGCCGTTGGACCAAATGTTCTGATGGTTCAGGCAACCAGTGGCGCAGAAAGTCCAAATGCCCAATAAAACAAATACTTTTTTAAACGAGAGTTCTTCATTCATAGCGTTCATTTCGTACCTTTGGAAGGTATTAAATACAACTTATAATTTATCTTTTTTTTAAATCTTCCAGCGGCGCCGGAAGGTATTTTATATTGCATACGGGTTCTTTCGCCCGTATTTAATATATGGAAAAGTGCTTGCAAAATTGGTTTTCAAAAAACAACATTCGGAGGAACACGATGCTGAATGATCACCTTATCTGGTGTATGGCGTTTGCGCTGATAATGTGTGCGTGCGATGACGACAATAAAAAAAAGGTTCCCCCCTCGGATACGCAATCTGCCAGTGATACCGAAACGGATACCGCGTCCGATACGGGATTGGAAACCGATACGGGCGAAGAAGAAGTGGAAAACGAAACACCGCCACAGCTTCCGGAACGTTGCGCGACGGGTACCGTTGCCGGCAAACTGAGCGGGGACGGCAATGGAACGATGCCTGCCATCTCAAATCTCAAGAACGAAGCTATCGCTGCATTTACCTACGATGAACGGGATACTGCATCGCTGCCCGCGGTACAACTGGGATTTTGGGATATGGCATCCGGTGAATGGCTGAATGGGTATCCTTTTGATGACGCGTATATGTCCAACAATTCCAGCATTGCGGACAACGGCACAACCCTGGCACTGGTTTGGCTTGAGGGGAGAGCAGAATGGAACCCGGCCTGTGTCCCTTCTGATGGGAGTGGCGCCAACCCGACGTGTCAACAGGATGTGGCGTTCGCGACTATCACGACCGGTTTGGTGAATGAGTCGATACCACTGCGAATATCCACGAGTGGACTCGCCATCGGCACCCCCAGTGTTGTATCGACAAGCGACGGTTGGGTGGTTCTTTGGGGCGAGGCGGCGACTAGCCATCAGTCCGTGTGGAGTGCTCATGTGTCGTCGGATGGTGTGGTATCGGCGCCACTGCAAATTTGCGATGTCGCATCTGAATGTCGGACGTCCAGTGACCCGCGTATCATTACCGCATCCGTTGGAGATACGTTGCTGGCCATTTGGCCAGGCTACAGTCAAGGCGTGTTTTATGTCGCGCGACTGACCAAGGCAGGTACGCTTCTGGCGACCCCTGTTGTGCTGAACGAAGAACCCGTGTACGAGCCATCGCTGACAGCGAGTAACGGTGAGTTTATGATCTCATACGGCATGAATACCCTCAATGATGCTGAGATCTTTACCCGGCGGATAGACTCATCGGGACAGTTCGTTGGAGAAGCGAACCGAATCACCTACACCGATGACCCGGTAAAGGAATCGTTTGTCACATGGGTTGACGGAATGGGATATGCCGTCGCCTGGTTGTCTAAAAAAGCGAATGGCAGCGATGTATGTGTTGACAGTAAATGCAAGTCGAAAGTGTTTGCATCCATCCTCGATAATACTGGGGCTCTTGCCGCGGTTCCAGTTCTTGTTTCCATCGGCGAGACAGAATTGAACCCATGCCTATACGTTACTCTGGGAGGTCAGGGGTTCACCTGGATTGCCGCATATGAGATTCTTCGCAATATGCGAACCCAGATTCTGTACAGTACATTCACCTGCCAGTAGCCCGCGTGGAAGAAAAAAAGCGCTCTTGTCAAGTCGAAGAGCAATCAAAAAATACCTCCTTGCCGTTCTGTGGTCATGGAAAAACTTGACAGAGACGCAGGGGACAAATACCGTCACGCCATGAATGGGATAACATACAAAGATGCCGGCGTGGACATTGATGCCGGGGAAGAAATGGTAGAGCGGATTAAGCCCGCGGTTGGGCGCACCATGCGTCCTGAAGTGATGTCAAACGTTGGCGGGTTTGCCTCTCTGGTGGCAATACCCAAAGGTTACGACGAACCGCTATTGGTGTCCGGCACCGATGGGGTCGGCACGAAACTGAAGATTGCATTCGAACTGGATAAACATCAAACGATCGGAATCGACCTTGTGGCCATGTGCGCCAACGACGTATTGGCCGTCGGCGCTGAGCCTCTTTTCTTTTTGGACTATTATGCCTGCAGCGAGTTGTCTCCCAAAGCAGGGGCAGCGGTTGTCGAAGGAATTGCCGAGGGATGCGTTCGCGCTGGTGCAGCACTGGTGGGGGGAGAAACGGCGGAGTTGCCCGGATTTTATCAGAAAGGTGAGTACGATCTGGCGGGCTTTGTGGTGGGCGTGGTTGAAAAGTCAAAGATAATCGATGGTTCAAAGACAGTGCCAGGAGATGTGGTAATTGGTATCGCCTCGAGCGGACTGCATTCCAACGGGTATTCCCTGGCGCGCAAAGTCGTCGAAAAATCAGGTGTTTCTTTAACAAGTGTCCCCGATGGGTTGGATGTTTCACTGGGAGACGCATTGCTCGTACCAACCCGAATTTACGTGAAACCCGTCCTGGCGTGCATCAAGGCTTTGGAAGTCAAATCTGTCGCTCATATCACTGGTGGTGGGTTGCTCGAAAATATTCCCCGCACATTGCCGAAGGGCCTGGGCGTGGCACTTGAAAATAACTGGTACGTCCCCCCTGTTTTCAACTGGTTGGCCAAACAGGGACCTGTGGCGCCCCGCGAATGTATGCGGACGTTTAATATGGGAATCGGCATGACGATTGTGGTTTCGGCCGATGATGCTGCCAAAGCAATTGAAGTATTGCAGGAAAATGGCGAATCGGCATCCGTAATAGGAAAAGTCCGGACGGTTTCCGACGGCGACGCCAGGGTCATCATCGAGGGTATCTGAGGTGGCCGGCAACTACTATGACGTGGTTGTTCTTGGCAGTGAATTGGGCCCATTGTGTGCGGCGGCACTTCTTGCAAAACGCGGATTCAGAGTACTGGTCGCGGGACAGGGAATGTTTCGAAACCGATATCCCTGTATGGAGTACGAATTCGTTTATAAACCGTTTGTGCTCAACGGCGCCACATCTCCCGTTGTTTCCAGAGTTATCGAGGAACTGTCCATCGGGCAACTGTTTAATAATGCAGAGGTTCCAAGTGAAATCCGGTATCAGATTGTTCAACCGCGCAATCGCGTCAGTGTGTATAACGACGAGAGAAAAACAATTTCGGAGTTTGCGCGGGAGTTCCCTTCTTACGCAGGAAAAATCAGTGGCATTCTGTCGAAGATAGAGCGTTACAGTCGGGATTTTGAAACCCTTATCCAGAGCGACCTTGTTGTACCGGCCGAGAATTTTTTTGAGCGCCGGGATTTTGCTCGGGCCATGGTGCAACACCCGTTTTTATCCAATCCGAGACTGAATTTTTTGGAGTTACTGGATGTTGCCGGGTCTTTTCGCGATTGCCTGATGGCGCCTCTGTCGAGTTTTGGGGAGGCCACAATGTCTTTGCCGCCCCTGACTGTTGCAAGAGCCATCGCGTCCTGGCTGGGAGACACGCGTTATATTCGCAAGGGGTTGGATGGATTGCGTCAGATTCTCTGTGAACGGATTGTGGAACAGGGCGGTGACGTGCAGGAGCAGTTTCAGGCGAACAGCATTCGAGTCAGTCGGGGACGCGTCATGGGGGTTCAATTCAGAGGACGTACTGAAGCGGTTTCAACCCGGATAGTGCTGACCGATCTTCCACCATCATCTCTTGCCGCCCTTGTTGAACCAGGGGAATGGACCAGTCGGTTTCGGGCAATGATGGAGGATCATCAATTATATCAACACGGATACGCATTGAACCTTGGGGTTCGCAGTGAAGTCATTCCCACCGGGATGGCGGATACGGTCTTTTTAATTACAGAGAATTCCAATTTGCCGTTTGCATTGCGGATTGAGAAAATTCCACAAAAGGAGTCCTCCCTGACAGGCCTGAACATTTCCTGTACAGTGCCTCATGTTATGCGTAAAAAAATAGATTCCGGTGTCTTGAGAGATACCATGCTGGACGAGGTTCGGCGATTGATTCCCTATCTCGACAATTATCTTGAAGTCATTCATTCTCCTTTTGATACCTTCGGTGCAATTAGTTTAACCGGTGGCGCGTCGGGCAGAAACGTACCACCTGTACCTCACCCCGAACAGATACCGTTGTGGATAGTCCATACACCGGCCGGATATTCAGGAATCGGAACCGAGAATCTGACGCATCGCACGGGAATTAAGGGGTTGCTGATGTCAGGAACGCAGGTCAATGTGGGATTGGGGAGCGAAACGGACATGTTATCTGCGTGGGGGGCTGCAAAGATAGCGGGGAAAATGGATCCCGCACGTCAACGGCTCGTGCGTTCAATGCGGGCTCATATCGAAATGTAACACGTCTATCATTGTAATCACGCCTTTTAAGTTTTTCGCCAATTCCCATGAAAAACGCATCCCTTGCGCTGAGGTCGCTTGGCTTTCGAGCGGAGGGGGATCCCAAAAAAAATCAACTCGTTGAGAAATTACAGCGATATTGCAATGTGATTTGTATCGCAGGTATCGCTTCGTAAGCCGAATTTAGGGGGATCGCCCGCAAGCTCACATGGAGTCAACGTGAAATAATCTTAAATAGATACGTGTTGTTATGAGATTTTCATTATAGAGTTCGTATTTGAATTAAAACGGACAACTATTTATATTGCATCATTTCAATCGGCTTGGAATTTTTTGTAGAATTTCTGAATTACCACGATATATGGCCCCAGGCACAGTCAGAGTGACCGTTGAAGAGCCTTGCCAAAAAAAAAAATCAATGTATGTTCTCCTCCATCCTAGCGATTTGGTGGAATTTTGAATCAGGAATAAAAATTATGAATGACAATGCACAAACTCGCAAACATGACACTCTTTGCCACCGAATTGAATGCGCCAGTTTGACGGAGCTGTCATGCATGCTTCGAGACGGTGTGATTCAACTCGGAAAAGGATGTGAGTTGAAAAGGAGACATATGCAATTTCATAATAAAGAAAAAAAGCGACAAAGTGATAATGCAAATGCACTCGTGTTTCTGCATGCTGTGGTGTTGACAGCGCTGTTGACAATTCCGCTTTCGGTTTCAGCTTATGCAGCATCGGCTTATGTTGATGAAACTGAAATTTGTACTTTGCAGGAACCCTATGGCGATCCGCTGCCCATGACAGTTGTGGATGAGACCGCAGAACTCTTCGTTCCAAACGATGCACAGACAGCGCTGATTACCCGTTTGGCCAAAGGAATACACAGCTGGAAAACAACCCGGGAACACGGATGGTGGGAATGCGGTGAGTACACGGAGAAAGGACCGGAAACCGAGGACAAAGCCATCCTGTTGGCGTATCGGCTCGTACGGGCATCTGAACGGTATTCCGATGACGATGTGAAAATCAATGTGTGGGGACTTGCGGCAACGATGGCACATGAATCCTCATTTGATCGATGCGCGGTGGGATATCACTTTAGAAAATGGGCGATTCAAAAGAGACTGCTGAAGCCACGAAAACGTTGCATCTCCTATGGTGAGGAAGAATTGCTAAGTGCGATGAAAAGTCCTCGTGCACATTGGTGGTTTGAAACAACCGGCGTGGACGTTGGATATTGCCAACTTCTTACACGGTTCTTTGATGGTTCCAGGCGGGAAATGATGGATCCGGTGAAGGGGATTGAGATATGTGCGGAACAGTTCAAGGTTCGCTCACGCCGGTTGAAAACATCCAGGCCCTGGCGATGGTGGCGCGGGTACCGGGCAACCTGGTATGATGACCGTGTGACCCGGCGCGCCATGACCCTTGGAGCGACCCGTGAAGAAATCTGAAAATCACCTTTTCATTTGAGAATCCACCTGCGAGGCAGTATTCTCCTCACCACTATGAATACAGATAAGAAAAAGGTGGCCAGACGGGCCGGGATAGTCGGTGCGGGCACAATGGCTTCGCGCATTCTGGGATTGGTTCGCGAGTCCGTGATCGCCGCATATTTTCCCAAAGACGCCATTGACGCCTATCAGGTGGCGTTCATGATTCCCAATTCATTTCGGCGTCTGACCGCAGAAGGATCCTTTTCCATTTCATTGACTACTGTGTTTGCGAAAGTCTGGAACCAGGGAGACCTGCATAAATCCCGTCAGTTCGCTGGAGCGGTGTATGGATTTGGGATCCTGTTTCTGGGGCTGCTTACGCTTGCTGGAGTGGTGGGGGCAAAATGGCTGACCCTTGCCGCAGGCGCAGGATTCGCGGAAACACCGCAAAAGTTTGCTTTGGCAATCGCGCTGACACGAACCATGTTTCCGTACATTTTTTTTATCAGCCTGACCGCTGTGGCCATGGGATTGTTGAATGCCGGAGGGCGGTTTTTTACACCCGCGTTCGCGCCGGTACTGCTCAATGTGTCTATTATTGGTTGCGCAGTTGGTCTGTCCGGCGCAATGCCCACATTCGGGGTATCACCTGTTTTTTCATTGGCCGTCGGCGTGGTGATTGGTGGCGTTATCCAAATGCTGCTGCAATTTCCATCGTTGAATCAGTTAAAATTATTGGTTTTTCCACGTATTGATTTGAAAAACCCGCCTCTTAGACGCGTGTTGAAGATGACTGCCCCCATGGTTGTCGGCGCAGCGGCGTATCAGTTTTTCAACTTTGAAGCAACTGCGTTTGCATCAACGCTTAAAGAGGGATCCGTTACATATATTACCTTTGCACAGCGATTATTTGAATTGCCGCTGGCCGTACTGGTGATGGCCATTTCCACTGCAGCGCTTCCAAGCCTGGCGGGTTTGGTGGGGCAGGGAAAGATGACAGATGCCCGGCAAATCTGGAACCATGCACTTCGTCTCGCGCTGATGGTCGCGACACCGGCTATGGTGGGGCTGATTGTGCTGGCGGAACCACTTGTTACAATTATGTATCAACGTGGATTGTTTCATCATGCTGATGTGCTGGAGACCGCAGCGGCCTTGAAATGGCTTGCGGCGGGGATGTGTTCCGTCGCGCTCCTGAGACAGACTGTTCCATTTTTTTATGCTCTGGAGCGCGTAAAAGTGCCAGTGCTGATGACGCTGGTGATGATTGGAATTTATACGCTGGCCGCTTTCTGGTTGAAAGATTTTTACGGTCATCGCGGACTGTGCATGTCCCTGAGCATCGCTACCACCATTCAGGCCCTGAGCCTGTTTGCCATACTTCGAAAGATGGTTGGACCTCTTGAAATTCTTTCATTGGTTACTGGCTGGTTGAAAATGTTGGGGGCATCGCTGCCAATGGCAGTGGCCATTTATTACACAAGTTCACTTGGAAAATGGGAGCAAGGTGGAAATAGCGTAACCAATATTTTTGTATTGGGACTTTGCGTTGGCGCAGGGGTTTTGGTATATGGCGTGTGCGCGTACCTGTTTCGGGTGACCGAACTTCGAGAGTTGGTATCTGCAGTTAAACGAAGGATTGGCAAGTGATTCGAATAGTGGAAACAAAACTGGTGAGTTCAACCGGACGGTTGGACCAGTTGCCCGAGGCAACCCATCCGGAAGTGGCGTTTGCCGGTAGATCCAACGTGGGTAAATCCAGCCTG
Organism: Deltaproteobacteria bacterium; assembly: GCA_016935665.1. Lineage (GTDB taxonomy): Bacteria > Myxococcota_A > Polyangia > JAAYKL01 > JAAYKL01 > JAFGXQ01. Next base: position 31,772 of record JAFGQN010000139.1, on the reverse strand, counting down.
CTCAACGCGCTCAGTGGCCGCAAAGGTCTGTTCAAAGTGAGTTCGACGCCGGGTAGAACCCGGACCATTGTGCATGTCGAGACCCGACTCAGTTCGGACGCCTGCCTTTATCTGGTGGATTTACCAGGCTATGGGTATGCGAAAGTGTCCCGGGACGCCAAAGAAGCGTGGGCCGAATTCATGCATGCGTATCTGGCGGAACGGTCCACATTGCATCTGGTGGTCATTCTTGTGGATGTGCGACGTGGTCCTGAAGAGGAAGAAATACAGCTCATTGAATTCTTGTCCGAACAGGGTGTTCCGATGTTGCTTGTGGCCACCAAACTGGATCGCGTTAAAAACAGTCAGCAAAAGTCTGTTTTGAACAAGCTTCACAAATCGACGGGCATTCCGGTTATCGGAACCAGCGCTACAGAAAAAAAAGGAATTGAACAGTTGCTGGCGACCATCGTTAAGCGTTGCGGCTTCTGATGGTTGGGGAAGGCCAATCGCAGCATCAGACCAGGCCGCTCCGTTGATTCTCCAATTGCAGAAGTCCAATAACATGAGACCTGCAGGTATCGGCAAGGGTTTCGGCATCCCTGATGGTGAGTCCATCGGTGGAAACGGGCTCTCCGATGATGACTTTCATTTTTCCGGGGCGTACGCGCCAGTCGCCTCGTCTGGAAACTGTGCGTCCACCGTGTATGGCCATGGGAATGATCTGGACTTTCGCCTGAATTGCCAGCCGAAAAGCGCCCGGAAAGAATTTGCCCACCGATCCATCGAGAGTCCGTTCTCCTTCCGGCAGTACGACTATGGAGTCGCCGGATTTTAACATTGTCAGCGCCTTTTTAAGGCCTCGCGCAGTCAGTTTTTTGTTTTGCGGATCTACCGGGATTTGTCCGGCAGCAGTGATAAACGGACCAAACAGCGGCCAGGAAAAATGGCTCACATGCTCAAGAGATCGCGCGAACTGAGGAATGGCCTGGTAAATTACGAACATATCGAAGATATTGACATGATTGATTACATATACATACGGCTTTTTGGGGTTCAGATGTGCGGAACCTTCCACTTCCACCTTTATGCCTGCCGCTGCGGGGATAGCTCGGCTCATGAATTTAAGAGTACGATCCATTTTTTTTGATGTGGAAAACCTTGAGGCGGCGGTCACGTAGGCAGCCCAGAAAGCCAGATGAGGCGCGCCTATGCTCCATATTCCGATGGAACGAAACGCGTCCAGTAATCCAAACGGAGGTTGAGGGGATACATCGCCAGGAAAATCCGGGTCGTTGGTATTCAAATGTGGTGAGATGGTCATCGGCGCATTATCGGTAGTTCAAACGACCAAGTCAAGAATCATCAAAAGTTATCCAAAGATGAAACATGATTACAAAGATGTATTTTTTGATCATTGAAAATACATCTTTGTATCAAAAAGCGGAAAAGCAAGGTGGTTTTGTTTACAAAAATGTAGAGAAAACCTGAGTTTCTGCAAAATGGTATCGAAATTGCATTAAAACACAGTGATCGTGGATATTATCCCACTATTTGAAAAAAAAGTAATGTCCTAAAGTTAACGGATGTTCAATAAATTTGAAAATCTAATTCACGCTTGATTTCGCCACGGTCTGGATCAGGGCCAAACGAAGATCCGGTCGTTGAAAAATCGTTCAGTGGCATTCATACTGCCGGTTTTGAAAAGTCATTGAAGGCGTGAAAATGCCCACTCCCCCTTGAAACACAGGGGGAGGGGTAGGAGGTTTTTAAATTATCAGCTCCCCCTCTGTCGCGGTTAAGACCAATTTCAACTAACTGGTACTGTTTGAGCTCATTTGAAATGAATGCCGATTTGATCCAGCGAAACTGAAAACGGATCAGATGGATCTTTTGGGTGGATCTTTTGATCTTTTCAAGTATACCATACATCCATGGTGCAATACATTAATGGCCATACATGTAGTGCAGTGAGCGCATGTGACAATAAGGGTATTGTACGATTTACGGGTGTCTGTTACATCCCAATTGTTTTTTTGAGCGATCAGATCTATGGCGAGATCTTTGGATCTTGCCATGGGTTGAGGAACAAATATGAAGATAAAAAGTTTAGATATTTCCGGTTTTAAATCATTCTGTGATCGAACCAAAGTGCTGTTCGACAATTCGCTGACGGCGGTGGTCGGGCCAAATGGTTGCGGAAAAAGCAATATCGTCGATGCTATTCGCTGGGCACTGGGAGAGCAGTCTGCCAAGAATCTGCGCGGTAAGGGAATGGGCGATGTAATCTTTAATGGGAGTGAGAAACGCGGTCCGCAATCCATGGCGGAAGTAACGATTACCTTTGACAATACGGACGGTTTGTCTCATCCCCTTTACGCGGATTATCCCGAGATTGCCATTACCCGTCGCCTGCATCGGGATGGATCGAGTGAATATCTCATTAACAAAAATCCCTGCAGGTTAAAGGACGTGACAGAACTTTTCATGGGAACAGGCGGTGGGGCGCGTGCCTATTCCATCATCGAACAGGGACGAATCGGACTGATCGTCAGTTCCCGTTCCGAAGATCGCCGCTCCATGATTGAGGAAGCTGCGGGGATTACTCGATTTAAAAAAGCTAGACAAACTGCGCAAAAGAAAATGGAGCAGACCCGGCAGAACCTTCTGCGGATTAAAGATGTTGTGCAGGAGATGGGACGAAGTCTGGAGAGTCTGAAACGACAGGCTCGCAAAGCGGAGCGATACAATCTGTACGCTGAGGAACAGCGAGACGCCGAGCTGTATGTCAACAGCCACAAATATCTGGAGCTGTTGGCCGCGGGTAAAACGGCGCAATTGTCGCTGACTGCGGCTCAGGATGAATACGATACGCTGCGAAACAGTTTTGAAGCGGCCGAGGCGCGGATTGAAAGTTTGCGCATGGAAGAAGCGGTTGCACGAAATGATTTGGAGAAAGCAAAACAAAAGGCGCAGTCCGCAGATAATGAAATATCCGTTATGGAGACGGAAGTCAGGCACCTCGAAGATGCGTTGCAGCGCATCAAAAGAGAAGAAGCATCATTAACGGAGCAGCAATTGGAATCGGAATCCCGATTAAATTCTGTTGCCGAGGAAAAGCAGGTGCTTTCGCAACGGCTGGGATCTTTGCAGACGGATTTTCATGCGATGGCCTCGGGGCGTGAGGAAGTGGAGCGGCGTGCAGAGGATGCGAGAATGCGACTCTCCGAGTTGGGCCGGGAATTTGACGAAAAGCGAGATCGTGTCAGTCGTTGTCGCGCGAGAATTGCCGCATCTCAAAGTGCATGTGACAGTTACAGATATCGCATTGAAGAAGCCGAATCCCGTTTGGAAGTCACCAGGAGCGAGCGTAAAACACTTGAAGAACAGATTCTGGGCCTTTCCGCGTTGACGAGCAGTTTTGAACAGAAGTTCGAATCGACTCAGGAACAGCTGAATCGACTGCGCACCACCGCACGCACAGAGGGGGAGGCATTTGAAAATCTGAGAGAGCAGGTTCAGCTCTGCGACGATGAATTTCGCCGGGTGAAAGACGAATTGACTGCCAAAACGTCCCGCCTCGAATCGTTACAGCAGGTAAATGAAAGTATGGGCCGTCATGACAATGGTGTAAAACAGGCGGTTGATGCATTAAGCAAGGATGCTCAGCACTTGTTTTCCGGCATGTTGGTGGACTATATCCGTTGCCCCAAAGAATACGAGTTGGCACTGGCGGTGGTTTTGGCAGATAAACTGCAAGCGCTGGTTTCTGCAGACCACGACGCCGGATTCGAATTGCTTTCCTGGCTCAAAGAACGTGATCTTGGCCGTGTCATCGCTTTGCCTTCCGTATGCGACACATTGAAGGATTCCCTTACCGGACCTATCCGTGGCGAAGGAGTGGTGGGGAATTTATTTGAGTTGATTCAGGTTGAAAGCGATGTTAGGGACGCGATTTCGAACTTACTTCAAAATGTGTACGTGGTGAATGATGAAACGGCTGCATTGCGTTTGTGGCGTGACAACACGGGAAAGGCAACCTTTGTAACGCTTGATGGTCAGGTGATTGACAATTACGGTATTCAAAGTGGCGGTCGTGCTGGAACGCCTGGTGCAGACTTGCTCGAGCAGAAAAGAGAAATTCGGGAGCTTGAGGCGGCAGTGGCATCGTTGAGCCAGGTCCGGGAAGATTTGGAATTGCGCTTTGAAACATTGAAGGAGGAAATGTTGCGGCGTCAGGAAGCGTCGGAGCAGGCGAGGCTTGAAGCGCAGCGAATGGAGTTTGTATTATCCGAAGTGGATAAAGACAGAGGCCGTGCGCTTGATGATCTTGAGAATGCCAAATCGAGAAACGCTAATCTGGATAGAGATTATGGCAATCAGATGGAACAACTGGAACGGATGTGCGCTGACCAGCAGCGTGCCGCAACAGAGCTGGAAGAATCGACCAGGGAAGTGGATTCTCTGCAACGGGTTATTGAAGAACAGTCTGAGCTTATTGCCGCCTGTCGCGATGAGACGGACCGGCTGGCTGGCGAAGTTACGGATGCAAAAATCAGAGAAGCGCGATTTCGTCAACAGCACGAATCTGCGGTTGAGCGTTCTTCGCAACTGGTGTCCATAGAGGAAGAAGTAACGTCGCAGCTGAGCCGTATATCCCGTCGTAAACAGGCCATTGCGAGCGAGATTGGGAAAACCGCAGGTGGAATCGTCGCCGCCAAAGAAAAATTGGAATTCAGTTTAAACAAGATTGATGCGCTCGCCAGTGATGTGACCGCATGTGCGCGTGTCCTGGACGGAAAATCACAGATTCTGACAGAGGCTACCATGTTGTTCAAGGACCAGCGCGGTCAGTTGGACAAAACATCAAAGCGGGTGACCGATTTGCAAATCGTTGCACAGAAGGCGGTCACCGATGTTTCCTATCTGTTGAGTAATATTCGGGAAAAATACGACGTCGATATTGAGCGTGTGCTTGGAGATTACCATTGGCGACCCCTGCCCGGCCGTGCGGTTTTCGAGCGGATCAGCGAATTGAAGGGATTGATTGCCCGAATGGGTTCGATTAACCCCAGCGCCATCGAGGAATATGCGGAGACGCAAACGCGTTATGATGAAAAAGTAAATCAGAAGGCGGATGTTGAGCAGGCACTGGAGGATTTGGAAGCTGCGATTGCGCGGATGGACAAGGATTCCAGGCGCATGTTTAAGGAAACCTTTGATTCGATTAATCAGAAGTTTCAGGAGATTTTCCCCCGCTTGTTCAAAGGCGGGCATGCATCCCTTGCATTAACGGAGCCTGACGATCTTTTGAACACCGGAGTTGACATCATTGCCTCACCTCCAGGAAAGAAGTTGAGGGCAATTGAGTTGATGAGCGGTGGCGAAAAAGCCTTGACTGCGGTCAGCCTGCTCTTTGCTATTTTTATGCAGAAGCCAAGCCCGTTCTGTCTGCTCGATGAGGTGGATGCCCCACTTGATGATGCGAACATTGGTCGATTTATAGATATGGTTCGTGAAATGACCGATCGCAGCCAATTTGTTATCATTACTCACTCCAAAATTACGATGGAAGGTGCCGATGCATTGTATGGTGTTACGATGCAGGAGCCGGGGGTTTCCAAAATGATTTCTGTCAATCTGGTCCATCAACAAAATGCGCAAGTCGCGAACAGCTAGGCTTGAAGTCTATTGCAGTAAATTTGTAATATTGGCGAGTTTTTTAAAAAAAAAGCCACTTTTCTTCTGTACGAAACTAAATTGCTGTGCAATTCTTGCGTAAGTATATATAGCGTTGTGTTAGTTGAAGCATTATAATATCTATAATTCTGAATTGTGATTTAAATAACGGAAGAAGACAATGACTCAAGGCGAGCGGGTTGGAACCATCCTGGACAAAAAGTATAAGCTCGTATCTCTTCTCGGAGAAGGCGGGATGGGTGCTGTATACGAGGCGCAACACGAACTAATCAACCGCAGATTGGCAGTAAAATTTCTTCATCCGCAATATGCGAACAACGATGAAGTGGTTACCCGTTTTCAACGAGAAGCGCAGGCCGCCGCGAAAATTGGTCACGAGAATATCATCGAAATAACCGATATGGGGAGTTCCGACGACGAAGCGCCATACATCGTAATGGAGTATCTCGAAGGGACGGACGTTAAAGGCCTTCTTGAAACCGAAGGGATTCAGAGCGTTGAGAGAACCGCTCGCATAATGGTTCAGGCGCTTTCGGCCCTTCAGGCTGCCCACGATGTACATATTATTCATAGAGATTTGAAGCCTGAGAACATCTATTTGATCAGTAAATCATCAAATCCTGATTACGTAAAATTGCTTGATTTTGGCATATCCAAGTTCAAGGAACTGGAAACGGATGGTCAAAAGGCATTGACGCAAACCGGCACAGTGCTCGGAACGCCGCATTATATGTCTCCCGAACAGGCCAGAGGCGAGCAGAACCTGACACCTCGTTCAGATATTTACGCCATGGGCGTCATTATGTATCAGATGTTGACAGGGCACCTGCCGTTTGACGCACCCAATTACAACGCGCTGTTGATAAAGATTTTAACGGAAGATCCTCCTTTGCCGGAAATGTTGAATCCGGATTTGCCAGAGGATATTGCCGAAACCATTAAAATCGCAATGGCTCGCGATCCCGAGGATCGGTTTATGGATTGCGATGAGTTTAAATCTCGACTCATTGCGTATGTTCCGGGCATGATGGATCCCACGGGGGCATTGAATCTTGGAACACATCGGACGGCTGCTGTCCGACGAACACAGACTGTTACTGCCACCCCTCTTGAAATGACTCAAAGCGGCATAACAGCGCCAAAAAGTCGGCTGCCACTGATCCTGGGCGCAGCTGCCGCAGTCGTGCTTGCAGTAGGTGTGGGCATCGTGGCATGGATGAGTAAAAGTGGGGAAATATCACAGTCTGATTTGAGTAATCCGGTACAAAATGATATCCTGCAAAAGCCGTTGGTGCAGCCCAAACCGGAGCCTGAAGAAAATAAATCAGGCAAAAACACGATGGAACAGGTGCAGTTGAAAGTTCATGCAACTCCTGAATCTGCAACCATTACCATAGATGGCGCTGCAGTTGGGAATCCATATGCGGGTGCGTTTGTAAAAAGCGATGTGAACCGGTCCATTGTTGTCGCTGCCCCGGGATATAAAGCGATTTCGGAAATGTTGATTTTTGACAAAGACCTTTCGCTTTCATATGAATTGAAGCGTGAGGAAGTTGTTGAATCTTCAAATGAGTCGACTCATAGAAGTTCGAAAACCAAAACCAGCAAGCAGACAAAGAAAAACCGCAAACAGATTAAAATCGAAGAGGTCAAAGCTGAAGAGCCGGAGAAGGAAAAGAAGCCGGCGAAGAAGCCGAGACGCAAGATTGATTATGCCGACCCATGGGGTGAATAGTTTTCTCTGGTTTTCTCATCAATTTGATTCATTTCTATCATTGATTTCTTTTAAATGTTAGCCCAGCCTCTTTTTCCGCAAAAGGTATGATCTATTCGCAGATATGAATTCCTGAGTTTGATAAATTGCGCAGTCTTGTGCTTGTATCCCTTACAAAATGTGGATAAACACGGATGCATGACCAATCAAAATTTAGAAAAACGTGCTGTCGATTTATTTGCAGTGGCTTTGTCTCGCAGTCTCGGTGATAGTCGAGTTATAGTGGATTCCGATATTCTGGCTCAATTTTCAAGAGATAAATCTCATTGCGAAGGGGTAATGCCGGACGTGGCGGTAAGAGTGAAAAGCGAAGACGAGTTGACCTCGGTTTTAAAAATGGCAAATGAGTACAATGTTCCAGTTGTTGCCCGTGGTGCCGGGACAGGGAAAGCGGGGGGCGCGATTCCTTTAAGAGGTGGACTTGTTCTGGATATGACTCGCCTGGATCAACTTCTGGAAGTGGACCGGGAAAATCTGTTGGCCGTTGTGCGCCCCGGTATAGTAACAGGGAATCTGCAGTCAATGGTGGAAAATGAGGGTCTTTTTTATCCACCGGATCCCAATAGCCTCGACACCTGCACGATTGGCGGCAATGTTGCCCACAATGCCGGTGGACCACGGGCATTTAAATATGGAGTCACACGGGAATACGTGATGGGACTTCGTTCTGTTCTGATGGGGGGAGATGTTGTTGTTTCGGGGAAAAGGACGGTAAAAGGGGTGACGGGATACGATGTGACAGCGCTGATGGTTGGCTCGGAAGGGACTCTGGGGGTTTTCTCTCAGATAACATTGAGACTGACGCGAAAGCCGCCCGTGCTTTCGACACTGCTTATTCCAATGCCTGATGAAGAATCTGCGGGTATTGCGGTGTCCAGGATTGTAGCCGCAGGAATTGTACCGCGAGTTCTTGAGTTTATGGACACCACAATTGTGGATGTTTTGCGAACCAAAGGCGTCACCGGAATCGACGACGGCACCGGTGCACTTATTTTGGCGGAAATGGATGGCGATAGCGAAGAATTGGTTGAACGGGCAACATTGCAACTGGCAGATGTCTGCGAAACACTGGGCGCAGGAGAGATTTTGATGGCGAGACATGGTGGTGATAGGGAAAAGCTTTGGGCAGCCCGAAGAGTTATGTCTGATGCCGTCGCTGAAACGGCCAGACACAAGGTATCGGAAGACATCGTGGTTCCGCGTTCGCTTGCGCCACAACTGCTTACAGGTTTGAAGAAAATTTCAAAACGATTTGGTGTGAAAGTCGCATCATACGGGCACGCTGGGGATGGAAACTACCACGTGAATGTGCTTTGGGACGATGAGGGTTTCAACGTTACTCCGGTTGTTGCTGAAGTTTTCCGGTTGACCCTCGCGCTGGGGGGGACAATCACCGGGGAACATGGCGTGGGAATAGCGAAGAAGCCATATCTACCCTGGGAGCAGGGCACATCTCTAATCGCATTGCAAAGAAGTATTAAGCAAGTGTTTGATCCTAAAGGATTGCTGAATCCTGACAAGATTTTTTAAACCCGATTGCGGACAGATTGCAGGGCGTATCGAGTGCTACTGTTGGGTGGACCGTTGACGTCGAACCCCTGTGATACGGATGGTATGACTGGCACTTTGGCGCACATTTTTGAATTTTGGAAATTCAATCTGAGAAAGTCCCTCAGCAAGGCATTCCTGAAGTCCGGGAATGTCCGCGGGAAGAATTTGCAGCCCGGCTGCTTTACCCGTTTCTCCTGTAATCGCGAACTTCATGCGCACCTGCCGCAAACCAAGACGGTTTTCCAGCGCGCTTTTTATGCACGGTCTAAGTAAATAGGCATGTTGCGAAATGGTCGACGAAATGTCATCACGAGAAAGGTAATATGGTCTATTGGCAAGTTCCTGTGCCGCCTTTAACTCCACTGCGCGTTGCCGTGCAATTTCAGCCTCCTGTGCCTTTTTAATCGCCAATGCCATGGCTTTTTTATCCGCATCGGGATCCAGGATTGTGAGAAGTTGCTTTTTATATTCCGGAAGTGTTTGCCCATTGTCGCGAATGGCTTCAATTTCCTTTTTATGGTTGTCGGCGCCAAACTTCAATATGACTTCACTGATGCGTGTGAGCGCATCTTCGTAGCCAACAAATGACGAATCCGCATGGTACCGAATGATAAATGCCATCAATGGCTCAACAACTGTTGCATCTCCCAGTTGCTTTATGGCGGTTGCGATGGGCTCGATATTTTTTGTTGGCGTTTCGTAATCGAGTATTTGCTGCATCAGGCCAGGCAACGCTTCCTTCGCCTGCATGTTGGCGAGCGCTGGAGCAATGACGTTCATGGGAGGCGCTGCAATCTGTTCGAGATAATCGTATCGGACACTCAGTGATGAGATGAGTGCTTCGGCGCCGCTCTCCCGTTCCGCAAGTTTTTCGACGATTGTTTTTTGCAGCGCGGTGGGCATGGATGCATCGGCGTGCAACTCAAGCAGATCGCCGGTAATACCGGGCGCCTTACTTCGGGCCAACAGTTTTGTTGCATAAATGCGCGCCGGCAGCATGCGGCTGTCTTTATCCCTGATAATTTGTTTAAGATCAGTGCGTGGATCGGGCATGTCGCTGTTTGGTTCAAAAGTGGGCCTGAATCCCTGGACGTCGAATACAACTGATGTAGGTTCTATACCTGTGTTCAGTATCCAGTCCACATGGCCGTTATTGGCGTCCGCATAGTGCACATTCCCCGAAACCGTAACTGCAAAAAGGCCATTTTCAACTGCCTGGAGCGAGTGAATATCTTCCCTGGACAAGAAAGTCCATTTCACCTGGTGAGAATGGGCGTCAAACGCAAAAATATATCTCCAATAGTGGAGATAATAGGTATTGGCGGCCATTTGGACACGACCTTTTCCCGGCCCGGGAAGCCAGTAATATTGGATACGATTGGAGTTCGCCAGCTCGATGGCCGGCTTAGTAAACGTGTCAATATGGAATCCAGGCTGATTGGGTGCTGCGCCGGCGAGTGGTAAAAATTTATTGGAGGACGTCCGTGTGCCATTAATTGAATGTTTGTCCAGTTTGAAAAGTGCGGCCACGTGCTGCTCGGTGGCGTTTGTTCCGTAAAATACGCCATGCGGTGTGGCCTCAACAAAATTGACAGTAAAGTCATCCGCGCGGAGTCGACTGACCTCTTCGCCAGTATTCAGATTGAGTATGGCTATCTGTTTCTTTTTCCATGGAACAAAAACGAAGGTATCCTCCACTGCGGGATTGCCAAGCAAACCATTGCCGGTGATGTTTTGCCAACGCTCTTTTCCATCCGCCAGATTCAGTGCAATCAGTTTTCCGTTGGCATATGCACCGTCATTGGAACTTCCTATTCCCAGGGATAGTACAACAGTATCGTTGTTTGCATCTGCACCATAATAGGTCCACCCCTCTTCAACGGGAATACTCCACATCATGGCGCCGGTACCGGCGTTGTATGCCGCGATGGCGTAGCCCGTCTGAACAATACAGGTATTGCCGCTCAGTGTGACTGGCGAATTAATGGGAATCTGGACTTGCCACGCCGTTTTCTTTTTTTTCAAATCGTACGCCACAACCGCGCTTTTAGGGGTACTGGTGGTAAAAATGAGCAGTGGTTGTCCTGATGAGTTTTGTATCTGGTATTTCTTTTCAGTGTCGAGTTTACTTGTGACGCTTTTTAAGTCATCAGATTTGTTTTCCGGAAACTTTGCTTCAAATGCATCTGCGGTCGTCTCAAAGAGTGGTCCGCAAATTTCACCGGTGGCGCCGAAACAGAAAATCGTCAGCGCAGACAGGAGGGTGGGGACGGCGTATTGGGTGATATGTTTTGATTTCATGTCCGTTGCTCCTTCGGCCTAATCCTGTGCAATCTGGTTGACCATTTTGCTTAGCATTTTCAAAATCGGATCGTCGTATTCCATCTCCGGTTGCTCAGCTTTGAGTATCGCCCTCAGCTGCACTGCAAACTGTCGGACTTCCGGACCGGCAAAATCGAAAAGAATGTTTAAAAGTTGAAGCTTAACTCCTTCATCGAGGCGTTTGCCAAGCATGAACGCTCTAAAGCCTGGCAGCAAAACGGAAATATCAATTTTTCCAAGATAGTCTGCCAGGTGAAGCGCGTCTTCTCCAGAACCCAGAAGACCGATTGATATTGCTGCTTCATTTACGCCGCGATCAAAGGCTTTAAACAGAATAGGGACAGACGATACGTCCCCCTTTTTGCCAAGTGATATTGCGGCCGTTGCCCGAACCTCGGGATTTGAATCCCTGAGTTTGTGTTCCAGGGCATTTTTAATTTTGGCAGAGGAGAAAACTTCCAACGCGAATATTGCTGCAACACGCGTTTCTGAACGCCGATGATTTAGGTACTCTGTTAATGTGTCAATGGCCTCAGGATTTGATATGGCGCCGAGCGTTTGAATAGCGAGATCTGTAATATCGTTGCCAGGACCTTTTTTCAGAAGTTTAATCAGATGTTTGCAGGCATCCTGATTCCCCGTGGCGCCGAGCATTTGAATCGCAAAAACCACCTTCTCAGGGTTGGCGCTTTGAAGGTCTTTGACAAGTTTGAGATATTCTTCATCCTGGGCAGGCGCAACTGATTCCGCCTGCGGAGAGGATTGGGGGTTCGCCTTTTGCTTTGGTTTCCCCTTGCTCAGGACCGACGAAGATACAATTAGTGTCAAAATGATGCCTAAAATGGAAAATGTGTATAAATGATACCGTGTACGCATTGAAAACCTTTTCCTGTCAGTTACAGAGTTGCTAATATATTGCCGTATTAATTGCCGAAGTAAAGAAATCAGCATATTTGAGTGGGCAAGCGGGGATGAACAAAACCTGGCTGCCGACCGTTCTGCCCCAAAAACAAATCAAAACAAAACTGTTCTTTTTAGGTACGAACTATTTCCATGACATTTACCTTCTGTGTGCAATTTGTTCTCGCGTGGAAAACTGAAGTGTATCGGTCTTCGGAGTATTGAACTTTTTTAGCCCGTGTTGTCATATGACGGTTTCCGTATGAAAAATGCGCTCAAATTTTCCTTCCGCGGCTTTCTGCTTTCCTGATATGATTACTCACAAAAAAAAATTTGTAAAACCCAAACCATTTTGCCAGGTAGCGATGGATGATTCAAAACTGCATAAAAAACTACTTTCTTTTAGATTATTGACTTAGAATAGCGCTCGTGAGATATTTTCTGCGCAAAATTAGAACCCAATACTCGATTTTTAGATAGCGTAATTCATGAAAATTGGAGTGACTCTGTGAAAAAGCCTGTTCCTTTTGGGAAATATTACTTGTTGGATAGAATCAGCGTTGGTGGGATGGCGGAAGTTTTTAAAGCAAAAGCTTTCGGTGTGGAGGGATTTGAACGTCTGCTGGCTGTGAAGCGGATTCTGCCGAGCATTGCTGAAGATGAAGAATTTATCACAATGTTCATTGACGAGGCGAAAATCGCCGTACAGTTGAATCACGCAAATATTGCGCGAATTGACGACCTGGGGAAGGTGGGCGATTCATATTTTATCGCCATGGAATATGTCGAAGGCAAGGATCTCCGTGCCATTTTCGATCGCATGCGCAAGAAAGCGCAGACAGTGCCATTTTCCATGGCTGTTTATATCACGATGAAAATGTGTGAGGGACTCGATTATGCGCATAATAAAAAGGACAGCGCCGGTAGAGATTTGAACCTTGTTCACCGTGATGTATCTCCTCAAAACGTACTTATTTCCTTTGACGGGCAAGTAAAGCTCATCGATTTTGGTATCGCCAAAGCGGCTGGCAAGGCAGGAAAAACGCAGGCCGGTATTCTGAAAGGAAAGTTCGGTTATATGTCTCCCGAGCAGGTTCGCGGTCTGTCACTGGACCGTCGATCCGATATTTTCGCGGTAGGAATCTGCTTATGGGAATTGCTTACCGGAGAGAGACTTTTTATTGGCGAATCTGATTTCTCCACGCTTGAAAAAGTTCGAAATGTGGACATCGTTGCACCATCCTCGTTTAACAAGCGAATTCCTGTGGAACTGGAAAAAATAGTTCTCAAAGCACTGAGTAAAGAAGTCGAGGAACGCTATCAGAGTGCAATGGATTTACATGACGATTTGCAAAGCTATATGTATACGTCCGGAAGTTTCTTCTCCCGAAAAGATCTCTTGTCTTTTATGCAGGAGGTATTCCGGGAAGATATAGAGAAAAATGCGGCTGCCGCCGAGGAATTCGATGACAGTGTGCTTCGCTCTTCTGTACCACCACCACCACGCGCTTCAAAAACGGGCAGTGGAAAAGCCGTTCCTGTACCGCCGGGGAAAGTGTCGTCACCAACCGTTCCAAGACCTTCTCCAGGAGGAGTGACGGTGCCACCCGCTCCGCCCCGCCCCGCTGGTTCAGGAATGCCTGCACCACCATCTCCGTCGCCTTCGGGTGGCGCAATCGGAGTCCGAACCGCGCCTCAGGCCGGGGTCGCATCTCATGACGTGAAAAAAACAATGCTGGGAATGCCGGCTGTAGCTGCGCCGCCTCCGCCAAGACCCACTGGATCACCCTCCAGTGCATCGAGTACTTCGGAATCCAGTAGTCCTATTCTATCTACGCCTTTGGGCACAGGGCCTGGAATTACGCCACCGCCACCGAAACCATCCGGGGGTGCTTCGTCGTTGCCACTCCCCCCAGGGCCTTCGTTGCCATCGTTTTCCAGTCCTCCTCAGGGTGGATTGGATTTGGGGATGGCCAGTTCTCAATCCAATGACAACATGGATATGGACTGGGATGACGATGAGGAACCGACAAACATTTACACCAAGGATACTGCGGTTCAAATGGCTGCAGTGGCAACCCGAACATTGTCCGCTGGACCTCCGCCTTCCCTGGCGCAGACAGGACCACGACCAAGCCTGGCAGCGCCCACTCGGATCAATGAACCCGTTTCTTATTCGCCGTCCCGAAAACGGAAAAACAAGACAAAATCTCTCATTATTGGCGTCGCGGTTGGCGTGATTGTCGCTGTAGCGGCGGTGGTAGGTATTTTTAAGTTTGGCCTCTCTAATACTGGGCAAATAGAATTGAACATCACCCCCGGAGATGAACTTTCCGTGGTCGTGGATGGTTCCCGTAAAATTCCTCAGAATGTGTCCCCTATGCTGATTGAGGATTTATCCATCGGGCAGCATTCGTTTATTATTAATCGCGAAGGATACGCTGAGAAGGAACTGATTTTCGACGTGCGCCCCAAAAAAAGGTTCACCACAGAAGTAACACTTGAAAAAGCGGGTGGCAGCGGTTTGTACGTGGAATCCGATCCGCCTGGATGTACCGTGGAAATCGACGGAAAGGTTATTTCAGGAGACACCACTCCAATGACGATTTCGGATCTTGAACCGGGAACTCATGAGGTTAAAATCAGCAAGGACAAATATTCAGAGCTCAAATTTGAGGTGGATATTGAAAAGGGCAAAACGGCCAGACTTCCTCTGAAGAAACTGGTTCTTGCCCAGGTTGAAGTAACGTTCAATACGAAACCGCAGGGAAACAGAGTGGCCTTGCTGGATGCCGGCAAAAAGATAAATCTGGGAGTGACACCGGCTACCCATGAAATCGAGACTGGCCGGGAATACGAAGTGGAGTACAGTTGTGGCGCACGCAGCGTTGTTCGACCTCTTTCAAAAAGCGATATTGAAACCGGAGAGTCAAAGATTTCCCTGCCTGCCGTTCCCTGCGAAGCTGCTTCGGCTGTGGTGAAGCGCACACCCACGTCTTCGGCTCAACCCGTTCATAAGCCGGCATCTTCTGGTGGTGGGGCTTCCCATCCGGCGGCAGCGTCCAACGACAATGACAGTGGCGGAGGTGACGGGGCGGATGGATATTTGTCGGTACAGACGCAGCCCTGGTCGAAAGTGTTTATCAACGGCACTTTTGTAAAGAATACACCTCTGGTGAAAAAGGCATTGAAGCCGGGCAAGTATAAAGTCACTGTTCAAAACGAAGGTTTTGGTATCGACAAAAGTTTTAATGTGACCATTAAATCTGGAAAAACCACCACACTGGTGAAAAAGCTAATATAACCAATGGGGTCCCTGAAAAAACAGCTAGTGGTTTGTTCGGGGATTCTGCTCTTCTGTATATCTCTCTGTTTTTCTTTCGAACTGATTGCAGGCGAAAATATTAAAACGGACCAGCCGGAGGGTGGCGTAAAGCAGAGTTCGCCCTTGGAACGTTTGGCAAGTATCATTCTTCTAACCAATGGTGATATGTCACCAGATGTTGCAGCTGTCGAAAAAAAGTTGACGTCGGATTTGAAACGACTCCGCGTGCAAATCCAGGTGGATAAAGCTGCGATGCCCAGGACCGCAACTCAGTGGAGTGACTATACCGCGCGCAAAGCCAAAGAAACGCCAGGTCTTCTGGCTGTTTTCAGCTGGAATTGTCTCGAAAACAACGTTTGTTATCTGCATATCGTCGAAGCACAAAGCCTGGCTCACACGTCCATTCCCGTTGGCGTTGTGCAGGAAGATGTTCCAAATGCCCTCAATGGCGCAGCTGCTGACACATCCGATGTGGTTACAGAGGATAATATTGCCGCGGGGATACGCGAAGTGATGTACAGTGAATATCTGTTTGATGTCCCCAAAATTGCAAATCAGGCCAATCATCCCAAAACGGCCGCCCCGTCCAGACCCGCTGCCGATTATCTGCGTTGGAAGAAAAAGGATGCCCTGGATGAAAATGCGCTGCTGAGTGGCGATTCGTTCCGTCCCCCAGCGAACTATGATCGCTCTGAACATCCTATATGGATGGAATTTGGTTATCTTGGCGCCTTTCCATACCCGGCGTCTCGTACGATTCACGGTATCATGCTGGGGTTGACTTTTTATCTGCATAAGCATTTTGCACCCACCATTCGAGTGGGCGGACTGGCACGGCGCAGGGATTCTGGGATGTATGGTACGATTAACGCGTACAACATGCCAGTCGGTCTCTATCTGAGATTTCCCATCAATATTGGACAAGCGACGTTTTCTATCGCACCGGTTGCACAGTTCGATATTATTTGGTCAAGGGCCGATACTTTCCTGCATGAGAAGCTGGATAAATATTTTCTGGATCTTTCGGTTGGAGGAGAAACCACCTGGCATCTTCCAATGCCAGGGCGAGATATCGAATTGTTTGTGGGGGCGGGCATACTTGCCACGTTCTTTTCTGATACGTATACCATTTATGATGAAAATGTAATGCCGGACACTTCACTTCAGTTCTATTGGCTGGCTGGTGTCAGCAAAAATTTGTTTATGCATTGAGAATGTTGCCTTTTCCAGAGGCAACAGCGGTTTTTTCATTTCGAGTTTAACGAAGCGCTCTTCCGATGACCAGTTCCGCTGGAATCACCCAGTCCTTTAGGGTCTGGCTGCCTATCCATCCATAGCCCAATGGGGTGTCCACTCCGGTTGGTGGCGATGACGAGTACGCCGGTACCGAATCCGGTGGCGGTTTTGTTACGTGAATCGTGCTCGTGTTTGAATTTGCCGGCATCTGCAACCCGTTCCGGGGACTTCGGTTTCATTCCATTTTTTGGGCCCCACCGCAAAAGCCACATGTCCGGTACTGGTCGATGGGAACCATTTGGGCCACTTCCAGGCGATAACGTCGCCTGGCTGTATGTGCGCTGCCGTGGGAACGCGGTACCATGGCCCCTTGTTTTACCTTTGGGAATACGATTAATTCCATTGAAAAAATCGACAGCCAGCGGCCGGCGTTCGTTCGGTCTGCCAGGGGACAGCAATGCCGCCGGAGCTGAGCGCTTCAACACCCAGACGGCCATGCCTGAACAGTCGAAATGATACTTCCCTTTGTTTGAATTGACACGCGTCTGAGGCGTATTGCGTGTCATTGAGTGACGCCTCTATCTGTGTTAAAACATCAGGGATGCGTTTGTTGGCACACGCTTTTGGAGCGTTACAGATTGCGGATACAGAGACCAGCGCCCAAAAAACCTGTCACCAGAAAAAAATGTGTTCGTCGAAAAGGCATTGGGAGTGAGACGCGCCTGCCTGGAAAACGGTTTAAAAAAAGGTGCAGTTCAGAGTGTCTGCTCATCGTTAAAAAAGGCATTGTCTGCATTGAGGTCTTCCACAATCTCACCGTCATCTGTAATTCGGTTGGCGATTTCGGAGAAATGACCTGTTTCTCCGGGCTCCACATAATTGGCTTTTTCGCCTCGTCCCGAAACGTCGGTCCACAGGTATTTTTTGTCACGGGCATCCAGATGCACGTGCAGGGAATTGGGATAAAATCCGGCGCCAACCTTATCGAGGCTCGAAATGAATTCGTATAGAAGGGCATTGGATACCCCTTCGACACGGAAATCCACCGCGCGTCCTTTGGCATGCATGGACTGCTTGCTTTTTCCACGAACTCTGGGACGATAACCGGAGTAGATGGCAATTTCTTTGCCAGGAAATCGTTCCGCTACCCGTTGCATTAAATCTGCCAACCTTGGGTGCATGCGTATCCGTGTGTAATTCATCAGTCTGCTCAACGCCTGACGCCCTTGAGGACGCACCAATCCGTTGTTTCGAATCAGTTTAATAGTCATTCGTTTCGTTTCTTTGATTCGCACAAAACGGACAGAATGGGGTTTGTAATTGGCAGTCCGCACCGGTACCGGTCGTTTGGCCCCGGGAATCAGAATTTCTGAACCAGCCTGCAGGCGGTTTCTTCGGGTCATTTTGTTGGCGCGGGCAATCTGATGTTCACTGACAACATACGCCCGGGAAATCATGGCCAGCGTTTGTCCCTCCAGCACCGTGTGCAAAATGCCGTTGCTGTCATGTCTTCCGCTCACCACAAGACCTGGAACACCTCCCGCCCACTTTATTGTTTTATCGGGGTCGGTTTCAGTGCGCTTGCCGCTGTCGTTGTATGTAGGCCCGGTGTCCCCTGGTGGATTGGGTATGGCCAGAACGCGTCCGAGCTTTAATACCTCGTTTTTATTGATGCGATTCAGTTCGCGCAACTGGCGACGATCCACTTTGTATTTGGTCGCGATGCGAGAGATGGTGTCACCCTGTTTGATGACATGACTCCGGCGTGCGTTGCCCAGCAGTTTTTCGGGGATAATGAGAATATCGCCCAATTGCAGACGGCTATCGTCACTGATGCCGTTTAGAGATTTCAAATCGGTGCTGCTCACGGCATAATGCCTGGCAATCATAGCGATAGTGTCGCCCTGTTCAATCACATGTTCGTCGGCGAAAATTGAACTGGTACCGGACAGCACAATGAGTATGACTATTGGAATGAGATTTGTTCGCATGGTGATAATATCCGTTCGGCAATGCGCGGACAGCAAAACATAAAACCGAAACCCTGACAACCGATGTGATATTCCCCATACGCTATTTTTTTTGGTATGTCTTGACCACTTGTTTTAAGGGAACATTTTTTTCATACTGGTGCATTTGGTTTTTAATGTATTAGTTAATAATGTGACTGGATTTAGAGAAAGAGAAGCCCATGCCAGAGAATCAGCAGAGATATGAGAGTGATATTTTAGAGGCCGATGACGTTGACAATGAGAAACCGGGTAAATACAGGGTTATTATGCATAACGACCACTATACAACCATGGAATTTGTAGTGAAGGTTCTCAAAGAAATATATGGCCATACCGACGTGACGGCGGAAAAACTGATGCTGGATATCCATCAGAAAGGGGAGGCGGTCGCGGGGACGTATTGGTTTGAAATAGCGGAGACTAAAGCGATGCAGACCATGACACAGGCCAGAAGTGAAGGTTATCCGTTGCGATGCACCTTAAGATCGGAGTCTTGAAATGTCGACCGGAAGTATTAAGCACGCCATTGAAGCCGCTATTGATGAAGCGTATCGTCGTCGGCATGAATACATTACCGCAGAGCACCTGCTGTATGCACTGTTACACAATCATGAAGTCATTGACATCCTCGATCACCTGGACGTGGACATTCAAAAAGTAGTTATCGAACTGGACTGGTATCTCGATAATGAATTGCCCACTCTCAGTGATGATGCCATGGAGCGCAAGGAATCGCCCATTCAGACGGTGGGATTTCAACGGGTACTGGAAAGCGCTGTGATTCAGGTGAAATACAGTGCGCGTTCCGATATTGGGACGCCGGATTTGCTGGTGGCATTGTGGGAAGAAAAGCGGTCATACGGTGTTCATCTGTTGAAAAAGCAGGGGGTGAATCATGTGGATTTGCTGGAGGTGATTTCCCACGGCGATGGTGGCGATGATGCTGAGGCGTCCGGGTGGGAAATACAGCCATTGAGGGAGGGGCGAACTTCCGGTGCAGGCCCGAAAAAGAAGGAAAACCCACTGGAAAAATATACGCTGCATTTAACTGGCCTCGCCCGGGAAGGCAAGACGCAAACATTGATTGGTCGCGAAGCCGAGTTGGACCGCACCATGCAGGTGTTGTGCAGAAAGACCCGCAACAATCCTGTTTTGCTGGGGGAACCCGGTGTGGGCAAAACGGTGCTGGTACACGGATTGGCCAATAAAATTGCTGCCGGTGACGTCCCCGACATTCTGCGGGATGCCGAGATTTACCTGATGGAGATAGGATCGCTTCTAGCGGGTACGAAGTACCGCGGACAACTGGAGGAACGGTTAAAGTCGGTTATTTCAGAACTTGAGAAAATGGATAATCCCATTTTGTTTATCGATGAAATCCATTTGATTTCCGGCGCCGGGGCGGTGTCGGGATCGGCGGTGGATGTCTCCAACCTGCTTAAGCCGGCGTTGGCATCGGGGCAAATCCGATGCATTGGGACGACCACCTATGATGATTTTAAACGGACCATCGAAACTGACAAGGCACTTCTGAGACGATTCCAGAATATCGACATTGAACCCACCAACCAAACGCAGACGTTCGAAATTTTACGTGGTCTGAAGTCGGAATACGAGCAGTTTCACGCGGTTACCTACACCGAAGATGCATTGAAAGCCGCTTGTGAGCTGGCGGAAAAATATATTCAAAACAGGTATATGCCCGACAAAGCCATCGATTTGGTGGATGAAACGGGCGCCAAAAACCGCATGGCAAAGGCCGATATGAAAAAAGACGTGCTGGATGTCCCGGAAATCCGAGATGTGGTGTCGAAAGTCGCTCGAATTCCCGATTTGGAGGCTGGGGAGGATGACCGGGCTGTGCTGATTCGTCTGGAAGAAGAAATTCGCAGGCAGGTTTTTGGGCAGGACGATGCGATAAATGCAGTTGTTGAAGCCATAAAACTTTCGCGTGCGGGCGTTGGGGAGCCCGGGGCGCCGGTTGGGTCTTTTCTGTTTGTGGGGCCGACAGGGGTGGGGAAAACGGAATTGGCCAAACAGCTGGCGGAAAAGCTATCCATACAGTTTATTCGGTTCGATATGAGTGAGTACATGGAAAAACATACGGTTTCCAGACTCATCGGCTCCCCTCCCGGCTATGTGGGGTATGAGCAGGGGGGATTGCTTACCGATGCCATTCGAAAAACGCCACATGCCGTGCTGCTGCTGGACGAAATCGAAAAAGCGCACAAGGATATATTTGATATTCTGCTGCAGGTAATGGATTACGGACAGCTCACGGACAACAATGGTCGCAAATCTCATTTCCAGAATGTTATTCTCATTATGACGTCAAATGCGGGAAGTCGTGATGGTTCCAAAGCGGCAATTGGATTTGGAGATACCGGTAACTTCAGCGCTGACAAGGAAATCGAGCGGCTGTTCAGTCCGGAGTTTCGCAATCGACTCACCGAAATTGTAAAATTCGCCCGCTTGCAAAAAGAGACCGCCAAACAGATTGCAGCCAAATTTATTTCCCAGCTGCAAACTCAGATTACAGAGCAGAAAGTGGAACTGGTGGCCACTGAAGCAGCGCTTACCCTGCTGGCTGAAAAAGGTTTCGACGACCTGTTTGGAGCGCGTCCGATGAAGCGGCTGATTGAAAAACAGATTCGACGCCCTCTGGCGGCGCGAATACTTTTTGGCGACCTGCAAAAAGGCGGTAAGGCCGTAATTGATGCGAAAGACGGTGAAATCGAAGTGATTTGAACGGCGGGCGCAGATGAACCCTCTTGCGTCCACTGGTTCGATTTGGTGACGATTTTCGTTGAGAACTGCCTACAATTTAACGCGTACAGGGATGGTAAAGGATATGGCCCCGGATTGTTTGGGAAAGCGGGTGGACTGGGCTACCTGTCGGACACAGTTTCCCAGCGGTGTTCCGTTAATGGAGCCGGGTTGGAGTCCAACGCTTTTAACGCTTCCATCGGCGTTGACAGAAAAAATAAATGAAATCTGACTAATATTTTCAACGGCTTCGGCATGACGGTTGAAACAGCTTTTTACTTTGCCCTTTTGTCTTTTGAATGCACTGGTCAGTTCACGCAACTGGCGCTGTTCTGCGGTCAGGTTATCTGAGCGCGGACGCTTTTTCCGGTCGGGATCGGGTGGCGCTGGCAGCGCCGAGTCCTCCTCGACATCGGTGCCGGAGGGGACCGCAGACGATTCCGCACTATCTGGCTTTGGAATACCTGCACTGGGATCGGTTGGGTTTGCGATTGGGGCTGGCAAACCATTCGATGTGCCCACTGCGTTGTCCGGCACCTGGCTTTGGACCAGTACTATTTTTTCACCTTGAGGCTTTCGCATCAAAAAGAAAATGACAGCGCCGGCAGCCAGAATCAGGGTGACAATGACAGCAATCAATCCTTTGATGGACACCATGCGTGGTGCGGGGATATGGTCCACCGCCAGAGTTTCCACCGTAATTCGCCTGGAGGGGTCCTCTTTATCGTCGCCCGTCCATTGTGGAATGCTGACGCCCGGTGAATACCCAGGGGGTTTGAGGGAAATGGTTGATTCGTGGGTTTGGCCCTCTCGGTAGTCTTCGGAGCCGCCAAACGGTGAATCGTCGAGTAATTCTTCCATTTCCTTTCCGGTGATGCGCCTTGTATTTTCAGCTTCATCCTCGGGAGGTGGTGGTGCAAACGATGGCTTTCGCCAGGCCTTTTCGCGCATTCCCAACGGTTCAACGCCAAGAAACTGAGCCATATCATCGGTGAAATCCTCTTTTACCAGCTTTGTGATTTTTTCATCCGCTTCCCGGCTGTCGACACGCAGGAGAGGGCGTAGCGCATCGGCGAATTCCAGTGCTGTTTCGTACCTGTAGTCCGGGTCCTTGGCCAGGACTTTTTGAACTATGGTGTCCAGCTCCGGCGGTGCATCCTTGCGCCTTGAAACCACCGAGCTGGGTCTGTGGTGAAGGACCTGGGCGATGGTGTTGGCGTGATTTTTTGCGAAGAATTCATTTTTGCCCACCAGCAGCTGATGCAGTACCACACCAACGGAATACAGATCACACTTCACTGTTGCCGGATTGCCCGAAAAACGCTCCGGCGCCGAATAGGACAGTTTGCCCTGAAATCCGCCCTTGCCCACGGTAGTGACGCCCTCTTCGGATGAATCCATCACTCGGGCGATGCCGAAATCCACCAGTTTGACACGTCCATCCGTATTGATGAGAATGTTGGAAGGCGAGATGTCCTGATGCACGACACCCAGCAGATGTCCTTCCTCGTTGGCCACGGTGTGTGCATGGTGCAGCGGTTCCAGCACTTTTAAAATGATTTCAATGACCACGTCGGTGGGAAGCGGCTTTCTTCGGAATTCGCGGAATTTGAGCCATTCCCTCAGCTGGAATCCATGAACGTATTCCAGCACCATGATGTAAAAATTTTTCTCCTGCTCAAAATCAATCACGCTCACGATACCGGGATCATTGAGTTTGGAGAGGATTTGCGCTTCGCGCACGAACATTTTCAAGAAGGATTCATCAGAAGAAAAATTGGGCAGAATGAGTTTAACCACCACTGGCTTGACAAATCCCCTCGCGCCCTCGGTGCGTGCCAGATACACCACACCCATCCCGCCGGCGGCGAGTTTACGTACAATCCGATATCTCCCCAGAAGAACGCGCCCGGTCATATCGTCTTTGAACGGATTTTCTGTCAATTCAGCTGGGAATCTGTTTGTTGTCATAAGCTATTTGGCCCGCCTTAAAAAATAGTGCGTTCCCCGTAATGCGTGTGTCAGTTTCACTGGTAGCGACAAGTAGTTTCCACTGTGTTTGGCACTGCCGGAGAATCGGTGCTGTTCGTCCATGGGAATATCTTTGCCATACACCGATGCGTTCCAGCCGGGAAGGGCAATTCCGCTCACTTCCACAGACGCACCGCTGGCATACGACTTGTCCCCGGGTGATTTTAGCACTGCTTTAGGGGTGGCGTTATCAAATCGGATTTTTAATGACGATGTCCTCGAGCGTTTTCCGGTACTGCTGACCGTGAATTTAAACTTGTAGGCGCCCTCTTTCAGAGCGCCTGACGAAAACCGATACTGCGGCGATTTGAGCGATATGGTTTTTGTCCCACTGCTTCCTGTCAAGTACAATTTGTACGCGGAGGCCTTTGGCGCGTCTGGCCATTTCATTACAACGCGCGGAAGTTTGCTCTGATACATCACATTGTAGTCGCGGCCATCGGCATCCACGTTGGTGGTGGGCGCCTTGTTGGACAAATTCAATTTGCCCTTGTCCATGAGCACCGTGATGCGACCCCGTTTTTTTACACGGGACAAATCACCGTTTTCGACACAACGGACTTCGTAGGAGTGTGCTTTAAGCGGCAAATTCAGTATGACCGACCCTGTGCCGGAGCCGCGAATTTTCTTTTTGGCCACTTTAACGTATCCGGCATCTGCACAAAGGTCGCCAAACCTGAACTCCACAGCCACCGGTGCGTGCATGGCATGAATATATATGCGTTCACCGGCAGCGATGGCGAAATCAGCGATTTGAGCAGTGTTCTGGTCGGAGGGCACGCCCTGTTCCCCTCTATCATCGTTCCCAATATCATCCTCTTCTTCTCCATCGGCGTCGTCGTCATCTGTTTCTTCGTCCAGCAGGTCGGACACTTGAATGTTCTCATTTTTTGGGATGACCGAATCGGAATCGTCGTTTTTGCTGACCAGCTCTGCACTGCCAATGGATAAGACGATTTCGTCGCCCTCTGATACGTCCTGTTCGCTGCCGTCGCTGCCCATGAACCTGGCGCTTCCAATGTCCACATGCACCGTCAGTTCATTGTTATCCAATCGCAATGTCATTGCGCTGCCTTTTTTCAGGCGGGCCATGCCGATGCCGGTTTCAATGTGCAAATCATCGGATTTGGCTTCCACCTTGGCGGAACCGGATTCCACCACCATTCCAAATTTGTTTTCATTGGGAACAGAACTGGCGAAACGGAGCTGGGTGTTGGGTTGCATCACCACAATGGAACCCTCTGCCAGTGTGAGTTCCGCCGTGGACTGCGCCAATGTACGAACGCCATCGTTTATTTTGAACGTGGACGAAATGGGGGCATTTTTCCAGTCATTCATGCTCAACGCAAAATCCCGCTCCACATTGCCGTTTCGAATGGACAGTTCCGCTATCACATCCGAGTTGCACCCAAAGGTGTCGCAACTGCTCAAAAACAGTGCAAAAAGGAAAAATAGTAGATGACGATGCCATTTCGTTAAATACACAAACGTCCCCGTTAATTTTTGGCGCGCAGGTCGACATTTAAAACGACGACACTGTTTTCTCCAACATTAACCTGTTGTTTTTGCCGGACAAACCCACGGGCGAAGATTTCAACGGTGTACTGCCCGGGATTTACGTCCACTTCAAAGAAGCCCTCGCTGTCTGTTTGCGTTTTGATTCTACCTGGCAAAATGAGAATTGTTGCGTTCAGTGGCGCGCCGGAAACGTCTCGGATCAGACCTCTAATCTGGGATCCCACTTTGCTCTGGACAAGTGTCTCGGGCGCTGCGATGGAGGTGATGTTTTCGGCCACATCAACTTTAAAGGTCGTGGGTTCAAAGTATTCGGCTTCCACCGTCCCCTCTGCCGGACCAACCGGAATGCTCCTCAGTGCGTAATTGCCATTTTTGTCGGTAACAGTTGTATGATTGGAACCATCGGCGGCGACCACGGTGACAGTGGCGTCAGTGATCGGCAGGCTTTCCTCATCGAGTATCTGGCCCTGAACGGTTCCTGTGGCCACAGGTTTTTTCACCTGATTCGAATTGTCTCCGGAATCGATGGGAGGAACGACCGCATCGATATTGGTGTTTTCGCCCGATTTGGGCGATTCGGCGGAGTGCCAGGTGTATCGAATACCCAGCAGTGCGGTGAACCTGGGCAAAATGGGGACCAGCGGGTCATCTGTTTCGACGCCGGGGCGTTTGGAAACGATGGTTTCTGTAGACAGGTCCAGTTGCAATGCCTTTGTTATGCTGTATTGCGCCCCCAGTGTGATACGGGTGGGCGACGTTGAAAATGGTACCTCACTGGTAATATACTTACGTGAATCCGCTTCCAGAATAAAACGGATTTGCTTCACTTGCCACGCCAATGCGAGTCCAAACAGGACAGCATGGTAGTTTGAGGCATCGAGGGCAATCCGATCTCCTGGGCGAAGTGAGTCCCGGGCCGGTGCGCCATTTTCGCTGTAGTCGAGACAGAATCCGGTCATCAGTCCAATTTGGAAAGGAGCCAGTGATATAATGGTGGCGAGTAGTTTTCCGCTGAGAACCGTGGCATTCAATTGCAAAGAAGGGGCTTCTTCGCCGGTAAAGCGCGCGTCAATTTCGCCCCCCAGTAAAAGATGCTTTCCAACGGGGCTTCCGCCGCGGAATTTAAGCTCTGGCACACCCACAATACTGTAGTCAGAGCCTTCATCGTCGGCCGGATGTTTCTGATATTCTCCGTCCAGAATCAGCGCCGCTGAAATCCACGGCCACAATGTCCCCCCAATGGCGATAGTGCCGCCCAGCTCATGGTGTATGCCGGATTGGGGACCAATGCTTTCAATCAGGCCGTACCGCGCGGTCCCCGCAATGGAAAGCCTGGGCGCAGCGCCATATGGAACACCAATATTGAAAAATCCTGGCATCGCATCGGACGCGATGTTTTGGGAGGTCTGCACCTGGTCGCTCGCGATACCGTTGTCTGTACAGACCACCAGCATCAATAAGATGAAAAGGGCGATGGTGATTCTGGAAAAACCGTGTTGCAATGAAATCGAGTCCTTTTTAGCCGCATTTATCTAAATCTTAATCGATATCATCTTTCCAATATATTGGACGACCGTGTTCATGGCAAGCGAACGTTCGCCGAGCACTCTCGTTTTTATCCCAGCAGGTCCCATAATCGCGTGGCATCCAGAACCATGCACTGAATATTACCAAACAGAATCACATCACCAATGCAAACCGGTGCCTTCTGATTTTCTTTTAAAAAAACACCGTTGTGAACCGTTCTACCGGTGGAGTTGTTGTCGATAAGCTGAAATCCAAGCAGATCGCCAAACGCCGTTTCTTCGATTTCGAATCGCGCATGCAATTTCGAAATGGTCGGATAACGAAGAACAATATCATTGTTCATTGCCCGACCGATGGTAATCCAGTCGGAGAATGCGTTGGTGGGTTTTTTTCTTATTTCGTAAACAAACTGGCTGTCCGATACATTTTGGCCGTTGGCGATGTCTTTGGAATGTATGCGACCGGGGTTGGTATCCGCAATCAGTTTTTGGAATGCCAAAGGCGAAATGACATCGGTCTGGTAGGAAATGTCCCCTTCTTCTTCCAGAAGTGGGCCTCCAAAGAGGTACCATCCCGTATAGTTCAGTTGAAACTGAGCCACGGTTTTGGTTTTCAGATCTTTCAGGATCGCGTTTAGCAGATTATCCGTCATGTTAATGCCACCATTGAGTAGTATTATACTGACGTTGAAAAGCGGAACTGTCAATTCCTGCGTGCGTTTGGTGTGCGGATTCAGCGATTGCGCACATCTCCATATCACGGCGATTCGAAGTGGCCAATAGCGGGTGCGGCGCCATTGAAATTGTCGCTGGATGCGCCGTTGGTGTCCCATCCCAAATCTATTCCCGCACGGTATAGGCAACGATGATGTTCTGAATACTGGCACTGGGCCCCGACGCCAGAGACGAGGCGTGCCCCTGACTGTTGACCATCGTGTTGCGCTACACCGAATCCGATTCGGCCGCAACTGGAAATGCAGGCGAATACAGAAAGAACAAACAATAAGAGCGAGAATCGGAGTACGATCATAAATGCAAACAAACCATAATTCTGCAGTTGTTTTCAACTCATAAACCGACGGAATTCCTCATTGTTCAGTGCCTGAACACGTCCCCCAAACGGTTCTTTTTTTTGTGCTTTCTTTAAAACTTCGAACATTATATAAGATGCTGATTTTGCGACACAGTAAGGAGCTTTAACATATGAAACTAGCAATTATCGGATGTGGTCAGATGGGAGAGGCGATTTTAAAGGGCCTTTTGGCGGCGAAAGCCATTGATGCCACACAAACTATCCTTACAACAAAATACGATGAACACGAAGAGGAGTTGAAGCAGCGGTTTCCCGATATGCTGGTGACTCAGGACAATAAACTGGCGGCGGCACAAAGCGAAATAATTGTGCTGGCCACCAATCCTCAGGCGGCCAAGAATGTTCTCACGTCCTGTCGCGAGGAGTTGACCGGTAAAATTGTCGTGAGCATCTGTGCCGGTATCTATCTGCAGAATCTCATGAGCTGGGTTCCCGAATCTCAGGTATTGCGGGTGATGCCCAACACACCGTGCCTCATTGGGGAAGGCGCCATCGCTTTGTCGTCCCTGGGGGTGAGCGAGCAGGTAGTATTAACGGTTAAAAAGCTGTTCTCCAATCTGGGGATGTGCACCGTGCTCGATGAAAAATATCTGGATGTTTTCACCGCGCTGGCATCGTCTGGCCCGGCGTTTGCGTTTGTTATCCTGGAGGCACTGGCGGATGGTGCTGTCATGATGGGATTGCCAAGGGCCATCGCTGCCAAAATAACCGCCCAGATGCTTCAGGGCTCCGCCAGAATGCTTTTGGAAACCGGAGAGCACCCGGCGGCATTGAAAGATCAGGTCACCACCCCAGGGGGCATTACCACGGCTGGGCTTCTGGTCATGGAAGATGGTCGAATCCGTTCCACACTGGCCCGAACCATTCAAAAAGCGACCAGTACCGCCAACCAGCTGGGTGAAAAAGAAAAATAGGGGCCCCTGCTCCAATCCCGGTCAATTACGGGGGGGGCAGGTCGCTGTCAAAGCTGTCCGGAAGCAATTCCAGTTTCATCAGTTGCTTTATCAGTTTCGATTTTTCGACGGGTTTTACAATATAAGCGTCGGCTTCCTCTTTAAAAGCGTTAAGGACATTTTTTTTGTCGCCCAGTGCGGTCACCATAATCACTTTTGCGCCCTGGCCCACATTAAACCCTTTTGATGCTTCAACTTCCCGGATCTTTTTCAAGGCCTCGTGACCGTTCATGTTGGGCATCATAATATCGAGCAAAATCAAATCGTAGGGTTCTCCGGAATCAAGCGCCAGATTCACCGCCGTCACCGCTTCATCGCCGTCCACCGCCAAATGGGTTTTGGCGAATTTACGGGTGATTTCCTGCAGCAGCAGCCGGTTGGTGAACTCATCATCCACAATCAGTATTTTCATCGACTCCCCTTTCCAATAGAGGGCGTCGCCCCCAATGAGCGCTTCTTTTGAGTGTATCGGCCATGGGAACGGTTGGTTAAGCGAACGTGTTCAATAATACGGATTTTGTTCCCTTTTTGCCATCTTCAGGAATTGCATCGATTCCAGAAAAATGAACTGGGATTATGTTTTGCAGACCGTGCTATCCCCCCCATAGTCCATCGCGGGGCAGCAAAGGTGGTCGAGGGGGGCTTCGTTGAAAAACAGTTTGCTGGTAACTGTTTTGGGGTAACGGCTCATGCAGCACTTTTTGAATTTCTTATTACTGCCACAAATGCAGGGGTGATTGCGCCCGGGCAGTTCGAAGAGTTTCCGATCTCCCTTGCGTTTGCCGTACCATTTGTCGTCGTTGTCCAGCAGATACTGAGTGTGATTTGGGTGCCACTGGTGATTCATGTGCCCAAGAAGGTCTTTGGGCGCAAACAAATTCTCCGCATCTGTGCGACTGAGCCATTCCATGGCGGACACCAGGATGATCAGATGCTGCGGGGATGTGCGGAAATCGGCAACCATATTGACCATGTGAGACAGGGCCAAATCTTCGGGAATATCCGTTTCGTTCTCGAAACGCCAGGGCGGTGGGTAGTTTCTTGCTTTGCTTTGTTCCATGTATATTGTACGCGCCATTTGGCGTCCCGCTTCAGCCGCTTCATCGGGGGCTTCCATCAGCTGGCACGCTGCACCCAGTGCCAATCGCCAGTTTTTCTGCAGATACGTGTCCGCAAATTCGAAAAGTCCCGTGTCTATTTTGAGAATGCGCTTTACCCGGGATCGGAGGCTTTTATGCCGATGACCAATAATGGCCGCGGCCAGTGCACTGAATATCCACAGCGGAGAACTATGATATTTCTTTAGACCCACTTCGCAGACTTGCAGGGCGTGCCGGCCCATACGTCCCGCTGCAAACAGCGCACGGCAGGCATTGACAATCTGCCCGGAGTGAAAGGCGGGATAAAAGGGATAGACGCCCGACTGCGTCCAGTTCACCCATGATTCGATACCCTGTGGTCCGAACATGGACGCCATCATGGTCATATGGCCAAGTGCAAAAAAGGTGTTCCAGTAGAGGCGGTAAAGCTCCTCTTTGTCGGGTGGCTCCTTCCGTTTTTTTTTCAGCAGCACGAGTGTGTTCCGGGTGTCCCGCAGCAGTTCGGTAAAATCAAGGATTCGCTCGATGTAAAGATGCTTGAACGCAGGCTGAAACACCGAGGCCGCCAGAAACTGCTCTCGATTCAGGTCCAGCCCCCGGGTAACAATGAGTGAATCGAGAGATTCATCCTCCGCCATGTTCTCGGATACTTCAGCCCAGTACTCCCGCCTTTGGGCAAGTGTGTTGATACGTTCGTGGTAGACATTGAATCGCTCCTTCGAAATAACATACAAATCCGTGGGGCGCATGCCTTTGCCCAGACACGTCACAAACTGGCCCTTGCGCGTGGCAACCAGATATGGCCCATCATTTTCCCCTTCGAGTTCAATGGCAACGCGATCAAATTCTTTGGGCGGATTGATTTCCCTCAGGATAATACGAAGTAGCTGTGGATATTTGTACAACCGAATCGCCAGATTGACCTGTGACTCGTCCAGACGTTTGGTGCGTTCCAGAAAATGCGTGGCGTGCCCCGTCATATGTACTCCTGACGCAGGTTTTTTGAGTTGTGTTTGAGTTTGTTGGTTTACTATGCCAAAGATAAATAAAAAATGAAGGGGAATATTAGTCCGGGACAGCTAAAAAAAATCCCCAAAAAAATTGTCCATCAATTTGAATAACCATCCCACACGGTGCGTTCAAACCCACATCCACAAAACCGAATACTGTAGCTGGCCAACGGCCTGTCGCTATGGTGTTCCATTTTAGTTTTACCCAAAAAGAAAGGGGTCTGTTTATGAACGACAGTATCGACTACAAAGAAATCATTGCCGAAGAAATGAAATCCATTCAAAAGACAGACTGGCTGCGACCGGGCATGGCGTATGACCTGTTTTCGGGGGAGTTCTCACAACTGCTGGCGCAGGCGAAAGGCGATTTGGCATTGCTTGAGGCGGCGGGTTTCGATGGGGCGCAACTGCCAAAGTATGAGGCATATTATCGGGAACTCAATGCAGTGCACGGAAAACGGGTGGTGGCCGAAGAAGCCATGGTCTACGCCAGGGAGCAGTTTGGCAGCCAGATGCCACAGGCCGAAAACGCTCGTCGCCGCCTGATGGCGGTGGCCAGATACGTAGTGATGCGTTCCGGAAGTGACAAAGCGCAAAAGGTGTACGACATGATTCGGTCCGGCTCATCGGATGTGGACAAACTGAGCGACATTATCACCACCGTCGAATTTGTACGCAATCACATGACATTGGCAAACGAGGTTCGCCCCGGCGGCCAGCCCATCGACGAAACATGGCTCGCCAAAACCGAGGAAATGGCTCACCAGCTCCTCAAACTGCGCGGTCAGGCCCTCGTCAGCGACAACACCCCTCAGGAACAAATCGAAAAACAGAACCAGCTGCTCACTTTGTGCATCCGCGCCCAGCGAGACATCAAACTCTTCGCCGAAATGGCCTTTTATGACGATGTGGACCGGTACAACCGCTATTATGCCAGCGCCGAAATGCGTCGCAAAAATGCTGAACGGCAGTCCAC
>JAFGQN010000138.1 GCA_016935665.1 Deltaproteobacteria bacterium | reverse complement strand
TTGCCATGGAAGACGGAATGCGCTTCGCAATTCGCGAGGGTGGACGTACTGTTGGCGCCGGTGTTGTTGCAAAAATCATCGAATAATCGGGATAGCTCAGGAGGCGACAAATGGCCGTTGGAAATAGAGTGATAGTAACGCTGGGGTGCAGAGAATGTTCAGAGCGGAATTATACCACTACAAAAAACAAAAGAAAGACACCTGGAAAGCTCAGCTTTAACAAATATTGCCCGCGGTGTCGTAAACATACTGAGCACAGAGAGACTAAATAGTTGAAATATTCACAACGCCGGTATATATGCCGGTGTTGTGGCTTTAGGCCAGTAGCTCGAATTGGTAGAGCGTCGGATTCCAAATCCGAATGTTGGGGGTTCGAATCCCTCCTGGCCTGTGATCTTTTATCCGACATCTGAGGAAACGAATGGCCGACGAAAAACAAACAGCAACATCCTTTGGGTTAATGAAATACGTTCATTTAACATTTGTGGCAGGCGCAGTTGTTGGTGGATGGTTGTTTACGAAAATTGTCCATACTGTGTGGACTTCGCTAAATCTGGCGATGGTTCAGATGCCAGCGCCCAATATGGCAATTGCGATAGCTGTTGGTGCAGGTATTGCGATTGCTCTGGCGTTTTATTTGTGGCGGAATCCTCAGGTGAATAAACTCGTTGTGGAAATTGTGACCGAGCTATCCAAGGTAACCTGGCCAACCCGAAAAGAACTTTCTTCTTCCACTGTCGTGGTCATAGTGGTTTCCATCATCGCAGCACTCATATTGGGTGCATTCGACGCTTTTTGGTCGTGGGTTACCGGATTTATCTACTGACAAATTCAGGGTACATTTTTGGCAACCGGGTTGCTGAAAGGATAGGAACATGAAATACTACGCCATAATTACCTATTCTGGATATGAGCAGAAGGTTAAACAGGCGCTCGAAGAACGCATTCGCAATGAAGGCGCGGAAGAGCTTTTTGGCGATATCCTTGTTCCTACCGAAACAGTTCAGGAAGTTGTCAGGGGAAAAAAACGTATCAGCGAGCGGAAGTTTTTTCCAGGGTATATTTTTATTCAAATGGAAATGTCGGAGGACACCTGGCATTTGGTTAAAGACACACCCAAGGTTACAAATTTCGTTGGCAATCAGAACCCCACACCGGTTTCTGATATGGAAATTAACAATATTCTGCGCAGAATGGAAAGTGGCGCGGAAGCACCCAAGCCGATCGTTCACTTTGATGAAGGTGATAGTGTGAAAGTTATCGACGGCGCGTTTGGTGGATTTAATGGCACCGTGGAAGCGGTGAAACCTGACAAGCAGAAAGTGGTTGTTCTGGTCAGTATTTTTGGCCGTGCGACACCTGTAGAGCTCGAATACACCCAAGTCGAGAAACTGAGCTCATAAAACAGAGTTTCTCGCGGAGATATTGCAATGAAAAAAATTATTGGACAGATTAAACTTCAGGTACCTGCGGGAAAAGCGAATCCTTCACCGCCCATTGGACCAGCTCTGGGCCAGCATGGTGTTAACATTATGGAGTTCTGCAAGGCGTTTAATGCAAAAACGCAGGAGCAGGCAAAAGACAACATGCTCATTCCAGTTGTCATTACGGTTTACGCGGATAGAAGCTTTACCTTTATCACCAAAACGCCCCCGACTGCTCGGTTACTTCTTAAAGAAGTGGGGATTGAAAAGGGCTCTGGTGTCCCCAATAAAAACAAGATTGGGAAAATCACTCAGGAGCAGATTCGCAAAATCGCGGAGATGAAAATTCAGGATTTGAATACCACTGATATTGACGCAGCTATGAGAAGTGTGGCTGGTACGGCTCGCTCCATGGGGCTGGATGTGGTTGGTTAGAACACGTTTTTCTTAAGTTTCGTTACATCGGAAAAGCAGAAAAACATTACCACGCGTTTCGTTGAAAACGCATGGGAGGCAAATGCCGTTATGAGAAAATTTTCGAAGAGGCTGACAAATGCCTATTCCTCTTATGACAAGTATACCTTGTATTCAGTAGAGGAAGCATTTGACAAATTGAAAAGTGCTGCATCAGCCAAATTTGACGAAACCATTGATGTTGCTGTGAAGTTGGGAGTTAATCCCCGACACGCAGATCAGATGGTTCGCGGTGCAGTGGTTCTTCCTCATGGACTTGGCAAGTCTGTGCGCGTTCTCGTTTTCGCCACCGGCGAAAAGGAAAAAGAAGCATTGGATGCGGGTGCAGATTTTGTTGGTGGAGAAGACATGGTTGAGAAAATCAAAGGCGGATGGACTGATTTTGATGCGTGTATCGCTATTCCGCCAATGATGGCTCAAGTTGGTAAGGTTGGTAAAATTCTCGGACCAAGAGGTTTGATGCCCAACCCCAAAACCGGTACCGTAACCATGGATGTCGCCAAAACAGTCCAGGAAGCAAAAGCTGGTAAGGTTCAATATCGAGTTGAAAAAGCCGGCATTGTTCATTCTCCGATTGGTAAAGCGTCATTTGCTGTGGAGAAGTTGATTGACAACTTCAACGTGTTAATAAGTGAGCTTTTTCGCGCGAAGCCCTCGGCCGCCAAAGGTACCTATATGAAGAGTGTTACTATTTCTTCAACCATGGGGCCCGGGATCAAAATCGATCCGAACCTCGTAAAAGAGAAAAAAGAATAGGAGGGCAGTATGAATAAGGATCAGAAGGCTGCTCAAATTAATGAGGTCAAAGATAAGTTTTCTCGTATGGCTAGCGCTGTACTCACTGATTTTCGCGGTGTAAACGTTGAAAACATGACCGCTTTGAGGGATGAGTTTCGCAAAGTCGGGGTTGAGTATAAAGTTGTAAAAAATAAACTTTTGGGTATCGCTACAAAGGAGGACGGATTTTACGACAATTTGCTTCCCTACCTGAAAGAGCCGACTGCGGTTGCTTGGTCATTTGACGACCCTTCAGCTTCCGCAAAGGTAATCGTAGATTTTGCAAAAAAGAATGACAAACTCAAAATTAAGTGTGCTGTTGTAGATGGTGACGTGCTGGATGCTCAAGGCGTTGTTGCCCTCTCCAAAATGCCTGGGAAAAACGAGCTTCTTGCAACTTTGTTGGCCACCTTTATGGAACCGGCAACAGGGTTTGTACGTTTGTTGCAGGCTGCGCCCACTAATTTTGTTTATCTGCTGGATGCTCGTCGTCGACAGTTGGAAGAAGAATAGACGAGAAATTCATTTTAGAAACGTTTGATGATAGGGTTTGTAAGAATCCATAAAAATGGGAGAAAAGATAAATGTCTGACATTACTCGCGAACAAGTTGTAGAATATTTAAGCAGTCTTTCCGTAATGGATGTTGCCGCTTTAACCAAAGAACTCGAAGAAAAATGGGGCGTTTCTGCTGCTCCGATTGCTGTTGCTGGTGCGGCAGTTGCTGCTGACGCCGGTGCTGCAGCTGTTGAAGAAAAGACCGAGTTTGATGTAGTACTGAAAGAAGCCGGTGCCAAAAAAATTAACGTGATTAAAGTAATCCGTGAGCTCACCAGCCTGGGTCTGAAAGACGCCAAGGAATTGGTGGACGGCGCACCCAAAACTGTTAAAGAAGGCGTATCCAAAGAGGAAGCTGAAGAAGCCAAGAAAAAACTTGAAGAAGCTGGTGCTGCAGTTGAATTGAAGTAGTACCTTGAAAGCGTACTTCGTTTGGTATCAGTTATTTCGCCAATTTGGCAAAAAAATATAGTTGTGGAGTACTCCACTGTGGCAAATCCTGACAAAGAAAAGGTCAGGGGGGTTGCAGTGGAGTATTTCATATGACTCTTCTGGCAAAACAGGGAGCGAAGCCATGACATCCACAGTTCGGGCAAATCTTCGTCATCGAGAAACGTTTGGAAGAGTTGAAAAAATCGTTGAAATTCCGCATCTCATCGAGCTTCAGAGAAAGTCTTACGACAAATTTCTTCAGGCTACTGTGCCGTCTGATGAGCGCGAAGATATCGGAATTCACGGGGTTTTCAACAGTGTTTTTCCTATAAGGGATTTTAAAGAAATCAGTGAATTGGCGTATGTTGGGTACGTTTTTGAAAAACCCAAGTACGATGTGGAAGAATGTCGCCAACGGGGCATGAGCTATGCTGCTCCGATCAAGGTGACCATTCAGCTGATTATTTACGATGCCGCGACCGAGGAAGGCGAAGAGCCTGTCGTTCGGGACATCAAGGAACAGGAAGTGTTTTTCGGCGAAATTCCGCTAATGACCGAAAACGGCACTTTTATCATCAACGGAACAGAACGTGTAGTTGTGAGTCAGCTGCATCGTTCTCCCGGTGTATTTTTTGACCATGACAAAGGGAAAACCCACTCTTCTGGCAAGTTGCTCTACTCGGCCCGGTTGATTCCGTATCGTGGTTCGTGGCTTGATTTTGAATTTGATCACAAAAATATCATTCACTGCAGGATTGATAGACGTCGCAAGATGCCGGCGACAGTGCTGTTGCGTGCACTTGGCTATTCCACGCAGGAATTATTGAATTTCTTTTATGATACCGAAACTATCTTTTTCGAAGCGGACGGTGGTTTCAATAAAAGTATCGAATACGAATTGGTTATGGGGCAGCGGTCCACTCGCGACATCAAAATTGATGGCAAAGTGGTGGTAAAGAAAAACCGAAAATTCACACGTTCTGCAATCCGTAAAATGCAGGAAGCCAATCTTGAAAAATTACCGGTTGGTATGGATGATATTATCGGAAAAGCAGCTGCTGAAGATATTATTGATGAAGAAACCGGCGAAGTTTTAATCGAATGCAACGAGGAAATTACCGAAGCCGGGATTGAACGTCTGCGCGATGCTGGAGTGAAAAGCGTACGGATTCTCTTTATCGACGGACTCAATGTCGGTTCTTACCTGAGAGATACCCTGTTGGCGGACAAAGTCAGCACCCAGGAAGAGGCCATTCTCGAAATATATCGCAGGCTTCGTCCGGGTGATCCGCCCACTCTGGATACCGCAAACAATTTATTCAATAATCTGTTTTTTAATCCTGAAAGATACGACCTGAGCCAGGTCGGTCGTTTGAAATTGAATTACAAGTTCAGATCTGAAGAGTCTCTAGAACTTCGAACGCTGACACCAAATGACATTATGCAGACGGTGAAGCATTTAATCGACTTGAAAAACGGTCGTGGTTCTGTGGACGATATTGACCATCTCGGTAATCGCCGTGTGCGTGCCGTTGGCGAATTAATGGAAAGCCAGTATCGAATCGGTCTGGTTCGGATGGAGCGTGCCATCAAAGAACGCATGAGTATGAGTCAGGAACTCGAGACGCTTATGCCGCACGATCTCATCAACGCCAAACCGGTCAGTGCCGTTGTGAAGGAATATTTTGGCTCAAGTCAGTTGTCACAATTTATGGATCAAACGAATCCACTTTCTGAAGTGACACATAAAAGACGTTTGTCCGCATTGGGGCCAGGCGGTCTGACCAGAGAAAGAGCCGGTTTTGAGGTGCGTGACGTTCACTCCACTCATTATGGCCGAATCTGTCCCATTGAAACGCCGGAAGGACCCAACATTGGTCTCATCGCGTCTCTTTCGACGTTTGCCAACGTGAATGAATACGGCTTTGTTGAAACCCCGTATCGGTTGTTTAAAGAAGGTGTTTTGACCGATGAAGTGCGGTTTTTCAGTGCGTTGGAGGAAGAAGAGCATTTTATCGTGCAGGCCAATGAGCCTGTCGATGAAAATGGTCAGCTAATCAGCCAGGTTCTTCCGTGCCGGCACAATGGTGAAATCGAAACCGTTACTTCTGATCAGGTCACTTTGATGGAGGTATCTCCAAATCAGTTGGTATCGGTCGCGTCATCACTGATTCCTTTCCTGGAACACGATGACGCGAACCGCGCGCTGATGGGGTCGAACATGCAGCGGCAGGCGGTTCCCCTGTTGAAAGCCCGATCGCCCATTGTTGGAACAGGTATTGAAGCAAAGGTGGCTAAAGATTCAGGGGTCACCGTTATCGCGAAGAGTGCCGGGATTGTTGAATCGGTTGATGCAAACCGAATCGTCATTCGTGCTGAAGGTACTGCCGGTGATTTTCCCGATATTTACAATCTGGTGAAATTTCGTCGTTCGAATCAGAATACATGTATTAACCAGAAGCCTATCGTGTATGCCGGAGAGCGGGTAGAAAAAGGGCAGGTTATAGCGGATGGTCCGTCGTCACAAAACGGCGAGCTGGCGTTGGGACAAAACGTACTCGTCGCATTTATGCCCTGGGGCGGTTACAACTTCGAAGACTCGATTCTCATTTCAGAACGTTTGGCTAAGGACGACGTTTACACTTCAATACATATCGAGGAGTTTGAATGTGTGGCTCGTGATACCAAACTGGGTCCTGAGGAAATTACACGGGATATTCCAAATGTTGGTGAAGAGGCTCTGGCCAATCTCGACGAAAGTGGCATTATTCGCATTGGCGCCAAAGTGAAACAGGGGGATATTCTTGTTGGCAAAATTACCCCCAAAGGTGAAACACAGCTGAGTCCTGAAGAAAAATTGCTTCGTGCGATTTTTGGAGAGAAAGCCGGCGATGTGCGGGATTCGTCTCTGCGGGTATCCCCAGGTGTATCCGGCATTGTGATCGATGCGCGGGTATTTAGCCGAAAAGGTACTGATAAGGATGAGCGCGCTCGGGAAATAGAAGAGCAGGAGAAAGCACGTCTTGAGAAAAACATGGCTAGCGAGATTCGAATAGTCCGCGAATCTGCCATTGGCCGAATAATTGAAGTATTGAGTGGCCAGGTGACCAAAGGAAAGCTGGTTGACAAAAAAGGCGAAGTTCTCATCGAAGCCGGCGTGACATTGGATAGACAGATTCTGAAGGGGATATCCCGAAAATATCTGGGCCAGGTTCCGGTGGACGATGGGCAGGAGCGTGTGGCACAAATTCTCGAATCGCTTGAAAATCAGCAGGCGATGATCGAGGAGAATTTTTACGAAAAGATTGAGCGGCTTTCTCAGGGCGACGAACTTCCTCCGGGTGTGATAAAAATGGTCAAGTTGTTCATCGCCATCAAACGCAGAATTTCAGTGGGCGACAAGATGGCCGGGCGGCACGGAAATAAGGGTGTGATCAGTCGTATTTTGCCCGAAGAAGACATGCCGTTTATGCAGGATGGATGTCCAGTAGACGTTGTTCTAAACCCATTGGGGGTTCCTTCCCGTATGAATGTTGGGCAGATTCTTGAAACCCACCTCGGTGGAGCCGGTCGTGCCCTTGGATTGCATATTAATGAAATGCTCGAAGAAAAAGGATTCACTCCGGAAGGCTTGAGAGAAAAATTGGTGTCGACGCTTCCCAGTAAAGCCGGAAAAGAGCACATTGCCAAAATGAACGATGAAGAAGTCGTTGCGTTTGCACGCTCTTACAAGGACGGTATTCTTTTTGGAACACCGGTATTCGATGGCGCCAATGAACAGGAAATTCGAGAAGCGTTGGTACATGGTGAAATGCCTCCCACTGGACAGGTCGTTCTATACGATGGTCGCACAGGTATTCCGTTTGAGCAGGACGTGACGGTCGGTGTGATGTACATCCTGAAATTGCATCACCTTGTCGACGACAAAATTCATGCGCGTTCTATTGGGCCGTACTCTCTGGTGACGCAGCAACCTCTTGGCGGTAAGGCGCAATTTGGCGGTCAACGGTTGGGTGAGATGGAAGTTTGGGCCATGGAAGCGTACGGCGCAGCATATGCGTTGCAGGAATTCCTGACTGTAAAGAGTGACGATGTGATGGGACGAACTCGCATGTATGAATCCATAGTAAAAGGTGATCAGGAACTGGAAGCCGGGTTGCCTGAATCCTTCAACGTGCTCATTAAAGAGCTTCAAAGTCTGTGTCTCAATGTTGAGCTTGTTGAAGGACGTTCAGCAGATGATGTTTACATACCAGATGAGCCCGAAGTGGACGGACTGGGAGATTTATCATGAAAGATATCTTCAGCTTTTTTGACAAACCCAAAGACCCGTTGAGTTTCTCAGCGATTCGAATTTCTTTGGCAAGTCCGGAGCAGATATTGGAATGGTCAAATGGCGAAGTAAAAAAACCAGAGACCATTAACTACAGAACATTTAAGCCTGAACGCGATGGTTTGTTCTGTGCCAAAGTATTCGGTCCCGTGAAGGATTACGAATGCAACTGCGGTAAGTACAAACGCATGAAGCACCGGGGAATTGTGTGTGAAAAATGCGGCGTCGAGGTTATCCAGTCAAAAGTTCGACGAGAACGTTTGGGGCATATTAATCTGGCGTCGCCTGTGGCACACATTTGGTTTCTTAAAAGCCTGCCATCTCGGATGGGCGCGTTGCTGGATGTGACACTTAAAGATCTCGAACGGGTTTTGTATTGCGAAAGCTACGTCGTGCTCGATCCGATGGAAACTCCCCTCGAAAAGGGCGAGATTCTGTCGGAAGAAAAGTATCAGCAAGCTGTGGAAGAATTCGGCTGGGATACGTTTGAAGTAGGCATGGGCGGTGAAGCGATTCTTGCGCTCTTGAAAGATATTGATGTTATTTCTCTCAGCGAAGAGTTGCGCGGCGAACTGACTACGACAACCAGTGAAGCAAAACGTAAAAAACTTACAAAGCGACTAAAAGTAGCTGAATCTCTGAAAGGGTCTGGCAACAAGCCCGAGTGGATGATGCTTACCCGAATTCCGGTACTGCCACCGGATTTGAGACCGCTGGTTCCTTTGGACGGTGGACGATTTGCAACCAGTGACTTGAATGATTTGTATCGTCGCGTTATCAATCGAAATAATCGATTGAAACGATTATTGGAGTTGAACGCTCCGGACATTATTATTCGCAATGAGCGTCGAATGTTACAGGAATCGGTCGATGCGCTGTTTAATAATGGGCGTCGTGGGAAGACCATCACAGGTCCGAATAAGCGTCCTTTGAAATCCCTTTCGGATATGCTGAAAGGAAAGCAGGGACGATTTAGACAGAATCTGCTCGGAAAGCGTGTGGACTATTCCGGTCGTTCTGTGATTGTTGTTGGGCCTTCCTTGAAGCTGCATCAATGTGGATTGCCCAAGCAGATGGCTTTGGAGCTGTTTAAGCCGTTTATTTACAGCAAACTGGAAGAACGGGGATTTGTTACCACTATTAAGAGCGCCAAAAAGATGGTCGAAAAAGCGCGACCAGAGGTTTGGGATATTCTGGATGAAGTGATTAGCGAGCACCCGGTAATGCTGAACCGTGCACCCACACTGCACCGTCTGGGTATACAGGCTTTTGAACCAATACTGATTGAAGGAAAAGCCATCCAGCTTCATCCTCTGGTTTGCACTGCGTTTAATGCCGACTTTGATGGGGATCAGATGGCTGTTCATGTGCCGCTGTCTATCGAAGCACAGATGGAAGCGCGCATACTTATGATGTCCACGAATAACATCCTTAGTCCAGCGCACGGCAAACCCATTATCAATCCCACTCAGGACGTTGTTCTTGGTTTGTATTATATGACCAGCACGCGTCCTTTTGCACGTGGTGAAATTAAAACCAATCCGATTGGCAAAGAAAAATTCATCGGCGTGTATTCATCGGTGAATGAAATTCGAATGGCCTACGACACGGGTGCCATCGATTTGCATGCCCAGGTGATGGTGCGTCAAAACGGTAAAATAGTTCCCACGTCTGTGGGGCGCGCCATTGTTGGCGACATTTTGCCGCCGGGGCTGTCGTTTGAACATGTTAACAAGGTGTTGGATAAAAAAGCATTGTCCCGCATCATTGACGCCGCATATCGAAACTGCACCAACAAAGATACGGTTTTACTTGCCGACCATCTGAGAACCATGGGATTTGAGTTCGCAACAAGCGCTGGCATCAGCATTTGTATGAGCGATATGGAAATCCCGGAGGCAAAAAAGCATTTGCTTGCAGATGCCGAGGCGGAAGTGGCCAGAGTGGTTGGTCAATACCAGGAAGGCTTGATTACAGACGGCGAACGTTACAATAAAATTGTGGATGTTTGGGCCGCTGCATCCGATCAGATTGCGGATGAGATGGTAAAAAATATTCAGTTGCAGGAAGTTGTGAATCGCACTTCCGGCGAGAAGAAAACCGTTTCCAGTTTCAATCCGATTTTTATCATGGCGGACTCAGGCGCTCGAGGTTCCAATGCGCAGTTGAGGCAGTTGGCCGGCATGCGTGGTCTGATGGCGAAACCATCCGGAGAGATTATTGAAACACCGATTACGGCGAATTTCCGTGAGGGATTGACTGTTCTTCAGTATTTTACATCCACTCACGGCGCCCGGAAAGGTCTTGCCGATACGGCGCTGAAGACCGCAAACTCAGGTTATCTGACACGCCGATTGGTGGACGTTGCTCAGGACGCCACCATCACGGAATTCGATTGTGGCACATTGGACGGAATCGAAGTAACACCTCTTGAAGAGGGCGGCGAGGTCATTGAGCGACTCGGTGAACGCGTCCTGGGACGTGTTGCACTGGATGATGTATATGATCCCTATACCGGTGAGTTGTTGGTTGAATCCAACGAGCTTATCGACGAAGAAAAAGTTGAAGCCATCGAAAAGGCAGGTGTTGGTCATGTAACAATTCGGTCAGTGCTTACGTGTCAAACCCAAAAAGGAATTTGCGTCAAGTGTTACGGACGTGACCTGGCACGTGGCAACCAGGTGAATATTGGTGAAGCGGTAGGTATTATTGCCGCCCAGTCCATTGGTGAACCTGGAACCCAGCTGACCATGAGAACATTCCATATCGGTGGTGCTGCAAAACGCGGGAAGATTGAGCAGTCCAAACTGGAGGCAACTCAATCTGGAGTGGTTTCTTTTAGAAACATTGAGTTGGCTTCGAAGAGCAACACCGAAAAAGTCGTTATGTCCAGAAATGGTGAAATCGTGGTGGGGGATGATTCAGGCCGTGAATACCCGTATCCTGTCGTGTACGGCGCAACGCTTGCTGTTAAAGAGGGTGACGTCGTTGAAAAAGGGCAACTGATGGCTGAATGGGATCCTTACTCCATCCCAATTGTCGCGGAAACCGATGGCGTCGTTAAATACGGTGATGTTATCGAGGGCGTTTCTATGTCCGAGATGTTGGATGATGTGACAGGTCTTTCTCGTAAAGTTATTGTTGAATCGAGAGATCCTGAGTTGAGACCACGTATTTCCATTAAAAACGAAGCCGGTGAAACAAAAATGACAGGAAATTCCACCGCGCGCTATTTGCTCCCGGTGTCAGCCAACATTACTGTGAATGAAGGTGATTTTATCGAGGCTGGCGAGGTGATTGCAAAAATTCCTCGCGAGACGACCAAGACCAAGGATATCACTGGCGGTTTGCCCCGGGTTGCAGAGCTTTTCGAAGCTAGAAAGCCTAAAGAGCATGCAGTGATTTCAGAGATTGATGGTGTTATTTCGTTTGGTAAAGATACCAAAGGAAAGCGCAAAGTGATCATTACACCTGAAATCGGTGAGCGCAAGGAATACCTTATTCCCAAAGGAAAACACATTTCCTGCAAGGAAGGTGATTATATTCGCGCTGGTGAGCCCCTGATGGATGGCCCTGCCAATCCCCATGATATTTTGAAGGTAATGGGCGAGAAAGCGCTGGCCAAGTATCTCGTGGATGAGGTACAGGAAGTGTATCGACTGCAGGGTGTGGCGAT
Organism: Deltaproteobacteria bacterium; assembly: GCA_016935665.1. Classification (GTDB taxonomy): domain Bacteria; phylum Myxococcota_A; class Polyangia; order JAAYKL01; family JAAYKL01; genus JAFGXQ01. Next base: position 3,704 of record JAFGQN010000138.1, on the reverse strand, counting down.
TAATGACAAGCATATCGAGACTATCGTGCGTCAGATGCTCAAACGGGTGACTATCAAAGAGCCTGGCGACACGAGATTCCTGGTGGATGATAAAGTGCCAAAATCAACTTTCCGTGCAGAAAACGAGAGGGTGATGGCAGAAGGCGGACAACCCGCCACAGCGGAAGGCTTGTTGTTGGGTATCACCAAAGCAGCACTGTCCACGGACAGTTTCATTTCCGCATCATCCTTCCAGGAAACAACCAAGGTTCTAACAGAGGCTGGAATTTCCGGTCGTGTGGATGAACTTGTTGGTCCGAAAGAAAATGTTATCATGGGCCGTCTGATTCCTGCTGGAACGGGTGTTCAGATGTACAAGGAATTGACGATTGCCGAAGCAACCGAGGATATTGATTCGGATCTTGGAAATCTATCTTCCAATGATCTAAATCACATACCCGGTGTTACTTCTGCTTGACAAATAGAATTAGGTGCTTTATAGACCAGCGCCTCTGGTCCTTTATTTGTTAAGGATTTTGGATAGAAAGAGTTACTATGCCTACAATAAATCAATTAGTCCGAAAGCGACGAAAAAAGCAATTCGATAAAAAGGATGCGCCTGCGCTAAAAGGATGTCCTCAAAAACGTGGTGTTTGCGTGAGGGTGTATACATCCACACCTAAAAAGCCGAACTCCGCTCTTCGTAAAGTAGCCAGGGTTCGTCTGACCAATGGTATGGAAGTAACCAGTTATATCCCGGGAGAGGGACACAACCTTCAGGAACACTCCGTTGTTCTGATTCGTGGTGGACGTGTAAAGGACCTTCCTGGTGTGCGTTATCACGTGATTCGTGGAAATATGGATGCCTCCGGTGTAGATGATAGACGCAAGGGGCGCAGTAAATACGGTGCCAAACGGCCCAAAGGGTAGGGGATAAAAATGCCTAGACGTAGGGAAGTTCCAAAAAGAAAAGTCCATCCGGATCCCAAATTTAGAAGCCGCATCGTTTCGAAGTTCATTACTAAGATGATGTATGACGGTAAAAAAAGCACGGCTGAGCGCGCTCTGTATGGCGCATTTGATATAGTTGAGCAACGTTATAAGCAGGATCCGCTTGAGGTTTTTAAGAAAGCTATTGAAAACGTCAAACCAAAGATCGAAGTGAAATCCAGACGAGTTGGTGGCGCCACTTATCAGGTGCCAATTGAGATTCGTTCCAGCAGAAGGCTGGCTTTGGCGATGCGTTGGCTAATCAATTATTCTCGTGCAAGAGGTGAACACACGATGCGCGAACGTTTAGCTGCCGAGTTGATCGATGCCTCGCAGAATCGTGGTTCATCGATTAAAAAGCGAGAAGACACCCACAAAATGGCCGAAGCCAATAAAGCTTTCGCTCATTATCGTTGGTAATATAATTTACGTTGTCCTGTAGATAACGAATCCCGAGTTTTTGACGGCGGGTGCAACTTCGCGCCGAACGATGCCGTTAAAAGAACTCTTGCCGCAGACACTTTGGTTGTTGGCGGAATGGGAGCATTGGAAGTGGCGAAGAAGCCTTCTATCGACCATACCCGGAATATCGGGATCATGGCGCACATAGATGCCGGAAAAACGACTCTTACAGAGAGAGTGTTGTTTTATACGGGCATTTCTCACAAGATTGGAGAGGTGCATGAAGGCACGGCGCAGATGGATTGGATGCCACAGGAGCAGGAACGCGGTATCACCATAACCAGCGCGGCTACGGCATGTTTGTGGAAAGATTTTCGCATCAATATCATCGATACACCGGGACACGTGGACTTCACCATGGAAGTGGAAAGGTCATTACGTGTGCTGGATGGCGCAATTGGCGTATTTGATGGGGTCGCTGGTGTCGAACCCCAGTCAGAGACGGTCTGGCGTCAAGCCAATAAATATCATGTTCCAAGACTTGCCTTTGTAAATAAAATGGATCGTACTGGTGCTGACTTCGAGCGATGTGTCAAGATGATTCGTGAAAGATTGGGTGCCAGGGCTGTTCGAATGCAACTCCCATATGGCACTGAATCAAGTTTCAAAGGCGTAATTGATTTACTCGGTGAGAACCTGCTCGTGTGGGATGAAGAAAGCCTCGGATCTGTCTTTTCTGCTGAAAGCATTCCCGATGACTATCTTGGTGAAGCTGCAGCGGCACGGGAAGAATTGATAGAAGTCGCAGCAGACTTTGATGAGGAAATCATGGAGGCGTATCTCGAAGGTGGAGATATTCCACTGGAGAAGATAAAAGCTGCTCTTCGAAAAGGGGTTATCAGTTGTTCGCTGGTACCTGTATATTGCGGTTCAGCCTTTAAAAATAAAGGCGTTCAGCCTGTTCTGGATGCAGTTGTTGACTACTTGCCTGCCCCCGTTGATTTGCCTGCTGTTAGAGGAATTCATCCGCACACGGGGAAAGAAGTCGTCCGTCTGCCATCGGAAAAAGAACCATTCTCTGCTCTGGCGTTTAAGATTCAAAATGATTCTTTTGCTGGTCAACTTACGTATATTCGCGTTTATTCCGGCGCGTTCGAAGCAGGTAAACGAGTTCAGAATGTAGGTAAAAAGAAAAAAGAGCGAATCAATAAGCTTTTGAAGATGCATGCCAATAAGCGGGAAGAGCTGTCCCGTATCAGTGCAGGAGATATTGCAGCGGTTGTTGGTTTGAAATTCACGGCAACCGGCGACACTCTGTGTGAAGAAGGAGAAGAACTGCTTCTTGAGAGCATCGAGGCTCCTGAACCGGTTATTTCAATTGCTATCGAGCCCAGGACGGCGGCTGATCAGGATAAATTATCAAATGCGTTGCAGAAACTCGCTTTTGAAGACCCGACTTTTGTCGTAAAGACTGATGAGGAAACCGGACAGACATTGATACGAGGGATGGGCGAACTTCATTTGGAAATCGTTGTGGACAGACTTCGCAGGGAGTTTAACGTCGAAGCAAACGTTGGAGAACCAAGAGTGGCGTTTCGCGAGACGGCGACAATGTCGTCAAAAGCGGTTGGCGATTTCGAAAAACAAATAGGTGCTGCGACCCACAAAGCCAGTGTTTCACTGGAAATTCGTCCAGGTAAAAGAGGCGAGGGCGTTGTTGTGATTAACGACGCCACCGACTCTGGCATTCCGCCTGAATGTATTGGATCTATTGAGGAAAGTGTTCGAGGGGCTTTGGAGTCCGGGGTGTTGGCGGGGTATCCTGTGGTGGATGTTGAAGTAATTATTTCGAAAGACATGCAACATAGTGTTGACAGCACGGAATTAGCGTATAAAATCGCCGCCTCGATCGCATTGCGAGATGCCTTGCGCAATGCGAAGCCGGTTTTACTTGAACCGATTATGAATGTTCAGGTTGTCGTGCCGGATGAATTTCTTGGGGATGTTGTTGGCGACTTGAATAGAAGACAAGGCAAAATTAACGGTATTGAGAACAGTGGCATGGGGCAATTGGTTGAAGTCAATGTGCCGCTTAGACAAATGTTTGGATATACAACAGATTTAAGAACATTAACTCAGGGGCGTGCAACGCACACAATGCAATTTTCACATTTTAGTGCGGTGCCCAAGGAAATCGCAAATGCGATATTAGGATGAGCGTCAGTTTTGGCTTGAATACAGCGCTGATCAAGGGAGCTTTGTCATGGCAAAAGAAAAATTTGTAAGAACCAAACCACACGTCAATATTGGAACAATTGGTCACATTGACCACG
>JAFGQN010000137.1 GCA_016935665.1 Deltaproteobacteria bacterium | reverse complement strand
TAATTCAGTGGGTTATTCGTATTTTTCACGCGGATCAGCAAGTACTGAAGGAGTCCCTTTTTCGGAAGGATACTCTTTCTTTGCGCCTTCGCTTTGTTCCTTCTTATTTAAGTAGGCCGCCAGGGCAGCGATGTCGTAATTGAACTCAGAAGCTATTTCGTCTTTTACGCACCAAACTTCTTTTATTATTTCATCGGTCATGGTCATCTTCTCCTGAAAGCTCCAATGGTGTGCATATTTCAGGATATCTATATCCTTTGTTACTGCACACCTGGCGTATCAACGGTTGCTTTTGGGCATTGTGAATATGCCTGCAGTTCCATGTTAAAAGATAATCAAGATTATGAACCGCAGCAAGAGCAACATGCAACGCATCGTCACTTGCAACCTGAGGCAATGCGCCGTCGGATATTAAAGTCTGGGCCAGTAAAACAACCTCATTGGAAATCGCAACGTGAGGAATTTGTTGCAGCACTTCCAAACGGCGTCTTGCCGCTTCCTCATTGCCGCGAGATGCTTCTTCTACAACCAGCTGGGAGGTGAAAAGTGAAAACTTGTTTCTCTGCCGCTCCCACCAATCCGTTGTCACACTCTGCCACGCGCAAGCCTGCACATTCATGGAAGGCCTGGCTGTCAAATAGCTCACCACACTGGTTTCAATATAAATACGCTGTTGATTCTCAACCATTTGTTAAAATCCTTCCTGGTCAGGCAACACTTCATCATTCAGGTTCGAAGCCATAGCAGAGAGCTTAAATTCCCCCCTTTTTCAAAGGGGTTAGGGGAATTTCGTTGTAGCTGAAAGTGTCAACTGGCATGAGCTGGGCCTTTTTGTTCTTCGCCTTGTTTTCCGGCAGGAGCAGTATCAATCAATTCAATTCCCATTTCTCGATCTTCAAAAATCAGTGCAATAAGAGGCACATCATATTTGTATGCGTATTGTTTGAGCATTTGCATATAAGCATTTGGGAAAAGGTCACCCTGCTTACACTCTTTTACAGAAAAATCGTCCGTACAATATACGATTGCCATCAAGGCATTTTCAATATGCAGTTCCGTGTATGCCGCTTCGCACTGTTCGTTGTTGTAAACACATATGCGCCACTCCTTTTCATCCCCGTAATCAGGATGCTTCCAAAAGTATAGGTGTTTATAATTGTCAGAAAGAAAATCCTTAAAAGAATAACCTGCGTTTTCTGCTCGTTTACGGACATGTGTCGAAACGTCAGTCATATCTCCAAAAAGGTCATACTCAAGAGATCCTGACCAGACCTGTTCAGGGTGCTGTTCTTCCAATAGAGATTTCAGTAACGTTTTATCAAACGCCAGGCAAACACCAGTGAACCTGCCGCCATATTGGTCCCACATCCGGGGTTTACAGCAACCAAGTCTCTTACAATAGTCGGAGACTTTGATATAAGTGTCAACTTTTCCAGAACTCTGACAAAACGATCCAAACCACGTATTTTGATAGACTTCAAGCAATTGGCTTTGGTAGTGAACAATTTCATCAAAATGCTTGTCTTCTATCCCCCGCATAGAAGCACCCACACGAGGGCCATTTCTACCAAGTAATCTTTCAAAAGGATCGATGGTTTGGCCAAATTTGAAGAACCGAAAACTTCCTGCATGCAAAATTGACTGCAGTGCGACCTCATGTTTTGTATAGTGAAAAACAATATTCTTATGAAGTAACCCAGACAACACCTTGCCTTTGTTCGAATCCATGGTGATCAAAATCGCCTCCGTTTCTCAATCAACTGAGCAATCGCTGCGCGAAGCACCTGTAAACATATTTGGGCTGTATGTGTATCTGGATTGAATCCAGTCATAGCTTGCTGAAAAGGATGTATGTAGTTGCGGAAATCACGCAATGCATGGCTGAATTTCTTTACATCAAGCTTTATGAAGCCTGTTTCATAGGCGACATTTATGAGTTCCGCCAATGACCAATCTGGCAATCTCTTGACGTTGCCGTGTTTATCTTTTGGTGTGGATTTAGATGTATTGAATGTCTTCGGTTCCTGGTTGGCCACGGAAAGAAGGATTCCTTCCAATACACTACCGCATAAAAAAATTACCGAGAGTGGTGCGTCAGCTTTCAGGCAGTGCCGTGCTTCGTTGAGTCGATTTCTCACTATAGGTTCCAAATTGGATTCAAGACCAATCTGCCCGACATCAATGTTTTTAAATTGCTGCTTAATAAAATCATCTTCAGTACTCTCTGGCTCGCTTCCACTTGTAATACCTTGCAGTCGGGCTGCAATTGAACGGGCTTTGTCATATCGAAGTTTGTCTTGCGTGTCGGGTGTTGGGTTTTCACAACTCCACAAATCCAGAAGTTCAGAGAGCACCTTTCCAACCACCGGGGCTGATTCCAGTTCCCAGAAAGCTCTGAAGCGTTTGCCTTTTGAATCTCCATTAAACGCATATTTATGATTGTAAATATCTATGCCCACGCATTCTCGAAAAAACTCTGCATAAGTTTTATTCGAGTAGTTCAAAACGTGACCGGAACCCAGATCGAATAATTCTTCAAATACTCGTTTTTCCACAGAGTTTAATGAACTCACTGATTTACTCCGTTCATAGTGAGCTTTCCTGACATCAGCTCAGGCAACAATGTGTCTCTTAATGTCTGCAATTCGTCGATACTATCATCGTTCGCTTTTTGCTTTTCCATTAAGGGCAGCAGATTCTCAGTGAATACTGACAAGCAATGCTTGGATGGGCAAAGAACTTTAACTTGTCTCAGCTCGCTTTGCTTAATACCTTGAACAGTCGTTCCCGATGCTCGGCCCTGAATATCTGCTTCAGCGGTGTCTGTATTCAGCCAGTTAAACAGATATATCCCTGTCATCACTTTGCTATCCGCTCGTATGCCAAGGAGACGCTGGCTCAAAACCCATTTAACATCGCATGACAAGTAGTACATTTCGCCCAATGGCGCTTCTGAAGTAAGCAATACGTCGCCAGCTCGTAATTCCTCTTGCATCCACTTCGAGTACAATTTTTGATCGACATAATTAAGTGCGTCTTTGCGAATAAGCTTCCGGTTCTTGATGTTTTTGGCGGAGACAGCGGGATAGCCTGACTCTTGCCAGTCTCCTCCCAGTTTCTTTGGTGTCTTTCCACGATGATCGATAATCAACGACGCGACATCCTGCAATTCACGAATCTCCCACCCCTCCGGTACCCACCCCATCTCTTCCGTTTCCACAAAACTACTCGGAAACAATCTCTGCACGTCATCCGGCAGAGACTTTCTGTCTTTACCAAGGGCTTTTCGGGCGGCGGCTTTTGGGGCCAGTTGTTCTGGAATGGGGTTGCCTGCTTTTAATGCATTGTCGATGACCGGATCAAAATCCACAAACCAGCTTTTAAACAACGCCTGCGCCATCGCCTCCTTCGCCTCATCCATCTGCCGGGATCGCGGAGCTCCAGCTCCGCCTGCCAGTGCTGCCTGCAATTGCGGAGCTGGAGCTCCGCGGTCCCAGAGGGAATGAACGCGGGCGCACATAAAGTACGCCCCTACATTTTGTTGGGCTATCCATCCTGACCGCGGGCCTCGTGTCCGCGGGTGAACGCGTGCGCTGTTTGTTGGGCGGGCACAGTACCCCGCCTCTACGATTTGCTTTGGCCAGACATCATTGTTCATCGTCAATATTTCCCAATTCTTTTTCAATTTGCTCAATACTTGGCAAAGCGGACTCAAACTCTTCAGGCAGGCTTTGGGTTAGCTGATATTCTGCCACGCCAATTGGTTTGGTGCTGTCGCTCAAAGCATATTCGGCGATAATCCGGTTTTTGCTTTTGCACAGCAACAACCCAATCGTTTGAGTATCATTTTCGGTCTTAAGTTGTTTGTCTACTGCGGTCAGATAAAACGAGAGCTGTCCTGTATGTTCCGGTTTAAATTCTCCCGTTTTCAATTCAATCACAACATATGCGTGTAACTTTAAATGATAAAATAACAGGTCAATGTAAAAATCTCTGTCGCCAACTTCCAGATGTACCTGCTTGCCGACATATGCGAACCCGGCGCCCAGTTCCAAAAGAAATTTAGTCATATGTGCGACCAATGCGTTTTCTATTTCTTTTTCCGAAGCATCTGCGTCGATCGTTAAAAAATCAAACAGATATGGATCCTTTAAACTCTCCTTCGCCAGATCAGATTGTTCGGCCGGTAAACGGGTTTCAAAATTGGTTATCGCCTTGCCCTCTCTCTCAACAGTGCGTTGTTCAATATGTATAGTCAGTACATTGCGTGACCAACTATGCATTTTCACGCGTTCAGCGTACTGGAGCCGCAAATTTCTGTCTTTGAGTTTGGTGAGCAGCACCAGATTGTGCCCCCAGGGTAAATGTCCAACAAGCTGTTGGACATTTGAAAAGTCTGGCCATGCTTCGGCAAATGCGCGCATATACAACAGATTTGTTCGAGAAAATCCTTTCATACCTGGAAACGCTTTTTGTAAATCCAAGGCTATTTGGGCAACAACACCGGCGCCCCAACCTTCAACATCCTGTCGGTCCAAAATATCTCGACCAATTTCAAAATACAGCTGAATCAGTTCTGTATTCACTTGTAATGCGGCCCGCTGTTGGGCGACATGGATACGGGACTTCAGTGTTTTCAGCCAGTCAGCATAACCAGCCGGTCGCTCAGTCAGACCAGCTTTTTGTTTTGATGTTGTCGGCATCATATCACCCCCCATAACCCAACCCCTCCAACTCCTTCGCCTCATCCATCTGCTTAAACAGCGTCTCTGTCAGCTCTTTCATCTTTACTTCAAAGGCGATTCCGTCATCTTCGATTTCTGCGGCGCCCACATACCGTCCTGGGGTGAGCACGTAGTCGTTTTTCTCAATCTCCTCCAGAGTGGCCGATTTACAAAAGCCTGCGATGTCTTCGTATTTGCCAGCTTCTTTTTGGCCTTCCCATCGGTAGTCGTCCACCAGCTCGGCGTCGGTGCGCCACTGCTTTTGATTGAACGGGGGGTTGGCCATGATGAAGTCGGCTTTCAGGTCCGGGTGCTGGTCCTTAAAAAAGGTATTGGCGGGCACTTCTCCAAAGTTGGCGGAGATGCCTCTGATGGCCAGGTTCATTTTGGCCAGCTTGTAGGTGGTGGCCGTGTTTTCCTGCCCGTAAATCGAAATGTCTTTCTGATTGCCGTTGTGGCTGTTTACAAACTTGATGGACTGCACAAACATGCCGCCGCTGCCGCAGCAGGGGTCGTAGATTTTGCCTTTGTAGGGCTCAATCATCTCGGCAATGAGGGTCACCACCGATTTGGGGGTATAGAACTCGCCGCCCCCTTTGCCTTCACTGGCGGCAAACCGGCCCAGAAAGTACTCGTACACCCGGCCCACCAAATCCTCTTCGGTCATGTGGCACTCAGATGCCTGGGTGTTGATGTTGTTAATGGTATCAATAAGCGCGGCCAGCTTGCTGTTTTCAAGGCCCAGCCGTGAAAAGTAGTTATCGGGCAATGCGCCCTTGAGCGACTTGTTGCTCTTTTCCACGGTGTGCAGGGCCGTATCCACCAAAATGGCAATGTTGTCCTGCTTGGCGTGGTCCTTTACAAAATTCCATCGGGCTTCATTGGGCAGGTAAAACACGTTTTTCATGGTGTAAAACTCCACCATGTCCACATAGTCGCCCTGACCTTCATCAATGAGCTGCTGCTTGCGGTCTTCAAACTTGTCGCTGATAAATTTTAAAAAGATGAGGCTGAGCACCACATGCTTGTACTCAGATGACTCCACCGTGCCCCTAAGCTTATTGGCGGTATCCCAAAGTGCTTCTTCAAAATTCACTGTTTTGGTGGCGGTTTTCTTGGTGACTTTCTTCTTTGTAGAATCAACGGATGTGGATTTGGCCATTTATCTCTTCCTGTCGTGAGTGGATTCCATATGCAAACGGTATACATAGGTTGCCGTTATATATCTGTGCTTTCTGGAGCACATTATACAATCAGAATACCCCTGTACCTGGACATTATTTGTCCGAACTGAACATTCAATTACCAAAGCACATGTATCGTACGCTGGAGGGTGGGGGAAGTCTATGGCATTTTATGGGGATTACTGCCTGCGTCCAGGACGACCCCCAAGGTCCATGGGGACGGAGGGGCCATGAGGACGGAGAGTCCATGGGGTATAGGGGCAGGGTAGACATATGACAATGAGATGGTTTCAGTTCGATGAATCACGCTGGAGAAAATGCGCTTCCAAACGAAACTTCGATAAATGCGTAGTTGTGGAAGAAACGTAGCAGGCTTCCATACATCCTGAGACGAGTGGTGCAACATCAGTCATCATCAAAAGCGTTTGAGTCGCAGTTTGTCTGAAATGGTTTCATACGCAGTGTATTTTTTTGACCTGTTTATAAGCACGATGGATTTAGGATGTTTTTTTATATTTTACGGGCATTTCTTACCCTTATTTGCTTTTCGAGGACACATACATTCTGGCCGAGAAACCTTTAATCTGAAAGACAGGGGAAGCGCTATGAAATGGAAAACGATTTACTATTATTTGATGATGTTGAGTCTGGTGGTTGTGTTTGGGTGTTCGGCGGAAGATAACGGACGTGATGATGATACATCGACGGAAGCGGATACCGATTCAGACGGCGATACGGACAGCGACGGCGATACGGACAGCGACGGCGATACGGACAGCGACGGCGATACGGACAGCGATGGCGATACGGACAGCGACGGTGATTCAGACGGTGACACGGATGATGGCACAACCTGTCCGCACGAATGTGTGGCAACGGGTCAGTGCAGAGAATTGGGTGGCAACCGTGTGGCTGAGTTGACGTGTGCAGACGCCAGTACGCCAGTCTGTTGTCAAGTGGACGGCGATGCGGACTCGGATACGGATAGCGATGGCGACACGGATAGTGACGGCGACACCGATAGCGACACTGACAGCGATGGCGATGGGGATACCGGAAATCCACTTGTTGACGCTATCCCGTTTTACGTGGGTAACATCACCACCGGTGGCGCTTCCATTGATGTAAATGGGATGGATTATTCCAAATACTGGGATCAGATTACACCTGAAAATGCGGGCAAATGGGGCTCTGTTCAGAGTTCGGCCACATCTGGCCGCAACTGGAATCAGCTGGATCAGATTTACGCCTACACCGAAGATCACAATATTCTTTACAAACATCACTGTTTTGTTTGGGGTTCGCAGCAACCCAGCAACTCCGGATCCATACAGGAAGCGGATGTAAAATCGTGGATGAAGGAGTTTTGCACCAAGTATCCCAATACCCGCATGATTGACGTGGTAAATGAACCCCCACCCCATACCACACCGGCGTACGCCAACAATATTGGTGGCGGCACCAACGGCTCCTGGCAGTGGATTATCAATGCGTTCAAGTGGGCGGACGAAGCGTGTCCCAACGCCGTCCTGATTCTCAATGATTACAACAATATTGAGTGGACCAACGACAATCAGCACTTCATTGATATTGTGAAAACCATGCAGGCGGCCGGAGCGCCCATTGATGCAATTGGGGCGCAGGCGCACGATTTGGATCACGCCAGCGTTACCACAGATACGATGAAGAAATTGATCACCAAACTTCACGAGGATACAGGTCTGCCCGTGTATGTGACCGAATACGATATCAGCACCACCAATGACCAGCAGCAGCTCACCAAATACCAGGAACAGGTTTCCTTCTTCATGGATAACAAGGATTGGATTAGGGGCCTTACCATCTGGGGATGGATTGTGGGACGCACCTGGAGCATGGCGCCCGACAGCGGCCTTGTAAACAACACCAGCCCCAGACCCGCAATGACCTGGCTGATGGAGCAGGTGGGCAAGACCTTCCCGTAGGCCTTGCACCTTTCATCCCACTATCCCCCCAAAAAAAACAACTGATAAGCAACATCAATTTGAGATAACGGCAATTTTGAAACCATTGGATATTGGTGTGTTTTGTTCCTTCTGTTATATTTTAGTCCGGTCACATTTCACAATTCAGAAGAAGGAACAACACGTGGCATCTAATTTGTGTGTTTTCAGTTGGTTTACCTGTTCATGGATGAAGTTTTTTTTCTCCCTCTCATTGGTAATTTTAATATCACGACCAGTTGATTTGTTGGCCGATGATGTCCCCAGACAGAACCCGGATAAAATGGAGACCATTACGATAGCGGATGTGATTTTTAAGCCAGAGGGGCAGTACGATATAGCAGTTGCGCCAGAGGGATATCGACTGGGCTTGATTCAACTTTTGCGCAAGTATGGATTTAACGCGTTGGGAGGGGAAAACGCGTTATTTGGCAAGGATAACTCCGCTGCTGCGCGATTTCACCTTGGTGGCGTGATAGAACGTATCTCCTGTATTGGTGCAGCATACAGAGTGGTTCAGGACTGTGAAATCCAGGTGACCTGGGAACTGATGGATACCCAGGTGAACAAAGTACGTTACAAGGTGAAAACCAGGTTCTTTCATGCCTTGAACACATCACAGTTTAAACAGGATTTTCCCAAAATGGTGGGTGGCAGTCTTATGTCGCTTTTAAAACGCGAAAAGTTTGTGGCGATGTTGCAGCGGGACGCTCAGGGAAATGTGGAAACGGTGTATGAACCGGCAACACTCGCACGTTGCGACGCTAATCTCACTTTGCCGGCGGGCATGCAGAAGGCTCTTTCGGCCACGGTATTGATTAAAGAAGGTGAAGGGGTTGGCAGTGGTTTTTTCATCTCTGAGGATGGATTCATTCTGACCGCGAATCACGTGGTGTCTGCCCGAAACAGCGTCGAAATAGTCACTCATGGTGGCCAGAAGGTGGCGGCGGTTGTCGTTCGTCGAAATCTGAGTCAGGATGTGGCGTTGCTGAAGGCGAATATGCGCAGTCCGTCCTGTTTCGCCATTGCCGACGCGATTAGTGTGGGCAGTGAAATTTATGGTATTGGCGCACCCGCAGGCGAGATGCTGTCTTTTTCGGTATCCCGGGGAATCGTCAGCGGGTTACGTAAGTTCAAGGGGAACAGTTATTTACAGACCGACGCCAGCCTGAACCCGGGAAACAGCGGCGGACCGCTGTTGAGCACCAATGGCGAAGTGCTGGCGATAGTCAGTTGGAAACTGATGATTCCAGGATTTGAAGGCATTTCGTTTGGCGTGCCGGTGGTGGATGGGTTGGCGAGTATGTCACTTGCCATGGCGAAGGTGACAGATTTTAAAACGGCGGAAATTGAAGCGGCGCAAAAGAATACAGCAAATGCTGAATTAAAAACCTTCGTTGATATCTCTGACATCTCTCATTTGAATGAGCTCAAAGCAAAGCAGGTGGCCCAGCAGAGAAAAGCAAAAAAAGCAGTACAGGAACTGCAGGATGCGCAGTGGCAGAGCCGTGAGAATCAGGTGCAACAGGATATAACGGCAAGGGAAAAGCGACAAAAGACGGTGGCGTCAGTGTTTCAGAAAATATGGTTTTTCAGCTCATTGGCGATGCTGACAACAGGTGCGCTCATGGTCGCTGGAACGGTGGGAAATTTAAAATCGGCACAAACCGGTTCGGATGAATATTACAGGTTGCGGTCCATAAATACCGCAGGATGGGTAACCGGCGGTATTGGCCTGCTTTCCATCGGTATTTTTTATGTCAGTGGGTTTCGTTTGCGCGGGCCATCGGCGGCAAAAAAGGTTCAGGCATCGTTGTCTGGCGTTTATCCACGGATGACTGGATTAAACGTGTCCGCCAATGGTATTTGGATTGATGGATACTTTTAGGCCGGAATATTCTTTTTTTGCTGAGCCTCTTTTTAAAAAGGGGAGAGATTCCCAAAAAAGCCGATCGATCCCTCCAGTTGCTTTTCTCAGAAGCTGCGTTACCTTTCGCGCATTCATGTGAAGGTGAATAACCGATTGTGCTATCGGAATGTAACGAAAGGATGCATATGTCTCAAAATCCGTTATCGACAGTTGAACCATGGGATTTAGTCAGTGAGGGGTATATTCAGGAGCTGGCGCCTGTGTTTAAAAAATGGGCGGCGGACAGCGTAAAGGGCATACCGCTGTCGTCCGATGATGAAGTGATTGATGTGGCCTGCGGGCCGGGCACGGTGAGTCTTATGGTGGCGCCGCTGGTGAAACAGGTGGTGGCGCTGGATTTTTCACAAAAAATGATTTCGGCGCTGCAGCAGCAAAAGTCGCTTTTAAATGTGGAGAATTTGGAGACGCATTTGTGTGACTGCCAGGCGTTGCCCCTGGAATCCAATCGATTTGATGCGGCGTTTTCTCAGTTTGGTCTGATGTTTTTTTCAAATCGCAAAAAGGGCTTTGGGGAAATATTTCGAGTATTGAAACCGGGTGGAAATATCTCTGTCTCCAGCTGGGCGCCGATACAGCAGTCCACAGCGATGACCACGATGCTGGATGCGCTGGAAGCGGGGTTCAAATCCAAAATGGCGTCGCCCAAAGAGAGTCGAAACATTGTAAAGGGGCTGGATGACAAAGAGACGTTTGTTACTGAACTTGAAGGCGCCGGTTTCACAGACATTCGAATAGAAGAGGTGACTCACCGTTTCCCTTCCGCCACGCCGGCGGAGTACTGGCAAAGCGCTGTGACCAGCAGTGCCCCCATTGCTTTGATGCGCGCCAATATGTCAGAGGCGGAGTGGGCGGAAGGGGAACAGCGGGCCATTGACTGCATCGCTTTGCATCTTGAGGAAAAAAAGGAATTTCATTCCACCGCATATCTCGCCTTTGCCCGCAAACCGGGATGCCACTGAATTCATGAGTGACGCGGGCATTCCTGCCCGGCAAACCCCGATTTCAATTTGCGCCGCTTTTGATACCATTGACCATAACCGTCCCAAAACCTTCCTTAAGGATACTCACCGTATAAAAAAGTCTCGGATTTTTGTAATGGTCTATCCAGTTAAAATAGGCGCTGACATATCCCTTCAACACGGCAACTCCTGCAGCTGAAACGACTGGCTTCATGGGGTTTCGCTGTTGTTCGAACAGGGCGAAACCATGTTTGGTGACCGTATTCAACAGATGGCGCATGACATCGGTATTAAAGACGTAGAGGCATTTGCCCTGGAGTGCGTGATGTTATTGGAGGGGGCTGTGACATACCGACAGGTGACCGACGACAATCGGGCGGCCATAATTGCGCGTCGCAATGCAGTGGCCAGACTTCAGGCGTATCTGGCACTTTCCTGAGTTGACCACTATTTGCTTTCGCTGCTTTCCAGATAGCTGCGACCCTTGTGCAGTTCCACGCCGGCAGATTCGCTGATGGCGCCAACGAAGGGCATCAGCGCCGGGTTATCTTCTACGAGCAGCAGGGGGAAGATGTATTGCGAGGCGGACAGCGTGAGCCGGACAATACTCTCGGCCACATTGTCTTTGTCCATGGCGATGCCGGTGATTTTTTCGATGGGCAGATACAATCGATTAATGGCGTATACGGCCTGGTTTCGATAGCGGAAAAAGGGGGTGCGATTGTAAATGATGAGCTCCCTGCCATTGGTGAGCACCAGTGTTTCGGTGAGCTTTTTACCGGTAACCACATGTTTAATCCGTTGGATCAGATTTTCTTTTGGCAATGCCACACCCACTTCCGGCTGCGCCAGCAACGCTTTGATGTTGCTGTTATTGGACATCTCCCTGGACAGCAGGCCGGTGAATCCATGGCTCATGGTATCGCCCGGATGAAAAGACAACGCTTCGATTTCTTTGTAGTCGCCCTTTTGCACGTACTTTGCGCGAATTAATTCCACCAGTTTCAGAATTACTTCCGTTGATACAGTGTTGAAGCGGACATTCACCGATTTTTTAGGGGTATACAGCCGCAGTCGTCCGGTGAGCAAATCCTCCTGAACCTCCACGCATTTTATGTCACTCATACCCAGTTCCTGCACACCCACAGAGTCGTTTTGTCTTTCGAGAATCTGTAGTTGATCGTTATCAACGGTAATGACGTAATCGTACAGATTCATTCCCGGGTGGGCGACGCGCCGTTCGATGTCTCTGGGTATTTTGATGCGCAACTGCGGAGTGGCATCTTTGTTAATGTGGGACTCGAACAACGGAGGAATACCGTCTTTTTCGTTGATTTCAAGAATCCACGGACCAAACCTGTCATATTCATATTTGGCATCCATTTTAGCCTCCGATGTTGATTGGGCAGAAATTGCACCTCTTTATAGAAATATTGCATGAAACAAGTTCCCGGCAAACCAGGATTGGCTCACACCGTGGCAAAAACCATTTGTTGGGTTATGTGGTTAGGCCATCAGAACCAGATTCTGAATCCCCCCGTGAATCCATGATACGGCACACTGGCGCCGGATTTCACATTCATGAAAGTTTGGCCGCGGTAACCGATGTTCAGTTCGACGGGGCCCACAACCATCACGCCGAGGCTCCCCTCGGCGCGCAGATAGAGCGCGTGATTAAGGAACCCCAGTTGTGCTTCTCCCGAAATCACCAGCGGTCGTATCGGAAATATATCGAATCCCAGAAGCATGGTGCCGCCAAAGGTGCTGGTGTTTTTTTTTCCTGGAAAAATCATGGCATGGCCGCCAATCCCCATTCGACCAACAAAATTATGAGTGAACGGGCGATTGAACGTGAGGCCGGCCTCCATGATGTGTGCGGTGTCCAAACCGTTATTTTCGAGGGGCTCAAACATCCCTGTCCACTTTAAATCCACTCCAACGACAGAATCACTGAACAGCCTGAATCGAGCGGTTCCGATATGTACGGTGTCCCAATCATACTGATAATCGCCCTGGAACATGCCGGCAAACTGTTTCCCTTCGTTAAGATTGCCTCTGGCGGGACTATGGGTTTCACTGATGAGTGTGTTGGCGGAGCTGTAATGTCTGGTCGCAATCACCGCGATGCCAGGTTTGCCATCTTCATAGGGATAGTGGTGATATGCGGCATCCCTTTCTGTGCGAGGCCGTGGTGGACGCGGACCATCGTTGTTGCCGCTGCCGCTGAACAGGGCGTGAAGAATGGCCCCCAGGATGCTGTCTCCATCATCGCTGGAGCTGCTGGACGATGACGATGACGATGACGAAGAGGATGATGATGATGATGATGAACTGCGCGTGGTATCCTGGGTGCGGTCGATTTTTCCGGCGTGAGCCGGTGCAGCAAAAAACAGTGTCCATAGGGCGGATGAGATAAGAATGATTCGTTTCATGAGGTTGCTTTCTGGTGAAAAAAAGGTTTGGGTTCCAATGGCATTCACCAGAATTGCAACCGTCGTACCAGACGCCACCGGGGGCTTAAAAACCCGCGCCTGTTTCGCAACTGTGAAACAAATATACACTCTGATGGCGCTTGTGTTGTGAATCGCTGAGACCTTATGAATCCCAAAAAAATAGAGGTTGGCCGATTTTTAAGGTGACAAAAACAGCTGATGGGAATGTTTATTGAGTATATAACCGGGACCGTTGAACCAAGTGGCTGGACGGCATCACCGCCGCAATGAATTGTGCATTCTCCGTGAGTGCGAAATGCGAGGAGTGGCTTTTATGAAAACAAGACCGACTATTTTTACATTGATATTAACGACCGCACTGATTTTTATGGGGTGCGAGGCAGACGATATGGTGGGGAAAACCGGCGAAGTGAGAGCATTGGATTTGGGCAGTGGCGTCGCGCTGAACACAACCAGAGCGGCATGTCACAATCGGGGACTGGAGTTGGTTCGATTAAGCGGCAAGGTTCGTTATTTTGGGATGAATATTCTTCAATCGCCGCCAGTGTCGTACAATTTCAAGGGGGTTTCGGATGTTCAAGTCTGGCTGGCGGAATATCCCGTGTCGAAGTTGTTCAATATCCGCACCGATGATGACGGCCATTTTGAGATGTTCGTGGTGAAACAACGTGGGCGCGATTTGAATGTCTCTTTCATGTATGAAAAAGACCATTTTCCATCATCCGTGGAGACTATGGTCTTCGCCAGTGAATTACCGGCGGGTTGGGAGAAATCACTGATTAAATCCAATGTGTATACTGTTGGGTCCGATGACATATCTGATATTGCCATGCAGATGCCCGATGAATTGTTTTTGTACTACAGTAAACTCATGCTGGAGCAGTCCATTACCTCCCAGGTGGGTATCCCATACAGCATCGAAAATCTTGCTGTGGCCACCGTAGGCAAGGCATGGGCGTCCATTTTCAATCCCACACTGCCCCATGGGGATGCGGGGGCGACGGTGGTTGTCGACCCTCCTTTGGCGACGCCCCCTGGCGGCCCCATTTATTTCGATGAAACCGTGACCCCCAATCCGCTTATCACATCCACCTCCATTGATGGCGGCGTGCTTTTGAACAATTTGTCCATCGGTGCGCACAATGTGACGGCGGTGAAAGAAGGTGTGACCTATGACACAGTGCAGTTTGTGGTTGAGCCCGGCGTAAAACTCTATGTGGCATCACCGCCCCATTCCATCCAGGGAAGCAACACATCCGGTCCGGGTGCGCCATAATTGCCATTGTCCAATCGTAAAACGATCTTCCCTGTTGCACCGACTATCCGCCCATATATGAAAATTCCCTGTTTGGATGCTCGAGTCGCCGTTACTGCGTACCTATGAAAATGCAACACCCGAAAAAAAGAGGGCAGTGCGATGAAACCAACACAAAACAGATGCCTGCATTTGTATTTCCTTTGCGCAATTGCATTGATTTGGTTGTGGCCGACCGCCTGTTCAGATTCCGGCAGTGGAAATGAAAAGGCCGCCGATAGCGAAACCGTGACAGCGGACGAAAAAACATCAGACACATCGGGCGGTGCCGGTGATGCTGACGGAGATACGGATGGGGACAGCGATACCGACGGCGATGCAGATGGAGATTCCGATGGGGACGCCGACAGTGATACCGATGCAGACGCAGATTCCGATGGAGACAGCGACGGAGATGCGGATACCGAAAGCGCCTGGACAAACGATACTGCATCGTCAATATCCCGCGATTCTGAACCGACTGCGGATTCCAATACCGAGTCCGAAACTGAATTGCCAACGGATTCGGATAGTGGAATTGGCGCATGCCCATCCCTATCCAGTTATCATTTGTATCTTTCCAAAGAACTGGGCGACATTCCGGAACAGGCGTCGGGAATTGCCTGGAATCCCAGGACCAACACATTTTTCATTGTGGCCAATTTGACGAAAAAAATGTGGCAGTACGACAGCGGGTTCAAAAATGTTATTAAAGAATACACCCTGGAGAACATGGATTTCGACACCGAGGGAATCGTGTATCTTGGAGGAAATCGATACGCCATCGCTACAGAATCCAATGTGGTTTATGTGGTGGAGATTACGGAATCCACATCCGTAGTGGATGGCGCCGCTGACACCACTGAAATGTTGACGGTGACCGCGCCACCCCCCAGGCGAAATGCGGGTCTGGAGGGGATTGCCTTTGCTCCGGGGGGAGCCGATGGCGAGGGAACGCTGTTTGCTGTGCAGGAATACGCCCCCATGCGAGTGCTTCAGTTTCCATATACAAAACGAACGCCCCCATACGATGCGTTGAGCGCTCCTGATGGTGATTTCAAGGTGGATGAACCCTGGAATGCCGAGACGGTGTTGCAGGGGGAGGTGACGGATTTGGCGGATACGGCCTACGATACCACCACCGATACATTGCTTTTGCTGAGCCAGGAGTCTTTTGCGCTCATTCGAGTGAACCCGGAAAATGGCGATGTGCGGGAGACGCTGCACCTTTCCGGCTCTCCATACTTTGAGGGACTGACTTTTTTTAACGGGTGCGATTTGGCCATTCTGGCAGAGCCCAACCTGATAACGTTACACAGCCCCAATTGAGCCCTTTTTTTATCAGATGAGCTTGTCGCCGCTCATCGTTCAACCGATTTTCAATCCTTTTGTACATTTGACATACCAGATGGTTGGACTATCCGGCAAAAACATATAAGATGAGTTCAACTCTCATATTGTTAGAGCAGATTGACGATGATTTCGGTTGCGGCAAGATTTGCTGGCGCTAATGTATTCCAGCGAGGTTCCAATGAAAGTGTTGATAACAAATGACAAACTCACCTTAATGGTGTTCCCCGAGCTCAAAATGATTGTGCATCAGATACATGGAGTGGTCTCAGGAGAGCAATTTAGAAATATGTTAATGACCGGCACAGATGCGTTTGAGGAGTATGGCTGTACCAAGTGGCTTTCGGATGATCACCGAAACAGCATGGTGAGTATGGAAGATTTGGAGTGGGGAAAAAGCGTGTGGGAACCAAGGATTCTCGAAGCAGGCTGGAAATATTGGGCGCTGGTGATTCCTCAAAAGGTTTTAGGAGAAATGGCCATGCGCGGTATCATGAAACGGTATGTTGAATTGGGCGTCACAGCGCGAATTTTCGACCTGTATGATGAAGCGTTTAACTGGTTGCAGGAACAGGTCTGATTTTAAACCATATCCTGCTGCGCGACTGCGAGTCGGGACAACTGGCGGGAAAAAGGGGATGGCTTCATTCCGGACAGGAGATCGCTGAGCGGAAAAAGCAGGTCACTTTGATATTTGCGTTGATCCGGAATGAAAATACTGCGCACATTCTGCCAGGCCGCCATGCGATTGAGGCAATCAACAAACCTGGACGAAAGAATGTTACGCATGCGCTCCCAGGGGATCATATGCCAGTTGACCAGCATATCGGCGAAATTCAGACCGGTTCGACGGCATTCCTGATATACCGACTTCAGTTCCTCTTTTTCAATCCCTTCCAGCTCCACCAAATCATGCAGCAGCGTTTTGTTGGAATCCTGAATGTAAATCCAGGCCACGAGGTGATTGATAAAGTACATTCTGCCGATGCCATTGATTGATCGTACCACTATCTCGCCGCCGAAAGTGGTGGTGGTGGCTTCCTGAATATTCTGAATCAGTACAGACATCCCGTGCTCGCAGTGATCGATTTTATGCTGTTGTGCCATCCGGCTGACAACCGCTTTTGAAAGCATCTCCGATGTCAGGCTGTTTTTGGAATAAAGTGCCAGTCGTTCCCGTTGCGAGATTTTATGAAGATGGGCACTTTCCGTGGATGTTAGCAGCAGGATGGCGGTGGTTGGATTTTTCATGCGGGCGAAATGGACGACCGACATCAGTTGTGAATCGCATTTGTCTGCATCCAGAATGATTGTATGCTGCGGATTTCGCGCCAGATGGGCATATACATCGAGTATTTCGGAACAGATATGGACCTGGATGTTCTGGCGTAGCAGCGCTTTTCCTATTTTCCACGCGTTCAGCAAATTGGGTTCGAATAACAGGACTCTCGATTCAAGGGGGGCAATTGGGGGGGCGAGTTGCCATTGAGAAATATTTTGAAACGTCGTCATCTATCTGGACCATAACTTTCCGAGTCATCAAACAGCGGATAATCGATTTCACCCCCGTTGAAGCCGGCACAGATATTAGCAGGTTCTATGCCAATTAAAAATCTGGAAAACAAGGGGTTTTTTCAGGAGATTCCAACTGTGCTTCAAAATTTGTTTATTTTCTGAAACGACGAGCCACACGAATGAAAGGCCAACGAGTCGGTTTGCAACCATTGGAAAACCATCGGCATGTTTGGATTTGAGGGAAGAAGGGTTGGATGTCAATTGCGAACGAGACAGTATTTACGGCAGGTACTCGTTGATGGCGTTGTACCATTTATCTGCCACAGTTTGGTACCCGGTGTGGGACTTTTAATCGCTGTCCGAACCGCCGTCGGAACTGCCATCAGTTCAAAAAAAAGTGCGTGGTATTCAAATTATTCAATACACCTGTTTTTTTGTGGAAGTTCCCCATAAATTACATATTTTTTTTACCTGTTTTCATTTTTCAACATCACGTAAAGTCATTAAGCGCAATGTGGTGACATCAAGAGGCCACCACTTTCGTTTCATGCAGAACTCAAGGGAAGGATACGCGAATGTTTTTAATAATTAGATTGGCCGTTTTTGCATTGCTGCTGACGTTGGTGTCATGCGGCACTTCCGGTGGCTCGGACACCAGTGATAATACCGATAGCGATACGGATGCCGATGGCGACAGCGATGGTGATTCCGATGGGGATGGTGATGGGGACACCGATGGGGACTCCGACACGGATGGCGACAGTGACAGTGATAGTGATACCGATGGGGATAGCGACACCGATGGAGATAGCGACACGGATGGGGATAGCGACACGGATGGCGATAGTGATGGCGATTCCGAAACAGATACCGAAGACGACGATACGGGCACGGAGCCCGAAGTGGAAACGTTTGTCCGCTTTGCGCCGTCCTGTGAGGGTTCCGGGACCACGTACTTTGCCAGTCCTTCCGGCACTGGAAGCACGTGCAGCGAGGACGCACCGTGCTCTCTCGAAACCGCTGCCTCAAAACCGCGTCCCGGCGATATTGTCTGTCTGCGCGGCGGCCGATATGAAGGGAAGGGATTGGATATTAGCGGCAGCATTTCCGGTTCCAACAATAATTGGATTACGTTTTCTGCCTACCCGGGGGAATTGCCTATCGTCATGGGCGGCATTCGCATGATGCAGGCGTCAACGACCTATCTGCGTTTTAATGGCATCGCGTCCATAGGGGGCGACTCCGGTTTTGAAAACGCGCTAATGAACAAGAACGGTAATCTGCATTTTTACAATTGCATCGCCGATATGAACACCATGAACGGCCTCGGTTTGCATGGCGGCAAGGGATTTCATGTGGCCCAATGCATTGTGGCCCATACGGGCAGCAATGAGGAATATTCCTGGTCAAGTGGAATCGATTTCTGGGGTATTCAGGGAACACCGGCGGATAATCTGGTGGAAAGTTCTGTTTCGTTTGAAAACGTTGATATGGAATGCCACAGTGACGGCAGCGGCTTTATCACTGACGTAGGCAATAGGAGCGGGACTACAGGCGCATCTTTTGTCAATAATATTGGTTTCAGAAACGGTGGTTCCTGTATCCGGGTGACAGCCTCTTCCAACACGGTTGCCATTAACAACACCTGTTTTGGCAACGGTTTAGATCCCCAGGCCGGCATTGTGCCCACCAATCATCGCTGTGGCACAATGGATATTCCGCCGCCCACAGAGCCCGGTGAGATTTATTTCAACGACAACGGTGAGTCCATCGCCGGGGCCAGACTCTATAACAATCTGGCGGTGTCCTACGGTGCAGGGCAACCCACGATTGTTAATCTTCCAGCGGAGAATGGCAACAATGTGGAAATCGAAAATAACGACGGTACAACCGTATTTGCCGCTCCGCCACTGGATTTGAGAGTACTGCCCGACGCCGGCGCCGAAATATATGGAAAGGCCAAACCCGAAGAAGCACCAGAGTATGATATTGGCTTTGATCCAAAATGCCTTAGCGACAAACCGCCTACCGGGCAGGGCCTGCAACCCTGGTGGAAATATTCCATTGATTACGATTATATCGAAAGCATTGGCGGAATTGTTGGATGCTTCAATCCCAGAAAACGCACCAACGCCACCGACATCGGCGCATACGCGCACTGAGCTTTCCTTTCCGTAATTTCAATCGTCCGTTTCCAATCGTTTGCGTTTTTCTGATATAGTGTTTTTGGCGGTTCGCGCGATGCGGACGAAACGAACGACTTTGTTTAGTTTTTCGAGCAATTCGGTCTCAACCACCGGTTTGTTGATATAGTCGTTGCAGCCCATTTTGTACGCCTGAGACAGGTTCGCGTATCCATTTTCGCTGGTGACCATAATCACGCGAATATGTTTAAGATCCGGGTCCGATTTCATCTGTGCGCAGCATTGGAATCCATTCATGAGAGGCATCTGGACATCCATCAGTGCGATGTCCGGTTTTTCCCTGTGGGCGATTCGGATGGCCGCACTGCCATTTTCTGCTTCAAGAATTCGGAATCCGCGTTTGGCGAGAATGCTTTTTATCTGATGGCGGATGGTGCGTGAATCATCGACCAGCAGAATTGTGATTTCCGGTGTCTGTTTCATGGTGGTATTCTCCCTTGGAAGATCAATGTTTGAACCGCAACTCATCTCCCTTTGTTTGTACTTCCCGTGACAAATCCATTGAGACTTGTAGATACATCCTGAAGATTCGCCACTGCCTGCTCCACCTGCACCGCGCCCTGAGCAGCAAAGGATCCGTTGGCGGATACGATTTTCATGGCGTCTGAAATCTGGCGGATACCTGCGGTCTGTTGCAGAATGGCACCAGAGATATGCCTGGATTTTTCTGCAGATATATCGATGACCGAAGATAGTTTTTCAATGACGCCTTCGACATCCTGGATGGCATGACGGGCGTCTTCGGTGCGCACAATGGCGTTTCGAATTTGCACCGTTGCCCGTTTGCTCTGTTCCGCCAGATTTCGGACTTCCGTTGCCACAACGGCAAAACCATGACCGGCCTCCCCGGCTTTGGCGGCTTCGATTCTCGCGTTTACGGCCAGGAGATTGGATTGTTCCGCCAGTTTGTTCACCACATCCACAATATCTTCCGCAGAAGAGATAACGTTCATTATCCGGATGGCCGCCTGAACTTTCTTTTGCCCCTCGCGACTTCGGGTAACCGCTTCCATGGAAACGTTCATAACGGCTTCAGCGCTTTCGGCAGTGACTTTTTCCATTTGATGAATCTCGTCAATCGTATTGGATACCTGCGACACGGTTGCCGACTGTTCCCGCGCTGAGGTTGCGGATTGCCTGACGGAATCGGAAAGTTGAGATATGGCGCTAGATATGCCGCCAATCTGTTGTGTCAGTGTGTTTGCCGCGAATTTGCTCAGCATGATGAGTGACGTGACTGCTGTTGCCACCGCGCCGATGACACCAACAGCAAAAGGCAGCGGGGAGAAGTGATTCAGACCAATAACGGCGCCCCAAAAGGCGATGATGGCCATGGACGGCACGAGAAAGTAAAAAATTCGAAACAGAAGAGATCGCCGTGCAATCATGTAGGCGATTAGAATGATGAGTGTGGTGGCAATAATGGAACTGCCGCCTGCGATTATATATTCTCCGAGGGTCCCGGAAACATGAGTTTGAAGAGTCAGACTGTCCATTACGATAACCTCCTGAATCAGCAGTAGCGCAACAATAGCTGAAATATCCTTTAGCAACTGTCGCATCTGTAAGCAGCGGGTGTGTCTGCATGCAATTCCCGTATCGACGGGTGTGATGTCTGCTCAAACTATTTCATCATGAACACTCCTTTGCATTGGATATTGGGATTGGAACACGGCCAGATCATGTTGTTTTCCAGGAAGAACCGACATGGCTCGGTATCTTCTTTGGTATCCCGTCGAACCGGCAAAGCACACGTGAACGGGATTTGCCGAGATCCATTTGTTCATTTGATAACATATCATTGCATGAAAGTCGGTGTTGTCAAATGCGCGTGGTTGAGATGCTGGCGACGGTACAGCATTGTATTTTTTTGAGTAAAACGACTTGAAACAGGCCTCTTCAACAGAATCTGTGGATGAATTCCGGTTCGGGAAGACGCGCCCAGGTTCGTGGTGCAGCGCTGTTTCGGCGACATGATGGCTTTTTCAAACCGCATGCTTTTCTGAGTGCCAGTTTTGAAGTTGTGTTCAATCTCTCAACGACACCGCTGGATATTTCCTTTTTCGCCTTAAACCAGTTCAGGAGAAGCTCTCTGTGTTCTCTCAGAGTGCCGCTGGGATGCACTGATGGAGATGGTATTTACTATTGACGTTTAGGGGTCGCCTTCTTCTTTTTTCTGGGTCGCGTTGTTTTTTTCTTTGCGGATTTCTTTTTGGCCTGTGTCTTCTTACCCTTTTTTTTGATTCTCATTTTGGTGTGTTTGCGGTTTATGGTTTTGTCATCGGGGGAGGTGTTATCCTTTTCGAGTGTGGCACTGATGGTTTGTTGGGCATTGGGTGTGATAACGAGTACTTTGCGCTGAAAACCGGTTTTGTTAATTTCGATTTTGGCGGGGCTGTTGCTGAGAGGCACCCGCAGCGGTCGGTCCATCATGAGCCGGTCGTTCACGCGAATCTGCACATCCGATGGCGTGATGTCCAGATCAATGGTCACCGTGACCGGGGGCGGTGCACTTGTTGTTGGAGATAATGGCGCTAAAGACGATGACACCGGCGTGTCCGCAGTCCGGGAGCGCATGGCGTCCGCGCCAGTGTTCCTTTTTTTCGACAAAAGAGTGCTGGTAGCGATGACATAAATCAGAAGCGCCCCAACCACCAGACCCGCAATGATTCTAAAATGGCTGAACAGAAACGAGGCGCGGCGTTTGCGAGGTGAAACAACGGGCAAAGCCAGCCTCCGTTGGGTCGGAGGCAAAGCCACGGATGTGGGGGTGTTCGGCTGCCATGTGGGCTGCGGTGCGGTAGCGGCCATTTCGTTGTCAGGCGAAAGCGGGGAATGCGTCGTCGGCTGGAATATCTCTGGGTTTTCCACACCACGCAAATCCAGTTCCAGCGATATCTCGCTTGACAGCATATCCGGTTCTGCACTGAGTTTCTCTTCATCGTACACATTGGATATACCGGGAAAATGTGCCGGCAACCCGATACGCATAGTGCGGGTTCGGACATCCCTGGGAGATTGACCACTGGCTGCGGCAGTCAGATACTTTAAAAATTCCTGGGCGGTGTGAAATCGATGGTCCGGGTCTTTGGAGAGGGCGATGAGACACAGTTTTTCCATTTCCGGAGTAATCTGGGGATTTATCGCGCGAGGCTTTGGAACGGGTTTGGTGGCCGTGTTAATCATGGTTTCCTGCGGCGTTTTGCCGCGAAACGGCCGCCTGCCGGTCAGCATCTCGAAAATGATAACCCCCATCGCGAACAAATCCACCCGGTGATCCACAGTGCCGTTGCCGGTTAGGGATTCAGGGGCCATATAGCCGGGTGTTCCCAGCACTTCGCCGCTTTCAGTCTTGAAACGGTGGCCATCGGTGGTGCGTTCGACATTTATGTGAGGATAACTGTGGCGAGATGCTGTGCCGTCGTGAACGATTTTTGAAATACCGAAGTCCAGAATTTTCACCACTTCCCGCTTGTCTTCGGTCCTGGCAATAAAGATGTTTTCGGGTTTTAAATCCCGATGAACAATATTTTTTTTGTGGGCACTGATAAGGCCGTTCAATATTTGTTCGGCAATTTCCACAGCGCGACGCTGTTCCAGTACTTTGCGACGCGCCAGTAATTCCGCCAGGGATTCGCCTTCCAGATACTGCATGGCAAAAAACGGACGATCATCCGGCGTTATCCCAAAGTCATACACCTCCACCACGTTGGGGTGCCTGATTCGGGCCGATGACTGAGCTTCTGCCTTAAAGCGGCTGTGCATTGCGTCGTTGTCGTGAGCGAAAGGCAGGAGGACTTTAATGGCGACACGCGTCTCCAGGGTGATATGCCGTCCCTGGTACACTTCACCCATGCCCCCTTCACCAATTTTTTGCTGGATTTCGTATTTGTCCTCGAGGATGTCGCCAATTTGTAATGTTTTACCCACAGTATTTTCCAGTTTAGCAAATTGCGCCGGTGTTGCAAATATCGTCAGAACACAATTTATTTAATGAATGCGGCCAGATGCGAGATTGGTTCGTGTTCTTATTCAGTGGCGGGCAAAAAACGCATGGGTTTATCCCATCACGCGCTGCAGTACTTTTCCTGTGGCCGTATCGGTTCTGGCAATCTGTTCGGGCGTGCCTTCCGCCACCACTCGGCCGCCTTCGTCGCCGCCTTCGGGACCAATGTCGATGATCCAGTCGGCGCATTTAATGACATCCAGGTTGTGCTCAATAAGAACAATGGAATTCCCGTCAGCCACCAGTCGGTCCATCATTTCGATGAGCGAACGCACATCTTCAAAATGCAGCCCCGTGGTCGGTTCGTCCATTACATACAGGGTGCGACCGGTCGCCGCTCCGGACAGTTCCTTTGCCAGCTTCAGACGCTGCGCTTCTCCTCCTGACAAAGTGTTGGCGCTTTGCCCCAGAGAGATGTATCCCAATCCCACTTCTCTAAGGGCAAAGAGTTTCTGGCGGACCTTCGCGTGGTTTTCCAGAAAGTCATAAGCCTCGGTGCTGGTGAGTGCCAGAATGTCGGCGATGTTTTTGCCCCGATACTGGATTTCCAGCGTCTCGCGGTTGTAACGTTTCCCATTGCACACCTCACATGTCACAAAGGCATCGGGCAAAAAATTCATTTCCACGCGAATGAGACCGTCGCCCTGGCACGCTTCACATCGGCCGCCTTTCACGTTGAAAGAGAAACGGCCCTTTTTGTATCCGCGCTGTTTGGCCGTGGGAAGAGCGGCAAATAACTCACGAATATCTCCCAGAAGTCCCGTGAAGGTGGCGGGGTTGGACCGTGGGGATTTACCGATGGGGGACTGGTCGATGGCAACAATTTTATCGAGATTGCGGCGAATTCCTTTGATTTGACACTGCAGTGTGCCGGTGGCGACCGATTCGCGTCGCAGCGCAAGCCTGGCCGCTGGCAGCAGGGTATCCATGACAAGGGAACTTTTTCCGGAGCCGGAGACACCGGTGACCGCCACCAGTTGTCCCAGTGGAATCTGTACCTTGATTTTTTTGAGATTGTGAATGCCGGCATCCGTTATGATGATGTGGCCAGTCGCTGGTGTGGTCTGGCGTTTTCGGCGAATACGGGCGTTGCCACTTAAAAAGCGTCCTGTGATAGACGCCGGAGTGCGCATTACTTCTTCCACGGTTCCTTTGGCAATAATCCGACCGCCATTGATTCCAGCTCCAGGTCCCATGTCCACCAGATAGTCTGCCATGCGCATGGTGTCGGCATCGTGTTCCACCACGATGATGGAATTGCCCCGGTCTTTGAGCTCTTTCAGAATGTTCAGCAGGCGATCATGGTCCCTCGGGTGCAACCCAATCGAGGGTTCATCAAGAATGTATGTCACTCCTGTCAGGGATGAGCCCAGTTGATTGGCCAGGCGAATGCGTTGAGATTCACCACCGGATATGGTGGCCATGGAGCGACTCAGTTGCAGATATGACAGTCCCACTTTGCGCAAAAAGAGCAGCCGTGTGCGCACTTCTCCGATGATGGGTTCAGCGATACGCTGTTGTCGCTCCGACAGGGAAAGGGTGTCGAAAAACGCGATAAGGTCTTCAATGGACATGTCGAGGAGCTGGGCGATGTTTTGCTTGTCAATGAACACGTGAAGACTGGATGTCTTCAGACGGGCGCCATTGCAGCTGCTGCAGGTCCTGCAGCTCATATATCGGCCAAATTCATCTGCCAGGTAATCTGAAAACTGCCCCTTTTCCCGTTGTTTTTTTTCGTATTCCGCTGCCCTGCGCGCCAGATTCGCACGCACTCCTTCAAATGTTTTTTGATATCGCGACGATGTGCTTCCCTTTTTCACTGTGAAATCGATTTCGTCGCTGGTCCCGTTTATCAATATGTCCTGATGCCGTTTGGAGAGTTTCTGCCATGGCTTGAACGGATCGATGCCATACTTTGTGGTGACCGCGTCGAGCATTTGTCTGTAGTATGGGGTATTGCGTCGGCTCCACGGTGCAATGGCGCCGTCCCGAATGGATAAAGAGGAATCGGGGACAATCAGATATTCATCAAAAAATTTTTCTTCGCCCATCCCCATGCAGGTGGGACAGGCGCCTCGAGGCGAATTGAATGAAAAGTCAGAGGGACGGAGCGTTGGCGCAGCGGTGCCGCACGATGCGCACGCCAATCGATCGGTATAGGTCACCGGCTCGCCGTCTGTTGGGGCGATGATGACCAGACCATCCGATTCTCCAAGGGCCAGTTCCAGACTGTCGGCCAGCCGGTTGCCCATATCCGGTGACATGATGAGGCGGTCGATATATATGTCCAAATCGTGCGGAGTGCCGGGGTTGATGGATATTGGCTCACCAATCAGATGCAACTGGCCATCAATCCGGATGCGCACATAACCATCCCGCTGCAAACGCGCAAAAATCGATTTCAGGTTTCCTTTTTGTCCCCTTATCAGAGGCGCGAGAATATTGAATCGGGTCCCCATGGCAAAACGGGCCTGAATATGGTCCACCATCTGGCCCACAGTCAGCGGTTCAATGGGTACGTGACACGTCGGACAGTGGGGCACTCCGGCGCGGGCAAACAGCACTCGCAAAAAATCGTGAAGTTCGGTGGCCGTGCCCACCGTGGAGCGGGGGCCGCCCGTGGCGCGATGCTGCTCAATGGCAATGGTGGGCGTCAACCCCGAAATGGAATCCACATCGGGTCTGGGCATCTGGGCAATGAATTGCCGGGCGCTCACAGACAGGCTTTCCACATAGTTGCGCTGTCCCTGTGCAAACACGGTGTCAAATGCCAGAGACGACTTGCCTGAGCCGGAGGGCCCTGTCAGCACCACCAGTTTTTCCCGTGGCAAGTCAATATCAACGTTTTGCAGATTGTGGGTTTTCGCTCCCCGAATGGAAATATAGGTCACTGTTTGTCCCTTTGGATTTTTGTTTTGTCAGGCGGCCATGTTAGCGCAATGGTGCGAACAGCACCACATAAAGCCGCTTTTGTCGGTGTGAAACGGATTGGGAAGACAAGTGGCAGGTGGTGTGTGTGTTACAGCGAATCGAGACTGATACCGGCAAGTGGGTCAGTGCTGATACGCGGTCTGGTCTTCTTTTTCTCCGATTTACCGCTATTGCCGCTATTGCCGCTATTACTTTTTGAGGATGACGAATTGCGAGCCTGCCGATTATTACTTTGATTGCTGCCGACGCTCGAAAAAACAGGGTTGTGTGTTGTAGCCTTTTGGGTCCGCTTTTTCCGTTTGGAGCTACTGCGTCTGGTGATCTCTTTGGCTGGCGCTTTTTCTGCCACGATTGAGGCTCTGGGGGCAGGTTTTTCTCCCTGTGCGTCAGACTGGGATTCCGCACCTGCTTCAGTTGTGACATCGCTGTTGTCTCCCGCGTCATTGGCATTGGCGGTGTTATTCTCCTGTGCGTTCGCCGAGTCAGCCGCTTCTGCGCCAGTGGTTTCAGCTGTGCCATCGGCACCATCTGCAGATTCAGGGGTTGCAGTTGCATCGGCTGTCGCTGAGGCCTGTTCGGGCGTGTCACTTGTGCTATTGGTTTCCACCGTCGCCGTGGATGGTGCTGCCGTCGTTGCTGCCTCTGCTGTGCCGCTGTTTAACATCCCCGCTGTCTGCATGTCAGGGGCGGTGACCGACTCCGTTGGATACGCGGGTTTTGTGGCGCGCAGATTCAATTCGTACATCAGGGGTTGGGCGGCTGCAGAAATGCGCAGGTTTTTATCAAACGTGGGCTTCATCGCGTTAATCATGGGCTGCACAGTGGCATTTTTGACCTTGCCCCAAAAAGAGCGGTCCGGAAGATTGGACGAATTGGCGAGCTGATTTTTGTATGCGGCGAAAAGCGCCAGATAACCCACCACAAAAATCACAACAGCTGCGGACGAACCGGCAATTGCCCAGAATTTGATGCGATTTTTCATTGGCCGTTTTGTACGCCGTCGTTTTCCAGGAATAAGAATATCGGAGTCGGAAT
Organism: Deltaproteobacteria bacterium; assembly: GCA_016935665.1. Classification (GTDB taxonomy): domain Bacteria; phylum Myxococcota_A; class Polyangia; order JAAYKL01; family JAAYKL01; genus JAFGXQ01. Next base: position 8,387 of record JAFGQN010000137.1, on the reverse strand, counting down.
CATCCATCATTCCATAGTCGGAATTTACAGTGGCGCCCCAGCTGGATGTGGCGGCAGCGGCGGTTGTCTGACTTTGAGATGTCGCAGGGGAATAGGAGTAGCGCGAGTCGGTCTGGGACGTCTGAGCCTGCGTTGTCGCGGGTGAATAGGAGTACAATGAATCCGATTGGGCTCCCTGCGATTGTGTTGCCGACGTTGACCAGGCGTTCTGAGAATTCGCCTGTGCCGTTTGTGTTTGAGATGCCCACGATGATGACGTGTCGTTCTGCACATTCTCCTGTACAGCTCGCACGGACGGTGAGGTTGAATACGCCCATGAGCTTCTGGAGCTGCTGGCCTGTGTGGTTTGGGAAGGTGCAGCGGAACCGGACGACGGCCATGAGTTCCGTGTGCTGGACTGTGTGCTTTGCGCCGGTGCAGTGGACGATGCCCATGAATTTCTGACACTGGGTTGTGTGGATTTTGTCGGCGCAGCGGACGACGGCCATGAGTTCCGCGTGCTGGACTGTGTGCTTTGCGATGGCGTCGATGAAGGCCAGGCGTACTGAGAACTGGACTGGGATTGCGCCGGTGTCGATGTCGGGGTGTACGAGTACAGTGAACTCGATTGCCCCGCATTCTGTGAAGTCGAACCGCCCGCGGATGACGATGCCGATGCATTGCCGATTAATGTGGCAGCTCCACCATTTTGGGCGTCGGAGGACTGGCCACCCGCGCGGTTATATAGTGTCTGTGCCTGTTGCCAGTATTTTTCCGCTTCTTCTTTATGACCCGCTGCATAAAGCTGCTGCGCGTACTCATAAAGGGCTTCCCATGATGACGACGCATCGGTCGACTGGGTTGTGGACGCGGTTTTAGCCGCCGGAGGTGTCACGCTCTGATAGGCCGCCGGAGTGCGGGAAACGGTCTGAATCCCTCCCTGACCGTTGCCACTACTGGACGCGGACTGCTGCTGTTTTTGCTGCTCCGCATCGTACAACTGTTGCGCATACGTATGATACTCTTCCGCCTGCTGTCGGTAACCTGCATCATATAACTGTTGTGCATAGGTGTAATAGGCTTGCCAGTTGTTTTGACTCCCACTGCCCGAACTGGGGGTGGAAGCGGTATTTGTTGCTGCGCCGGCTGTTGAATATAATGTATTATATGCTGTGCTGTTTCTCATGGAACCCGTCCTGTTCGTTGGAAACCATTGATTATTTGCCTGTGATATATAGTTTCCGCAAGCTATGCATACGGGTCACTGTAATCACTGAATTTTCCGTATGCGTGTTACAATGGTATTAAAATTCCAGAGAATGTTCAACAGTAATAAAGGAATCATTGGGCATTTCATCTGCCGGGATGCGCCAGACAGGTGAAATTCTTCGACTTTTTCCGATTGGACAAATCCATGTAAAATCTGAAAGCATGTTCAGTAAACATGGCTTGTGGAAACGCATATAAATGTGCAGGAGGGTGAATTGGCACACAATACCGAAAGAACGGATGTGTCTGATCCTTAAGAACGGACGCTATTTCTTTAAATATACGGTGTGTTCTTCTGCGGGGAAAATACCGTTGCGCACTTCGCTGGCGTACTGGCTCACGGCGTCTTTTATCGTGACGGAGAGTTGCGCGTACTGTTTAACGAATCGAGGACGAAAATCCTCAAGCATGCCCAGCAGGTCATAACTCACCAGCACCTGGCCGTCACAGTCAACGCCTGCGCCGATTCCGATGGTAGGGATACTGATTTGGTCGGTAATACTTGCCGCCAATTCCCCCGGGATGCCTTCCAGCACCACGCCATATGCCCCGGCCTGCGCAACGGCGATGGCATCATCGAGTATTTTCTTCTGGGCGTCTGTTGTTTTTCCCTGAGTCTTAAATCCGCCAAAGGCGTGCACGGATTGTGGCGTCATTCCCACATGGCCCATGACCGGAATGCCGGATGAAACAATTTTGGAAATAGTGGCTGCCATTTCCTGGCCCCCTTCCAGTTTGACAGACTCGGCATGGCCTTTCTGGATGATTTTGGCGGCGTCTTCCAGGGTTTTGTCGCTGGACATTTTATTGGCCGTGAACGGCATGTCGCCAATTATATGTGCCCGTTTAACTCCTCTGGCCACGGCGCGACAGTGATAGACGATATCATCCGTTGTGACAGGAATGGTGTTTTCATGGCCCTGAATGACATTGCCCAGAGAATCACCCACCAAAATGGCATCCACCCCCGCTTCGTCAATCAGCGAGGCAAAAGTGGCATCGTAGGCAGTGACCATCACAATTTTTCTGGACTTCTCTTTTAAACATAGCAGTCTGGGAACAGTTACTTTTTTGGGATGTTTCATAAAATCTCCCTGGATAGCGGTTCCTTTTCGGGAATCAACTTCCGGTTTTCATAATTTCCCTTTTGGGGAAATTTGCCTCTGGAAAAATCGGTTTCAGAGGCTCGGTTGCTGGTTTCAGAGGATAATGGTTCCTTTTTTGGAATCCACTTCCCCAAGTGCTTTTTTAATCGGCTTGCGGTGCATATTTCCCCCGGGTACATCCCGTGGCGACAGCGACCGCACGTTCCAGGGGGCCGAGTAACGCTGTATCTTTAGACAGTGCTGCTTTCAGTCTTTCATACGGCGATCCCAAATCGCACCGTGCGGCGGCTGAGATTGTTCCATTTTGCACCAGGGTGGAAAGGGTGGCCTGCATCAACGTATGTCCAAATTCGGTTTTGTTCAATGGATCCCACACATTCAGTGCCAGTTCTGCCAGAGCGGTGAACAGCTGCCACGCGAGATAATCCGATGCTGCTGTGTATGAATTTCCCAACAGGTATTCACAGCCGCTCCAGATTACAGCGAGGTCATTCATGTTGCCGCCAGATTGTTGAAAGTACATCTCAACGGAAAACTGAAGCAGTGCAACGACCAGCTGCTGCGCCTGTGCAGATTGCGGTGGAACAGATGTCGTATCGGCCAGCGGTCCAAATCCGCTGGCCCCGAACACCACTTCGGTCACTTGTGACCGAAAAAAGGGATGTGGGCCTGGAAATCGTGTGGCCAGACTGAGAAACGCGACAGAGTTTTCGACGATACGCGAAACGGATGTGTTCCTTATCTGCTTCAGGGCGATTTGTTTTCCGGCATCTCCCGCCGTGATGGCAACACCGCATACCGCCAGTGCACCGCGCTGTTTTGCTCCTTGCGCGTCTGTACCAAACCGCGCCTGGATTTCGTCACAATTGCCCGCTTTAATAAGGGTCGTGATATCAGCTGCGGTTTGGGTTGCTGGTTTGCCGCACGCGATAACCAGCAATGCGATACAGATAAACGGCAATAGGGACCCTGCAATGTGAGAATCATTCCTGCTATTTTTTAGTGACGTGCTCAAATTAAATACCCCCTTGCAGGTTAGGTATTACATGTCATCCAGGCGTTTGATGGCACCTAGAATTTTGACCAGCTGCGCTTTGTTTTCCGAATCTTTGGTTCGCTCTTTTTCAATAACGGCTGGTGGTGCATTGGCCACAAATTTTTCATTGGAAAGTTTTTTTGTGGTGCGTTCAATTTCGTTTTCAAGTTTTGTTTTTTCCCGGTTCAGTCGCGCCCGTTCCGCATCCATGTCGATGATTTCCTTAAGCGGTATGAGCAACTGCGCCCCGGCTGCCATCGCAGTGGCACAGCCCGCTGGTACGGGAGCATCTGCGTTTTGTACTTCGAAATGCGTAATTTTTGCCAGACTTTTAAGCATGGCCGCATCCGTCTCCAAAATGGATTTGACCGTCGTGTCATCGGTGTGCAGCTGCAGTGAAATGGGCCTTGACGGCGCCACGTTGTACTCCGAGCGAATGGCGCGAACCTGGGTGACCACATCCATCAGTACAGTGGCTTCCTTGATGGCGTCTGCGTTTTCAACCCCATCCGCGGCGGAAGGGAAGGGCGCTATCATGATGGTTTCCGGGGCGCCTTCGGGTTTGGGCAACTGCTGCCACAACACTTCGGTAACGAACGGCATTAACGGATGCAGCAGTCTGAGGGATACGTCCAGTGTATGGCGCAGAACCTGCTGCGCTGCAGAACGCTTTTCATTGTCATCCCCAAAAAACACTGATTTTTGCAGTTCAATGTACCAGCTGCACAGCTCATCCCAGAAGAAGTGGTACAACTGTTGGGTTACTTCACCCACTCGAAACTCTTCCAACCCCTTGTTCACGTCGCCAATCACTTTGTGCAGTCTGGCCAATATCCACCGGTCTGCCATTGTGGTGGGGGCAGGGGTACCCGATATAACGGTCATTCCTTCCAGATTGGGCAGTGAGAAACCAAGCGTGGCCTGCCAGATTTTATTGCAGAATTTACGATTGCTTTCCACTCTGTCCACACTGAAACGAATATCCTGATCCTGACCAGTGTATGCCGCCAGCGTGTATCGCAATGCATCGGTGCCGGATTTGGCAAACCCGTTTGGAAAGTGATCTTTCTGATAGGCAATGGCGCTTTGAATTTCCGCGTCGGGCAGGGTCAATCCTTTTGTTTTTTCGATCATATCTTCCAGGGAAATGCCTTCGACGACGTCAAGGGGATCGATCACATTTCCTTTGGACTTGGACATCTTATTGCCATCCTGATCGCGAACCATGGGATGCAGCAGAACATGTTTAAAGGGAACGTCTCCCATAAAACGGATGCCCATCATCATCATGCGGGATACCCAGAATGTGATGATGTCGTATCCGGTTTCCAGAACAGAGGTGGGGTAAAAGGTTTTGAGTGCATCGGTTTTTTTTGGCCACCCTAATGTGGAAAATGGCCACAGCGCACTGGAGAACCAGGTGTCCAGCACATCCTCGTCCTGGCGAATATTCGTTGAACCGCATTTGGCGCATGATGCCGGCGTTTCCGCGGCAACAGTAATATGCTCACACTCATCGCAGTACCATGCCGGAATGCGATGTCCCCACCATAACTGACGGGAGATGCACCAGGGCATTTTGGGTGACAACCACTCAAAATAGCGGTGTTCCTGATGTTTGGGGACAAAACGGGTTCTGTCGTCGCGAACCGCATCCATGGCCGCCTCGGCCATATTGGCCGTGTCTGCAAACCATTGCAGCGATAATTTGGGTTCTACCACCGTGCGACAGCGTTGACAGCGTCCGGGCGCGTATTCGTGGGGATTGCTGCCACGCTCCAGTCCTTTTTCGCGAATTGCTTCCTTCACTTTTTTGCGAGCTTCAAAGCGATCGAGCCCGGTAAAGGGGGCGCCGTTTTCGTTTACGGTTGCGTCATCATTGAAAATATCAATAAATGCCAGGTTGTTGCGCTTTCCGCACTCGAAATCGTTGGGATCGTGTGCCGGCGTCACCTTTACGGCACCGGTTCCCAGTTCGGGGTCTGCCAGCAGGGCATCCGCAACAATGGGGAAGGTGCGATCCTGGAACGGATGTTTAACCATTTTGCCGACAACCGCTTTGTAGCGCTCATCGTCCGGATGTACCACAACAGCGGTATCCCCCAGCATGGTTTCCGGCCGGGTGGTGGCCACAATGATTTCGCCTCCACCGACAATTTCGTAGGCGAAGGACCACATTTCCGCGGCCTCTGGTTCGTCTCTATCCACTTCCACGTCAGAAAGGGCGGTTCGACAGGAAGAGCACCAGTTGATTAGCCGGTTATCGCGAACGACTTCACCGGTTTCATATAATGATACAAATGCATGTCGCACAGCCCTGGAAAGGCCTTCATCCATTGTAAAGCGCTCTCTTGGCCAATCCAGCGACACGCCCATCCGCTTGAGCTGCTCGGTAATTCGGTTGCCGTATTGCTCTTTCCATTGCCAGACGCGCTCGATAAATTTCTCACGTCCCAGGTCGTGACGGCTCGTTCCCTCGTTCCGCAGCTGTCGCTCAACCACCATCTGGGTGGCGATGCCCGCGTGATCGCAGCCCGGCATCCATAATGTATTATACCCCTGCATGCGGCGCCATCTTACCAGCATGTCCTGGATAGTCACTGTCAGCGCGTGCCCCATGTGAAGCGCGCCGGTAACGTTTGGCGGCGGAATCACAATACAGTAGGGTGGCTTGTCTGACGTATCCTCCGCTTCGAAGTAACCGCCTTCCATCCAGAATTCGTACAGATCTCTTTCTATTGCATCTGGCTCAAATGTTTTTGGCAACTCTATTTCATTGGGTTTTCGCATTCATTCCTCCAGGATTATTTGCATCTTACGACTTCGTCTGGCGCTATCTATATTGGAAAGACACTAAGTATACAAGTCATTACTAACGCGGCGTCGCCAGCGAATTGGTTCGGTGAGGCAATGTGCACATATGCGTGCAAATCCGCTTGCAATCTAAAGGGGAGTAGGGTTTAACTCCCAATTTAATTCCGGAATCAAGCCCACACGGCGGGCAGGTTCCTGTGACCTTAGTTAATGATACCAGGGAGCGCACATGACGAAAAAAAGCTGTTTTGATGTATTGGCGGAGCGTGGATTCGTTAAGCAATGTACAGATGAAGACGCGGTTCGCAAACTGCTTGGTGAGGAAAAAGTAACTGCGTATATCGGATTCGACCCGACGGCCAAAAGCCTTCATGCCGGTTCTTTGGTTCCCATTATGGGATTGATGCATTTATCCCGCGAGGGTCATGCCCCTATCGCACTGGTAGGTGGGGGGACAGGGTTAATTGGTGACCCGTCGGGAAAAACAGAAACACGACAACTACTGACCCGCGAGACCCTTCGCGAGAATTTTGAAGGCGTGAAAGCACAACTGGGCCGGTTTTTGGATTTCAATGGCGGTGGCGCAGTGGCGGTGGACAATTCCGAGTGGCTGGAGCCCCTGAACTATGTAGACTTCTTGCGGGATATTGGTCGGCATTTCTCTGTAAATCGAATGTTGTCGTTCGAAGCATATAAACAGCGTATGGAAAAGGGACTCAGTTTTCTGGAATTTAATTACCAGCTTTGTCAGGCCTATGATTTTCTGGTGTTGTATCAAAAATACGGATGTCGCCTGCAGATGGGCGGCGACGATCAGTGGGGCAACATTGTTGCCGGAGTAGACCTGGTCCGCCGCGTGGAAAGCCAACAGGTGTATGGGCTGACATTCCCGCTGCTCACGACGGCCACAGGCGCCAAAATGGGAAAAACAGCCACCGGCGCAGTCTGGCTGAGTGACGAATTGCTCTCTCCATACGAGTATTATCAATATTGGATAAATGTTGATGATCGTGATGTAACTCGTTTTCTTAAAATGTTTACGCTTCTACCAATGTCGGAAATCGAAAGATTGGCACAGTTGGAAGGCGCCGAGATTCGGGAGGCCAAAAAGGTGCTGGCGTTTGAGGCTACCAAAATCTGCCACGGCGAGACAAATGCGCAAAAAGCACAGGAAGGCGCCCAGGCAGCCTTTGGCGACGGCGGCGACGTGGAGAACATGCCCACCATGGAAATCACAGCAGATAGCCTGTCCGAGGGGATTCGCGCAACAGAGTTGTTTGTAACCGCAGGTTTGTGCAAATCAAATGGTGAGGCGGTAAAACTGTTTCGCAGCGGCGCCGGCTGGGCAGGTGGGCGACAGCTCCGCGACCATCGGGAAGTGATTACCTCCAGTGATTTCGTTCAGGGAGAAGTGGTTCTGCGCGCGGGAAAAAAGCGAAAACATCGAATTGTGTCGTCTTAAGATTGTTTTTTTTGCCTGTATGGTGTTGATTTTATTGCAGAATTGTCGAATCAAAAAAAAAAGAATAAAATAAATTTACTGCTTGACATAAACAACGCTCACCTCTATACATACCGCTCGCTTGTGGGCATCAATGCAAGGCATGATGTCTTAAAGTATGGCTCATTAGAGCCAATGTTCATTGATAGTTTTATTTTATTTGGAATTTTCCATTTTTTATTGATGCTGGCATAGCTCAATTGGTAGAGCACCTGATTTGTAATCAGGCGGTTGCGGGTTCAAGTCCCATTGCCAGCTCAAATTTTGGCGGATTACCCGAGTGGCCAAAGGGAGCAGACTGTAAATCTGCCGGGCAACGCCCTACGGTGGTTCGAATCCATCATCCGCCACCCGCAGAAACTGGCTGAATAATAACCGGTTTCTGCGTTTTTTGCGGGAATAGCTCAATTGGTAGAGCATTAGCCTTCCAAGCTAAGGGTCGCGGGTTCGAGCCCCGTTTCCCGCTCAATTTTTGGGTTTTTTGAAACCAGAAGGCCCACGTAGCTCAGGGGTAGAGCACCTCCTTGGTAAGGAGGAGGTCATGAGTTCAAATCTCATCGTGGGCTCTTTGTTTTTATATTCCGGATTTTTTCGAATCAAGGGAGCTTTGTCATGGCAAAAGAAAAATTTGTAAGAACCAAACCACACGTCAATATTGGAACAATTGGTCACATTGACCACG
>JAFGQN010000136.1 GCA_016935665.1 Deltaproteobacteria bacterium | reverse complement strand
TTTAGAAAACATTTCATTCTTGCGATTGCCCTGCACTCGCGCCCCTCTGACACAAAGGTACTCGAAAACAGATGCTACATTTTCACTGGATATTAAAGGCAAGCAACAACACAGCAACCATGCATCGATTGATATTGTTGGCAAGATCTTTACAGACGTGAGTTAACTGTATTCCAGCGCGCCATGGGGGCAGAAACGGGCGCAGGCCGGTTCTCCAAAGCATAAATCGCATTTTTGGGGCAGTTTGGAACGCGTATCGAAGTGCATATGTCCAAACGGGCAGGCGGGCTCGCACAGGCCGCAACGGATGCAGCGGTCTTCCTGAACCTCAATGGCGCCGGTGGCTTCATTGCGCACCAGAGCGCCGATGGTGCAGGCTTTCATGCAGGCTGCTTCAACGCATTGCAGACAGGAGACCTGCACATGTTCCACTTCGGATATGGTGAAAATATGAATCCGACTTCGCGTCAGATGATCGCTGTGCCCTTTAGTCATTGAACACGCCAGTTTACAGGTCCCGCATCCGGTACACTTCGCTGGATTGACAATGAGCATCTTATCCATGTTGCACCTTCACTACCAGATCAGCATATTTAAGAGAAATCTCTTTGCGCTTACATTCCTGACACTGGGCATAATAGTCTTCGGGCAGATCCCTTTGAGCGATGGCGTATTGTCTGTACGCCACTGGCATCATGGGGGCGCCACACGATTCACACCGAGTGCGCTCAAATGATTTGCCCCATATGGTACGGGTGGTTGGCGAATCCGTCATTTCGATGCAATTCGTTGGGCAAATACGGGCACAGGCGCCACATCCCACACAGGCGTCTGGCGGTGACAAAAAGGGAGGCGCAATACTGCGACTTTCCCCTCGCCCCGAAACCGAAATGGCATTGCATCCCATCTGCTCGCATGCGCGAACACACAGAAGGCAAAGCACACAGTCGTTGGCCTCGGGAATCACGGGATGCATCCTGGGTTCCAGACCGTTTTTCACCGAGAGTGTTTGCAGAACCTCACTGTGTGGTGCGCGGGCCATCAACAAATCCAGTGTCGTGCGGCGCGCTTTGCGGATAGACTCCGTGCGTGTGTACACTTCCATATTCGCGGCCACCTTCGTTTCGCAGGCGGTAACAACCTTGCGCTCCGCAAGGCCTTCCATCATCACCTCAACAATACACAGCCGGCAAGTACCTACGGTCTCCAATGCGGGGTGGTGGCACAACGACGGAATGTCGATGTCTGCCCGCCGGGCGGCGCTGAGAATTGTATCCCATTTTTTTGCTTCTACTTGTTTTCCATCAATACGAATGTACATAGTGCAATTTTCTATATGGGCGTCACACCCGTCACACAAAGAACGCCAGGGGCGACGCACTCCCTGCGGATATCACCTTCTAACCGTTTGAATAGGCATAGCGAGAATCAGTCTCTTCTTCCTCGTTTTCCTGATGGGCGAACTCCACGCCACTTTCGAGCCGCAATCGGGTCCCTTCCTTCCAGCCCGCCGAAAACGCCGAAACATTCAAGGGAATAAACTTGGGCCGTGACGTGAATGTTTCCTGAATTGTTTCGATCACCTCTTCCTGAGAGGCTATCTGAGTAATGCCTGCATACGCACCCAGCAATATCAGATTGGTCGCCCTGGCATTTCCCATGTCCATAGCTATCTGGCTGGCGGGGAGACTCATCACCGGGCAGTCATCCCGGGTGAAGGGGTCTTTTATCAGCGTTGAGTTTAACAGTATCAGACCACCGGGTTTAACACGGGGCCCAAATTTCGCAAGAGACGGTGTATTCATTACCACCAGCGCGTTGGGGCGTTCAATGTAGGGCGACATCACGTCGCCATCTGATATGCACACAGTGACATTGGCGGTGCCTCCACGCATTTCAGCACCGTAGGCTGGGAGCCAGGAAACCTGCTTTCCCTGTTTTATCATGGAAAGCGCCAGTAGTTTCCCGGCCATTAACATCCCGTGGCCACCAAAGCCTGCAAAAAGCACATCCGTGGATTTCATTGAGTACCTTCCTCTTTCTGCTCTGGAACTTTATGTTCACCAAGCGGATAATAAGGCAACATGCTGTTTTTTATCCAGTTTAAGGAATCCACCGGAGAAAGTCCCCAGTTGGTGGGGCACGTGGAGAGGAATTCCACAAAGCTGAAACAGGTGTTGTTTACCTGGTATTCAAATGCTTTGCGAATGACACGTTTCGCTCGAATAATTTCTTCCGGTGAATGCATGGAGACTCTGGCAATATAGCCTGGTGTCTGCAACTGCGCCAGAATCTCGGACATTTTTAGCGGGAATCCGTCTTCGTCGACGTTACGGCCACCGGGAGTTGTGGATGTGCGCTGTCCCGGAACCGTTGTTGGCGCCATTTGTCCCCCAGTCATTCCGTAAATGGCGTTATTTACAAATATACATGTGATTTTTTCACCGCGATTGGCGGCGTGAATAATTTCAGAAGTACCAATGGCGGCCAGGTCGCCATCCCCCTGGTAACAGAAAACAATCAGTTCGGGCCGGCATCGCTTGGCCCCTGTGGCCACCGCCGGCGCGCGACCGTGGGACGCCTGAAACATATCGCAGGTAAAATACTTATACGTAAATACTGAGCAGCCCACCGGTGAGACACCCACTGCCCGTTCCCGAATGCCCAACTCGATAAGGGTTTCTCCCACCAGCCGGTGAATGATACCGTGGGTACACCCGGGGCAATAATGCATGGGATCGGTGATCATCCCTTCTGTATGTGAAAAAATTGGCTTCATACCGCCGCCTCCGCTTTGGCCAGGCTGGCATAAACCGCTTCCACCACGTCTTCAATGGATGGCGTGAGGCCGCCGCACTTACCCATAAAGTCCACCTCACGCTGTCCGTTGGCTGCAAGTTGAACATCCACAAGCATCTGACCCATGTTCATTTCAACATCGAGAACCCGCCGCGCTTTGAGAATCGCGCTGGACAGCGCTTCCGAGGGATAGGGTTTAACGGTAATCGGTCTGAACAGGCCCACCCGTACGCCCTGTTTCTTCAATTCAGTAATGGCGGATTTACACACGCGACTCATGACGCCGAAAGCGGTGATCAGAATATCGTATGGCTCATCGCAGTTATACAGCTCAAATCGCGTTTCATTTTGTGCCACCACTTTGTATTTTTCGAAACGCTCGTGATTTTTGGCATTCAACTCAACCGGATCCAAAAACAAAGAGCTCACCAGGCGTGGCGCCCTGCCCTTGCAGCCCGTCAGTGCCCAATCGTCAGCGTTCATGGGGGGGCCCACTTCCATTGGAGGGAACTCCACAGGCTCCATCATCTGACCAATCATTCCATCTCCCAGCAGCATGACGGGCATACGGTATTTCTCGGCCAGCTCAAAGCAGAGCATGGTTAAATCAACCGCTTCCTGCACGGACGACGGCGCCAGCACCAGCAGTTGAAAGTCGCCATGCGCTGTCCCCCTCGTTGCGTGAGCGTAGTCACTTTGTGCCGGCAGAATACCCGCCAGACCGGGACCCGCACGCATCATGTTTACTATGACCACCGGCAAATCCGCTCCGGCAAGATATGAAAGGCCTTCGGACATCAGACTGATGCCCGGGGAAGACGACGAGGTCATCACCCGCACGCCCACTCCGGCCGCACCGAATATCATGTTGCTGGTGGCCACTTCGCTTTCGGTTTGAATGTAACGTCCGCCCACCTGTGGAAGACGTTTCGACAGATATTCCGGCAGTTCGTTCTGAGGCGTAATGGGATATCCAAAAAAATACAGACACCCCGCTTTAATGGCGGCTTCGCCAATCGCTTCATTCCCTTTCATCAGAATCTTCGCCATACGCTGCAACACCTCTTCAATACGGATAAAACTCGTAGCGGCATCCCTCTGCAAAGACCTCAATCGCGAGATCCGGGCAGCACAGTGCGCATCGTTTACAACCGATGCAACGGGGCTTGTCCACTACCTCTGCATAACGGAATCCCTGCGTATTGATTTTATCCGACAATTGAATAATATTCTGCGGACACGCGCTAATACACAGTTCGCATCCCTTACATTTGTCATTTACCACCTTAATCAATGGCATATGCTACCCTCTTCGATCCCCCGCGGCCAGAGGCCAGGAATTCTGAGCATTTTTGCTCAACCACGGCGGCAACATGTTACGTTGCATCACAGCAATATGACAACTTGAACATTTTCGCAACTTTGTAACATCCAATGCATCACCCATAACCGTGGCAAAGGCAACAGGAATTCCAGTTCTTTGCGAAACAGCCTCCCCCATTTCCATACCTTCCAGAATAATCTCTTTTGTGGTGTACTCCATCAGGTGAGAATTAACAATGGTAGCCGTTACATTCAATCCCGATACCCGCTCAATATTCCGAATCATTTCAACACAGCCATCGACAGTGTCGGTAAACGGACGTCGACTATTGATAACCTGAAACAGGGAATACTCACGTGCTCCCAATGCATTTCGCAGTGATGCCAGAATTCTTGCCCCCTGCTCATCGCCGCCCACATCCAGAATGGCAATTGATTTTTCGCTATGCTGCATCAATCCTTTAATTTGCGGTATGAGCACCGGTAAATCTGAAAACTGTACTTCACCAGTGGGAATGATGGGAACCACACCGTTTTCACGCAACAATTGCTGCGCCTCCCGGCTTCGAAAATAGGGATTGGCAATATCCAAATCAGCGAGTTTGACCGCGAGTCCCTGCCGCGCCAGCGAAATCGCCCAGTTCACGGATACTTCGGTTTTGCCACTGCCAAATGCGCCAACGACAATATTCAGCCGTTTTTCGGGCGGCCGAAATCCATTGATATCCATGCTTTGCTCGTCACTCAAGCTATTATTGGGTTGCCTGCTCACAACGATTTCCTGATACAATTTTCAATCGTCCAAATTGCTAACATCGCTCTGTCATAGGATTGTCATAGCCAGCGCTTTTGACAGGAGAAAATGAAATTCCTGATACACAATTGTACCAATATTCATTTTAATTAATAATTACAATATATTAAGAGTGGATTTTTTTCTACGGCGGGGTGCAGGCGCCCTTTAGGGAATAGGTCCCATCTCTGGAAAAAAGAGGGACGCACATATGTGTGGGATCGCAAAATGTCATTGTGCATGTCTTTTGACAGCGCACCACCACATCCGAGTCCATTTCATAAAGGAGACACATGCCATCCGTTGGTGCATCGGAATCTGAACAGCTGCCATCGTCAGCGTCGGAATCACAATCGCTGCGGGTAGTGCAACTGCCGTTGCATTTGTATGATACCGGAAACAAGTCATCGGGAAAGTTACAGTATCCATCCGGCGTCGAAAGGTCAAAGTAGTCACACGGGACGGCATTCGCATTATTCGCGACACACATGGAGGGATCACAGCCAGACCGACAACAGCAGCCGACGCTGTTGCTGTCACACTTCTGCGCCACAATCGCGGGTGAATCACACCAGACAACCTGTTCATCTTCGTTTTCCCGGGTGTAACAGGGCTGATCCGGCCCCCCCTCACTGTCCGCAGTGTCGCATTGCCAGTTGCCGTCCTTCAAGTCACATACTCTGGTATCCGTATCATCGGGAATCACGTCTCCACTGCTGGGAATTTCAAATATGATGGGACTCGTTTGGCACCCGACAAATGCGATGAAACAAAGCGTCATTAAAACCCAAAACGTTATCCGATGCCACATTTGAATATCTCGCCTTGCTGTGTTTAAAAGATGTTGTTCACAACCGAATAAATTCTGACCGCATCCATACCCAAAATCATGGTGACGCTATTTAATAGTTGTAGTGCAAAACCATCCGAAAACAACTTTCAATGCTAACATATTTTTGTAAGTATGATTTAGATGCCGTTTTTCAAAAAGCGGTCAGCAACTCAGACGAATGATCGGTTCGGAATCAAAAGGCATGTGCGGTAAAAACTGAGACACCTCAAATACGTCTGCTGCCGCATTTCTTTCGGCAATAAAACCATCCAGTTCGTCGTTCAGTCCCAGCATGCCGCCAAGCCGAATCACATCTCGCAGCAGCGCCTCATCCTGTGGCCGGAAATTGGATGCATCCACCAAATCCTCGTATGCGGTCGTATAATCGCCAAGCGATTCGCACATCAGCGCCCGTCCGTGCAACGCAGCTACCAGTTGGGGGGACTTTTTCAGCGCCAAATCAAAATACGCCAGAGCCCCCCACAAATCATCATCAAGAGCGGCAAGTCGTCCCAGGCCGCAAAGCGCTCGGGCACAATCTCCATCAAGACGGCGCACTTCACTTAACGCGGCATACGCCTGCGCCGTGTTTCCGGCCAAATCGTGACAGGCCGCCAGCAGCAATGCGTATTCCCGCACCGCCGGCAGAGAATCCAGCTTGTCGTCCAACTTCCCCAAAGCGTCCACCGCCTCGCGCCAGTTGCCTCGGGAAAGCTGTTCCTCCACGCGTTGAAACAGCTCTGGAGAAAGACAATGTGATTTTTGCGCCGTCCAGATTCTGAAGTACGGGCTATCCACCGAATGATGAATGCGTTCAAAGCCGGAGCGAACCAGCGACGCATGGATTTCTTCATCGGCATAATGGCCGTATTCATGAAACTGGGGTTTCTTTCCACGCCATGGAATCTCTGTGGCCATATAAAAAGTGGCATTCCAGGACATATGTCTGTTCAACCAACGATACACTTTTAAGGGATTTTTTACCTGCGTGGGACCAAAAAGCCACACCGCAAATCGAATATCATCCAGCCATGGCTGCCCCCGTTGCATATCTTCAAGGTTAAACCCAATGGGGACATCGCCCCGATTGAATGACGCACCATTCAGCCAAAGAAACCCACCCGGATTTCCATCCGGATATGAAACTATCTCAACCAGCGGCCCATTGGTTTTGGACGCGACGTCTTTGAGCAGTTCCAGCTTCAGCATTTTTCTGGCGCGTTTCATGGTTTCCCTACGCTCGAAATTGCCTTGCTTCCACCCCATAACGTTCCACCTCCATCGACTCGTTAATCGCTGGAAAATACCAATTCAATTCCAGCGATGTTTTGGGTTTATCGGCCTGAAACAGCGGAATGCCCAGTTCTGCCTCTGGCGATCCGGCTGAAGACGCCATCTTGACAGGAATGGCAAAACGAAATCCAGGGCCATCCTCTTCATTCTCGAAATATTCAATAATGCCATTAAGTTCCCTGGCTTTTTGCGATGCCGCATGGAGACCAAATCCCGTATCCCATTCACCGGCGCGCGTGGAAAATCCGGGCGCCATCAGATTCTTTTTTATGACCTCGGGCACTTTCGCATCTTTGCCAATGGCGTCCACTCCCGCATATCCACCGTGCCACCACGTTTTAAGGACAACGGTTCCGGGGCCGGGTTCCACAGCAGCGGATGCGTTCTCACCAATTTCCTGAATCAGTGGAACCATCTGTGCAAAAGACACACTGGTGGGTGGAATCAACGGATCTATCACCACCTCAATGGAGATATTGCGGAGAGACAATTTCTCTGCGAGGCGATTGGCTGCCGCCTGTGTGGCATGATTCAAATCCCTGATGATACCGCTCGTTTCGTCGGTGCTGTAATCAAGACAGCTGCCCACGTACTGCCAGACTCCGGCATAAGGCACTTCTGCCAACCGGATTTCAGGGGATTCGATTTTGGTTAAAGCGTTTATGGTTATTGTTTTTAGCGTCATGACATCGACCCCTTTTAGCGCACTTAAACATATCAGCTCCGTATTCAATTCTTACGGACGAAGTGTGCGCCAACGTTGTAAAAGTGTTTGTTTTCCGAATTACGCCTGGCCTACATTTGTCTCGCCACGGGCAATTGCAATTGCTTCTCTCCATGTGATATGCAGTTCTTCCAAAGCGGCAATCACACGTATCAGAGGTGTACTGTTCATTGTGGTGTAGGCCTCGGTCATGTGCTCCATCATTGAGTGGTACATGGATTGAAGGTCGGCACAGAGCTCCGGCGCCACTTTGAAATCCAGCGATTCAATAAAATGCTCGATAATCCAGTAGGCCTTCCCAAGACAGAGAATTTCCTCCGCCTTTTTCTCTCCCGCGTCAATCTCGGATTTTGCCTGCTTTACATTGCGAATCGCGCTGGCGTACAATGCCAGTAAAAGCTCGTTGCGATCCACTTCCTGCGGGACCTGCACAACAGGCGTTCGTTCAACGTTTTGGTGTTCGTGCAACATTTATTTCTCTCCGTATTTTGCCGGGACAACGCTGTCATGTTGTCCGAAATCCCTGTCCTTACTGTCCAATAAGCTGCAACGCCATCTGTGGCAGCTGGTTCGCCTGCGACAACACTGAAATCCCCGCCTGCATCAATATTTGAGCTCTGGTTTGCCGCACCGTCTCATCGGCCACGTCCACATCTCGAATGCGGCTGTTGGCAGCAGATAAATTCTCACGCTGTGTGGCCAGATTCTTGATGGTACTCGCCAATCGGTTCTGAACGGCGCCCAAATCGCCTCTAATCTTCGACACGCTGTTAATGGCGGTATCCAGCGCGTCCAGCGCCAATCGTGCATTGGATCCGGTGGGGCCATCAATGGTGATTCCCCCCAGACCAATTCCCACAGTACTCATGGTCGAAATCACAACCGCGATGCGATCATCTGGATGGTTGCGAATGCCTACCTGCAAATCAAATGACGCCGTACCGTCCAGAAGTTGCATACCGTTGAAATCCGTTACACCCGCGATGCGGTCAACTTCCTCCATCAGCTCCTTCAACTCGTTGTTCAGATAGCCGCGTTCCTCCGAGCCCAATGTTCCCGTTGCAGACTGAACCGCCAGCTCGCGCAGACGAATTAGAATGTTCCCCACTTCATTGAGCGCGCCTTCCGCCACCTGAACCAGTGAGATGCCGTCCTGAGCGTTGCGTTCCGCCTGTGCGAGACCACGAATCTGCGCCCTCAATTTTTCGGAAATTGCCAAACCGGCCGCATCATCTTTTGACGCGGTAATCCGCATCCCCGAAGACAATCGCGCCATACTGGTGTTTAGAGAGTCTTCAGTTCTGCTCAAATTCCGTTGAGCGTTCATAGAAGCAATATTGGTATTAATTACCAGTCCCATCTTGTCCCTCCTTGGGTACTTGAAGCCCGTCTCTTTGCGATTTTTGGAAACGCGGCATATCGTCCGTCAACTGGGCGCTTTCGGCATCTAACGGCAGAGTGAACATTCCTGTGTCGTTTAGAGCAAAGTACTCTGCCAGCTTCAGAATCATCTCCTCAGCATCCCAGGCAGCAACCCATGTGGCGCTATCGGCATCAATGTCGCGGTGGACAAAACGGCCGTTTAGAATCACGCCTTTGCTTTTATTTATTTTTTGTTTTGCAATTGGTTGTTCAGTCACTTTTTTCACCTGCCATTCGTTGGCCTGACAGGTGTTATCGCAAAAGCGATGCCAAATTTATGCGTGACTATCGACGATGATGGAGGAGGACTTTTTGACAACGTGGGAGGAAACCAAATACCCCTTTGATTTCCTAACGTTAGAGATCCTGCCAGAGACTTCTTTTCGCATATCTCTAGCAATATCAAGGTTTTTTTGGTCTTTAACAACGCAAGTACTTGAAATTGCGTTGCCTTTTCTGATTATAATTTCTATTTTTTCCACCAAATCAGAGCTCAACCCGTTCCATCCTGCCCGCTTCATGGCCCGTATTTCCGCCAATTCACCGTCAAGAACATGGAGGGAGTCAATAATTTGTTGACGCTCCAGAATTCGGGCGTCAATAACCTGTTGTTCATCGGAAAAATTGACAGAAACGGCGCTGAAAGACTCCAGCAAGTCCAACCATTTATTTAATGTATTTAATAGGTGGTGGTCGTTCATAAGGCACTGCCGATTCCGGTGGCAACTGACGTGGCAGCCGACTCGGACTGGGCCTGGTCCACTGCGATTTGCCAGGTTTCCCGCATCTCGCGCAAGTGTTTGAGAACCGGAACCAGCGCGCGCGAATCCATATTCACATTGGCTTCGGCGATTTTTTCCAACATAAATCCGTAAATCTGTTCCAGATTTGAGCAGAGTTGCGGTGACATTTTGTGATCCAGCGCGTTGATGAACTCCGCAATAATGGCGTGAGCTCTTCTCAAACTTTCACCTTTGGGGCCAGCCTGTCCGTCATCGATTTGAATCTGAGCTTTTTCAACAAAACGAATCGCCGCATCGTACAACTGCAGCAGTACGCGCCCGGGGTTGGCCGTTTCCACATGCACCTTTTTATACGCCTGCTGTCGATACCCCATTAGATTATGCATACGCTCGCTCCTCTTCTATTAATGATAACCATAGTTAAAATCCCATGGACGTCATATAGGACATTTGAGACTGAAGTTCGTTCATCGATATTTCCATGGCTGTAAACTTTGCTGTCAGACTTTCCTCATAACTGGTAATTCGTTCCTCAGCCTGAAGAATCGAATCATCCAATCGGCTGATCATGCGCTGCAGGCCACTTTCCTGCGATTTGAGTACACCGTCCACCTTGGACACGTACTTGTCGATAAACTCTTCCAGCAGGTCCCCCATCCCGCTAACAGTACCATCGTCATTTCCGGAGAAAAGTTGAGCGACTCCACGCGTATCTCTGGCCAACGCATCTTCCAAATCGCTGGAATCGAGCTTCAAGGTGCCGTCACTGTTGGTGGAAATGCCAATTTGGGACAACGCCGTATAAACCCCCCCCACATTTCCAAGTTCACTCGCAATCATGGTGCCCATCTGCAGCTGCAGTGAACGCAATGTGGAGTTGGAGCTTGTATCCTGTTTCACAAGTCCAAGAATTTCATTATAGCCATCCACAAAACTCTTTAGCGTTTTTTCTATTTCCTTGTTGTCCGACTTGATTTCCATCTGGAAGGGATCGGTTGTGGTCTCCTTCACATTAATGGTAACGCCACTAAGCACATCTTCAAATGTATTGGTGTCGCTAAGAATCTCTATATCATCTACATAAATACGCGCGCTCTGTGCCGCCTGGTATTCGGTGAACCCAAAGCTCAAAGTACCGGACTCGGCAATGGTAATCCCCGCGTCGGCCGGATCCCCGGTCTCCTGTCCGGCAATTTGAACACGATAATTGCTGCCGTCAAACAGCAGGCTGGCGCTTACTTCGGCGTCGGATCCATTGATGGCGTTTACAATATCTTCCAGCGACATGCTTGAGGTAACGTTAATATCCACTTTATCGCCCGATCCCACCGTGAACGACAATGTTCCGGTTCCTGCAGCGCCCTTTGTGGTTTTGTTGGCGAAAGTGGCGGTGGAATAGTCTCGCTCTGCCTGCGCCAACCGGTCCACCTGTATTTTGTACGAGCCAGGGGATGCATCCCCATTGGCAGTGACATCCATCGCATCTTTTTGCGAATACTCGGCCGAATACGATAGAAAATCACCAATGGAACTCATGGATTGCATCGTCTTTTGGAGCGCCTGCATTTTTGAGTTCAGTGTCCGAACATTTGTCAACTGACCGTTGTAGTCTTTTTTCTGCTGCTCCATGGCGCGAATGGGCGCCCGTTCGGAATACACAAAAGACTCCACTATTGCCCCGGTGTCAATACCGGAACTGATACCTGAGAAGGTGATACCCATTTCAACTGCTCCTTACTGCACGCTCACATCATCTGCGCTCAAATCACACTGTTTAAAAATTGCGCCTGCTGATGCTTGATTCTTTGAGCTGTCCGAATCATCTCTTCGGGCGGAATCTGACGGACCACTTCGCCGCCATTCAGTTCCTTGATTTGCATCACCACCATGTCGTTCTCTCTGTCATACTTCACATCCACCTGTTGCCCCATGCTGCTGGCAACCTCTTTGCCCGCTTCCACCGCCGCAGTGATCAATGGCTCATTGACCTCTGCTTTGGAATTGGTTTTTACTTCCCGCTGAATCCGCTGCACATGATGAATTTCGGTCATTTCCCGCTCAAAATCCGGACCGCGCTGAATTCCTGTAATTGTCTTGGTGTTTGGCATCTTACCACCTCATTTATCCGGTTCCGTCCGGATAATCAGCGCCAAACCCCTCCCGCCCATTCGGGAGGGGCAGCGCTATTTGCTTTAGCCGATTAACGCCAGCGCCATACTCGGCAAACCATTTGCCTGAGCAAGGACCGCTGTTCCGGCCTGCATGAGAATCTGGCTCCGCGTCATGTCTACAGACTCGGAGGCAACGTCGACATCCCGAATACGGCTGTTCGAGGCCGACAGGTTTTCTCGTGTCGTCGCCAGGTTTCGCACGGTGCTTTCCAGTCGATTCTGGAAGGCGCCGAGTTTGCCTCGCTGTTCAGAAAGATTTGTGATGGCCGTGTCAATGGCCGAAATGGCGCTCTGTGCGCCGCTGGCGGTGGAGATGTTCTGCGTGCTCACGTTAATACTGGACGACGTCGCCCTGACGTCCTTGAAATCAACAGTGAGCTGATCATTGGCAGACGTGGTGCCAATGCCCACCTGCAGCGTGACAGATGCGGCCGCGTTCAGCAATGACGTGCCGTTGAATTCGGTGGAGTTGGCAATACGAGTAATCTCGCTCGACAACTGGCTGAATTCGTTGTTCAAAAATCCTTTCTGAGCTGAATCGGTTGTCCCGTTGGCTGCCTGCACTGACAGTTCCCTCATTCGAATAAGCATGCCGCTGATTTCATCCATCGCGCCTTCGGCTGTCTGCACCAGAGAAATCCCATCGTTCGCGTTCCGCTCTGCCTGAGACAGACCGCGAATCTGGGCTTTCATCTTTTCGCTGATAGCCAATCCGGCCGCATCGTCCTTGGCTGAGGTAATCCTCAAGCCCGAGGACAGACGCGCCATGCTTGTCGAAAGAGAGGAACTGGTTCGTGACAGGTTCCTCTGGGCGTTAATCGCCTGCGTGTTTGTGTTAATTACCATTCCCATGGTTCTTCCTCCCTGGAAGCCGGGCTGGGCGGCCCGGGGAGCATTCGTGCTCCTGGTTCCGTTATGTGTGGGCGTAGCTCAACGGAAAAACTCCCTCCGACTGGCCGGCCTTAACGCATCCGGAACGAGCCTTCCATGGCTACACTTGTTATGTCGGTGGGCTGTCCTGGAACTTGAGGAAATCGCATTTTTTTTTTATTTTTTATTGAGCCGTTGCGACAAAAAGCAACTTGTAGCACTGTCGCCCAAACAATCACCCACGCGAATGTTTGGTTTTGGAAAGGATTTGATATGACACAGGCACAAGCGGAAATGACCTTTTTGGGTGGCGCCAAAGAAATCGGGGCATCTTGCGCCCTGTTCAAGGTCGGCGATACGCGACTGCTGGTAGATTGCGGCGTTCGTTTTGGTTCCCAAAACGCCCTGCCAAATCTGGCGATGCTCGAGGGCCAACCACTGGACGCCATTGTGGTTACCCATGCACATACCGATCATACTGGCGGCCTTCCGGTTGTGTGCGACGCCTTTGCCAACGTTCCGGTATATGCAACGCCGCCCACTATCGACATTACAATGATACTGCTTCGCGATGCGTTAAAAATTATGTCCTCAAACGACAGAGAAGCCGAAATCCCCCTGTACGCGGAAAAACAGGTCGCTCGAGTAAATGATGCGTTTGTGCCCATTCATCATGGAAAGCAGGTAATCATCAACGATGTTGCCATCACATTTTTGCCTGAAGGACATATTCTGGGGGCATCCATGGTGCACCTGGACACCCCCGCGGGGAACTTCATGTTCACCGGAGACTACAGCGTCAGTGCTCAGCTCACCGTCCCCGCTCTGGAAAGCCCGGCACTTCACACCGACATGGTCATCACAGAGGCCACCTATGGCAATCGCTTTCACGAAGACAGAAACACCGCTGAGCAGCAGTTGATCACCAGAATAAAAAAGGTGCTCGAAAATAACGGGCGCGCGCTCATCCCATCATTTGCCGTCGGCAGAGCGCAGGAAATACTGCTGCTTTTGAAACGGGCCATTCGAAACGGCAATCTGCCCCCAATACCCGTGTATGTGGACGGCATGGTGCGTTCGGTGTGTGATGTGTATGGCAGAAACGAAAAATATGTTTCCCGCGCGCTGTACCATGAAATCAAAAAAGCATCGCATCCCTTTTATACCAATGGCATCATGCCTGTAGCACGTCCGGACGACCGAAAAGCAGTACTGGAAAACGGCCCGTGCGTGATTGTTGCATCCAGCGGCATGTTGTCAGGGGGCGCTTCAGTGCAATACGCCAAACACATGATTCAACAGGCGAACGATGCCATACTGATTACCGGATATCAGGACGAGGAATCCCCTGGAAAGGCATTGCTCGATTTAACCGAACAAAAAAAAGAAAACCGGGAAATCCGCATTGACGGACAAACGACTCCGGTAAAATGCCAATTCGAAAAATACGGATTATCGGCCCATGCCGATCGCATGCAGATACTTGGCGTCATCGAGGGTCTGCGTCCCCGCAGCGTCGCATTCGTGCACGGGGACCTGGAAGCGATCCAGTCGTTGTCCGGCGGCTGCAGCGCCAAAGATAAAATTGAGGTTCAAAATGGTCAAACCATTTGCCTGGGATACCCAAAGCGGCGCTCCTTTTTTGCGAAGGTCAACAAAAGACGAGAGATTGACAAGGCTTCCGCACGCGCTTTGCTGGGCCCACCCACTGACCGGCCCATTCACGCTGCGGCGGTTGCAGAGGCGTGGTTTGGTCGAAAAGTCGATTCATTAACAATGGATGCATTTATCGGCAAACTGGAAGATTTCGGTCTGGTAAAAAGAGATGATGTACGTCGCCGCCTGCTGCATGTGCTGGCGCCATCCCAGAGCAATGCGTTTCCAGCCGAAGCGGCCCTTGAAGAATCACTCAAACGGGAAAATCCCAAAGGGAAATTGCTCGAATTCTGCATGCGCGCCGCCGTTGCGCCACCGGAATGCACAACGTCAGAGGAAGGTGCATTTTATACTGCAACAATGTGTATGCGGTTTAGGAATAAACCGTTTCAAAGCGGCATACAGCGCGCAGCATCCAAGCGAGTTGCCGAGCAGTTGGCGGCTGAAGTATTGCGTCGGCAAATCAGGCAGGAACTTCAGGGGAGCGAAACCGTCATTGCCGTGAGCGATGACCAGGCCAACGCACTGAAACACAGCAATCCCAAAGGCCGACTGGTCGAATGGTGCGCAGCACATCGACTGGAAGCGCCCAGTTATCACATAATGGCAGACATAGATGGCTTTCGCGTGAAAGCTGCAATACGGCAAGGCGAAAACCAGACTATCGAAACCCATTGGTTTGGGCATGCCACACAAAAAACCGCCGAGCAGGCTGCCGCCGCAGAACTCGGCACTCAACTTGACCAGGTTCAAATACAGGAAAATGCCGCGAAAACCGCAGCAGGCGCTGCCCCCGCGCCACAACGCTGCGAGGGCGCGACGGCTGACAGGCAGGAAACATACGTCCCGACGCGGGATCCCATGATGCTGCTCAACGAAATGCGCCAACTGGGCCTGCTCACGGATTTTGGATACAGCGTTACCGGCATCGCAGGCCCCGCCCATCAACCCCAATTCGAAATCATTGGCTATGCCATCCTGGAAGACGGTGAAAAAATTGAAACCAACCCCGTAATAGCCCCTGCCAAAAAAGCCGGCCGCAAAGAAGCCGCAAACCGAATCGTCGAAATTCTAAGAGAAAAAGGCCTCCTTGCATCGAAAGAATGAACCATCTTATGACAGAGAAATGGGTCAACGTAAGATTACATGGCAATATTGCAGACCATTTTGCGCAAAGGAGAAAAAAAAACTTAAAATCAGATTAGTTACAGGAACAGAAACCTGATATTTGAGAGGAAATCGCATCGGATGCACACATTGGTTCGCTGGTACTCAAAAGTGAGGCAAAGGCACCGCATGAACAGCACGAGTATCCCGACTCACAACTCCCTGGTGTACAACCGGTTTCAACACATCCGACATTGATGGGAGTTGCTGTGGGCAACGAAATTTGTAAACAATGATCCATCGCACCGTTATTGGCGCAGTCTGCGTTTGATTCGCATGCGGTGACCTGCGGATTGTCAGTATCCCCTGAGTTGTCGCAGGCGCACCCCAGGGCGCCAAGAACTGTAGAACCTTCCGCCGGGATGCAGGTGGGTTCCGATAGATCCCATGGGATGCTGTCGGGGATTGCGACGCCGTCGCAGTCGCAGCAGGCGTAACCGGCCTGGCAGTCGCCGGGTTCACAGTCGCCGATGGTGCAGAATCCCTGCTGGTTTGGCAGTGGGTTGACGAGACAGTAGGTTAAATCGCCGTTGTCGGCGCAGTCTGCATCGGATTCGCAGGCTGTGGTGGCTGGGACGGAGTCGGAATCCGAATCTGAATCAGGGGCTGTTGTTGCCGAGTCAGTGTCGGGGGGAGTGGTGGTGTCTGAATCATTGACGGCGCCAGTGTCGCTGTCGGCGCTTGAGTTGGTATCGGAGGAAACGGATGTGGCGGTGTCATGCGAGGTGTCGGTGGTATCACCGCCTGCCTGTGAGTCCGACAGCGTATCGGGCAACGTACCGGAATCAGAGGCATAAGTCCACGAGTCGGTGTCATCGGTGGTTGTGTCGCCGCCGCCGGATTTACTGGATTTCTGGCAGCCGAAAACGGCCAGTGCAGCGCCTAAAAAAACAACGGAAAAATAGTTTGAGTATCTCACAGGAAACTCCCCTTTCGATTATTATCTACTCAGGCAGTATTCCATGCACTTGGTGTGCGCTGCAACATCTGATTTGTGTTGGGCGCAGATTTCCTCGCAACGGGCAGTGCGCTCGGCTTTTTGTTTCAGATAAGACTCCTGCTGTGCCGCCAGCGCCTCGGGGGAAATGGGCGCTGTTACTCCTGTGACGGCGCCGGCGGGATCCAGAAAAATTATGGTGTCTTTGGGATACCACTGACCCACCAGTTCGCCGTGCATTCCAGTGCGAATCTGCGTCAGAATCGGATCAGTGAGCAGCGGCCCTGTGAAAAACGCGCCATCTCCGGGGCGCAACATTATGCCCTGATACTGTGCGGCTTCTCCCAAAATAACAATCCCGCTCCATTGATAACCATTGGCGGCAGATACCAGCTCGAGTTCAGAGGCTGCGGGAATCTGCATATTGCCAAACAGGAGGTTTTCAGCGGGGAAAATGCTGCATTTGGTTTCGCTGGTTTGACGCATGATTGAACCGGGGGGCAGCATGATGCCGGCGACCACCGCAGGTTGGGTCAAGCGAACTGCAACGGGATTGCCGTCAAATTCCTCCATGGTAATGCGATTCATCTCGGGAACAGCTGCAATAGGGGAATTGGTCTTTAATTTTCCAGCACCGCCACACGCAAGCATTGCGCAGGCCACCAGAATTGCGACAGCAGGTAATATCAAGCGACGAGTATAATTAAGCATTTCGGTATTCCTTCCGTTCCTGCTGCAATAAATGTCGATCCAGATGTCGAGCTTTATGTGCATTATCGAGGAACTTACTTCATACGATTATAGCTTCGCAATATTTTTTTAGTACAACT
The DNA here is from genome assembly GCA_016935665.1 of Deltaproteobacteria bacterium. GTDB lineage: Bacteria > Myxococcota_A > Polyangia > JAAYKL01 > JAAYKL01 > JAFGXQ01. The sequence continues at coordinate 12,621 of JAFGQN010000136.1, read as the reverse complement.
AAGATGATTCATGCGCAAACACACCGCAAGGAGAGATTTATTCTATCAATAGATGAAAAATCTGAATGACAACGGGTCATTTGGTCCGACGTCCGGGCTGTGCCAGGTACACCACATGACGGGGGCCGCCCTTTCCCGGGCGAGTGGGTTCCACAGCAAAGCCGGCGCGTCCGAGTCTCCGTTCGAAACCTTTGTCCTCGCCCTCTGTCCAGACGGCGAACACGCCCTTTTTTTGTAGCGCATCCCGGGTGCGTTGCAGCGCTTCAAATCCGTAAAACGGATGCATGTCATCCCGATTGGCTTCGGTGGTGCCTTCGTACAGGTCCAGGATAATGGCGTCGAAGGGGCGTTTGGAGATATAGGCAGCGTCCATAATCACCTCTGCCACGTCCCCCACAATCACATTGACGCGGTTGTCCCGAAGGGGGTAATCGGTGAGTTCCCCCAATTCGCCTTTACACCAGTCCACCACAATGGGGTTTAACTCCGCCACGGTAACGCTGCATCTCGACGGCAGCGCATCCAGCGCCGCCCGCAGCGTGTAGCCCATGCCCAACCCGCTCACCAGAACCAGCGCGCCTTCCTTTTTGGTGAGTTTCGCAACCGCACTGCTGGCCAGCGCCTGCTCGGTCAGACTGAGATGGCTGTTCATGAGAATCTGGTTGTCTATCTTTATGAGAAAATCTTTTTTTCCCCGGCGCAGCAGCTGCAGCAGACCGTCGGGGGTCTGCTTTTCATCAATGGTGGTCCATGGTTTCAATGGTTTTATCCTTTGGTTGCTGAAAACTAAAGCGAACGCCATATGACAGATTCTGTCAGGATTCGTCAACATCCAGGCCCAGAAATTTGCGCCCAAGGATAAATGTGATGAGCAGAGTGATGGCAATGGTGACAATTCCAAGGATGGGGTTTTCGGCGATTTTGGTGATCTCGGTGCTGCCCATATTGGCGAGGAGTGCGATGGCACTGGCGCCGGTGGCCGCACCAAGGGCGATGCACACCACAATCACCCTGCGGGAGAGACCGAGTATGCGTCCCAGAAATACTGCCAGCACTGCACCGGTTCCCTGAAACGGCAGCGATACAAATACCACCACCCCAACCTCGGCGGCGCGACGCATCCATTTGTGGGTGTGCAATACCTTATATCCCGCCTTGCGGGCAGCGGCCAAACGTTTGCCAAGTGCCGGAATTTTATACAGAAGATGCATATTGGCCAGCATGATAACCGCTGTGGACACATCTCCAAACAGCACCATGGCGGCGATGGGCCAGGTGCCCAGCGGTGCGGTATCAATGGCTCCGGCCAACACCACCAGTTTGCCGCCGCCCACAAATCCCCCCACCGTCATCCCGGCAATAAATCCCATGGCCCCGGGCCCCCATAAGAGGGCCACCGTCAGCAATATCAATCCAAAGGCGACGAACGGTCCAACCGTAAAAAGGCCCCACAGCCACCCTGGCAATGGGCAAAACGCTTCGCCAGACAAATCCACACAGTCTTGTTTATGTTCAGAAGAATTCAATATCTGTTACCGGTTCCAAATACCAGGGGGTGTACTTACACTTGTGAGATACACAGTTGTTAAAATATGCACATACATTTGCGACATAACCGGTCTCTTCGCAAGAAAATCCGACTTAAAGTTCGCCCATGCTGTCCACCGGACTAATCCAGTACACGCCATTGCGGGCGTTGCAACCGGTGCATTGCTTGATTTTATCCAGCACCGAGGCCACATCATCGTCGTCCAGCAGCAAATCAACTCTTATTCGGGGCACAAAGCCCATTACTTCATCGTAAGCAGATTCAAAAGACGCGATATTTCCCGGGAAGTGCCCTTCCCCATGAAAAATGGTGTAGGCGTTTACATGCTCAAGCTGTTGGAGCAACTCAACGATGTCATTTTTTTTCGAATGGTTCAGCATCAGAGAAAGGCGCTTCATGACGATACCTCCACTTCTTCAGTCTGGCCAGTGACGGGCAAAGCGGGTGTGGAGCGTCTGAGAATGCCCGGACGTTTGGCCGCGTCGCGGTTCATGGCCCAGCGCTCAATCCAGTCGTAAAAAATGGGCAGCAGCACCAGCGTGAGTGCAGTTGAGGTAAACACGCCTCCCACTACTACCACCGCCAGCGGCTTTTGTATTTCCGATCCCGGTCCCGTGGAAAGCAGCAGGGGCACCAGACCCAGTATGGTGAGCAAAGAGGTCATCAGGATGGGACGCAATCGTTTTTCACTTCCCTCAATAACCGCCTGCTGCAGCGGCATGCCCCGCTGCCGCAACTGGTTGAAAAAACTGAGCATCACCACGCCGTTTTCCACCGCAATACCCAACAGGGCGATAAACCCGAGAGATGCCGGAACAGAGAGATACAACCCCGTGCCAAACAGGGCGAACACACCGCCAATCATGGCCAAAGGAATGTTGAACAGAATAATGAGCGCCTGGCGAAGAGAGTGAAACGTTAAAAACAGAATCAACAGAATTACAAAGATGGTCAGCGGAATCACCAGCGCCAGGTGCTTTGAGGCCCGTTGCTGATTCTCGAACTGTCCGCCATAATCAACGAAATATCCAGCGGGCATTTTGAGCGTCGCATCCACTTTGCGCTTCACTTCGTCCACAAATCCCACCACGTCGCGGTTTTGCACATTCACCTGGACCACCACTTGCCGTTTGCCGTTCTCCCGTTTGATTTGTACCGGTCCATCCACCTCTTCAATCCGGGTTAATTCCGCCAGCCGGATTTTGTTGCCAGACGGGGCATCCACCAGGATATTACCAATTGCCGCCGCCGAATTTCTTTTTTGCTCCGGGTAACGCACCAGAATGGGAATGCGCCGATTCCCTTCCGATACGTCGGAGACCACCTCTCCTCCCAGCGCAGTGGCCACCAGTTGATTCACATCGTTGGTTGAAATGCCCAGCCGGGCCATCACTTCGTAGCGCATCTCGATGTTTAAATATTTCTGTCCAGTCAGTTTGCTGCGCAGAATATCCACACTGCCTGGAACTTTGGCCAATATAGACTCAATCTGTTGTGCCAGTTCGTCCAGTTTATTTAAGTCGTCCCCATACAGTTTCACTGCCACAGCTGCCCGCACGCCAGTGAGCATCTCCGACACACGCATGTCAATGGGCTGGGTAAACCCGTAGTCAATGCCGGGAATATCATCCAGCACACGCCGCATCTTTTCCTGCAGTTCGAACACATCTTTCGACTCCCACTCACTGCGGGGTTTGGTAATCAGAAACGCATCGGTTTCGTTGAATCCCATGGGATCCAGCCGCAGTTCATCGGAGCCCACACGGGAGACCATGCCATCGATTTCGGGAAGCGCCATCAGCGCCTTTTGCACCTGGCTGTCCCCTTCCATGGACCGGGCCAGAGATATGGTGGGCAGCTTTTCGGTTTGAACCACCATCGTTCCCTCGTCGAGATACGGCAGGAACTCCCGGCCAATCGCCAAAAAAACCACTGCTGTCGCCGCAAGCGCCACTCCAGCCAGCGCAAACGCCAACCGCTTGTGCCCCAGGGCAAACCGGATGGTAGGGCGATAAAGCCGCATTCCCAAACGAAACAGCCCGCTCTCCCTGTCGGCGATTTTTTTCATCAGCAGCGTAGATAGCACGGGAATTACAGTAAGTGACAACGCCAAAGAACATGACACGGCAATGGCCACCGTGATGGCCAGCGGTGCAAACAGTTTGCCCTCAAGGCCGGTCAACGTCGCTATAGGCATGAGCGATACCACAATGACGATCACTCCAATCACAATGGGGGCCGCCACTTCGGTGGCCGCGTTGTACACCAGATGCAGCACGCTGGCGCCGTTGCTTTTGCCCGCAATTTTGGAATGAATATTCTCCACCATCACCACAGCGGAGTCCACCAGAATACCAATGGCAATGGCCAAACCGCCCAGCGACATCAGATTGGCGGTAATCCCCAACCGGGCCATAACCCCAAATGTGGCAAAAACCGTGAGAGGCAAAATCATTCCCGTTGTGATAGCACTGCGGATATTGCCAAGAAAAATAAACAACACCACCAGCACCAGTCCCACAGCGGCAATCAGAGACAACTCCACATTGGACACTGCGGCATCAATGAGCTTTGACCTGTCGTAGAACGGTTTGATTTTCACGCCATCGGGCAGACTTTTTTCAATTTCCACCAGTGCTTGCTTGACTGCGGCCACCGTGGCGCGACCGTTGGCGCCCCGGCGATTGAGCACCACGCCCTGCACGCCTTCGCCTTCCCCGTTTCGAGTGACACCGCCGTAACGCACCAGCGCGCCTTCTTTTACGTCCGCCACTTTCTTTAACAGAATGGGTTCGCCATTTCGAGTGGCCACGGTGATATTGCCAATATCTTCCAGACTCTTCAGCCGCCCGACTGAGCGAATCAGAATGACTTCGTCGTTCTGCACAAATCGATCGCCGCCCGCGTTGTCGTTGTTGTTCTTTATTGCATCTGATACCTTTGCGATGGATAAACCGTAGGACAACAGCGCTTCGGGCTTCAACTCCACCTGAAAGCTGCGCACTTCGCCCCCCAGTGAATTCACATCCGCCACTCCGTTTACCGACAATAGCCGGGGACGAATCTGCCAATCCAGAATATCCCGCAGCTGGCGATTGTCATAGGATTTTCCCTCAAGAATAAACATGTACACATCACTGAGAGGTGTGGTGATGGGCGCCAGTCCCCCTTCCACACCGTCCGGCAATCCCGACAACACCTGACCAATTCGCTCAGACACCTGCTGTCTGGCCCAATATATGTCCACTTCTTCCTCAAAATCGATGGTAATCACCGACAATGCATATTTGGTGACCGACCGCAAAATGGTCTGGCGTGGAATCCCCCGCACTTCCGTTTCAATGGGATAGGTCACCCGCTGCTCCACTTCCATGGGGCTCATGCCGGGCGCCTTGACAATCACCTGCACCTGTGGCGTTGAAATATCGGGAAAAGCGTCAATAGGCAGCTGTCCGTATGACCAGACGCCAAGCGCCACCACAATCACCGCCAAAAAGAGGGTCATGATTCGCTGAGTGAGAACTTTTCGCAGCATTGATGTCATGGTATGCCTCCCGGCTATTCACCGGCCCGTTTCATCCATTCGGATTTAAGGGTTAAACTGTTGGCCACCGCAATTTTGTCGCCGGCAGCAATGCCGGAGAGGATTTCGAGCAGTTTTCCATCTGAAGCGCCGGTGGTAACGGCAACCCGTTTAAACGACGCGGGGGACACCATCACAAAGACAAATTGGCCATCCGTCATGTCGTGTACCGCACCGTTGGGGACGGCCACTTTGGCATGCACTTGTCGGTCCTTGAGCGCCACCGTGGCGGGCATTCCGGGACGCCATTTCCCGTCGGGGTTATCGATGGTCACTTTAATGGCCACTGTGCGCGTCTCAGAATTGGCCACCGACGACACGAGGCTCACCTTGCCCGGCGTTGTGAGTTCCAGAGAATCATTGGTTACGGTAACATCCATATCTTTTTCGAAAATGGACACCGCCGACAGCGGCACATTGATTTCAACGCGCAGCTGGCTTAAGTCGGCCAGTCGAAACAGCACTTTGTCCTCAGTGATGGCTTCTCCCATGGTGACATCCCTGGAAACCACTTCACCGTCAAACGGCGCTCTGAGGGTGTAGCTGGTCATTTTCTGGTTGGGATTTTTCTCCAGTTTGTGCAACCACTCCTCGGAAAAGCCCAGCAGCTTCAATTGCTGCAGCGCCGCAGCGTGATTAAGCATTGCCTCCTCTTTTTCGTGAATTACCCGTTGATACGCTTCCTTGCTGGAAATTTTTTTCTCCAGCAAGGAAGCCTCCCGTTCCACTGCGGCTTTGGCGAATTTGTACTTCTGTTCCGACTCCAGATAGGCCAGCTTGCTTTCCGCCAACTTACGGCTCTCAACGGTTACCATGGCTTCTCCGCGGGTGACCTTGTCCCCTTCTTTTTTGGAAACAACCGTCACCACCCCTTCCAGACGCCCCACAATCGCTGCAAATTTTTCGGGAATACCCGACACCTCTCCCAGATATGACAGCGCCTGTGCAATGTCTGCGGAAGAAGCAGTTTGCACCTCTACATTGGCGTTTTGGGCCGCCCGGGACGTGAGTACCAGCGTCTCTCCTTCGATGCGGATGCCTTCAGACTCGGTAACGGGGGCTTTTGACTCGCCACCACACGACAGGAAAAAAAGCAGTGCACCGGTCAAACCGAGTAATTTTAAAAAACGTTTCATCATGGCGTCTCCCTGGTGTTGGAGGTTTTGGGGGGTTCCTTTTTTGCCCTGGTAAACAACGCATCCGACACAGATTCTCCCGCCGAGCGTTGCAACAGTATTCTGGCAAACTGATACTGAACCTGAGCATTCAGTATCATATTTTTCACTTCAAACAGAGTCCGTTGCGCATCGAGCAAATCCAAATATCCGAAGCGGCCAATGCGATACCCCTCCTCAACCGCATTAAACGTGGCGACAACACTGGGACCGATTTTTCCCTGCAGCGTCTGCAATCGATGCAGTTCGTATTCCAGCGTCTGGTATGCGATGGTAATGTCTTTAGTGAGCATGATTTTTTGGGCATCGGCCACGCTGGATGCTTTGGACACTTCCCGCCTGGCCCCTTCGATATTGCCCAGGTTTCTATCCAGCAGCGGAATGGGCATTCCCACGCCCGCCACCAGCGAACCGTTGTCCGAGCCGTTGTTCCATCTGAATCCCAGCTCAAATGTCACGTTGGGGACCCGGTTGGCGTGCGCGGCGTCTGCCAGCGCCTGCTGTTGACGAATCTGCGCCGCTGCCGCCAGCAACTCCGGATGAGAGGGGATCTTCATCAGAATATCATCTAAATCCGGAAGTGTCGAAACCGCATTCAGCGTTCCGGCCACGTTGTCAAAAAAAACCGTATCGCTGCCACAGGTGGCCGCCAATCGCACTTTCGCCGATGCCAACTCCCGCCACGCTTCGCTCTCCCGCAGTCTGGCCAGAGACAACTCCACCGTTGCTTTGTCCTGCTCCATGCCGGTGCTCCGACCGGCTTCAACCTGGGTGGCAATTGTTTCAACTGTTTTTTGAGAGAGGCGCACCATCTCCTGTGCGTGGGAAAGCCGCTCCTGCTGCGCCAAAACATCCAGATACGCCATGGCCACTTCACTTAGAATATACTTTCGGGTGAGACCGGTTTTCATTTTAGCGAGTTCACTTGTGGAAGCGCGTACTTTGCGACGGGTCGCCAGTTTCCCTCCCAGCTCCACTTCCTGACTTATTGCAGTGGTCACCTGCATCCCATTGACGCCACGCGCCTCGCCATTTCCCAGAAAATCCTCTGCAGAAACCGATATTTCCGGATTTGGAGTACCATCCATGGACGCATCGCTGCGCGCCTCTTCCGCCTGCTGCTGATATGACACTGCTGCCAGCTGCGGATTATTGCGCAGCGACCTTGCCATGGCATCACCAAGGGTCAGCATGCGTTCCGGTAATTGAGCCCCATGCTCATCCACACCGTTTTGGGGCGTTTGTGCCACTGCAACCGCTGAAACCAGCAGAAACGGTCCCGAAGACAAAATAAATCTGATTAAATGGTGCATTATCATTTCCTTCCCTTAAGGAAAAAGGCGCCAGTTGCATAGTTCGGCTATACTTTCATGAGACAACGTCACTGGAAGTCGTGGCAACAATTTTGGAATTTTGAGAACTCGTCAAGTATAAAGTGAGGAAGAACGACGCCTAATATAAAAGAAATAACGCCCCAAAGCACCTTTGCACACCTTTCAAAGGGTCCAGGACTGTTTGGATTCATAATGTTCGCGATGCTTCAGCACCTGGCATGTCACCGCTCCGACGACTCCCGGGCAGAGACGTGGCAGGGAGAGGAAACTGTTATCCACCGATACGAATCCGGGAAAACGAGTTTATTTCAAAGTCCGTTTATAGCGAACGGAGACTGGCTTTTCACCGCAAAGGAAGGGACTCTGATAGTGTCCAGCGGCGCACTCGACGTGGGTATGGGACGGGAACCAGGGGAAATTGTGGGGTTTGTCAGAGATGGGCAGTTTTCCGACAACCTGTCCTCGTTTGAACTGGAGGTGGTCCTGGAAAATAAAAAAACCATGTGGCAAACGGTGGCCATTCGCCCCCAAAAAATATGGTCCCACTCCCCCCGGAAAAACGTTGCCGAACTCGGACTCTCCATTGTTAAAGTTTCAACCAACAATCGACTGCTGCTCAAATCATTCGTCACGTATGTGCCCCGATATCGTTCCTTCAAGATATGGAGCCGTGTGCAGAATATCAGCGGCGCTCCCCTCGACCATCTGAAAATTGGCACCCAACTCTTTTGGGATGGTGGCTTCGCGTTCGCCCCCGGACTTGGATACATTGAACGGGTAACCTCTGGCAACACCGCGTGGATTGCGCTCAAAGATCGCACCCACACCACAGCAGTCATATGCCGCAATCGACCGTACGCCGTGGATTTTGCATTCGATCCCCATGGACCATACGAAAACCATGCGCAAATCGCAAAAATATCTTTGGCGGCCGGGGAATCATTTGAGTTTGAGCAGCACATTGTTGTGGCGCGCGGAGGGCTCGGCGCCATCGCTCCTGTGGCGTGGCAAATTGCCGGCAAACGATACGGAATTATTAAAGGGAATATTGCGCCCATGCAAAGCTGGGCCGAAATAGAAGTCCGAGACCGAACCGATGCGTCCATTCTCAATGTCGCCGTTTCGCCGGAAGGTTACTTCGAAGCCGCTGTGCCCATGGGGGATTACACTGTGTCGCTGGTAACCCCTGGAGGCCGACAGGGGAAATCGGTGGCGGTTACCGAAACACCAATGGACAGGGAGATCTCCTTTTCCACTGTTCTCCCAGGCACCGTTCATTATCTCATAACAGACGATAATTATATGTCGCTGCCGGCGCGTCTGGTCATTCGCGGCATTCCCCCTACTCCGGACCCCATTCTGGGGCCACGCCATATGGCGTCGGGGGCAGAGAATGTGGTGTACAGCGCCAGTGGCGCTGGGGCGTTCGAATTGCCCGAGGGGCGGTACGAAATCCTCGCCACCCATGGCCCGGAGTATTCCCTTGGGCAGCGGGATTTGCAGGTCGTATCTGAACGGCCTGTGTCTGCGCCGTTTCAGTTGACACAGGAGGTGAACAAAGGGGATTGGCGCTCGGCCGATTTGCATCTTCATGCGGAACCCAGTCCGGATTCCGATGTTTCCCTGACCGATCGTATCATCTCTCTTTTCGCCGAAAACGTGGATATTGCGGTCGCCACCGATCACAACACGGTAACAGACTATGGAATACCCCTGCATCAACGTCCGTTCCCGCAAATTCACCACCTCGAAACCGAAAGCGGTGTGGAGATCACCACGAAGAAACCGCGATGGGGTCATTTTAATGTATTTCCCTGGCCAGCTGGCGAACCCGCCCCACCGTTTATGGAACAGACCCCGGAATCCATTTTTTCGTTCGTGCGCACGCACCACCCCAACGCCATTATTCAGGTAAATCATCCGCGCATGGACTACCATCATATCGGCTATTTCACCATCGCCCGGCTAAACCTGATGGAAAACCGGTTTGACATTCCCGGCGCGTCATTTGATTTTGACACCATCGAAATATTTAACGGCATGGATTTGAAGCACCCCGAAATAGTAAAACAGAACCTGGAGGAGTGGTTTGCGCTGCTGAACCAGGGACACCGATTTGTGGCCACAGGCAATTCCGACTCCCATTTTCTGGTGGGGCACTTCGCGGGATATCCGCGCAATTACGTTTATTTGCCAGATGAGGCATCAATCCAGGCGCCGGTTTCTGCCCTCGCGGACGCCCTTTTGGCTGGAAAATCGTTTGTGAGCAATGGCCCCTTTTTGACAGCCAGTATTGGCGATGCCACATTTGGCGACGAGATTATGGTTGACAGCCATAGCGAAACAGTCGTCCACATCGAAGTTCAAAGTCCCTCCTGGTTGCCCGTGGATGTGGTGGAAATAGTCGTAAATGGGCAATCAAAGGGAATAATTCCTCTGGAATTGCCAGATGACGCCCGTGTCCAGTCGCTGGATGTTCCAATCGAATTTACCGAAGATGCATGGGTGGTGATAAAAGTATCGGGCACAGCTAAAATGAATCACATTCTTCCTGGGATTGACGCCTCACCGCTGGCCTTCTCAAATCCTATCCGGGTTCGATTAAAATAAAAAAATACCCAATTTCAGTGGAACTGTCGCTAATTTACCCCTCCCTTATAAAGAGATTTCGGCCATGACCGTTACCTGTTTTGCACTTCAGGGAGAATTTCATGAACATGGAAACAATCGAATCGACGTTGAGAGGAAAGCACCAGATTCTTTGTATTGACGATGACCCCATCGTACTCAACTCTTTTGCCAGGGATTTTAGAGACATTAACGCGGACCTCACTTTGGCAACCACCGCCGAGCAAGGCCTGCAGAGAGTGGAGGAGAAGCAGTTTTCACTGGTTATCAGTGACCTGAAGTTGCCCGGCGCCGACGGGATAAAATTTTTACAAAGCGTGTCCAGACGTTTTCCGGACACGGTTCGCATTCTCATCTCCGGCCAGGCGGATTTTAACTCTGCGGTGAAGGCCATCAATCAAACTGGACTCTTTGGTTTCATCACCAAACCATGGTCGATTGATTCGCTCAAAGAAACCGTGAACAAGGCGCTGGAACATTATGAGATGTCGCTGGAGAACAAAAAGCTGACCACAGCGTTAAGCGTCAAATGCGCCGAGCTCGGCATCATGACCATCAGTCTGGAAAAGGAAGTGCAGGCGCGCACCACCAGTATGTTGCTGGGAATGGTCAATGCCCTCGACCTTCGGGACACCGAAACCCATTGGCATTCCAGGCGCGTGGCACTCTTTGCCAGGCGGCTGGCCGAGGAGTTATCGCTGGATGAGGCGCAGATACTGGAAGTGGAGCGGGGATCTCTGCTTCACGACGTTGGAAAAATCGGTGTATCAGACACCATTTTGCTCAAACCGGGAAAGCTGACCCCTGAAGAATGGGTGGAGATGCGCCGTCACGCCGAGTACGGATATCAGATTCTTAAGAACGTGGAGTTTTTGCATGAGGCCAAGGATTTGGTGGGACAGCACCACGAACGATGGGACGGTGGCGGATATCCCAGGGGATTAAAGGAAAAAGAAATATATATTGGCGCTCGTATCTTTGCCGTTATTGACACATACGATGCAATGACTTCCGATCGTCCGTATCGAAAAGCATTGTCTCACGCCATCGCCTGTGAGGAAATCCGCAACATGAGCGGCTCCCAGTTTGATCCGGATGTGGTTGCCGCCTGGGAGCGGATTCCGGAATCCGATTTGATTCGATTGAGAGAACAGACCTTCACCCGGGATTCCGGTTTGCGTTAAAACAATCTGGAGCTGACGAATGTGGAGCACCCCATGGAACATTCTGGACGACTGACATATCAGGAAATTTCCCAGCTGGAATTGTCCGATCTCCACATTTTGCGTCGAACGTCCATAGAATCCATCTTCGGTCTGCTGGAACATTGCGAGGTTCAGATGCTGGCGCCCGACGCCATCTTACTGAAACAGGGGCAATCCAATCAAACCATGTACCTGGTACTGGCAGGACGTTTAAGCGTCCATCTGGACAATACCGACGCCGAACCGGTGGCCTTTCTCGACACGGGGCAAACCGTTGGTGAAATTTCCGTCATTGAAGCGAGCCCGGCCACCGCATTTGTAAAAGCCGCCGAATTGACGCGCCTTTTGGCCATCGATGAAGCCACCTTCTGGCGGCTTGTGGAAGTTTCCCATGAATTCGCCACCAATATGCTACTGCTGCTGGCCAGCCGTTTGCGGGCCAACAACAACAAAATGGTGGAAAATATCAACCTGCGCATGCAGCTGGAACACGAAGCATCGGTGGACGCTCTCACCGCATTGCGCAATCGCCGCTGGCTGGACATGAACCTTCCCCGAATGACCCATCGTCATCAATTCTCTAAAAAGCCGCTCTGCGTGGTAATGCTCGATGTGGACCATTTTAAGAATTTCAATGACGAATACGGACACGCATCGGGCGATACCGTGCTCGCCGAAGTGGCGCGGGTCATCATGCATAAACTTCGCCCCACAGATCTCGCAGCCAGATACGGCGGGGAAGAATTCTGCATCATGCTCCCCGATACCAATCTTAAAGGAGGCGTTGTGGCATCCAACCGTATTCGCGAAGCGGTGGCAGCATCCAAAGTACTTGCCCCAAACGGCGAAGAACTCCCGCGGGTAACTATTTCTTTGGGGGTTGCCTGCGTTCAACAGGACGACACCCCCAAATCCATTTTAGCCAGAGCCGACGAAATGCTTTATCGCGCAAAGAAAAACGGCCGAAACCGAGTAGAGGCCTAAGCGACAGCACCATTCAAAGAAGCCTTACTTTAACTCGCCGCTATCTTTTTTCAACTCTTACCATTGCACTAACCAGGGTCTTCAAATCGCAATTCTTCCCAATGAATTGCTCAATAATCATTAGTGGGATAAAAAAACATCAGCAAAAATTTCTGCGCAAAAT